>JANNQA010000012.1:0-48625 GCA_031400515.1 Bacteroidota bacterium
AGGCAACCACCAATCCTACAGAGACATAGAAAACGGAAAAAGCCACACCTCCCAGCAATCCTAATTGGGTATCACTGAAAGCGAATTCATTTTTAATACTCTGCATCAACATCGCAAAAATCTGTCGGTCCAGCCACGCAAAAATTCCCACCAACAGAAGAATACCGAGCACATAGTTTTTATAGTGCTGTGACATAGGGGAGTTTTCTGCAACGGATGGTGATGATGTTTCCTGCATATTTGAATAAGATTCTAAGTTTGGATTAGTCAGAAGACATGTATACGGTCATGCGATACGGCTGACTTATTGCGATCACAAAAAAACCTGAAGTATCTGATGATGCGACACATTTTGCTTTATTGTTTGAATTCGAGATTAGAGGTACTTCTCTATCCCTGGAGCCAATCGTTTTGCAATCCTGATATTCAATTCAATTGAACTTACAACCCCCGGTGTTTTATTGACATCCAGAATATGCACTTCATCTCCATGGATCACGTAGTCAAATTTGCCATAGTCTAAGCCTATTTTTTCCCGAATCTGTATCAGATCCTGATGCGTTTCTATGGGTTCAACAAATTCAATGCTACTTCCTTTGATCACTTTCGATTTGGAATACACCTTATGATTCAGAATGACGTCACCCAGGAAAAAGCAAACGCGGATACTGTAGTAGTCATCGTTCCTTTCCGGGATAAATCGCTCGACGACAAGATGCCGATTCTTCCAGGTAATTCCGGGTACGTCGTTTTTTGAATCATATACCTGATACTTATGTGGATTCATGCTCTTCACCATTTTGGGCCTGAGCATCCGATGAATTTTGTCGCGAATGATATCTTTTCTTTCACGTAGCTGCGTTTCAGGAATTCCTCCGTAGTTGGCGTTTGTCTTTACGATGACAGGTCCTGCATAGGCGGAATTTTGTGATACGAGGTTTCTGCTGAAACTCCGTTTGGAGATATCAGTCATTCTCCGGTTTACGACTTTAGGATTACGATCCATCACCCTTACATATTTGCGGGGGACTTTTGTCAGATCAATATGTGGAAGCAACAATTCGAACTGACGCTCCTGTGTGGGAAGCCCTTTAATGATTTCAATTTCGAAGCCCATTTCTTTCCAGCACTCCACCAGATACCAGATCAAGTGGGACTTGAGATTCGGATACGGATCCTCAGGATGTATGAGTATCGTTATGCTATTGGCCACGATTTTATTAATATGCAGCTGAAAGGTAATTTACTTGGTGAAGATGCAGTCAGAAACCTGGGATATTCACGTGGAGCTTTTTAAGCAAATGAAGCCCCCAATGCGTCCAGAGGCTTCCGAGATTTTGTTACTCAAGGAAATCGCCGCTACAATGGTGGAGGTACACCAGATTCCCAATCTTCAGGTGCTGCTCCTGGGTGTAACGCCGGAAATCGTCCATCTCACCTGGCCTATTGGTACAATGCTCACCGCTGTGGATCGCTCAGAAATCATGATTCATCACTTTTGGCCCGGAGATGTGCCCAAGGTTCGAAAGATGGTGCGTGCAGATTGGTTTGAGATGCCGTTTGCAGAAGGTGCGTTTCATCTGATTATTGGAGATGGCGTTTTCAACTTTATGTCATACCCGGACGGATACCTGAAGCTTTCCCAAATATTATCAAGTCTTCTGTCTGAGGATGGACAACTGTGCATTCGCATTTTCAATCAGTTGGATCATAAAGAAAGCCCGAAGGAAGTATTACAATATTTGCATGAGCACGAACATGTAGATTATTTTGAATTTAGATTCAGGCTGGCAACAAGTCTTCAGGAGAGTGTAGAGGAGGGCATTTATGTGACGAAGGAAACTCTTGATCAATATCTTGTCGATCATGGCGTTGAAATGTCCAGCCTCTATCACAAAAGTGGGTATACGCCACCAGCGATACCTCCTATTCCAGGCGCACCAAGCAGCAATTACCGTATCACATACCCTACCGATGAGCAATATCTCACGCAGGTAAGCCAGTACTTCAATGAAGCGAAGAAGCTAAATGGATCGCACAATCTCGCCTATCGTACACCCATCTTTGTACTATCCAGGAGATTTTGACAGCTTTAGGAAAGTTGTCAAATCTTTGACTTCCGTGACACGGCGATATAGTACATCGGGATTCCGGCAAGAGCGATGATCAGTCCAGGCCATGTAAACTGTGGTTTGTACATGATCAACAAAATGCAGAAGGTAACGCCCATGAGCATATATATCGCAGGAAGAACAGGATATCCCCATGCTTTATATGGCCTTTCAATATCAGGTCTTTTTTTCCTGAGAATGAAAATGCCGAGGATGGTCATCACATAAAAAATGACGACGACGAACGAAATCATATCCAGCAACTGACCATACTTGCCGCTGATGCTCCAAAGACATGCGATCACACATTGCATCCATAGTGCCCATTGAGGAACAGAGAACGCATTCAACGTACCTGCGGGTTTGAAAAACAACCCATCCTTTGCCATTGTATAATACACTCTTGCGCCTGCCAGGACAAGGCCGTTGTTGCAACCTAATGTCGAGACCATAATCATCAGCGCAATGATGACAGTACCAGCATTGCCGAAAATGACATGGGAAGCGGCGACTGCCACGCGATCTTTATCTGCGCCGGCTATCTCTTGCAACGGAAGAACTGCAGTGTACATCACATTTGCCATCACATAAATAATCGTGACAATCAAAGTGCCGAGGAAAAGCGCAAGTCCGATGTTTCTCGCAGGGTTTTTGATTTCACCGGCAATGAATGTCACATTGTTCCAGGCATCGCTGCTGAAGATAGATCCGACCATCGCTGCTGCTATTGCGCCCAGGGCAGCAATCATCACATAGTCTTCTGTGCTATTCAGCGCGTGCAGATTCCAGGCGTCGGACCAGTTTGCATGCCATACGTCGCCTTTCATCATAATAAAGCCAAAGACAATGAGTGCAAATAAACTCAGCAGTTTCGTTGTGGTGAACGTCGTTTGTATCAGCTTACCTGTCTTGATGCCTCTGGTATTGATATAAGTCAGAAAGATGATCAACGCAATGGCGACAAGTTGTGCCGGAGAGATGCGCAGAAATCCCAGATCAAATGCCACGAGATCTTCACTGACACCGGGGACCAGGTACGCCATGAATTTTGCAAAAGCGACGCCTACAGCGGCAATTGTTGCAGTCTGAATCACCGTAAAAAAACTCCAACCATATAAGAAGCCGGCAAGTGGATTGAACGCCTCTTTCAGATATACATACTGGCCACCGGCGCGTGGAAACATGCCACTTAGTTCACCATAGCTCACGGCAGCCGCAATGGTCATAAACCCGGTGATCAACCACACCACGATGAGCCAACCGGAACTGCCTACATTCCGGACGATGTCTGCGCTGACAATAAAAATTCCAGATCCAATCATTGACCCTGCCACCAACATCACAGCGTCTGTCAGTCCCAAAGATTGTTTGAACGAATGGCTTTGTTCTGGGATCATAATAAGATTTTGAGAATAAAGATTGATTGCAAAGTAATTAAAAGGTAAACACAAGCGGAGTGGGGGAAGAGGCTAACCACGAAGCATCCACTGAGCATAGTCGAATTGAGTACTAAGGACACGAAGCCTATCTGACCGGTAGACATGTGAAGAAAAGACACGAAGTAGGATTTCATTTCTTTTCTGGTTTTACAAAATCTTCGTGCTCTTCGAGTTCTTCGTGGTTGTGTTTTTCAAGAAATATAAAAATCGGATCTCTTAAAATAACTTCGAATACGACTCACCTATCTGGAAGAACTGCTTTGTCTTTTCTAGCGCTTCGGATTCATCAAAATCTTTGCACGTATAAATGATGAGGGAAAGAAATTTCTGATTGCCCCAGACTCCGATGTAGATACCAGAATCAATCAGAGGCACAAATGCATCGTATCCCTGATTTTCATCCTTTCCCTCTCCGCTTGTCGTGTGTACGATCGGCGCGCCATAGGTTCTGAGTGAAAGTGTCGTGGTGATAAAGGTGAAGAACTCCAGAATCGTCTGTTCTGTAACGTCCTTCGCAAAGAAGCCTTCGATCAGGAGGCGTTTTCTGAAGATGTGTGGTGCGATGTCCTGCATATGAAAAAAGATTTGACAACTTTCTCAAAGTTGTCAAATCTTAGCGACTAGACCCTCCTTCGGAAGAAGAGTGGTATAGGTATACCCGATTCAGGGTGAACGCAAGAGGACTTCCGGTGCTCACCCTCTGTGTTTTTAGTATACTTAGGCAAAGAGGCTGAAGAAGTTACTTCTCTTCATCATCCATGTCAGAACCGTCATCAACATAATCGACATCATCAATGTCTTCATCATCCTGCAGATCTGCGTCATCGGAATCATCCACGTCACGAGTCGGCGCTTTCTTATTGGCGTTTGTGGATTTATGTGCTCCAGCAGACTGACCCTTATCATGTGGTTCAGACGGTTCTCTCTGAGTGGACTTGGCGACTGGTTGATGGTCTTTCTTGAGCGGCAACTCATCATCACGGCGAGGTTCCTGTCCGCGTTTGTTTTGTTCTTGATCCTGATGTCCTTGAGGTTGATCGCGCCTCGTTGGTGGTTGTGATGGATCTCGCTTGTCTGTACGCGGAGGCGTAGTTGTCGCGTGATCTTGTCCTGGTTTGTTTGGTGAATTTTCCATGATTAAATATTTAGTTAATGAACAATACGCAGTTATTGAACAATACACAGCCTCGCCGTAACGATACGTTTACGGGTTGAAAGAAATCGAACTCTTTGATAATTCTGCTCTGATCACGATTGGTTTACCGAGTGATATCAAAACAGTATGGACAAGGGTAAATTCTTCAGGGCAAAGAACTATCTCCTATGATGGAAATGTGTTACAAGATTTCAGCTAAAACTTACATAATTTTTGACTTTGTCGGGAAAGGGTCGAAAAGGATCTCCATAAAGTTCGGCATACTATGATATGCACAGAAGGAAATTGCTCATGTTGAAGAGTAAGACGAAAAATTACTTCAAGATCAGGATGATGGAATAAGAGTTCTTTCCGGAAGAATAAAGCCCAATTCTGAATGCAGCCTCAGATTACAAATACTGCACGTGCAAAGTGACACACTGATACCCAGGAGTAGGATTTTACCAGGCGCTTTCTGTTCCTGACAGTTTGGTCCTGTAAATCTTTCTGGACAATCACACATTCCACTCGTACAGACACCCCCGTTCATACACATTGTATTTTCACAAGAATCGCGCTTCACACAGGATGGTATGGTGAACATGAGGAACATAGTAAGCGCCAGGACGAATTGAATTGCTTTCATCTCAATAGTATTTTGGCAGGCATTTACTCACGTGGCGAGGATCAGATGTAATTTGATCCATAGGTGAGAATCGGATTTATATTCCCATTTCAATACAACGATCATGAGATATTGTAAAGATTAGTCCTTTATGGAGATAAGGTGTTACACAACTTTGGATTTACGTTGTATCATTCACACGTTTTCAAACGATAGTCAGATTTTCTTTCCTGCTTTTTGAGTATGGGATACTCATCACCGCAGTTGTAAAATCTCTATTCACGTTGGTTTAAACTACACGACAGATATAAAGTGACATTAAGTAGTAATGTGCATATCTACAGGATCGAAAATGGGAAACTGAAAGGAGCCTGGTTGGAAGTAGCTGTAGCTTCAGCGCTCGCGGAAAGGGAGCCTAGATGCTCATTTATTCCCCTTCAGGGGTAGGGGTGAAGTGCCAAATAAACAGTTTTTAGAGGTTCCCTTTAATTCACTCCTTCACAAACG
Source organism: Bacteroidota bacterium (assembly GCA_031400515.1). Lineage (GTDB taxonomy): Bacteria > Bacteroidota > Bacteroidia > Chitinophagales > Saprospiraceae > DATDQA01. The sequence goes on from JANNQA010000012.1 coordinate 5,818, forward strand.
AAACCACTTCTACGCCACCATCATTATCCAAAAGCAACAATCTATAAATTCCTGCTATCAGATTTTTCACACTGATAATATCTGTGTCTCCACTTAATCTTCCCGCTTCCATCCGTTGTCCTAATCCATTCACAATCTGCCAATGAAATTCCCCGACGACATTATCACGTTCAGTCATCACATGTATTTCATCGCGCACAGGATTTGGATAAAGCGTGATGTTCCTTCCATCAGCAAGATCATGAGAGACAGACGAAAGTGTACCCTCTTGCACAACATTATCCCTGGAAATAAGCCAGATCTCCGGATCAAATTCCACTGAAGTGATGTCAAAGGAAACTGGTACAATGAACAATTGGTCGTCTTGCGTATGCTCCAATCGGATCGTCGTATCAACACCATCACCAGACAGTTTGAGTGGGACTGGCATTTCGAAGAAATCTACAGAAGGATGCGAAGTATTTTGTCCAAGACGCACAAGGAAGTCCTTTCCGTTCTGATCCCAGGTCACAGTGTAACTGGGATACCCCTCACCGACAAACCAATCTTCGAAAAATTCAGTGAGGTCAACCCCAGAAACTGCTTCCAGATGTTGCTGAAGATCACGGGTTTTCGCATAGTCATAGCCGTAAGCGACCAGATAGTTACGCACACCCTCAAAGAAATCACTGCCGAGTTTCCATCGTAACATGTGTAACAAGTAAGCAGCTTTTGCATAGCTGAGCCTTCCACTGAAAATACGGTTCACACTTGTCGTGTCGTTCACTCTTACTGATCCACCAGGTTGGGATGTGATCGTATTCACCCTGCCGGACTTCCATGCAAGCCAATTAGCGTTTCCTAAAAACCGCTCTCTCGACAATCCTTCAAGATATGTGGCAAAGCCTTCATTTAACCAGATATCTTCCCATGATCCGCAAGTCACCATATCGCCAAACCACTGATGAGCAAGTTCATGAGAGAGTAATGACCATCCAAAATTCGAAACGAAGCTCATCGTCTGATGTTCTTCGCCACCTCCCCAGCCCCATTGGGCATGCCCATATTTTTCTTCATGAAAAGGATAAGTGACAAACAGGCTATCGAAATATTGCAGTACCTGAATGAGATCTGCAGTGCCTTCTTGTGCATCCACGAGGCTTTCCGGATAGACATAATTATGCATTGGCAATTCTGTGCCATTGCCGAGGAGTACAGTATCCGTGTATTCTACAAAATTGGTGACACAGATGGCGACGAGATATGACGTGATCGGATAGCGATGTTTCCAATGATAGATTTTATCAGTACCTGAAGCAAGCTCTTCTGTCAGTAACCCAATACTTGCGGCACGATATTCTTGTGGAGTCGTGACGATCACATCAATGCTGTCGATCTTATCTGTCAGTCCGTTTTTACACGGCCACCAATCTTGTGAGCCATAAGGTTCTGACAATGTCCAGAGAATGGGTATCCCGTTGTGGTCTGACTGCTCGAAGGATCCGAAGCCATTGGAAGGTGGAGCACCTGCATAGGCAATCGTAAGACTATCAAGTGTACCCGCTGAAAGGGGGGCAGGAAGATGTATCGTGAGAAGATAATCGCCACTCTGTGTGAAGGAGATATTCTGGTTGTGATAGACCACACGATCGACAATGAGATTTGTCGAGAAGTCGAAATGAATTTCTGTAAACTCATCCATGAGTGTTTGAAAGTATGGCGTAGCACTACCTTCTATGAAATACAATGCAGGATCGATATACCATTCGAATCGATAATATTTCAAATCATAGTCTGCTGTAAGCGGATTTGCAACAAGCGCTGTTTCGAATTGGCGGGAATGCGCTTCGGCTTCTTTGCAGACAATCTCCTCAAAGTCTTCTGAAGGATCGTTTTGGGCGAAGAGGAAATTGCAAAAGACAGAGAAGCTAAAGAGGAGGAACAATCGCATAATGGTTTGGTATTTGATGGTAAACGTAACAACATCGACCTGGTGAGTGTTTACCTTTCCCGCGTAAACTTACCCCTAAAATGTGGGTATGGTTTGAAGAACGGCAGTATTTAGTCTGAATTGCTCTATTGGCGACATTTAGGATTATACCAGGAAAGGGTTAGGCGAGAGATTGTCGATTCTCATTCAATATTCAATATTCATCATTACTCCTTCCTCACTTTCCCGCCCGGTAACGGATGACTTCAGTGCTTTCCAAAGTGATAAGTCCACCGGATGTTGAAGCATCGAATAATTGTTCCACAATCTTGATAAACTCTCTGATTTTTTCTTCTGTGTCGATGATTTCTACAATCATGGGTAGGTCCCAGGAAAGTTCAAGAAGTTTCGCGGTGTGGATTTTACTATTCGCTCCATAGCCCATAATACCTCTTGTCACAGTCGCTCCGGAAAGACCTTGTTTTTTTGCTTCGAAGACAATGGCTTCATACAATGGTCTATTCCCTGATTTGTCCGATTCGCCGATGAAGATGCGCAGCAATTTTACGTCTGGATGATTTTCCATATCAGATGAGTTTGAAGAGTGAATATCCGAGAAAGGTGGCAAGCACGCCAAGTATCACACTTGCAATCACGTACCCTGAAGCATACCCAAATTGACCATCACGTAGAAGCCCCAATGTTTCCTGTGAAAACGCAGAAAAAGTTGTGAATCCGCCGCATATGCCCGTCGCGAGAAACAGCCGCCATTCAACAGACATGGTCGACTTTTCACTCAGCGCAAAGATGACGCCGATGACGAAACAACCCACAATGTTGACACCGAGAGTCCCAAAAGGAAATGTGGAAAGAAATTTTGCCTGGATGAACACGGAAAGCACGTAACGCAGCACTCCTCCGATAAAACTGCCAGTCCCGATGATCAGTAGTATTTTCATTCAGTCTGCGAAGGTAAATGTTCGAAAGCTCAATAAATTGATTATAGCACAACAGCGAATAACCAACTACGTATCATAGAACACATAGTCATAAGTTCCTCCATCCCCACGGACGCTCGTAGATCCTGCGGATGCTCCGAGGTCAAGCCTCTACTTTTTAGCCTGTATAAAGTGCAAAAAGGGATACAGACATAGCCAGAAGCTAATAGCTAGAAGCCAACAAAACTCGTATTATTACGTGACAAACACACACTCTGGTTAGATTGCGATTACACCTCTTGAAAGCGATACTTTATGGATGTCATTTACCTGGCTTTTGCGAATAGTCGTACAGAGCCGTTACTTACACTACAGGAGGAGGACAATTCCCTGTTTCAGACCCTTTCGGCTCGTCAACTCAAACAGCACTTTATCCTCAACCGGGACTCCTATGCCACCATTGAGAGTGTCTCAAATACGATTTCACAGAGCCGTGATCAATTGCGGCTTTTTCTCTATAGTGGTCATGCTGGTCGCGATCGTCTGATGCTGGAAGGTCAAAGCGCAAATGCAGAAGGCATCGCTCATCTCCTGGGACAATGCAAGAATCTCAAGCTTGTCTTCCTCAATGGTTGCTCCACGTATGAACAAGTAAAAGGGCTTCTCGCAAAAGGAGTGCCTGCCGTCTTAGCAACTAGCGCTCCGATCAATGATCGCAAGGCAACTGATTTCTCACTCCGCTTCTTTCAGGCACTCAACAATCAAAGTACAATCAGTGAAGCTTTCGAGCTTGCTAAAGGTGAGATCCTGACACGCTACAAGGATGTCCAGATAGAAATACATGACATTCTTGCCGAACCAGGAAGTGGTACGACTGAGGAATCTCTCTGGGGACTTTACATCAATTCCGGTAAAGAAGATGTCAAGAACTGGAAATTACCTTTCCAAACGGTCGTAGCAGGAACTGAATCTTTTGTACCGAATGTGTTATTGATTGATACACTGATTGAAACGCTTGCCAAGTACAGAGATGACGTGAAGAAAATTGTCGATGATGAAATGGCCGGTGCGACGAAAAGTATCCTCGATAAGCGCGAAGCCATCCTCAAGGCAGTCCCGCATCCCGTCAGCGAACAGTTGAGGAAGTTGCTCGTCGATGACGACACCTCTGAGGGAGGACTTACGTTTTTTCACAAAGTAGGACCAGATCGTCTCACGCAAATTGTTGTGATTAATAACACCTTGCTCGAATTGCTCGGTTATACCATCCTGGCTCAACTTTGGGAAATCGCCACACAGCCGGGATTCAAGATATCCGAGGAAAACCGCACCAAACTTCGTGGCTTTTTTAATGCATCTGTGATCGGTAAGAGTGCAAGTCAGTTTCTCGATCTCATTGGGATTGTACGGAACGTGTTATCTGAGAATAGTAAGAAATCATTTATAGAAGAGATAGATGCCTTATCAGAGGCCTACAATACAAATGCTGAACTCAGAGAAGCAATTGACTATCTCGAGCAGGTAAATCAAAAGGTTACAGCAAAATCTGTTGATCCTGCCGAAGCAAATGAAATGTGTGTGATTGCCGAGCAAAAACTTGCTGTATTTCTGAAGCACTTGGGTTTTCTGTCAAACTATACCATCTTCTCGATCAAGTCCATCGACGTATTGAACTATCGGCATTATCCAACTGTCAAATTCAAACATCGCATGGTGAAATTAGAACAGCGTTTCGTCGGGCTTGCGGAAAACCAGGAGATTACTGATCAGGCATGGGCTTGCAATTCAATTCTGATCATCCGCAATGGTGATGAAAAGAAATTCCTTAATCTGAGTCCGTTTGTAATCGATGAAAACGCCTTTGATGATAAAGCGAGTATTGCAAAACTGTATTTCTTTGACAGCTATGACAAAGCATCGAATGCCTATGCGTTTCGTCACGTCTACAAGCCCGCAGATACCTTGCTTAAAGTTGAAGAGCAAAAACATTTTCAAATCCTGAAAGCACAGTTCGATGCATTTGCAAAATCTGTGTTTAATCAACCTATGCAGGCGCTATGAGAAGTCCATTTAAATTCCTCGACGCGTATACAGTCCAGGATAAGAACGAGTTCTTTGGCAGGGACAATGAGGTAGAGGCACTCTACTCCCTTACGTTTAAGACAAACCTCCTGATCGTCTATGGATTATCTGGAACCGGCAAGACAAGTGTGATCCAGTGTGGCCTGGCGAGTAGGTTTGATGGACCGGATTGGTATCCGATGTTTATCCGGCGCAATGAAAATCTGAACAATTCCATCCAGGCTGCATTACGTAGCGCGTTGAAGTCGGATGCGAAAGAGGACCTTGTAGCGAACGTATCTCTCCTGATGCGTAAGACGTTAAGACCTGTGTATCTCATTTTGGATCAATTCGAGGAATTATTCATACTCGGATCACAAGAAGAACAGGATAAGTTTAAGCTGAGTTTGCGCACGCTTCTCGATTCAGGATTGAATGCAAAAGTCATCCTGGTACTGCGCGAAGAATACATCGGACAATTGCATTCATTTGAACAAGCCATTCCGGAGCTTTTTGATTTTCGGTTTCGTGTAGAGCCAATGGGCATTGCCAAGGTACAGTCAGTGATTCAGGATTCCTTTGATACATTCAACATCCATCTGGAAGAGCCCAAACAAGATCTGCTGAAGTTTATGACAGATCAGATCAGCGATCCGAAAACCGGCATCGCCCTGCCTTACCTCCAGGTCTATCTTGATATGCTCTATCGCGAGACATATCGAAAGAAGTATGGAAAGGAAAGTGCAAAAGAAACATTGCCACGACTTGATATTACACGACAGGATATTGCTTCTCTTGGTCGCATGAGTAATGTGCTGGAGAAGTTCCTCACACAGCAAAATGCTGAATTGACGGAGGTATTAAAGAAAGAATACCCATCATTCCCAACGAATGGAATTCAGCTTGTTCTGGATCCGTTTGCCACAGATGAAGGCACAAAGAGACCGGTTAACTATGTACGGAAAGGAGAGCTGCTTACACTTGATCCTGAGATCAGTAAGTCAATGCCGAATCTGCCTGAAGGCAGTTTAGCTCGTGCGATTGAGCTACTTGAACTTGCACGGATACTCCGTGTACGTGAAGACACGATTGAACTTGCACATGACAGCCTTGCAAAGATTGTTGACCAGAAACGTACGGATGAGCAAAGACAGTTGCAAAATATCCGTCGCCGCCTGACCAATGCTTTCGAAGAATTTCAGAAGACAGGTCTCTACCTGAATGACAAACAGCTCGCATCATTTGATGAATATATTCCGAAACTGGGATTGACTGAAGAACAGCAGAAGTTTATTCACGACAGTGAGACGGATATTACACGTCAGGCATCGGAAGAAAGAAATCGCCAGCATCAGGAGCAGGAAGCCAAACAACAAAAAAAGCTTGCACGCACGAGAGGAGTGCTCCTTACTGTGGCGCTGGTGTTTGCAGCTGGTGCAGTGTTGATGTTTTTGAAGTCCCAAGCTAATCTGAAGGAAGCACGAAAATGGAATGATGCGTTGGGAAAGATGAGCATGGAATCCGTGGCGCGAGCAGATACGTTAAGACTCCAGCAGGATTCGATTCAAAACATCCTGACCCAGGTAGATCAACAACTTGTTAGGATGGATGCGGTCATTAATGGAGATGGTTCTAATCAGAAAATTGAAATACAAAAGGTATATGTCACATTGAAATCTCTGATGTCTAATGATACAATGTCAGAGAAAGAAATCTTCGAAGAGTATGCGTCGGTCAGAGAGTTTGAGACAAGACCCACGATGTTGAGTGAATCAACTGAGGTGGAACCGACATCGGAATTTAAATCCGGGCAGGATGTAAATGCGTGGGCAAGGATTCTGATGAGAAAGCCAGGAGAACTGCTCCAGGCGAAGTGGTTTGGTCCTGACGGCAAGATCATTGGTTCACCTGTCTATGGCAATAGTAAGGTGATCAAAAATGGATCGAAGACTGACACAGTCTTTTCAGTCATCTCCCGTTTCGATATGCCAGGTACGTATGAAGTGAAGTTATATAATGGTGCTGGCAGGGAAATAGATTCACGACAATTTTCGGTTACAGATGAAAAACCGAGTGGAGTCACTGTCGCTGAAGGCAATTTTAAAATTGTAAACTCCGTGATCGACAAAAAGCCTGGAAGGGAAATGTCGAAATTCAGAGCCGGAAGTACGGTCTACTATTGGGCCAGAATTCATTGCCCGCTGGAAAACGATTTTATCGTAGTCCAAATTGAAATGCCGGATGGAAATAAGTGGGAGAAGAAGCATGGGATCAATTTGAATACGGGAACAGGCTATCTCGTTTGGAACGCAAAAGGATTTAGTCTTGCTGGTCCGTATAAAGCACGTATCCTCAACAGTAGCGGCGTTGAAATTGCAGCCAAAGAATTTGTGATGGAGTGATAAGAAGGCTATTAGCTATTAGCCTTTGGCTCATGGCTAAAAGCAAACGGCCAACGGCTAATAGCAGCTAGCAGCCAGAAGCCAGCAGCCAAAGGCTATGCCTTCGGTGTGAAATCCAGAATATTCCCCATCTGATAGCAGATACGGCATCTTGGTTCGTACTTATCTTTTTCTCCAATCAGAATCGTCTCATCATTATCGCTCAGACGGTAAGAGTGCGTCGCGAGATTCCCGCAATGAGGACATATTGCATGCAGCTTGGTCACATATTCGGACATCGCAAGGAGGTCAGGCATCGGACCAAAGGGACGTCCTTTGTAATCCATATCAAGGCCTGACACAATCACGCGCAATCCCTTGAGGGCGAGTTTCTGGCATACCCTGGGCAGATTCTGATCAAAGAATTGTGCTTCATCGACCCCAACAACCTGGATATCCATGACACTATTGAGGATAGCCTCAGAATGGTCTACTGTAATGCTCTGAAGAGAACGTTCGTCGTGTGAGACTACCCGCGTGACATCATACCTGTCATCACTGGTGGGTTTGAAGATGGCGATGCGCTGATTGGCAATAAGTGCGCGTCTCAGGCGGCGGATGAGTTCCTCAGTTTTTCCTGAAAACATAGATCCGCAGATCACTTCTATCCAACCCGCGCGCTGACTTTTAAATGATGGCTCTAGAAACATGGTGCGCTAAGGTAATTCAAACTCAAATTCAAGAAAGGCGGAATGCTTGCCCGAACACGCCAGTGGGCGGGGCAGAAAGGCGGAATGGTAGAATGCTTGCCCGAGCACGCCAGTGGGTGGGGCAGAAAGGCGGAATGCTTGCCCGAACACGCCAGTGGCGGGGCAGAAAGAGCCACTTAACAGCCACTTAGGTTAATGGCTAACGGCCAATAGCGAAAAGCGAACGGCTGTTCCCGGTATACGGAAACTCGCGACCCGTACGTTTGTCTATTTTTAAGCGTCCAAAAAGACACTCTAGAGGATGAATAACGATAAAGCAAAACGACTCCTGAAGAAAGTGCAGGCTCTCTTCGACAATCTCAGTGACCAGGGCAATATCTCTGCCCTGGAGCGCGACCTGTTGCTTAGCTATCTACGCGAACTTTACGAAGAGATAAACAGCACCTCCGCTACCGGTAATAGTGCTGGCAATGTGGTAAGTGATCATGTTCATGAGCCTATAAGAAAAAAGCCCTTCGACGAGCCTGCCGTGACGAAATCTACGGTGCTTCCGATCCAGGATTGGCGCGAGCCGCCTAAGCCAGTTCTGCCAGAGGTTGTACATACGCGGGTAGAGCAAATCGTCACTCCTTTCATGCATGAACCTGTGGCATTTGTAGCTCCGGTAGATAAGCCAGATCAGACAGATTATACACCGTCACCATCTCCGGCAAAACCAATTCAGGGAACACATGATAAAGCCGAAGCTGCACTTGCCGGGCTTTTTGAATTCAAGGAGGTCGGTGACCTTTCGGAAAAACTCAAAATGCAACCCATCGAACGCATCGAGCACGGGTTGGGTATCAATGAGCGAATTCTCTCTATCAATGAACTGTTCAATGGCGATAGTGATTTGTTCAGGCAAACACTTGACTACCTCAACAGTCTCAAGAGTTTCCAGGATGCCCGGGCATATCTCACCGAAGGAGTAGCTACCCAATTTAATTGGGCTGATGAATCAAGGAAGAGCAAAGCCACGTATTTCATTGAACTCGTGCGACGCAAATATGTGGTCAATTAAAACGAAATGATACTGGGCATTGATAGAGTATAGTTAAATCATAACAAAAGCCCACACAACACGTAACCCGTAACGCGTAACCCTTACTATGAAACAAAAGACTCTCGACATCTTAAATGCCCTGCGGTTTCCGATGCTATTCATTGTTACGCTTTGGGTGATTCACACGGTGAGTTTTATTCTCGGAATACATCTGGGTTACCTGGGTGTGCTGCCTCGGGAATTGAGTGGACTGGTAGGAATTATCACTTCCCCGTTGATCCATGGAGAATGGCAGCATTTGATCTCGAATACAGTCCCACTGGCGGCTTTGAGCGCAGTTCTGTTTTTATTCTTTCGGCGTGTAGCAGTCAAGTCCTTTCTTCTTATTTACATCCTCTCAGGTCTTGGTGTCTGGTTATTTGCACGACCTCATACACATCATATTGGAGCAAGTGGAGTAGTCTATGGTCTGATCTCGTTCGTGTTCTGGAGTGGTGTCTTCCGGCGGAATGTGAGGTCAATTGTACTGGCATTGATTGTGCTCGTGATGTATAGCGGGTATTTCCCGGGAATTGTACCAGGAGAAGAAGGCGTGAGCTGGGAAAGTCATTTGTTCGGTGCATGTACAGGAATCCTGATCGCCTGGTTATTCAAGCAAAGAATCGAGCCTGATGAAGTCGTTCAGCCCGTCTATGAAAATCCGGAACCAGAGCGCTATTTCCTCCCCCGTGATGCATTCGAGCGGACCATTGCGGAACGGGAAGCAGGGGAGAGTTAATTCCCTGTTCCTCGGAGTCGAGTATTGAGCGGGAATGGTCCTCCCAGAGGGAAATCGCGCTTTGAATTGCTCGTCACCTTATACGTAGAATTGAGAATCGAGAATTGAAAATCGAGAATTCTTTCCCTTCCGCCGTTCCGCCCTTCCGCCTTTTTTCCATCTTTGCCCAATGCAATTCTCACCGATCAATTTTCTTGCTGTCGCTGTAGGCACATTCGCAAGTTTGCTGTTTGGCTTCCTGTGGTATGCTCCCCAGGTATTCGGCAAGAAATGGCAGAAACATACCGGAATGACCGATGACAAGTTCAATCGTGGAATTGTGTTGATGAAATTCGGTCCAGCAATCGTACTCACATTTGTCATGGGTATTGTGCTCGCCGCCTACCTACCTTCAGAACTCGATTGGGACCAAGGTGCTTTCGGAGGATTGATGATGGGAGCGGGTGTGGGAGCTACGTCATTAGGAATGCATTACCTCTTTGCAAAAAGATCAATTCATTTATTTCTTATCGATACGGGCTATGTCGTGATCTCCATGACGATTTTCGGGGCTATCATCTCTGCAATGTCCTGATCGCATGGTATTAAGTTCGGTCGTTTTACTCAGTGTCTTTGCAGGGTATTTCGTCATCCTGATGTTGATCTCAGTATTGACGAGTCGCAAAGCAGGTAATATTGAATTCTTTATTGCGGGTCGCAAGTCTCCCTGGTTTGTTGTGGCCTTTGGAATGGTGGGTGCTTCGATTTCCGGAGTGACATTTTTATCTGTTCCGGGTGTCGTAGGAGCAGGTGGTACCAATCAGGCCTTTTCATATCTGCAAATCGTCCTGGGTTATATCATCGGTTATGCTATCGTCGCGAATGTGCTCATGCCGTTGTATTATAAGTTGAATCTGATTTCGATATACGGCTATCTCGAGCAGCGTTTTGGAACATCATCCTACAAAACAGGATCCGCGTTCTTTATTCTCTCAAGGACCATCGGATCAGCATTTCGGCTGTTTCTTGTCGTGGTCATCATGCAGCAATTTATTCTTGCACCGCTAGGTATCCCGTTTTGGATGACCGGCGCACTTGCGATTTTATTGATCCTGATTTACACTTTCAAAGGAGGTATCAAGACAGTTGTATGGACGGACACGCTTCAGACCGTCTGTATGCTGGGTGTCGTTGTGTTGACGATAGGAGCCATCATTCGATCACTCGATCTGTCATGGACGACTGTCATGCCCGCTATCCAGGAGCTTGGCCTGAATAAAGTCTTTCATTTCTCCGGCGGCTGGAGTGACCCGAATAATTTTTTCAAGCAGGTCATCAGCGGCGCCCTGATTACGATTGTGATGACTGGATTGGATCAGGATATGATGCAAAAGAATCTCACCTGTAAGAGTATCGGGGATGCACGGAAAAATATGTTTGTGTTTTGCATCATCCTGGTGTTGGCCAATGTGCTCTTCCTGATGCTCGGCGCTTTGTTGTATGTCTATGCTGCGCATGAAGGGATCGCCATTCCAGAGCGTACAGATCAATTGTTTCCGATGATCGCGATGGAATATCTGCCACCGGTCGTTGCATTCCTGTTTGTCCTTGGGCTTACGGCGATGGTGTATTCCAGCGTGGATTCAACATTGGCCGCATTAACAACAGCTGTTTGTGTGGACTTTCTGAATTTCAAAAAACGCGAAGGGTATCAGGATCAAAAGACCCTGATGCGCATCCGGCGGATTGTCCATGTGCTATTTGCATGTCTCTTGTTTGTAGTCATCATCATTTTTAATAGTCTGAACAATGATGCGGTGATCAATGAGCTCTTTGCTGCTGCAGGATTTACCTATGGCCCGTTGCTGGGTCTGTTCACTTTCGGTCTATTTACGAAAAGGACATTGAATGACAAGCTGGTTCCCATTATATGCATCCTTGCGCCGATCATTTCATGGGTACTCCATACTTATAATGATATTTTCCTGAATGGATTCCAGCTTGGCTTTTTGATTTTGGCGGTGAATGGGTTGCTGACGTTTCTTGGGTTGTGGGCGATATCGAAACCTGCCTCTAGTCGGTGAGGAAGAATTTTTACCACGAAGGTCATGAAGATCATGAAGGAAGAAGGCCACGAATGAATAGTGGAACAGTCATTGCTTAGAAACCTGCCGGGAGTCGGTGAGGAAGAATTTTTACCACGAAGGTCATGAAGATCATGAAGGAACACAGTATACGCTATGTCAATCCATGCGCGAAACCTTGCAGTTTATCCCTCGCGCTTCACAATCAATCAAAATCAAAATTGCAATCAAAATTCCAATGAAAGACAGTGCGATCAGATCAATATTTGAACTTGAATCTATTCATTGTGATCTATTCTTCTTTCATTGCAATTGCAATTTTGATTGGCATTTTGATTATTCTTTAAGCTCGTTGAGCCCCTCATCAATCTCGTCCACGCTAAAACTGCAAGGTTATCCTTCGCATATAAACAACGTTTTCAGTAGCGCTATCCTGAAGTTTGTAACTTCCCTTAGCAACATCCTCATCGCTAAACTTAGCAGCTTATCCACCCGCGATGCACAGCTAAAGCTGCCAGGTTAGCTCAGCTGAACTTGGTTCGCAGTTGCCGCTCTGGATCTTGTTCGAAGTTTGCAACTTCGAACACAGTATAGCGCTATCCTGAAGTTTGTAACTTCCACCTATGCAAAAAGTCACTGAACAATCCTCTCTCTATCATCATCTCGAGAAGATGTCTGTGGAAGAAATTCTCCATAGCATCAATACAGAGGATCAAAAAGTCGCGCATGTCATCACAGGGCTCATCCCTGAGATTTCAAGTCTCGTGGACAAGATTGTATTGAAGCTGTCTGGCGGTGGAAGATTGTTCTATATCGGAGCCGGGACGAGTGGCAGGCTTGGGATTCTCGATGCCTCAGAATGTCCACCGACCTTTGGCGTTCCACAAGGAATGGTTGTGGGCCTGATTGCAGGAGGGGATGCTGCGATTCGGAAAGCAGTGGAATTTGCAGAAGACAATGAGACTCTTGCCTGGAAGGATCTTTCGGAACACGGGATTGATAAGCAAGATGTCTTAATAGGCATTGCCGCATCTGGAACAACACCGTATGTGATGGGTGGATTGCGCGCAGCGCGCTCATATGGAATTCTCACTGCGTGTATTAGTTGCAATCTGGATGCTCCGATCATCGCCTATGCCGATCATCCAATTATAGCAGTAGTTGGCCCCGAATTCGTGACCGGCAGCACGCGTATGAAATCAGGTACTGCACAAAAACTCATCCTCAATATGATCTCTACTTCAGTCATGATACGCCTTGGTCGTGTACTCGACAATAAAATGGTGGATATGCAACTTGCAAATAATAAGTTGCTGGATAGAGGGACGCTGATGATATTGGAGAAGTACCCGTCTATGAATTATGACGACGCGAAAGAACTGTTACGAAGTCATGGAAGTGTAAGGGAGGCGATGGAAGTTTTACAAAGAGAGTAATTGTCATCCTGAGCGATCCCGACGATTTCTGGCGGGAGAGTCGAAGGATGACGACTCATTCGCAAATGTATCTCGAGTGAGCATGAGATGGGCGAGTATTTACGCAGGATGCGAATGCGAATCGAGAGATCTTTATCAATTCTAAAAAGATTTCTCGACTCGCTTCACTCGCTCGAAATTGAACGTGTTTATATCAACGTCATTCCTCGGCTTCGTTCCTCTCCGCTCGGAATGACAAATTGGAATCACTTAAACGGATCAGAGTACTTATCATCATGCATGAAGTTCTCATCCGTGAGTGTACCAAGGAAACTAATCAGTGCGCTTCTGTCTTCCTGAGAAAGATTCAGTCGTCCTGGCCCACCGGTATTCCAATCACGTAATTCGCTTGCTAGATTTGGATGATCTGCAATATTCTCACTATAGTGATTGATGACTTCTTCAAGTGTTGAGAATCGTCCATCGTGCATATATGGTGCAGTCACCGCGACATTCCGCAATGAAGGGACTTTAAAGACACCTTCAAACCTTTCATCAAACTCGCCCATGCCCTGGTCTGTATATTCCATGTCGAGGCCGATGTTGGCCGCGGGTTCCCATCCACCGAAAGGAAAGGCATCAATGACAAAAAAGCCCCCACGCTGATTGAAGTCAAGCCCGCCATGACATTGATAGCATCTGCCTTCTCCGAAAAACACCTGACTGCCTCGCGACTCGGATTCAGTGAACGAAGAATTGCCACATGAAATATCGTCGTACCTGCTCTGCCCTGTGATCATACATGACAGGAATTGTCCAAGAGCATCTGCAATGTTTTCTTTGTTGATTGCATTGTCGCCATAAGCTTGTTTGAACAATGGCTCGTAGTAAGGTGCTTTGTTGATTTTCGCGACAAGGAATTCCATGTCATCTAGTCCCATCTCCTTATGATTTCGCACAGGTTTCAGGACGAGGTCATTGATAGACTTCGCGCGGCCATCCCAGAAGAGCGCCTGATCATCATACACATTTGTAATCGATGGGGTGTGACGCGCGAGCATTTGGCCGTCTATACCGGCACTGAATTGGACCGGATCTGAAAAGGCCTTCTCCTGCAGGTGACAACTGCCGCATGAGATTGTATTGTCTTTCGACAGGATTTTGTCATAGAATAGCACACGACCCAGAGTAGCGCCAGCGTCAGTGACCTTGAAGCGTGATTGATCCACCCAGAATCCCGGAGAAATCTCTGGCGCTGCGTAGTTCGCCAATTGTGCAGGAAGCTCTGGTGTGCGCAAGGAGATTCCCGGAGTATCCTTCTGGCAGCTTAGTAAGCCAAGACTAAGTACTGCCAGGATTACCTGGAGCTTTGGGATATTATTCCCGGAGCGACTTCTTAGTTGTCGTTGCATAGTACAGATTTTTTATTCTCAAAAATGAATACGTACAAATATCGTGTTGGGTAAGGTGATCTCAAGATCTGATCCTGAGTTTTCGTTTATCACGTTGTTAAAATCGGGAAAATTCTCAAACAGTTGGGTTTGTGTTGTCTTCTGATGTTGCCAATACACTGCACTCTCAGCACTCAGGGAGATGCGTTTAGAAATTTGAAAAGCAAGTTGGATAAATGGTCCTCCGCCAAATGTTTCTATCTCTTCCTGATCAGTGACCCGGTCAAAGCCTGAGTCTTCAATCTTGCGTTCACGGAAATAACCAGTGACGGCATCGAGCCCTGCAATCGCCTGCCATCTATGATCATTGACGACTACGAGACCGGCGCCGATTCTGCCATCCATCCGTAACAGAGTATTTTCTTCGCTATCCGTAAATCCATCCCGCACAATTGTCTCAGAGGAATATTCCGGACCTATACCTACCCGCATCGCAAGTTTTCCGAGTTCTACTGAATACGTGATCAGATATGGTGTCTTCAGTGGATCATCAGCGTTATCATCCCGAAACTGATTCAAGAGTCCGGTAGTATTAAGGCCAAGCGTATGTCTGAAACCTGGCTGAACTTCTCCAGTATCCTGCGCGACAACGGGAATGCTAAGTGCGCACATTGCTGCAATTGTCATTATTTTTCGCATAATCTGCAACATAGTCAAGTCCATAATTATCTTCAATTCATCACCCATCACGCATCACCCATCATTTATAATTCAATATTCAATATTCAACCGTCGTAACCAAAGTCTGCGTGCTTGAAGTCAAAAAAACCAACGAGACCAGATACGCATTGTCATCATCTGCAAAGAGAGATATCGGCGAAATCTGATTACTCATTACAAATTCTTCCAGAAAGGCGTAGTCATTCTCTACATCATAAACCCTGATCGCGGCGCTATTTTGAAATGAGAGACCAATGAGTTTGCTGCCATCAGGAGAATACGTAAAGAAGCTGAAGCCGGTTGTGCCATTTTCAAGTGTATGAATGATCTCCAGATTTCCATCCACGATGATGCCAGTATTGGTGATTACGAATTCGGCACGTTGTGGATGCATAGCGACAAGTATCGCACCACCGGAAAGGACCTCGCTATTGACCAGGTCCAATTCGAGATTTGTGTTATTTTGTATATAACGAGCAGAACCCGTCAGCGAAAAATCATAGATCGTTGCTTTGTTTACATCGCTTGCATCCGGTCTTACGGAGAAGCCGCGCCAATCCGTCTGAAGGGTAGTTAGTTCATCTTTGAGTCCCAGGTCGGACCGCCTGTAAAGCGCAAAACCATAGGGAAACTGTCCGCGAGTGAGATAGATCCAGCCATTCAGATATTCAGCGTTTCTGGAAAAATTGTTCTGAATTGTTTGCTTTACATTGAGAGTGCTATAGCTCAGCAACTGCGAGATACTGTTTTCATTTACCAGAATTTCATCCGAGGCTATGTCAGCTCTGATCATCGGAAAATTGAGTTGCTGAAGAAGTCTTGACGCGAGAAATTCCCGGGTCTTGTAGTCATAAACAAAAATCTGTTGGGTGCCGCGATCAAAGGCAACCAGTGTATGCTTTGATGGAACATGCTCGACGATATCTGCACGCGCTGGTATGATATGGAGATTCTGAGCATAGCTGACAGTAGGACTCATCAGGAGACGTCCTGCAATGCGTGCGTATACCTTGTAGTAGATGGTATCGATAATCGGCAGATTGCTGTCCTTAAACATGCGTACTGTGCGCTCGTCGATCCTTGCGATGATCGCGGTACTGCCAGTCACTTCCGGTGTGGGAGAATCGGGAATTTTTTCTGTTGACCGCAGTATGATGTACTCTTCGAATGTAGAGACAGTCGCTTCAGACCATGTCAGTTCAGCGACCGATTGTTTACTCAGCACTGACAGGCTAAGTGGGTACTGAAAATCCCCGGGATTGGGTACTTCGAGCTTTTCACAACACAAGCACAGGAAAGCCATGGCTATAGCAAGGCTTATTTGCAGGTAAATCCGATGTCTGAGGTGAGGTATGGCTCTCGTCATATTCTGCTCGTGAAGATAATCAACAAGGTAATAGACGGCTTCGTCTGAAGTTAGGTTGGGTAGTAGATCGTAGGTCTGCTATTCGATGAGACGAGCCTCTTCCAATGAGTTGCGCGAGCTCTGCGACAAATCATTGATATAGAGGTTGTATGACGGTAATAAACGATAAAATGGCTAAAAGATTAAGAAGAGACAATTCTTGATCTGGATAAGGCAGAGTCAATTCTTAATCTGGATCGAGGAGAGTCAATCCTTAATCTGGATCGAGGAGAGTCAATCCTTAATCTGGATAAGGCAGAGTCAATTCTTAATCTGGATCGAGGAGAGTCAATCCTTAATCTGGATCGAGGAGAGTCAATCCTTAATCTGGATCAAGAAGAGCCAATTCTTGAAGCTCCAGATCTCATTGTCGGGTACAGGTTTTAATGGCCAATGCGGTTACCTTGGAATAGTATTTTCATTGACGTGTAGTAATAGATTGGGGAAACGATCAGTTGCCGACTTTTCAAATCAGAACCACATGAAGAAATGCCTGCTTTTACTTTTTTGGACTTTAGCTCTGCTCTCCGATATTTTAGCCCAAGCCACCAATCGTGAATTTGGTGTGGTCCCCATCGAGACATTCGACATGAAGATCTATGAGAAGGATCCCGAAGCAAGTGCCGTAGTTTTATTTGATATTGGTGTGGCACGGTTTTATGATGATGACGATGGCTTTTATATCTATTTCAGGCGCACCCGCCGCATGAGAATATTGAAGAATGACGCCATTGATCATGTGAGCATTGTAAACATCCCATATTATAGAGGGGACGATGGCAGATCAGAGCGCGTGACAAAGATTCAGGCGTACACTTACAACGAGCAAAATGGAGTCGTAACTAAAGTCCCACTCGAACCAGCTCAGATCTTTGAAGAGACAATCAACGAAAACTGGCGCAACAAGACTTTTGCATTTCCCCGGGTCAAAGAAGGTTCGGTGATCGAATATGAATACTAGCTCGAAAGTCCTTTCCTGTTCAATTTGCAGGATTGGGAGTTTCAGTCAGCGATCCCCACACTCTACAGTAGTTTTACCGCCAGCATGGTGCCGTTTTATGAGTACACGTTTATCCTGCAAGGGGCAGATCGTTTTAGTGCGCACAGTTCGGTGGAGTCGAGAGACAAGCGCAATTTTGGAGCAGTTCCATTTAGGGACCTGATCCATACCTACGTGATGAAAGACGTACCTGCTTTTCGGGATGAAGGATACATTACATCGTACCGGGACTATATCCTGAAGATGGATTTTCAACTGTCCCGAATTATTTATCCTACAGGTGGCAAGGTGGACATCATTACGACATGACCGAAACTGATTTCAGAATTGTTGGATGACGCAAATTTTGGCCGTTATATTTCAAGGGCAAGAAAGCATTCTGAAACAATTCTTGAAAGCGAGCTGCACGTGCAGACACTAGCGGAGCCGGAACGCATTAAGGCGATTGTCGGGTACATGAAGTCTAATTATCGATGGGATGGAGTCTCACGGTATTCAGCTTCAATGGATCCAAAGGAATTCTTCACACGCAAAAGTGGTAGCTCTGCTGAAATCAATCTCTTCCTTTGTGCGCTTCTTGAAGTCGCAGGGATCAAAGCTCATCCAGTCCTCACAAGTACGCACGATCATGGCAAGATCAAAGCAGATTATCCGTTTGCACAATTTTTCAACTATGTCCTGGTCATTGCTGATGAGGGCACCGGCCTGATACTCACAGATGCGACTGAGCCGTTTTTGCCTTATAATAGAATTCCTGTAAGGTGTATCAATGAGCAGGGTCTGATTGTGAAACCCGATAGTGAAGATTGGGTTTCTCTCGAATCACAGGTGGAGTCCCTTGAACATATCGCTTTTGGTATGCAATATGAACTTGAGTCTGATTTGTTGCGAGTGAGTGTGAAACAACGCACCACTGAATATGAAGCCTACCTTATAAGAAGTGAACAGCAGGACACAACAGAGATTATCAGTGATTTGCGCGGGAGAGATTTTCTCGAAGTGAGAGATGTCGTGATTCAAAATGCAGAAGAGGTAGAGAAGGCATGTATCACCAGCATCAAAGGTGATATCCCCTTGCAGAGAATCAATCATGAAATCGTGATTACTCCTTTTCTTGATTTTCCAATAACAGAAAATTTATTCAAACAAGCTTCAAGATTGTATCCGATGGATTTTATTTTCAGGAAGTCGAAGGAATATCTGTGTGTATTGGACATTCCGGAGGGCTTTGTGGTTTCGGAAATGCCGGCACCGCTTTTAGTAGATGATCATTTGGTAAAACTTCAATATTTGGCCGAGCCGGTAGGAGATAAATTGAAATTAACCGGCACAATGATATTCAAGCAAGCTGTGTATGACGCAGCGGACTATGTGATGTTGAAAAAGCGCATTGACACAATGATTACCAGATTTACCGAGCTTGTGATCCTGAAGCCCGAATAGCGCGCTATGGAGCATTCTTTCGCATAAAGCCTCGCAGATTCGCTTCAATGAGAGCTTCTCACAACCCTTTAATGTCGAATGCCCCCAATCGGACCAAACTCATCCTTCGCCGATGCCTTCATCACGTCTGGTCTATTTGACAAAATGCTTTCATATACTTCAGATACTTTTATTCGTTCTCTGTTCAATACTTCAACTAAATCCTGAATTTCATGCAACGCTTTCTCGCTCTTATCAGCATATCGTTATTGCTTACTTCCGCAAATGCTAACGTGCCAAAATATCAATACACCGTCGATTTGGAGAATATTGTCCAGGATAGAGTGTATATCGAGCTTTTGACTCCAAAGCTCAGGAAGAACAACATCAATTTCTATATTCCAAAAGTCGTCCCAGGTACCTATCAAATCTCTGATTTCGGTCGGTTTATTCAGGAGTTCAAAGCCATCGATGCGGAGGGCAACGAGTTGCAAGCAGAGCGCTCGGACATCAATACGTTTGTGATCCACGATGCAAAGCGATTGTATAAAATCAGCTATTGGGTAGATGACACCTTCGACGATGGTGGTAATTCTATCTATGGTATGTCGGGGACAAATATTGAAGAGGGCAGGGGAGTTGTCTTTAATGCCCACGGATTCCTTGGGTACTTTGAAGACATGAAAGAGATGCGATTTGAAATGACGATCAAAAAAGAAGCAGGGTATTTCGGTGCCACAGCGATGCCAGCCACGTATCCCGATAAGATGACTGAGGTATACGAGGCGGATAGCTACAACTATCTCGTCGATATGCCAATACTGTTTGGAAAACCAGATACGACTACGGTGCATGTCGGTGAAGCGCAAGTTTTAATTGCGGTGAATTCTCCATCAGGTAGAGCAACTTCTGCATTCATCGCTAAGCATTTTGCTGATGTCCTGCAGGCTGAACGCGAATATATGGGTGGCAAGCTTCCTGTAAATAAGTACGCATTTCTGATGCATTTTCTCACAAAAGGTCAGCATGTGGGCACGGGTGCGTTGGAGCACAACTATTCATCGCTCTATGTACTACCGGATTTTCCCCAGGAGCAATTTATCCAGCCCATCAAAGACATTGCTGCGCACGAATTCTTTCATATCATATCACCACTCAATGTCCATTCCGAACAAATCCGGTATTTCGATTTCAATGATCCGGAAATGTCAAAGCATCTCTGGATGTATGAAGGTGTCACGGAATATTTCTCTCACCATGCGCAGTTGGTCCATGGAATTACTGACATGGATTATTTTCTCACACAGATGCAAAACAAAGTCGAGAGTGCATTAGGCTCATATGATGATGCGTTGCCTTTTACAGAACTGAGTGAAGATTGCCTGACAAAACATCATGCAGAATACGGCAACGTCTATCAGAAAGGTGCACTGATCGGGCTTTGTCTCGATGTCATCCTGCGTCAGGAATCAGCCGGTGAAATGGGCCTCATGGATCTCATGCTTGACCTGATGCAGAAGTTTGGGAAAGATCAACCGTTCAAGGATCGGAAACTCTTCAATGAAATCAAAAAGCTGTCTTATCCAGAGGCAAAGAGATTTCTGAAAAGATATGTAGATGGAAAAGAAACATTGCCATTGAAGGAAATTTTTAATGCCATCGGAATAGATTACATGGGTCCCGGCACTACGCGGCAATTCACTTACGGGAATATTTCACTAGGATACAATGCAGAAGCGAATCGCGTAGTAGTCAACTCCGTTTCCAATCTCAATGCGTTCGGTAAAAAAATAGGATATCAGGTCGGAGATGAGATCAAGACGATCAATGCCAGAACCTTCGATCCCGAAAATCCAATGGCTTTATTCAATAGCGAGCTCCTGAACTTTGTGGAAGGACAAAATCTTGCGATTGAGGTAGTACGAAGAAATGCCCAGGGACAGGAGCAAACTGTAGTACTCAGTGCATCGATCGAAAAAGTAGAAGTGCCTGGTGTGCCATCATTGAAACCGATGACAAAGCTGAGTGAAGAACAAAAAGCGATGCAATCACACTGGCAACAAGGTGCGAAAAAACTCAGCGTCCGATCTTAGACTGACAGTTCTTTGATCATCACAACGGTATCTGTGTAGTCTGGTACAAACCATTCCGGGATGATTTCAGTACGATGAAATCCGGCTTTTTCATACGCACTTATTGCATTGGTATTTCTTAGTGATGGCGCAATGATAAAGCGCGTACAAGCGAAATTCGTTTTGAGATATTCGCAAAGCGCAATCAATGCATCGGTACTATATCCTTTGCCGGCATGACTGCTATTGGCAAGCCAGATATCGAGTTCAGTAGAATGATCGTCGTAGTAGATCCTGTCGTGATTGACTTGCCCGATTGCGATTCCGTCATATTCGATCACAAAACATCTCCCGCGCATAGGTCTTGTTCCGTCAAAGAAATGTTCCGCATAGTCATGTATGAATTCTTCCCATGTCGGTACAGGATTATCAGGAAACTGTGGAGCTCCCAACATCATCGGAGTGAGATCAGAAAGTGCAAGCCATTGATAAATCGATTTGCGATCCGCCATCGTCGCCGGCCGCAACCTGATGAATTTCCCTTGTATATAATCCGGATATCTGTTTTCCATTTTATTTAAGAATGCGATAAGATGTGTCATCCGCGAATTGCGCGAAGGAGCGTGAAAAAATCAATCATCCGCGAAAGGCGCGAAGGAGCGTGAAAAAAAACAATTCCGCAGACATGTGAGGATGGGCTATCCCAGAAAAGACGCGAAAAAGCAAGATGTAAAGAGTGATGAACGGCAGGCAGGGATCCGTTTCCCCTTGATCCCTTGATCCCTTGATCCATTAACCATTAACCATTAACCGTTAACCAATTCCATCTCAATCTGCCTCTTTGCAGGATCGGAATCAAGGATACGGACCACGACGGTATCTCCCATGCGCAGCGCATTTTTACTCATGCTGCCTATCGCCCTCAATCCGCTCGGATCTACCTGGTACGGCTCCTCAAAAAGATCGAAGCTTACCATTCCTTCTGCATGTGTATCTGTGAGTACAACGAATATGCCTCTGTCGATGATACCAGAGATATGCCCTTCAAATTGCTGGCCGATAAATTTCTGCATGTACTCAGCCTGCTTGTACTTGATCGAGTCTCGTTCTGCGCGCTGTGCTTTCCGCTCCATATTTGAAATATGCACGCATTGCTCTTGCAGGTTTTTCAGATTTACCCGCATCGTTTTGCCATCGAGATTGTCAAAGAGGATCCTGTGGACAAGAACATCTGAGTAACGACGGATTGGTGATGTAAAGTGCGTATAGAAATTGAAGGCGAGACCATAGTGCCCGATATTCTCGGTATTATATTCCGCTTTTGCCATGGTGCGTATTGCAATCGGTTCCAGGATACGTAGCGCTTCATCTTTTTGGGCGGCTTCAGCGAGCCCATTGAATGACTTGGCGATCTGGCGTGGCGTATCCATTTTCATCGTAAACCCAAGTTCTGCTGCAAACCTTGCGAGTTGTTCGAGTTTCTCAGGATCCGGAGTGTCATGGATGCGATAGACGAAAGGAATGTTATCACTACGGCGGGATTCTCCAATGTACTTTGCTACTTCACGATTAGCGAGAAGCATAAAATCTTCGATCAACAAGTGGGCATCCTGCCGGACTTTCGCATAGACCTCCATGGGTACTCCATGTTCGTCCAAAATAAATTGTACCTCATCTGTTTCAAACATGAGCGCGCCATTCTTCAGTTTTTCTTCGCGCAAGGCAAATGCAATTTTATTCAGTAACGCAAGATCTTCATTGTGGTCACCGACACCGCGATTTAGTACTTCCTGAACTTCTTCATAATGAAAACGCCGATCAGAATGAATCACTGTTTTTCCAAACCAACGTTTCACGACTTTATGATGCTGATCAAATGTGAAGACCGCTGCAAAACACAGACTGTCTTCATTGGGGCGAAGCGAACACAATTCATTCGACAGCTTTTCAGGCAACATCGGCAATACCCGATCTACGAGGTATACTGAGGTAGAACGCCGGAATGCCTCCCTGTCCAGAGCAGTGCCAGGTTTTACAAAATGACTGACGTCTGCAATATGTACACCAACTTCAACATGACCATTCTCCAGACGACGCACTGATAAGGCATCATCAAAATCTTTGGCATTGATGGGATCGATTGTAAATGTTGCCACTGTACGAAAGTCTGTGCGACCTTCGAGATCTGCGGCTGTGAGAGTTGCAGGGAGTTTCTCCATTTCATCCTGTACATCTGGAGGGAACAACAAGTTGAATCCATTTTGTACGAGGATGGATTGCATTGCGATGTTGCTGGAGCCAGGTTCACCAAGGACGAGAATGACTTCGCCATGTGGTGTCTTATTGATTTTACCAGACCACTTGACAACTTTTACAAGAACAACATCGCCATGGACTGCGGAGCTGGCTTTGTCAGGCATTACGATGATATCGAACGGGACTTTATAATAGTCAGGTACGACAATGCCATAATTCTTGAATTCGTGAAAGACACCAATAAATTGTTCTGTCGCCCGCTTGACGACTTCGACGACTTTTCCGGAAGGCTTTCCGGTACGGCGCGATGTGACCTGAACGCTGACGGTATCACCATTAAGAGCGGATTCCAGATCAGTTGCACGGACAAAAATATCCTGCTTTTGACCTTCACAGATGATGTATGCAGCACCAGAACGTTTGAGATCAACTACACCGGTGAAGGTCTTGCCATCTGATCTGCGGGTTGAAGATTTCTCCGTTTCGTGTAAGATTGTTCCATAATGAAACTTTCCTTCGGTGGCAGAGATAGCATGATGATTCGCTACCAGTTGCTCCAAAGTCTTGAGGACATCAGGTTTGTTATTACCAATCTTCAGTTTGTCGATGAGTTGACGCGGGCCATACGGCTTGCCTGGGTGCGCCTGCAGATAGTGCAGCACCACATTGCGCAGCATGGGTTGGCTCAGTTTCTGGCCTTTGATGCGTTTTTGTTTTTTTGGCATGTGAGTTTAAAATATCGAGCCAAAGATAGCATCCCCAGCCGTTAGCTGTTCAGCGTTCGCCTGTTCGCCGTTCGCCGTTCGCCGTTCGCCGTTAGGCCATGACCGCTACTTTCGGCGCAGCATCAAGCACATCCTGTGATGCTTTGCTTGCATACTTTTCAAAGTTCCGGTTGAACCGGTTCGCCAGATCGATTGCAGCCTGATCGTATTGATCTTCATTGCGCCAGGTATCCCTGGGATTTAGCATTGCATTGGGTACATCAGGACATTTTTTTGGCGTCGCCAGTCCGAAGATTGGATGAGTACTATACTCCACTTTTGTCAGAGCACCAGTGAGTGCAGCCTTAATCATAGAACGTGTAAAAGACAACTCAATCCGAGAGCCAACGCCGTAAGGCCCACCTGTCCATCCTGTATTGATCAGCCACACATGAATATCACCTCCACTCGGTCCTCCTTTCTTCAGTTTCTCACCAAGCATACCCGCATAAGTCGTAGGATGAAGAGGAAGAAATGGAGCACCAAAACAAGCAGAGAACGTTGCCTGAGGTTCTGTCACTCCTTCTTCAGTGCCGGCAATCTTGGCAGTATAACCACTGATAAAATGGTACATCGCCTGAGCAGGTGTCAGCCGTGAGATCGGTGGAAGGATACCGAACGCATCGCATGTGAGAAAGAAAATATTCTCAGGCACATCACCACGAGAATTGTACATGATATTGTCGATGTGATAAATCGGATAACTCACACGTGTGTTCTCAGTGATTCGGATATCGGAGAAGTCCGGTGTATAGCCATCCTCCATAAATCCGATATTCTCCAGAAGCGCACCGAACTTAATGGCATTGTAAATCATCGGCTCTTTTGAAGCAGACAGATTTACCGTCTTTGCATAACAACCTCCTTCGAAGTTGAACACACTTTGTGTAGACCATCCATGTTCATCATCACCGATCAGTCTCCGATCCGGATCATTTGAAAGCGTCGTTTTCCCGGTACCAGAGAGTCCGAAGAATAGCGCTGTATCTCCTTCGGTGCCGACATTCGCCGAGCAATGCATGGACAACACATTGTTTTCCTGAGGAAGGAGATAATTCAGAACTGAAAAGACACCTTTTTTGATTTCACCCGTATACGCGGAACCACCGATGATGATTGTCTTTTCTGAAAAATTAATGATAGAAAAGTTTTCCTGACGTGTATGATGCAACTTCGGATCAGCGAGACACCCAGGGAATGCATAGATCCGCCATTGTGGTGTGAAGTTGAGCAGTTCTTTCTGAGTAGGTCTGATAAACATGTTGTAGGCAAAGAGATTTTGCCATGGAAATTCTGTGAAGACCCGTACGTTCAGTTTGTAGTTCGGACTTGCACAGGCAAACATATCCCGTACATAGATTTCCTCCCGTGTGTTTGCATAGTCAACAATTTTGTCATGCAGCAATTGATAGTCCGCATTGTCGATCGGGATATTGAAGTTTCCCCAATCCACAGTAGTTGCTGTTTTTTCATCCTTGACGATGAACTTGTCCTTGGGAGCCCGACCCGTAAACTTGCCAGTATTGATAACAAGTGCCCCGGAACTGCTCAGTTTTCCCTGTCCTTTACGGATCGTTGCCTCTATAAGAGCGGCAGGCTGGAGATTGAGATTCAGATTTTTTTGAGTCAGGGTATTCATGACTGATCAGGTTAGGATTTCTTTGAAATTTGGTAGAGTGGCGAACTTAGGAAAATTCTGTCAGAGGGGAGAAGGGCAGAAAGGCGGAATGGTGGAAAGCTTGCCCGAATCCGCTTTAAGCGGAGGCGGGGCGGAATGGTAGAACGGCGGAAAGGCGGAAAGGGGAGGAGGCATGTTCTCGAAGCTTCCCTCCCCAAGACCACGCTTGTGACGGGGCAGCCATTCAATGTCAATGAGCTGCGATGAAGAAAATTCCAATCTCGTATGTAACATTAAATTTATGGTAAATGAAAAAGGACATGGAACTGCTCACAAATATTAACAAGAAGGAGCGTGAAGTAAAATTTGCTAGCATATTGGAGTTGGATATAAATGATGCAGACCGGCTGTCGCATGCTCTAATTGATATTGCCGGTTCGGTAAATGAAATTTATATTAATATACTGCCTGCAATATTTAAAATAAATGAGAAAGATAAATTAGCGGAAGCACTTTGGAATATCAAAGAAGAGTTCAGGCATATCGATTATCATATCCGTTATGCAGAGCTCACAGATCTATTTTATGTGAAAAAGGAGCGCAATGAAGATTAAATTTACTATGCCCCTGTATCAGAGTTAAAACATAAATACCTCAATCACCTTTTTCGCAGCATCGTCCCACATATGGTAAGAAGGCAAAAATGATGCAGCTCTTTCCTGTAATGAAAGAAAATGATTTGAGTCTGTGACACATCTTCTGAATTCAGCGACAAGTTGTTCAAGAGTTGAACACTTGTACCCATTGACTCCGTGCGAAATATGCTCCGCTGCATAACCACCCTCAAGAGCCATGACTGGCATGCCACACACCACTGCATCTTGTATCGCCATACCAAATGTCTCCATCTCTGAAGAAGACACATACAGATTAGATTGATCATAGAGATGTTGAATAGCAGAGGCCTCCTGTTCGCCCAGAAGTTGCACACAACTTTTGAGACTGGAATTGTGCTCAATGATTTCTTTACAACGTTTCGCATACTCCATGTCGGCTGTCAGACTTCCTGCTATTGTCATAGAATATGTGGGAGGTAGGTCTGATTGCGCAAGTGCGTTGAGAAAATTGAGTTGACCCTTTCTTGGAATACAACTGCCGAGCATGAGTGCACGCACATCCCGGGATCGTGTTCTCTGAATAGCCGGCTGAATATTGGGTGCAGGTTCAATAAGAGAAATGCGGGATGGATCAAAGCCGCGATCGGTGAGATAATGGAATGTGAAGCTGCTTGTGACAATGAATCCAGAAAAGTGAGACAGAAAAGATTTTTCTTTTTGTTGAAAATACTCTTCAGACAAAGGATAGAGGCTATTGAGGTGATGGATCAGTCCGATACATCGACTGGGTATTTGCCTTTCCGGCTCGTCAATCTTCCCGAAATAAATACTGTCCAGGATGTACAACGTATCCGGGCTTGCCAACATGATCTCCGGTCGGAAGGTATTATGCGAGATGTGTTCACCCCTTGCAATCAATGCCTGCATCAAACGGGCATTGTACACATTGCCTCCGGAAGGGAACGCAGAAGGATCGGGGATCAGAAAGTGGATTAGACGCATGGCAGATTGAAGATATGTCAATCACCTTACCATCGGAACCAATTATCTGAGAGTTTAAAGAGGGTTTACTCTGTGAGGTTTTCCTCAAGACATAAATGCTGAGGAAAAAAGTAAAGTACCGACAGAACGTGTTGTCCTGCCGGTACTTTGTGATCAAGGCCTAGTACCTTGGTTTTCCACGGAAGCCGCCGCCGCCGCCACTACCGCCGCCGCCAAAGGACCTGTTGTCCTCTTTCTTGCGAGCCTCGTTGACTTTGATATTGCGGTTGCCAACTTCTTTATCGTTGAGGTTGCGAATTGCATTCACAGCAGCTTCTTTACTGCCCATTTCAACAAATGCAAATCCCTTGCTTCTTCCTGTCGCATTATCGGTGATGATTTTCACTGACGTGACTTCACCGTATTCTGCAAAAAGCGATCTTAAATCTTCCTCACTAGTGTTAAAGGAGAGATTTCCTACATAAAGGTTCATAAAACAAAAAATTAAAAAAATGAATAATCAAAAAAAAATGAAAACACTAATCATCAAGCTATGCTTGAGATATCACTTGTTCAGGCCACTACGAAGAATGTGCCCAAACTCGAACTGTTAACTATCAATACCTTGGTTTGGGACGGAATCCACCGCCGCCGCCGCCGCCACCACGAGGACCACGGTCTTCGCGTTCTCTGGCTTCGTTGACTTTGAGGTTTCTGTTACCAACTTCCTTGTTGTTGAGTTCACGGATAGCATTCATGCCATCTTCTTTGTTCGCCATTTCGACGAACGCAAATCCTTTGCTCTTGCCGGTAGCACGATCGGTGATAATTTTTACCGAAGAGACATCTCCGTACGCTTCGAAAAGGGTTCTTAAATCCTCCTCCCGGGTCTGGAAGGAAAGATTTCCTACATAAAGGTTCATAAAACAAAAAATGAATTAAAAATGAATAATCGTTTTGTCTGAACTCCATCGAACGCACGTTTGCGTTTATAAGTTCCAATGACTGCAAATGCAATCACCCCTGTGAAGGTTCACTTTGACCGTAAGTTTTTTAGCTGAAAATTTGCGAAAAAAGCCGCCAAATCGGGGTCTCTGAGTTCTTCGTTTTGTCGCCTACTCCAGAAAATCTTATGGGGTTCCCACACTTGGCATGCTCTCTATTCACCGTAAACCGCGTCAAATATATCTCTTTTAACCAATTCTGCATCAAAACATTGCTTCTAAAACGGGACATTTCAGAATCCGGCGGACAGGCCTGGACTCCATTTGTCGGGCCATGTAATTATGACAAAAGTCTTGGGGAAGTGTATTTCGGAGAAATCCGTTCCCGATTTACCAGAGGGGGCAAGTGAAGTGTATTCCGGAGAAATCCGTTCCCGCTTTACACCATGGCAAGGACAGGGGCAGCGTATTTCGGAGAAATTCGAAGCCGATCTGCAGGAGTGGCAAGGATCGAAAGGAATTGTATTTCGGAGAAATCCGAAGCCGATTTGCAAGAGTGGCAAGGTCGAAGGGAAATGTATTTCGGAGAAATCCGTTCACGATTTGCAGGAGCGATGGCAAGGGTCGAGGGGGAAATGTATTTCGGAGAAATCCGAACCCGATTTGCAGGAGTGGTAAGGGTCGAAAGGAAATGTATTTCGGAGAAATCCGAACCCGATTTACAGGAGCGATGACAAGTTCGAGAGGGCAGCGTATTTCGTAGAAATCCGAACCCGATTTACAAGAGCGATGGCAAGTTCGAGAGAAAGTGTATTTCAGAGAAATCCGAATCCAACCCCCGCGATCCTCCGGTTAAACAAGTAAGCAAGCGAACTCCCAAACAGTTGAACCCTGCTCTTAACCAACTCCGAGTTATCAAGGCACTTCGGCTTCAAAAGACGCCCAAGCCACATGTGATTCGCCAAGTGTCACCCGGAGCTTTCCCTGAAAGGTGGCTTTTACATGGCTACTCAACTGACCATGCACATATTTTGCCAGGTATTCAGTAGTAGTAAGTTGGCCCCGGAAACCAGGTTCCTGATCAAGATTTTTGTAGTTCAGAGACTTCAACACTTCTTTCAGGATTTCTTGAGCATAGCCAATATCTAATACCACATTATGAGCATTCAACTTTTCGGCAAAGAATTCGGCATCCACGATATAGGTTGCTCCATGAAGTCCGCTTGCAGGACCGAAATAAGGATCCGGCAGCGAATGTGCAATCATCATATGATCACGGATACGGACGGAATACATGAGATAGTGAATTATTTAGTGTGTCAATCCCGATAGTCCAAAGGTGGTTCGCGATCGCCTACCAGGGATTCATAAATGAAATTTTTTCCTCTCCTCCTTTCAAGTTCTTCTTTTGCTTTAACTACAATCCCGGGATCTGTAAAGAGATCTATTATTGTCAGGGTCATTGTCTTTGCGGCGACCATCATGCCTTTTGTCCCAATGGAGGTTCCCCCTGCCGCCACTGCCTGCCAACTATGCGAAGATGTCCCAGGCACCCATGTCGAAACACGTAGTCCCACAGTAGGAACATTCCAGCTTATGTCGCCGACATCTGTCGATCCTCCCGTCCCTTTTTCTACAACTTTGAACGGTGCGACGATCCTGGCATTTTCAAAATTCGCATCTGGGTTCATCAGTGTTTCTCTGAGTTTGGATGCAAATGCGATCTCTTCATCATTATATACTACACCACCAACTGTATTCAGATTTTTGAACATCACTTTCGACAATACTTCGTTTGGCAAGACATTGAAGACGCCATTGATGATCTCGTATTCCATTCTGGTTTGAGTCCCCATAGCTGCGGCTTCGGCAGTCCTGGCTATCCAGTCGAAATTTTCTTTCGCCTGAACCATCTCCGGGTGCCGGCTATAATAGTATACTTCTGCAAACTCAGGTACCACATTCGGCGCTTCGCCGCCATGGGTGATCACATAATGGATGCGCGACTCCTGAGGGACATGTTCTCTCAACATATTGACCATGTAATTCATTGCCTCCACGCCATCGAGAGCAGAACGTCCAAAATGCGGCGCTCCAGAAGCATGCGAAGCTGCACCATAAAACCGAAACTTTGCTGACACATTTGCGAGAGAGGATGCAGCGTCGGCGCCATTAGAATTCGAAGGATGCCAGTGAATGACAACATCTACGTCATCAAAAAGGCCTGCTCTCACCATGTATACTTTTCCACCACCACCTTCTTCTGCAGGGGTACCGTAGAAGCGAATCGTGCCATTAATTTTTGTTGCTGCCAGCCATTCTTTGATTGCAATTGCAGCCGCTGCTGAAGCTGTACCAAATAAGTGATGACCACATGCATGTCCTGCTTCTACTCCTTCACGTGGTTGACGTTCTGGAGAAGCCGTCTGTGATAAACCGGGCAAGGCATCGAATTCTCCGAGAATTCCAATGATCGGAGCACCATTGCCTGCTTCGGCGACAAATGCAGTCTGCATCCCAGCAACATTTGTAGTTACTTTGAATCCAGCATCACGTAGTGTCTGTTGCAACAACGCGGAACTTTTGTATTCCTGGTAGCCGACTTCGGCATATTCCCAGATTTTCAGTGCGATGTCCGAATACTTATTGTATTGCTGGTCAAGCCGGCTTTGGCTCGTTGTGGCATCATGTTGTGTCAGCCCCTGCAAACTGAACAAAATAACACAGCAGAAAAGAAAGATGAACTTCATAACAGATCAATGGTTGATCCCTAAAGTACAAGTAACTATGGACTGCGGCTGCCTGACTGAGAACCGGCTTTCTCCACTTCCTCTATTTCCTCCGCTTCCTCGCCTTCCTCTAATTCTTCTTCTTCCTGCTTTCCGATTTTACGGGTTTTCCCGATTTCACCCATTTCACCGGCTTCACCGGTTTCTCCCTTCTTCTAGCAGTACTCTTCAAAAGCAGCCTTCAGATTCTGAGCAATCATCTGTGCACTCCTTCCTTCGATGTGATGACGCTCCAGGAAATGGACAAGCTTTCCATTCCTGAACAAAGCAATAGCAGGAGATGAAGGAGGATAGGGCAGAAGGTAATCCCGCACACGCTCTGTCGCTTGACGGTCTACACCAGCAAATACGGTATAGAGACGGTCCGGTTTCTTTTCGCCAAGCAATGCGATTTTAGCTCCTGGGCGCGCCATTGCTGCGGCACATCCACATACGGAATTGACAATGACGAGAAATGAGCCTTCTTTATTGGACATCGCGACATCGACGTCTGCTGCAGTATGCAGGCTCTCAAAGCCAATTTCTATGAGGTCGCGTGTCATCGGTGCGGTTAATTCAGCTGGATACATAATATCTTGATTTCTTTTTGCAAAAGTACAGAACACAAAGGAGTGAGTAAAGTTGTGTAAGGGCGTTCGTCTCGAGCCTTATTTTTTCTGCGCCATTTCCCTTACCGTATCTGGCACCCGGACCTTCTCCCCAGTCGCGTAATCGATAAGAACCAATACCGATTTACTGCTTGCGGCAATCTTTTCAAGTCCGGTGCTGTAGATTGCCTGTTCCAGTTTGACGCTTGTATTTCCAACCTCTGTGATACGTGATCCGACGATGACCTTATCCGGAAATGTGAGGGGCAGACTAAACTGACAATCGATATAAGCCAGAATAGGTCCGACACCAGCCCGCGGCATTGGCATCAGATGTTCATATTGTTGAAGAAAGTCGACACGTGCTGACTCCATGTACCTGAAATACTGCGTATTGTTTACATGCGCCAATGCATCCATATCACCCCATGCGACAATGATGCGTAAAGTATGCCGGTATTCCGATTTGAATTGATCTGTGGTCATCGTTGATCTATCTAATCTATTTGAAGACTGAAGATTGTGGACTGAAGACAGAAGACTGCTTTCATTCCTTCTTCTTTTCCTCTTCCTTCTTCTTATCCTTTTTTCTCAACGGATCGCCTGCTTCAATGTCCCGTGAAATTGCTGAGTAAGGCGCCGAGACAACCTCTTCTCCTTCTTTCAATCCTTCAAGAATTTCAATGAATTCATTGTCCTGAATTCCGGTTTTGACTTCCGTCATTCTTGCTGTGTCCGCTTCAAAAACAAACACAACTTCTTTGATCTCTTCATCATCCTCTTTCTTCTTTTCGGCTTCCTCTTCATCCTCTCCCTCTCCGTTCCCCGAGCCTGTCGAAGCGTCTTCATCTTCTTCCTTATCATCTCTTGTTGTGACAGAAGCAATTGGTACACTCAATACATTTGACGAGGTTTTCGTATAGATATCCACTGTTGCAGACATGCCCGGACGAAATGGAATATTGCCGGTGGTTGCTAACAATTTTTCATAGGATTCTTGAATGATCCGGATCTTGACGACGAAATTTGTCACCTGGTCAGAAGTCAATACAACTTGTCCAGTGCCTGTATTTGCTGCAGAATTTGCAATCTCCGTGACAACACCTTTGAATTTATCATCGAGATAAGCATCCACTTCAATATCACAGGTGTCGCCGAGGGAAACTCGCAGGATATCATTTTCACTCACCTCAACCTGGACCTCCATACTATTGAAATTGGCCAATCGCATCATTTCAGTTCCTGCCATTTGGATAGTACCAACGACTCGCTCACCCTGCTCGACATTGAGTTTGGAGATCACACCGGCTGTAGGGGCTGCGATCGTTGTACGACTCAGGCTGGTTTTAATTTCTTTGAGTTGGGCTTCTGAGCTTTTTACAGAAAACTCAGCTCCTTCCGCTGCTTTGACCGCGGACCGATAGCTTGCTTCGGCAGATCTCAGATTCGCTTGCAGTTGCTCGACATTAGATTCTGAAGCCTCAAAATCCTGAGTGGAGATCACGCCATCTTTCAGAAGCTGTTTGTTTCGTTCATGGACGCGATTGGCGTTAGTGAGTTGTGCCTGAATCTGTTCTTTTTGTGCTTTGCTATTCTCAATTGCCGAGCGCTGCATGGCCAGGTTTGACCTCATATTGTTCAGAGATGCTTCAGATCCTTCGACGGCAGATTCATAGGATTCGGGATCAATTTTCGCGAGTATCTGTCCGGCTTTTACAGAGTCTCCTTCTTCCACATACAGTTCCACAATTTCTCCCGAAACATCGGAGCTGATCTTGACTTCTTTTTCAGGGAAAATCTTTCCACTTGCAGAAACGGTTTCGCGGAGAGTACGTCGCTTGACTTTTTCAACTTCTATTTCTTCACCTTTTGGTTTTGATTTAGCCCGAACCACGGCGAAGCCAATTAATATTGCAATAATGCCAAGAAGGAGATAAATCAGATAGCGGCTTTTGTTCTTTGTGGCCATAGTGTCAATAGATTGTCTGGTTGGTTAGTTAGAAAACGATGCCAGGTCTTTAATCAAGCGTAAGACCACGGCCAAGATAATACTCAATCACTTTTACCTTAAACAAGTAGTCATATTTTGCAATTGTGCTATTTACTCTCGCTGCGTCCAGTCTGTTTCGTGCACTGATAAGGTCATAGTTATTGATTGTACCAAGGGCAAATCGGCGGTCCGCATTGCTATACGCAATTTCCGCAGCGTCAAATGCACGTTCAGAAGCTTTCAATGATTCACGTCCCGCACGTGCAGCCGCTAACGCATTCTGAATATCCGTTTTCAATGTCTGACGAATCTGCTCGTTGGTGATTTGTTGTTGCTTCGTGTCGAGCTTCGCACGTGATATACCTGCCCGAGCTGAATGATTATTATAAATAGGAATATGGAGATTGAGTGATACACCATAGCCTATGTTGTTGTCTAACTGGCTAAACAATGGTGTTTTTTCAAAGCCAGTCGGAATGTCCTGCTCAATTTCAAAAAGGGCAGATTCACCATTAATAAAAACTCCCGTAGTAGGTATACGTGTTGTTTCGAAGCCAAGCGCACGTTGGTCCAGGTCAGAATAGTTTGTGCCAATGCTTCCACCCAGAGATAGGCTTGGAAAGAGACTTGAACGTGCAATTTCTTCGCCAAGCTGCGCACTGCGGATACGCAACTCTTGTGCTCTGATCTGTGGCTGTGATGTCAGCGCAACGTCATAAACAGAAGCAAGGGCGTAATTTTCAAATGCCTCCATGCCATCGAGAGATAGGTCAGGTTTTTCCAGCACAAGTGGATAGTCAGGCTCCAGGTACATCAATTGTTTTAAACTCAACAAATTGACTTCGTGATCATTCTGAAATCCTACTATATCTTGTTCGTCCAGTGCTATTTGCGCAAGGACATCATAGCGCTCACTAGTCGGTCGTGTCCCTGCAGTGATCATCTTATCGATCTGATCGAGTTGTGCTTTACTCAGCAAGAGTCTGGCTTGTGCATTCTGTAGGTTCTCACCAGCAAAAAGTACGTTGAGATAAGCGAGAGCTACGTCCAAGGCCAGGGTGTTCTTTGTCTGCTGGACGTCCTCACGCGCAGCATCCAGATCCAGATCAGCCTGCCTGACCGAATTTGAGATAAATCCACCCTGGTAAACCGTCATGCCAGAACTGAGACCTATGTTACTGAAGAAAGAATTCTCTGTCTCGAAATTGTTTGTTGCGGGGTTTATGACGCGTCCGAAATTGAGTCCTGCACCACCACTACCATTCAAATTCGGAAATCGTGCCTGCCTTGCCTGAGTTATTGTGATTTGAGAAAACTGCTCTCCCAATTCTGAATTCCGCACGGTCAAACTATTGTCCAGGGCGTGCCTGACACAGCGTTCCAATGACCATGTCTCCTGTGCACCGACTATTTGGACAGATAATATCCATGTGGCAATAAACCAAAGAATCGTGTAGTGTTTCATTGATGACTTCATGCTTGATTAGTATCTAAGACGGTTAAGTCCGCACAAAATAGGGTCTATTCGGCCAGTGGGTCTATATTTTCTATGAATGGAAGGGATCAAAGGATAAACGATTAAACCCACTGCTTCTAGACATCAGAATCAGGGCAAGGACCGGCCGGATTCCAGTGGTACTGCTACACAGCATCTACTCGCCTCGAGGTTATTCCTCATAACCAACCTGGAACCTGCTGAATTACATGTAATCAACGAGGCGAATGTTGTCAAGATATATCTCACCGGATTGCTCCATCCTGATCACGAGCTGTTTGATATCTGCGAGATTGGCAGACCCTTGCAATTCCAAAATCGGGATCCGTACGCGCTGCCATTGACCTCTGGGTGAACTACCAGTTATAAATGCAGCCGTTAACAAGGCAAGCGAGGCGTTGCGTTCATAATCTTCGAATCCCACGAGTACTAAGGGCATGGCTGGAGTGGAAGCGACCTTCATATCGAACTCAATGGCTATAGTTGCCGCCACCTTGCTCAGGTTCACAGGATACCAACGATTCCAGCTTACACCTAATGCAACCACATAACAATCTTTCTTCCGCATGTCCCACATAGCATGGATAGACAGGGCTCCCTCACTTGCAGTAGTAGTTGTGAATTCAATGCTCTGACAATGATCTGAATGAATACCCCAACCATTGTCATTGATGAATATATCGCCAAACAATTGGATCGGAAAGGCCAATGGATCTTCCCGAGGAGTTTCCTGAATCCAAGGCGTGGCAGGTTCCGGTTCGTAGAATACGAGTCGTATAGCGTCGACATAAATCCCTCCAGTCTGCTGCAATTCAAACAGCAGTTGCTTGATATTGCTGATGTCAAGACCATCCTCTGAAAGGTCAAAAGTGTTAAGGGGAACAGAGACTTTCTGCCATTGCTCATCAATGAAGTAACGTTCAAAATATTTGCTGGAGGTATAGGACCAGGCCATCTTGCCACTGTAGTCTTCCAGAGTCAGCACAATCGGCAGTCCGAACATTTTTCCTTGTTGTGAACGCACGTACATCTCGATGGCTGTAAAATCATAAACTTCTGTGAGATCCTTGCCGGCGTAGTCGTCCCATCCGATGCCAAAGCCTGCCCATTCACAAACTGATGGATTACGATTCCAGTTGATCTTTAGTGCCGAACTTCCCGAATAGGCTACCTCACTGGTGACATTGCCTGTTGTACATGCGGGATCATCGGCTACCCAGAAATTTGTACCGTCGTCATCGAAAATCACCGGTTCTACGGCAAGAGCAATTTTAGCTGGTTTTGCAGGAGGCGGAGAGACCTCGCGACCATCGTAGAGAGAAGCTTGTTTGAATTGAATTCCGCAACTCAGAAGTATGAAGAGCATGATCAATACACATGTGAATGACAAAGTAGTCGGTACCGTGAATATTCTGTATGGTGTCTTCAAGTATTGCAATTTGTACAAAATGATAGCATTCTATTGTCATACCAGCCGAGTTAAAGCTGCAACGGCTTACCGGAGGTGAATGTGATGAAATCAAGTCCAAAATCCACCGGAACGGGAGGATTAGGTTGTGTATTTAAATTTGAAATCAACAAAACGCGTACCGCGACGATCTTGCTGAGTTGTTGCTCGGTCATCCCGAGGTCGCTCATGGGATGCGAGATGTGCCTCCAACCCACCCATGTCAATGGATAGTCACCCGCGATCTGGAATGTCTGATCCACGCCATCTTCAAATTTCCCGCTGCTATTGGAGTCATATGCAAATTGAATGACCGCGATCCCATGCGGTCCTGCATCCGAGTACATGAAGCAGTTGTAATACAACTCTTCCGGGATCGTCGTTGGTACTGGCACATAGGTCGCACCCACAATAGATGGCTTGATTTCAATCAGCCCTATAAAGTAGTTGGGTAGAACATTGTCCGTTCCTTCAAAATAATAATGCCAATCACCTTGCGCTGCCTTTCCGTTATTTCTACGGCCCGTGTTGTTTGTAAATTCAAACTCAAAGTTCCCTAAGAAGATGTTGGTTAGGGGCGCTGCTTCGAAATCAGTATACAGGCTGCCTTCGTACAATTTCGTACCGGTGATTTCGACCTCTTCGGTAAACGTAAGTGAATCAGCCTCGGGGATAATGAGTTGAACAGAACACTTCTCCGTCCGGAACAACGGGAGATCTGTTGTGCCTCCACTCCAGACCCCATTGCTGGCGTTGATAATATTATCGAATCCCTCGATGAATTTAACTGCGCCGCTTTCAAGTCCGGTGATCATCACGATGAAGTTCACCCTCTTATTGAACTGGGCTGAAAGTTCCAGGACTTCACCGGTAGAAAAGTCGACCGACTGACGGTTGAGACTTAGGGGCTCAATGACGGCGAACTCTCCAAACCTGTCCTGGAGAAAAGGACCGTCGAAGAACTCAGTATCGTGAATACAACCTGTGAAAAATAAAACGCACACGCTGAGAATGAGGGTAGAAAATTTCATGTGTTTCATCTTCAAATTCTTCTTGTTTGCAATAAACACAACTTATACTAATGGGCATCTTTTTAAAATTCCATACTATAGAGAGCAAAGACCTGTCCGAGGGTGTAGTCATTTAGCGGATTAAGTTTTTGACTTAGACTGAAGTGCTGATACTGCATACTGAAATGCACATCTTCTTTGAATCGATAACGCAATCCTGCGGCTATCAGTGATTCCGTATCATCGACGAGATAAGGTGCGGGAAAGTCTTTGATATCGTTGAATTTTTCAATCAGAGGCACGTAATCTTTGCCACTTGCCGTTAGGAATTTTACACCCCCCAGGAGATCAAACCTCGCGAACAACTCAACTTCGACGCCGACCTCTAACAGGGTAGATGTAAAATCTAACTGATCCACGTCGATCCCATCCCGTTGCGTGGATTCATTTTGAAGGCCCAATGTGACAACCAGTATTTTATCCATATCAAACATATTGTGAATATTGATATTGGCATGTGCCCTGATTTGCATAAAATCCTTGAGCTCAAAAGTCCCCTGTCCACGAATTTCCTTGAGCAAAGCTACTTCGACACCTGCATCAAACTTTTGTTTTTTCTCTATGAATTGTAAGGCGAATTGAACGCCAGTCCGATTCGGGGTCGCCTTGCCATAGGGCATGACATTGGCATACCTGGGGTCATATGGCAACAACTTGTCAGATAATTCAAAGCTGTACAGCGCACGATCACGGGAGAGGTCAAAGAGCGTTGGCATGCGGATCTGTCGGTTATTCCCAATCCTGTTGAAGAATGATTTTTCCCTATTGAAGTCCACACGCTTACTTTGTGCGGCGGTGCTGAAGAAGTCAGGCCCTAAGTCAACGAAAGTCGCAGAAACAGTCAGATTGGAAGGTTTGAATCGTACTGTCACTCCAGCCTCCAGAAAACTATCATCTTCATCAAACGCAGACGCATCATCTGTTATAAATTTAAGAGAGGAGCGACCCACTTCACCCAGTAGATGGATTTCGAGTTGATCCTTGTCGAAAGCTGTGACGTCATAGTCCACTGACCAGACCAGGTTCCTGATCCCTGAATTGGCATCCCCGGATTTGAGGTCATCCCAGGTATGCGACAGGTTCAAACCAACCTTCGCCAATAGACCAAGCGAGTCCTGGAGTACCTGAGTAGAGGCTCCAATTCGTCCACCACCTGTGAAACGCGTTGGAATAGACAAGTAATCAGTTCCACGAACACGAGCAACAAACGGGGTAATTTCTACTTCGTCCAGCAACATGGGAAACTCGAGACCGAGATCTAGTTTAGCTCCTTGCAAACGTCGCTTGTTTCCTTCAGTATACCACTGTTCGTAATACACAACATCTTTCTGCATCTGGAATATGGTTGGTTCGTTGACCATCCCTTCCTCATCAGGATTGTAGAAAGTGTAAGGTGTTATCACGTGGTCAAAATCGCCGACGCGATATTGAAGTGCGTTGCCAATCACGCCGCGCGCCCAGAGTTCTCTGATCTCAACGCTTACACCGGCTCCAAAGAATCCTCCGAATTCGTTCCGCAGACGCAAGATCCCCTGTACCTCAGTGTTGGCATTCGGCTGTGCATTGATCGCGAGATCCAACAGGAACTCTCCATCGGTCAACTTTACGGCCGTGGTCGTATCCATGTCGAGCAAATCTCCGCCTATCATAGTATTGCTGAGTATGGATCTGCCGAGACCATAAAACTGTACTTTCTTTTCCTCCTCATCCTGTTGTGAAGGCCGGGATGAACCCTCTTGTGCAAGGCAAAACGCAGCCGAAAAAGCTATTGCACAGGCCGACAAGATGATTTTAAGGTGTATAAACTTCATGATCCCAATGATTAAAAAAAACGTTTTCAATTCGAGGCTGAGTTCATAGCCTTTGTAGTGGTCCAGTTCAAAACTTGTGTCTTCAAACTTCATTCTCCGGTAGCGCAAATAGAGGCCTGTGCTTTTGCTAAGCGTCCAGTCGAAGCCAGCACCGATGCCGATCCCTGTTTGATCCCGAGGAAGAAATGTTTCTCCCCACTCTGTCAAACGACCTCCCTGGGCTCTTTCAAGACCGAAGTAACCCGTAAGAACAAACTTCGGCAGGATTTCATAATACAAATCAAATTCATGGTACTGCACAAACAAATACGTGTCCTCATCGAGCGTGGGTAAGGCGGCTGCTTTCGATTTCGCAGATCCAAGTGACCCCAGGTAAAACAGAAATAATGGATGATTATTCAGGGTTACTTTGTACCTGCCTGTGATATCGATCGCATTGAAATGCTTCCTCGTCAAAGCTTCCGCAGTGGCAGGATCAAGATCCGTAGTTTTTACACGCTCGAATACCCCTCTGAAATATGAAAACTGACGTCTGTAAGGCCCGATCGTCGTCGCATTTACAGCATTGCGGGGAAATGGGTTGTAAATACGCGACAGCGCAAGTCCATTGATCCTATGTACATACGACAAATCTGTCGTAATGATATCAATTTCAGAAGCCAGTCCCCAGCCCAATGCAATTTCCGCCGGACCAAATCGATAACGGGTATTGATATTCACACCCCGTCGATTGTGCGCAAGTTGATTGACCTGGGTCACGAGTCCACCAACAGATGATTGACCGGCAGAGATTTCGATTGGAAAGTTTTTTTGGATATCGGGATTGGATCCCGTGCTGATTTCTCCATTTTGATTGAAGAAATCCTTACTAATCTGATACACTTGAAGATCTAACGGAAGAAACGAAATCTCTTCCGGTACGATAAACCGGAGCATGAGTGCCTCACCCCACTTTCTTTCGGTAATAGGGCTTTCAAAACTACCGGCGCCGAGTTCTCCTGTAAGACTGATCTTGGATATTTTGAGATCCAGGGATAATGTATGTACCTGGTAGTTCCAGTTTACTTTGCTAAGACTGTCCAATGCTGTTTCACTATAGATAATATTATATGCCAGGATATTGTGCT
Organism: Bacteroidota bacterium; assembly: GCA_031400515.1. Classification (GTDB taxonomy): domain Bacteria; phylum Bacteroidota; class Bacteroidia; order Chitinophagales; family Saprospiraceae; genus DATDQA01. The sequence goes on from JANNQA010000012.1 coordinate 46,621, forward strand.
TCGATCCGAACGTCTTACCTAATTTTCCACCGGTGATAAAACTTGGTGTGGCGCGACCATTTCCTGCAAATCCCTGGTAAGACGGCACATTGCCGGCATTTCCTTGATGCTGGATTGTGGCGAGCGGGTCATCCTGTGCGTTTGCGAGCCCCCCATTCGGTTGCATCTTACCCCAAAAAAGGTCAAAAGCGAAATCTCCCGGTAGCTTTCCACCGTTGATAATCAGACCCTGGAATGCCTGGAAATTCCACCTTTGGTCACCGGGATTAGTGATTCCTGTCGCGTAGTAGTTCTCATACTTATCTGTATTGGTGACGCCTTCCCAGGGTGTTCGGTCGAATATGCTGTAACGGTCGAGTGTCTGATAGACTCCAATAGTAAACGGACTCAGATTGTACCAGTGTATTCCCCCGGCACGTACGCCGAATGTGCCCGCCTCAGTTCGGAAGTTGCCGTAGAAATTGATCCCCAGATTCAATGAGAACACATTGGATCCCGTACCCAGATGATAGTAGGGTGTGAGTAAAAACAGCTCAGTTCCAAAACTTGATTTACCATTTGGCCTGGCTAAAATACTTACAGACATCATAGGCTCCCGGTATCCATCACCTACATCGAAGACCCGTTCATAAGGACTCAATCCGGGATACGGATCTGTTATTTCTCTACCATACAGAAACAGGCGATAGTAGCCGAACACAGTCAGCTTTTGAGGTTCTTTTTTAATTGTGAACTCTGTCCCCGGCTTTTTTTTCCCGGTCTCTCCTGTGCCTGTGAAAAGAGTGGTATCAGAGCCGGCAGTTTTGCTTTTGTGAAAAACCGGATGTCCAGCATCCTGAACTGCGTTATCCTGGCAGATACCTAAGTTGTGTGTCTGGAGGGAAACCAACCATACCAGAACAAGCCGATAGCTCCATCTTAAACGTATTGCTCCAACTTTCCTACTCCACAGTTTGCATCTTCTGGAAAGCAAAGGTTTCATTTGACTCATACACTTTCCTTTTTATGTGGTTAATTTAGTGACATTCTGTATGAATATCCGGAGCATAGGCTAAATCAATTATACTCAGTTCAATATCTTGTGCCTTAGGAACCTCCAAATTCTTTATTTTTCTCCTGTTCACAAAATAGAATTTGACTATGTCCTATGCGATGAATGCCACAAAGAAAATTTTACTTTTTGGCATTGTAATTTCCGGATTGTCTTCGGTTTCTGCACAAATGCCGGCCGGGCCGGTTAAAGTTGAAGTTGCCAGGATCGACGGCAATTGGGTACTGCTCAGAGAAGGAGTGGCTTACTTCGTGAAAGGTGTTGGACCATCCAACTACCTCGATGAAGCAAAAGCATATGGTGCTAATTCGATCCGCACTTGGGGCACAGAAGGAGCGCAGGAGGTTTTGGACGCAGCTCAGGAAAGGGGCATGACAGTCCTGCTGGGACTGTGGGTCGGACAGGAGAGACAGGGATTCGATTATAATGATAGCAAGGCAGTGAAGGGACAACTCGAGGGGTTTCGCGAAATAGTCAAAACTTATCAGGATCATCCTGCACTGCTCATGTGGGGAGTTGGCAATGAGTGCGACCTGTTTTATAAGGACTTCAAGGTATGGAATGCAATAGATGACATCGCAAAGATGATCCATGAAGAGGATCCAAATCATCCGACGATGACGGTTACAGCCGGCCTCGATGTCGCAGAAGTGCAGCTAATCAAAGAGCGTGCTCCCAATATTGATATTTATGGCATCAATACATATGGTGGACTGCTTGGTATCAGTAAAGAAATTCGTATGTACGGTTGGGACAGACCATATATGATTACAGAATGGGGTCCGAATGGACATTGGGAAGTGCAGAAAACGAAATGGGGCGTACCGATTGAGCAAACCAGCAGTGAAAAAGCTGCCTCGTATCAGCTGCGCTACCAAAAGGGTATTGCTGAGGATCCTGACATGTGTGTTGGTTCTTACGCTTTTCTCTGGGGGCAAAAACAGGAGACAACAG
>JANNQA010000021.1:0-10427 GCA_031400515.1 Bacteroidota bacterium
CCAGGTCAACAACGTACTCGGCTTTCCATTCATCTTCAGAGGAGCACTCGACGTAGAAGCCAGCAGTATCAATGAGGAAATGAAACTGGCAGCGGCCTTGTCACTGGCAAAACTTGCTAAAGAGGATGTGCCGGATTCAGTAAAGCATGCTTATGATGATATGACACTGACGTTTGGTCCTGATTATATCATTCCTAAGCCATTTGACCCACGAGTATTAGTATCTACTGCATCGGCAGTTGCAGAAGCGGCGATGAAATCAGGTGTCGCGAGACGAATCATCAATATTGATGAATACCGAGAATCGCTGAGGACAAAAGTCGACTGGTCAAGAGAGTTTATGCGGAATATCTACGCTATGGCAAAGCATGAATCGAAGCGTGTTGTATTTCCTGAAGGTGATGATCCAAAAATTATCCGCGCGGCAGTTCAGATCGCACGCGAGGGATTTGCAATTCCCATCCTTCTGACCGAGAACAAAGAAGAGCTTCTCAGAGCTTTCCGGGATGGTCGCCATGCGATTGATGGCATTGAAATGATTGAACCTAAGAAATGGCCACACAAGCATGAATATATTGAGGCTTACTATCAGCATCGACAGCGGAAAGGCGTTTCGAAAAGCCAGGCTGCCTACGATTTGCGCAATTACTTTTATTTCGCTGCAATGATGGTACGGCAAGGTCACGCCGATTCAATGGTCGCAGGGATCTCTGTCAACTATCCGGATGTGTTGCGTCCTGCATTACAAATCATCGGACCCAAACAAGCTGGTAAACATGTCATGGGGATGTATATGCTTCAGCACAAAGGCAAAACCTATTTCTACGCAGATGCAGCGGTGAATATTAATCCTGATACAGATCTTCTCACAGAGATTACGATGCTTGCAATAGAAGAGATGGAGCGTCTGGGTATTAAACCAAGTATTGCCATGTTGTCGTTTTCCAATTTTGGTTCAGCCCGGAGTCCTGAGTCAGAGAAGATGGAAAGAGCGGTAGAGCGTGTGAGAAAGTTGCGACCGGATATTCCAATCGATGGCCCTGTGCAGCCAGATGTCGCTTTAGATCCCGAGTATCGTGCAGAACATTTTCCTTTTGCTGCAATTCACGGGACACCTAATCTGTTGATCTTTCCAAATCTCGATTCTGCCAATATCAGTTTGAGGCTTGTTCGACATATGAGTACCGCGCATTCCATTGGACCAATCATTGTCGGCCTTGCAAAACCTATTCAGTTGTTGCCAAAGGGAACAGAAGTCGAAAACATCATCAATATGACGGCGATTGCAGCAGTAGATGCACAGTATTGAGAATAGTTTAGTGTTTAATGTTTAGTGTTTAATGTTCGTAATGCACTTAACCATTAAACGTTAACCATTAAACATTCATCGTTGCATTTGCACTTGCATTTGCACTTGAGTTTGAGTTTGTTCTATTCTTCTTCCTCTCTCACATTCTCACATTCTCACCCTCTATTCCTCTTCCCCCATCTGTCCTTCCTTGTGCATTTGATTAAAGAGTGCATTGAGCCGGTACATTTCATCCAGTGTATCATCGATATAGAAGTCGATGTCCGGAATGTGTCGGATTTGCTTACGGATACGCTGACCAAGTGATTGTTTCAGGCGGGCTTTTTCTTCATCCATGCATAGGATTACCGCCTGCTTATTCTCGGTATTATAGACAGACAAATAGATTTTCGCAAGCCCCAGATCAGGAGACATGCGTACGGCAGTCACCGTGACGAGTGCTTCTGTGTCGAAAATATACTTGCCTTCATCTTGCAATACAAGACTGAAATTGCGCCGAATCATTTCAGCAATTTGGTTTTGACTTATGGTACTCATGATAATTGAAGGTAAATATTCATGGCTAACCTGCCAGGTTTAGACGGGGCTGAGTGAGGCGAACCTGGCAGCCCGCCCGAACGACGTTCAGTCGGGCGGGGTTTCGCGAGGGTTGAAGTTATTGAGGCGGCTGTTTCTTCAATTGTTCAACCTGTGCTTTCAATGACTCAATTTCTTTTCGCAGATCGGAGTTCTCATCTTTCAATTTTTGGATCTCCCGGTCTTTGTCAGAAATGTCGTCGTTTAAGTCCTTGGTGCTATTGTCCACTTGACCGTCACCGATAGTCGCAGATTTATGTTCACCGATGCCCAGAAGGTTTTTGATATTCTGAATGCCGTTTTGTCCATTGTAATATGATGCGCCCAGATAGGCGAGAGGTGCTATGATGATTAAGGCAAGAAAAAGTCTTGCGCACCCTGTCACCCGATGTTTTTTCATGGTCTGTGTTTTTTATTAATTGTATAGACATGCCAAGAAGCACGAAAATATTTCTACATCACCGTTCTTTTGACGAATCGTGGCTATGCATCCACGAATGTATTGTTTTTCGCGCCATTAGGGCAACGGTGGAATAAGCATAGGGGAAGGTTGCAGTTGAGTGAAGTTGCAAACTTCACTGAAAAGTCAAGTGAATAAACTGGGAGCGGGCGAAGTCACAGACTTCGCCAAAGGTTTTTGATTTTTTAATAACCTCAACCTTGTGCGCAGTTTGCAACTTTCCTTCAGGACTCACCTCAACCTTGTGCGCAGTTTGCAACTGCGCACCGAGCTAGCGCGATTTTGAAGTTTGCAACTTCATTCAGCACTCAGCCTACCCGATGCCATTCTTTTGAAAGCGTAGAGGATTCTGACAAATATTTCAACAGAGGTCTGTTGATTTCTTTCTTCAATCCCGGATCATCTTCAAGAATACGTTGAGCAATACTTCTTGCAGCAGTAAGAATTTTATGATCCCTCGTCAAACTTGCAAGCCTGAGATCAAGTGCGCCGCTTTGTCGTGTTCCTGTAAGATCACCCGGCCCTCGCAACCTCAAATCTGCTTCTGCAATTTCAAACCCATCATTCGTCTTTACCATTGTTTGCAAACGCTCTTTCGCTTCTTTAGAAAGTTTATAACTGTGCATCAGTATGCAATACGACTGATTTCCTCCACGACCTACACGACCGCGCAATTGATGGAGTTGTGATAAGCCAAAACGTTCGGCATTTTCAATCACCATCACTGTTGCATTCGGAATATCAACACCAACCTCTATCACCGTCGTCGCCACCATGATCTGTGTCTTCTTCTGCACAAAGCGTTGCATTTCAAATTCTTTGTCTTCGCTTTTCATCCGGCCATGTACAACACTGATCTGATATTGCGGCGGTGGAAATCGTGTGCGCAGTTTTTCATACCCAGCCTGTAGATTTTCCAGATCGAGTTTTTCTGATTCTTCAATGAGTGGGAAGATGACGAAGACCTGCCTTCCTTCAGCAATTTGCTTCTCCATAAAAATATTCATTTGCGTACGGTGTGCTTCAGAGCGGTGTGAAGTCACGATCGGCTTACGTCCCGGTGGAAGCTCATCAATCACGCTTACATCAAGATCACCATACAAAGTCATCGCAAGTGTGCGCGGGATAGGTGTAGCAGTCATCACAAGGATATGTGGAGGTATGCTTTCTGTCTTCGCCCATAGTCTTGCGCGTTGTTCTACACCAAAGCGATGCTGTTCATCCGTGATGGCGAGACCGAGCTTATTGTATTGCACGTTGTCTTCGAGTAACGCATGTGTACCTACGATCATATTGACATTGCCGTTGCGCAGGCCGCGAAGAATTGACTCCCGGTCTCTCGCATTCACACTACCTGATAAAAATGACACCCGAAGGTCCAGATCTGCCACGTAGTTGCGGATGGCATTATAATGTTGTTGAGCAAGAATCTCTGTAGGGGCCATCAGGCAGCATTGATATCCATTGTCGATGGCGATCAGCATACACATCAGTGCGACGATGGTCTTCCCACTACCGACATCTCCCTGTAGCAAACGATTCATCTGGTGCCCCGACCCCATGTCCTGGCGGATTTCTTTGATCACACGCTTTTGCGCACCAGTGAGAGCAAATGGTAGCTTCTCTTTATAGAATTGATGAAATTTTTCACCTACCTGTGCAAACGGAATTCCGGGTATCTGCAGCTTTCTATGATTACGTGCAGCAAGCATGAGTAATTGTGTGAAAAAGAACTCCTCGAATTTCAACCTGTCTTCAGCGCGTTGTCGTTCGGCATCATCTGACGGGACATGAATTGCACGAATCGTTTCATAGCGACCCATGAATCGCAACTTATTTATGAGATAGAGGGGAAGATTCTCTGCGACATGTTCTGATCTGAATTGCGTCATCAATGTTTCGATCAGTTTTCGTCTGCCTCGTGCATCAAGTCCCTTGGAAGTCAATGTATCTGTAGCGCTATAGACAGGAACAAGGCGCGAAATTTTATCCTGCGAAACATCTGCAAATAATTCAAGTTCAGGATGCGCGATATTCATTCTCGCGCCATATCGACCGATTTTTCCATACAGCAGATAAGGCGTATGCAATCGGAGATTTGTTTTTACCCATTTGATACTTTGAAACCAAATGACTTCTATCCATCCACTATCATCCTGAAATATTGCCGAAAACCGACCGCCGCGTTTAAAAGGAGTCTCTTCTGTGGAAACAAATTGTCCTACAAGTTGTACCGAATCACCTTCCTGAGATCCTTTGATTTTCTGAAATGTCGTACGATCTACATACCGGAATGGATAATCGAACAGCAAATCACCAAAGGTCTTAATGCCAGCCTCTGTCCGCAATGCTTCACCACGCATCGGCCCTACACCTTTGAGGTATTCGATCGGCGTATCGAGGAATTTGGTCATGTTGGACGGCTAAGATAAGACGAACGGTGAACGGTAAACGGCAAACGACGGGAGGGGTCAACGGATCAACGGCGGAAGGGAAAATTATCAGTGTCTTAATCTACGACTCTATTGCATGTTGATAAAGTTGACGCAAAGCGAATTTATCATCTGGCCTTATCCTTTACCTGATCACACCGATCACTTCGAAGTTCACACTTACCCACTACACCGATTACTGATTACCGATTACAGGTTTACGATTGATCCATTGATCCATTGATCCGATCACCGATTACCGTTTTACGATTGATCCATTTATCCGTTTACCGTTTGTTTTGCTTTCTTTGCGGCCAAATTCAAAAGATCTCATGTCAACGATAAAAATCCTCGCCAACGACGGAATAGATGATATTGGAAAGTCAATGCTTGAAAAAGCTGGCTTCATTGTAGACACTCAAAAGATTCCCCAGGACCAACTGGCGGAGAAACTTCGCGAATACCAGGGTATCACTGTCCGAAGCGCAACGCAAGTGAGAAAAGATCTGATCGATCAATGTCCTGATTTAAAGGTCATTGCACGAGGTGGTGTCGGCATGGATAATATCGATGTGGAATATGCAAAGTCAAAAGGAATCGCAGTGATCAATACTCCGGCTGCTTCTTCTGAATCTGTAGCTGAACTTGTCTTTGCGCATATCCTGATGATTGCCCGGTTTCTGCATCAGTCTAATCGTGCGATGCCGGTCGTTGGTAGTACTGAGTTTGCAAAGCTGAAAAAGGTGTATTCGGGTGGGATTGAATTAAAAGGAAAAACTCTGGGAATTATCGGCTTTGGGAGGATAGGTCAGGCGCTTGGTCGCATTGCGCGTGGATTCGGGATGCATATTATCGCGGTGGATCCATATATCAATGTTGCAGAACTCAGTGGTCGCACATCGGATACAGCCAGCGGCAAAGTTGTATTGCATACTGTGCCGTTGGATGAATTATTACTTAAGGCAGATGTGATCAGTTTGCATGTCCCCGGGACTGGGGGACCACTCATCTCAAAAGCTGAAATTGCGCAAATGAAAAACGGGGTAATCCTTGTAAATGCGGCACGAGGTGGTGCGATCGACGAGGCTGTCTTACTCGAAGCACTCAATAGTGGGAAAGTGTTTGGTGCAGGTCTTGATGTGTTTGAGAACGAACCCACTCCATTAACTGAACTTCTTACACATCCGCGTATTTCACTCAGCCCACATATCGGCGCTTCTACGGATCAGGCCCAGGCTAATATTGGAATAGAGCTCGCCGAGAAGATTATTGAGGTGTTTATGAAAGGTTGAGGAAGGCTGAGGACGGGAGAATTGCCGTTCGCCATTCGCTCTGAAGACTCAGGATTGAGGACTCAGGATTGAGGACTGGGGACTGAGGACTGGGGACTGAGGACTGCCGACTGAGGACTGATTTCCTCCGCCTTCGCCTTTCTTCTCACATCCCCGAAGTAATCAACAAATCCAACGCGGTATACTTCATCTCAAAGCGTTTGCTCAGATAAGCATTCGTCAGACAGCCTTTGTAGGTATAGATGCCATGACGCAATCCTGGATTGGCAAATAATAAACGCTCGACACTTCCTGCTCCACCTGCTTTGATCAGAATTGGAGTGAGGATATTGCTCACAGCGACAGATGCTGTACGCGCAACCTTAGAAGCAATATTCGGCACACAGTAATGGATGACATCATACTTTTTAAATGTGGGTTTATCATGTGATGTCACTTGCGAGGTTTCGAAACATCCGCCCTGGTCGATACTGACATCGATGATCACAGATCCGGGTTTCATTTTAGAGACCATTTCTTCAGTCACGACGAGTTGTGTGCGACCTTCTTTGGAATGAATTGCACCGATCACGACATCCGCACTGAGCAATTGATATTCGAGATATACCGGATTGATCGTTGAAGTATGAAGTTGTCTCCCGATGAGAGATTGAATACGCATGAGTTTGTACACATCGTCATCAAAGATGCGTACTGATGCACCCAATCCTAATGCTGTCCGTGTTGCAAATTCGCCAACAACTCCAGCACCAAGTATTACCACTTTTGCGGGAGGTACACCGGATACACCACCCAGGAGCGTACCACGTCCACCACGCACATTCGACAATAGATCTGCAGCCGTATGCATCGCACTAATACCTGCAATTTCACTCATGATCCTGACTACCGGAAAGGAACCATCATCAGCTTGCAGATACTCCATTGCGACGGCGATCACCCTTTTCTTCCGTAATGCGTCGATATAATCTGCTGAGATGATCGGAATCTGAAGTGGTGAAATTAGAATCTGATCTGGATGCAACAGCTCAATTTCTGCAAGGGTAGGGGGTGCTACTTTCAGCAATATATCGGCTTTGTATACCTCTTCTGCGGAAGACATGATCTCAGCACCTGCTTCAGAGTATTCATGATCGATGAAGGTAGATCTCTCACCGGCTCCTGTTTGCATTACAACCCGATGTCCTGCACCAACCAATGTGCGGACAGAATTAGGGACAATTGCCACACGATTTTCCTGTAATGTAGTCTCAAGGGGAATACCAATAAATAGTTTATTGCTTCTGGTATCATATTCAGATGACTGAGTTTGTGGCTCCAATGTCTCACTGGTCACAAACTGTGCAAACCCCATACTGGCATATTCACCTGTCATTGCTGAAAAAAGTATAATCACTTCAAAATAAGAATTCTTCTGCTATCATCTGCATTTGCTTCAATACAGACTTTTATAAAACCACCTTGTTCAATCAAATTGTTGATAATCTCTGGCCATTCGACAAAACACCATGCACCCGAATTCAGATAATCTTCTATGCCGATTTGCAGAACATCTTCCACAGATTCCAGTCGATACAAGTCGATATGAAATATTGGTGTGCCTGCGATATCCCGGTATTCATTCACCAACGTAAATGTCGGACTTGTCACCTCATCAGTGCTGCCTAATACCCGGCAAAGGGATTTCACAAATGTTGTCTTCCCAGCACCAAGTTCACCTTGAAGAAAGACAACACGACGTCCGATTTTGATCAGATGTCGGGAAATGTCTTCGAGCTCCTCCAACGTGTTGATGATAAATTCTTCAGTGTCCTGAGGTGTCTTCATAGTGTAAAATATCGCCTCCCAGTGTGCAAAGATGAAAGGATCTGCGAAGGTGAGGCGAGGTATTTTTTGAAGCCGTTTTGAGGTTGTTCAGATTGTACTAAAATGAATATGTAACAAGCTGATAAAAGAGAAATTAAATAGCTAAGCAAACTACAAATTCTGGGCTGGATTATGTACCTTCGCGGCCACATATTTCAGCAATAAAAATGGGCAATCAGGCAAGCGATTATAGCGCAAAAAACATCCAGGCTTTAGAAGGTCTCGAGGCGGTCCGCAAGAGGCCAAGCATGTACATTGGAAGCACTGACACAAAGGGTTTGCATCACCTCGTATGGGAAGTGATAGACAACTCTATCGATGAGCATATGGCGGGGTTTTGCACCCACATTGAAACCACTATTCACACCGATAATTCTGTCACAGTAAAAGACAATGGACGGGGTATTCCTACCGGAATGCACGAAAAACTCAAAAAATCTGCGCTGGAAGTCGTCATGACTGTCCTGCATGCCGGTGGTAAGTTTGACAAGAACACTTACAAAGTTTCTGGTGGGCTCCATGGCGTCGGTGTCTCGTGCGTAAATGCGCTTTCAATAAGATTACGTGCAGAAGTACATCGGGATGGTCAGGTCGTCGCGCAGGAGTATTCACAAGGGAAACCTACCACGCCTGTTGAGGTAATTGGAAAATCTGATAAGCGCGGTACGTACGTCACCTTCTGGCCAGATCCTGAAATTTTTGAAGAACTTGAAATCAGGTATGAAGTCCTTGCAAATAGAATGCGTGAACTTTCTTTCCTTAACAAAGGGCTCACGCTGATTCTGATAGACGAAAGGAAACCTGATGATAAAGGGGTGCCCTCTACAACAGAATTCTATTCGCAGGGTGGTATTGTCGAATTTGTGAGGTACCTGGATGAAAGCAGAGTTCCTCTTATCGACCCGCCAATTTTTGCAAGAGGTCAGGAAGAAAATGTAGAGATTGAAGTAGCACTCCAATACAATACCGGATATCAGGAACATGTCTTTTCCTTTGTCAACAATATCCATACACGCGATGGTGGTACACATGTCGCCGGATTCAAGAGAGCGGTCACACGTGTGTTTACAAAATATGGTGAGGACAAAAACATGTTCGCCAAGCTGAAATTCAAGATTTCAGGTGAAGACTTCCGTGAAGGTCTCACTGCGATCATTTCAGTGAAAGTTCCGGAGCCACAGTTCAAAGGGCAGACCAAAGGAGAACTTGGAAACTCTGAAGTCACGGGTATTGTATCCCGTGTACTCGGTGAACAATTGACCTATTTCCTTGAAGAAAATCCCAAGCAGGCAAGGCGTATTGTGGACAAGGTCATTCTTGCCGCAACTGCACGACACGCTGCGCGTCAGGCACGTGAATTGGTGCAGCGAAAGAGCATTATGGGCGGTAGTGGACTGCCGGGCAAGTTGGCTGATTGCTCCTCAAAAGATCCATCAGAAAGCGAGGTCTTCCTGGTAGAGGGTGATTCTGCTGGTGGTACTGCTAAGCAAGGCCGTGATAGAAATTACCAGGCTATTCTTCCATTGCGGGGAAAAATCCTGAATGTGGAAAAAGCACTCGAACATAAGATCTATGAAAACGAAGAGATCAAGAACATCTTTACCGCCCTTGGATTAAGTTTTGACGAAGTTGACGGTGAACGTGTATTAGATCTTTCAAAGCTTCGCTATCATAAGGTCGTGATCATGTGCGATGCAGATGTAGACGGTAGTCACATTACAACGTTGATCCTGACATTTTTCTTTCGCTATATGCCTCAATTGATTGAGGGTTCATATCTGTACATCGCAGCACCTCCGCTTTACAAAGTCTATAAAGGCAAGCAGTTCCGCTATTGCTGGAATGAAACCGAACGCGATGAAGCGATCAGGGGTTATAGCAATACACAAAAGGATGACTCCGTAAAGGTGCAGCGTTACAAAGGTCTTGGTGAAATGAACGCTGATCAACTTTGGGAAACGACAATGGATCCACAGGAACGCCTCCTTCGCCGTGTCACGATCGATGATGCTGTAGAGGCCGATCGCGTATTCTCAATGCTCATGGGTGATGATGTGCCTCCACGCAGAGAGTTTATCGAATTGAATGCCAAGTATGCAAAGGTTGATGTTTAGAGAGATGAATTAACTGACCTTCCTGTCTTTCCAGTGATAGTTTTTCGTTAGCGTTCCTGCCAGGCCAATACCCAGGATATATGCATAGTGCATCAAAAAGCTTATTACAAATCCTCGCAACAATTCTTGTTTCTTATAATACTTCGCGACTCGTCGAAGGAATGCATACTCCGATGCCCCAATCATTGCAACTAAAATCAATGCGATAGCGCTGAAAGTAAATGAATGGAAGACTGCAATAATTCCAGTCACGAGGTTCAATGCAAACGTGAGCCAGATAAAAACCCAGATCCAATAAATTGACCGTTGCTGCAATGATTTGTTTTTCGTGGCCCATCTGAGACGTTGCTGAATGAATGCGTGGACTGATGTGCATGG
>JANNQA010000087.1:0-27940 GCA_031400515.1 Bacteroidota bacterium
CACCATGGCGTTCAGTTGCCTACTCTGGCGCAGTACAGGCAGCAATGACTAAACTTACCGGAGATGCTTATCTGGCTGAAGGTGGCAAGAAGTTTACTCCTGTGACGGCATCAGAACGGACAGCTCCTGCGATTTCATCAAAGCCCGTGAGTATCAATTTTCCAAGTGGGAAATTTGCCCTTGATGAAAATTCCAAGACCATCATTGATTTACAGTTTGCTGATATCGCGCGCTCATTTGCAAATGTAAAAGTGCGTATCGAAGGCAATACTGATAATGTCGGAAGTGCTCAATCGAATCAGAAATTATCTGAACAGCGTGCACAAGCCGTAGCCGATTATCTGCGGACACAGTACAATATGGATCCGAATAGATTTGTCATCGTGGGGAATGGTCCTGCGAAACCTGTTGCAGGATGTGAGCAGAATCAAAACGATGCCTGTAAAGCAAAAAACAGAAGAACTGAATTTCAACTCATCGCCGGATAACTTTTTGAAGGCACAAGGATGAATTTATTCAAACTACGGGGTGAAATCACGAGTCGTACCTTCTTCTTCCTTACTCTGGTAGGTGGAGCTTTCGTACTTGGGATCTGGATATTATTGACTTCAGGACCTAATCCTGTATTTCCGCCTGCTATTCTTCCGACTCCTGGTCGTGTACTTGGAGCTTTTGGAGATTTATATCGCGACAATGATATCGTGCGCAATACGTTCCTTTCAATTGGATTAAATCTGGCTGGATACGTAGAAGCCATTGCGCTCGCAATACCACTTGGATTTCTGATCGGCTTGTTGCCTTTGCTCAGAGGAGGCTTTCAGTTTCAGGTAGATGCTATCAGATATATTCCACTCACAGCACTCACCGGGTTGTTTATCGTTTGGTTTGGAGTGGGCATTGAAATGAAAGTGCACTTCCTCGCTTTCGGTATTCTGATCTATTTATTACCGGTCATGATGCAGCGTATAGATGAAGTGCAGGATGTCTTTCTGAAGACGGTATATACACTTGGCGCCAGCGGTTGGCAGACAGTTCGGACTGTTTATGTTCCAAGTGTGATCTCACGTCTTTCGGATGATATCCGCGTGCTCACGGCGATTTCATGGACTTACATTATTGTCGCAGAAGGAATTGGAAGTGAAGGTGGTATCGGGTCACTAATATGGAGAGTTGGATTGAGACAAGGCAGGGTAGATAAAGTCTTTGCGATGCTGATTATCATTATGGTGATTGGTGTACTCCAGGATAGATTTCTTGTTTGGCTGGACAAACATCTTTTTCCTCATAAGTATCAATTACGTGAGCAGGATAAGACAGGAAGGCTGCAAAAGCAATCTGTCATTGGAGTAGTATGGCAATATATTACGGGTACATTATTCTGGATACTATGTGCAATCTATCTTCTTCTCTTTGTAAATGAATTCATAGGATTCCTTGGCAGCAAGCCACTTTCATATTTATTTGGAAGCACAGTCTGGGTAGTGCATCTCGTCTCCCTCTTATTAATCGGGTATTTTGCTTACAAAGCATTTAAGAACTCACGGAAATCTAAGCAACCACAAACACCCGCGTAATGGAATACAAGTATCAGGATAATGAGAAACTGCCGAATATCATCGACCTGCGTGGTATCGGCCAAAGCTATGATGGCGGTGAAAATTGGGTGATTCGCGACCTGGATTTTGTTGTTGAGGACAAACCAAACCAGGGGCAGTTTGTCGTCATCCTCGGGATGTCTGGTTCGGGGAAGTCGACATTGCTTAGATACATTGCAAATCTGCAGACGCCTACCGTTGGCACTGCATTAATTCATGGCAAGCCGGTAAGTGAATCCAAACGTGTGAGCATGGTATTTCAAGAATACTCATCGCTTCCCTGGATGACCGTACTTGACAATGTCTCTCTTGCACTCCGATATCAGGGAATAGGACGCGAAGAACGCAATGCAAAGGCGATGGAGATGATCAAGATAGTGGGACTCGATGGCCATGAAAAAAAGTATGCTCAATATCCAACGCTTTCCGGCGGGCAACTTCAACGTGTCGCAATCGCGCGAAGCCTCCTTGCCAATCCTGAGATCATCATGATGGATGAACCCTTTGGTGCGCTTGACATCAAGACAAGAATGCAAATGCAGGACCTCCTCATGAGTCTTTGGTCGAAGTTTCATTTCACCGTCGTCTTTGTCACACATGATATCACTGAGGCGGTATTCCTCGGTGACGACATCTATATCATGAAATCACAACCCTCGAAGTTTGTTCGTCATATCCATGTTGACCTGCCTCTTGATCGCAATCTTGAAACAAAGCGCAATCCGCATTTTGTGGAGCTTGTGCATAGTGTAGAAGACGCCATGATCGAAGTATCGGAAATGTGAAAGAAGGCGAAGGCTGAGGCGAAGGCTAAGGAAAGCAAAGCAAGTCCCTCATCTTCAGACCTCAATAAAAGCAACTTGGAAGCTTTTTACAAGATGCTTAAGTGCCACTTACAAACCCCTTAGACAGGAATTTATGGAGCTCTTCTTCAAATTTTGATGGTTGATCTATTTGAACCAAGTCATACTGATGCAGGAACATCGGCATACTGTGCACTTAAGAAGTACTAAGAATTTAGAGTTGAAATATTTTCAAAGCAGAGAGTCTCAGAGAAAATATTGAGAGACCTCCGAGAAAGAAATTAACCCAAGATTTCACTCTGTGGCTCTCTGCGACTTCTCTGGGGTCCTCTGCGGTAAAAGAGAAACCACGGCGATATGAGAACGTCTTTCATAACGTCTCTAATTGTCAATAATGTTTTATCGCAGCCCCTTTAAGAATTGGCTCTTCTTGATCTGGATTAAGGATTGACGATTCTCGCAGACACCTGGTTTGAATGTAGTTATGACGCGTCTTTGGAAGGTCTTATGAGAACGCCCTTCAGGATAAGGAATTTGAGAATTCCCATGGCTCGCGTTAACCTTTCATGTGTGTCCACAGAATAAGTCCGTTACTCAAAAAACATGTCTAATACTCAGCAGTGAATCACTTGGTATACAAGCATGATATGTTGGGGATCAAAAAAAGCACAGAAAGTAATTTGAGTCATGAGACAAAGTTCCATCACGCTGATCCTGATTGTACTACATGCGATGAATGTGTTTTCGCAAAAACCAACGATCTCAGTTAACGCAGGACTCAATTTTGGTAAATGGGAGTTTGGCGAACCTACAGCTCAGTTTGATACCAAGTTCAAAGTGGGTCCGCTGACTGGCGCGAACACTCATATTCCGATAGCTCCGCGGATAGCTATCCAATCAGAACTGCACTATACCATGTTCGGTAATGTGTACACATCAGGAGATCAACATGCGAGATATAGATCGCACTATCTCCTGCTCCCGGTGATGGTGAGATACAGTATGGACAATGGGATTTCATTTTTAAGCGGATCTCAGTCAGGCCTGCTGGTGATAGCAAAATCAATGAGGGATGATGAGAGGTACAATATCAGAGATGCAATGAAGAAGACCGATTTCTTTTTGGTCTTTGCGACTGAGTATCGTGCGACAAGTGGGGTTCGGCTGGGATTACGATACCAGCATGGTTTGTGGGATGTGGATAAGACTACAGAAATATCTTTAAGAAACAGAGGGTTTAGTCTGAGTATGTCCTACGAACTCAGCAGTGGTTTGCGACAGCTCATGAAGGGTATTTTCAAATGAGCAGAGCTGACCTTCGGGCGTCCGCCTTAGGCGAACTTACGTGCGTCTGCGGATGGGCCGAAACTGTTAACCTTTCCACGAATTCGAGGAATAAGGCAGATAATCAGGAAATCGTCAAATGTGACAGGACTTTAAAAGGACAACTGACTCGTAATAATTTGAATCATTAATAATTTATAATACAACTTTAAAAACAAATTTGATCATGAAATTTTCAAAAAGCATTTTGGTTCTTGCAGTAGCAGTACTGGGTTTCGTTGCATGCAACAAGGATGATGTCGCTGCTAAAAACGGCCTTGAAGGTACCTGGGAAGGTAAATGGGGCTTCGATTTTGACGTCCCGACAAACTATGAAAAGTGGGTGATTGAAGGTGATGGTGACATGGTCGTCTATGATGAGGACGGGGATATCATTGCAGAAGGTTCATGTGAAGCCAGTGGTGTGAATTTTGAAGCTACGTACACACCTATCGGTAAAGATTACAGCTACACATTTTCCGGGCTTTATTCTGATGTAGGAAAAGAAATCATTGGCACCTGGGGTGAAACACCAAGTATTGCTGATGGTGGTACGTTTGAGATGTTCAAACAATAATTACTGCGTACGTCTTTCACAAGTCTCGTGAATAAAAAGAGCGGCATACCAGCCGCTCTTTTGTTTTTGTGACATTCATTGTCATCCCGAGCGACGAAGGAGTCGAGGGATGACGAATGCCATTTGGAATTCGATTTCGAGCGATCTCTACTGGGTAGAGAGAGTCGAGAAATCCTGTTGTTCCAGGAGTACCAGTTTTATAAAACAAGATTCAACCCACCTCGTGTTCAGCTTCACTCGAAACTATAAGTAGAAAACGTAGTCTTCCCTCGACTACGCGCGGGATGACAAAAATCGACTACGCTCGGGATGACGAAAATCGACTACGCTCGGGATGACAAAGGAATTGAGCGCATCACGTTCTCTTGTAAGTCGCCTCCATGAATTTCGTCTCCTTTCCATCCATTCCTGCTCCATACATGGTAAGTAGATACGTATTCACATCAAGAACCTTAAGCTCTTGCCGTATAGGTACATCTTTGCCGGTCACAGGATCAGTCTGTGATCCTTTATAGTGAAGTGTCTTCGTGGCTTCATCCCATGACCCTGTCATATTGATAACTCCTGATCCAAGATTATCTATCCATGTACTCACAAATATTTTTTTGGCATTGTCATAGCCGTTGATACTCTGACCTTCGAAATTCATACCCATTATTGTGCCAGTCATATGTCCTGCCTGATAGAGTCCCCCCATAATCGGTTTGAAAATTTGAGTGGCTTGAGATTTTATCGGAGGCCGGGAGGGGTCCATGTATGTGGTTACATCTGCTACCCATTGACCATTGAAGGTTGCCAGAAGTTTGTGCATATCACCAGGAGCACGGAAGGCTTCCCATGCCTTCATCATTGCAGCGGAGTCCATTGCTGGTGCAGCCGCGTCAGAGTCACCGCTTTCGACTGCGGGAGGAATTACTGAGGTAGAGTCGGTCGGGGATTCCGTGGTATCAGTCTTCGGGTTGTTGCATGCAATAGCAAGCAGCAAGAGTCCAGAGAAGAAAGGTGTTGCTCGTTTCATTGACGTCGTATTTGCAGTCGAATTTATTTCTTTTTCCCAGATCCATCTCCCGTGATAAAGACCGGGGAAACTCAGTTTGAGTTTGCTTTTTCGTGCATACTTTGCATGTTTTATGGCGATGAAGATAGAGACATCCCGGTGGCAGATAAATAGTGCAATGTCATTGATATTCCTATGCAGTGTCTCCATGCTTCTTTTCATGAATTCGTGCAAAGAGGCTGAGCCTGAGCAAACTCTGCCTCGATACCTGAGATATACACCAACTGCTGTCTTACAGATTAGGGATAGCACTGGGGTCTATGCGGTTGTCGAGATTCCGGCTGGCACAACTCACCTGCAGGCCATTGACACTGCTGGACACATCTCTTCTCTCTCTGAGCAACCGGTAGATTTTTTACCCTTCCCCGGTAATTATGGCTTTATCGCTGGTTGTGGAAAAATCGATACTGTGTCTGGCGGCCTTGTCCCCTTACCAGTCCTTGTCATGATGCATGCGCTTGAGGCTCAGTCGATAGTTGAAGTCACTCCCATCGCCACGCTGATATTAAACAGGGAAGGTCACCCTCATTCAATTGTGATCGCGGTACCAGCAGACAGCACGTTACAGTCAATCCATATCCACAACTTCGTCGATTTTATCACCGAGTACGACGCAACCCGCCACATTTTACAGCAATGGTTTTTAAACTATCAGGGGCGTGAGATGTTCGGGTTCACCGGATGGCGTCATGAACATTATGCGAGACAACTAATTGCGGATTGGAAATTGAAAGAATGAGCGAACCAAGAGACGGCGAAACAGAATTTCAATGGCTGGGTTTCCAGATCAGATTGCATCGCTCTCTTGATCAAATCGCTCCAATCTGGGACCAACTCTCCTCATCCAATATCTTTCTTTCATCGGCCTATCTCCGCGCTTTACATGCTGCACCACCACTCAACATGCAGTTCAGATATTTCACAGTGTGGAAATCAGGGACGCTCTTTGGAATAGTCTATACACAGTTGGATAAGTTTCAGGCGAAGAAGAGTATCAGTTATCATCGGGATGATATCGAAGTAAAGACAAGCCCGGGAGTATGGACAAGATTTCGAAATGTTGTAGCCGCCCGTGTAGAATTCACAACATTACTTTGTGGAAATACCCTTGTCACCGGAAGTCATGGTTTTCTTTTTAGTGATCAGGTAAATCCGGAAGTACAATGGAATGTTGTAGATCAGATCTTGCATCGGCTCGTCAAACTCTTAAAGAAGGAAGGCATCAAGGTGCGGCTTGTCTTTGTGAAAGACTTTTTTGAACCTGTTGTGAAATTGCACATGAATCCCAAAACACGAGTCTATCATGGCTTTCATGCACAGCCAAATATGATCATGGAACTTCCTCGTGCATGGAAGTCATATGAAGATTATTGCAAATCACTGAGTTCGAAATATCGTGTCCGGGTACGTAGAGCATATAAGAAATGCGAGGGTGTTGTCAAGCGCGAATTGCAGTTGGATGACCTCGAGTTGTACAAAGACAAGATCAGTGAATACTATCATGACATTGCAGACAATGCTTCATTCAATCTTTTCATTCTGAATCCAGAGTATTTCATTTCAGTGAAAAAGCATCTTGAAGATCGATACAAGGTCTTCGGTTATTTTGATGAGGACCGCCTGATCGCTTTCTATTCATTAATGATCAATGGTGATGAGATCGAAGCACACTTTCTCGGCTATGAAGAGAAGGTCAATAAGGAAAAGCAACTCTATATGAACATGCTTCTCGACATGATCTCACTAAGTATCGATATCGGTGTGCATAGGATCATCTACGGTCGTACTGCGATGGAGATCAAGAGTTCGGTAGGAGCGGAGCCGTTTCACATGCAGTTTTACCTGCAATACCAGAGTGCACTGATCAATATGCTTGTGCCACGGATATACAATATGCTTGAGCCGGAAGTGCAGTGGGTGCAAAGAAGGCCGTTTAGGAATGAAGAAGGAGAAGGCTAAGGCGGAGGCGAAGGCGAAGGAAGAAAAGTGCAAGTACAAGAGCAAGTTCAGGTGCAAAGCGCAGCGCAACGATTTAAATTCTTACAGAATTAAGAAAAAACTCTAAAACCGCCTCTGCGCAATCCGACGTGTCTCTTCACTAAATGCCGCCATTTCATTTTCGGTCAATAGCTCGTATGTGTTCATGAGCGTAAGTTGTATCAATGCCCTTGATCGACTCGTTCTATCAAAAATATCTTCTAATAACTTGTCCCTTTCCGTCATCAGTTTATAAATGACGAGATATCTTTCATGCGACGTTTGTATTTCATCTGAAGCCAGTGTACCTACCTCGGCAAGTACACCAGCACAGAAGCGCTCAAGCGCTATTTTGTAAAGTGTCCGGAAGATTTTCCAGTCTGATTCAGGTATACTCTTAGTCATTGAAGTATAGATTTCGTTCTATAAGACCGAGCAACGAATAAAATATTCAACCTATCAACTCTTTTTCCATCATCATCAGCGGTGTGCCTTTCAGATCCTGTAACTCGCCAGTTTGTACAAACCCAAACCGTTCATACAACTTGATTGCGTCATTAAGAAACAGCGTCGTGTACAAAAACATCCGCTTGAAACCATTCGCTTTGGCATGACTCTCGATTTGCTCCAGGAGTATTTTGCCAATGCCTCGTGTTCGTGCATTCGGCAGAACAGCCATGCTGCGTATATAAAGTGCATTGTCTGTAGCCATTACTGCTACGGTGCCAACGATACGATTATCAAGGATCGCTACCCACGTTGGTCCTTCATCAAAGCGAAGTTTGATTTCAACTGCTGAAGGTGTGGTTGCAGCAAATGCCTCAGTAGTATAGAGTGGTTTGTATGCAATAAACGCGTCGAACAATACGGCAGCAATTGAACGAACTTCATCAATTGTGGCAAATCTGACATGGATATTTGACCTGGACATATTCGGGATACATTAGATGATCGAAACTCATAGATTCTTAATACTATAGACTTCACGTGATTGCATAACGCACTGCTGCATCTGCAAGTAGCTGTGCCGGATTCACTAAATCTCCTTCATCAACAGACTCTTTCAATAATAAAGGAATTTCGGTACAACCGAGAACGATGCAATCTACCGCCCTGGATCGAAGTTCTGCAATTGCAGCTATCGCAGCCTCTGGTGACTCCGCACTATTTTGTCCTTCCATTACTTGCCGGACCGACGTGTTGAGTCTGTCGCGCAATTCGTCTTCAATTGTTTCACATGATATATGCATTTCTTTTAGAGGCTGTGTATAGAAGACGGGATCTCCGAATCCGAGCACACCAACCTTCTGACAATTCCGACGCACGACTTCATCTAATGTAACCTGAATCATGCTCAGCACTTTGCGACCCGAAGCCAGCTCGATTTGCCCTTGTGCCATATGTGGTGTATTGGAAGTGATCACCAGGAAATCGACTAATGCACCTAAGTTGCGAGCAACTTCAAGCAGGCGCGGATCAGGTTGCATTGGAAGTATTGGTGATAAATCCGAATTTACAAGAATAGGAGGATGTCGATAGTACCACACTATCATAGGAGGATATCCGCTATTCATATACTGTGGGATAAGACGTTGAGCAACCCGATGTATACGGGCCTCAAAGTCCATTGTCGCCTGCGGGCCAAGCCCACCGATCACACCTATTGTCTTCATGATTTATAAGCCAGTTTCATTTAGTACCTGTGTTTAGGTTGATTTCAGTTATTTATCTTCGGGCCATCATGAAATATACAATTTCACTCAAGAAATCAGACGAGGGCTACAGTGTCTCATGCCCAGGACTCCCAGGGTGCTGGTCTGAAGGCAAAACAGAAAAAGAAGCGCTTGAAAACATTGCTCTTGCAATAAAAGAGTATTTGGCCGTGGCAGTCGAAATGGCAAAAAAGGGAGGCAATGAGTCTAGAATGATAGAAATAACAATGTAATTGTGCCACGTTTACCTGGCGTAGATCACCTTCGTGCGGTCAAATTCGCTTCTATTCAATCAACTATTCTTCGTCTATATCGCTTAAATGCAATCTATGAACAGCATCTACATCCACGGCAGCCATGCCGAAGAACAAGACCGGCTTTCTTTATTGAATTCATTGCTGAACGATGCGTATATCCGTGATATCGGCCCGATCAATGCGCGACGTATTGTTGACTTTGGCGCTGGGCTCGGACATTTTACCGGGTTACTCCAAAAGCATGCCCATCCCGGAGCTTATGTCCTGGGTTTGGAGCGAGATGAGCACCAGTTGGCAAAAGCCAGGACTGAGTTTGCGGAGGTTGATTTTGTCCAGGCCGACATTACCAACCTTGATCTTGCTGATCATCTATGGGAAAGCTTCGATCTCGCACATACAAGGTTTGTATTAGAGCATCTTCCGGATCCACAAAGCGTTGTGATGTCAATGGCCAGAGCAATTTGTCCGGGAGGGCAGGTGATTCTTTCAGATGATGACCATAGTGCGATGACGGTCTTTCCGGAGATTGACGGTTTTGATGCAATCTGGAACGCCTATATACAGACCTATCATTTGAATGGCAATGATCCTTTTATCGGCAGAAAGCTCGTGTATTTGTTGTCTGAGGCTGGACTCAAACCTGTGCGGAATGGGTTCACTTTTTTTGGAAGTTGTGCGGGCTCACCTTACTTCCATGACTTTGTGGCAAATCTTGTTGGCGTACTTGATGGTGCACGTGCAATGATGATTGAACATACATTGACAGAGGAGAAACAATTTCAAAAAGTCTTGCAGAATATTCAATCATGGGCGGCATTACCCAATGCTGCCATCTGGTATCCCTTGTTCTTTGCTATTGGTGAAAAGATCTCTGATGATTGAACATGCTAGTTCTATAATGTTCTCGTGCCAAGTTGCAAACTTGGCAAAAAGTAAGCTATACAAAAGGATAGATTGTGAAATGCGAAGTTTCAAACTTCGTAGAAGCACTATGATCTGTAGTTGAAATTTATTAAACCTTATAAACTCATAAACCTATAATCCTTTCCACTCAAACAAGGTCCGAATCCTTCCACGCCTTACGTACCTCTTTCAGTTCCAGCTCATCTTCTGCTTCAACTTTACCTGATGGAAGTGTTTGTGGTTTGCCTCCACGTTTTTGTTGTTCTTGTTGCTCCACACGAGCCATTTCTTGTTCGATCATGCGCTCTTCCCAATCTTTTCCACGGCCTGGAATACCGAATGTGCCGATCGCATGAAAAGCAACACCAAGCCCCCAGCCCATAATAGGCCAGACTGCCCAGAAGCTTCCGCCTCCGCTGGCGATATTGATAAAAATGAAGAATGCACAGAAGACAAGCCAGGTTGTGAAATGGCTATAAAAGTCTTTGACTTTTTTCACGCGCTTCTTAGCGATCTTAAATTTATAATCTTCCATCTTGTGAAATAGGTTTGTATGCTTTTATGGTCATCAAGAACTAAACGTCGCCCGCAGTACCTGATGTTGTCAAAGTATTCAGATCAAAGATACACTTAGTCGTCTCATAGATTCAGTTATGTCCTGCTGCTAAAGATGAGCCTGGCAAGAAAGCCACCGGTCATCCCTGCAAGTCCACCAACCAGTCCTCCAAGGAGTGCGGTAAGGATGACCAGGAGGACTGATGAAAGTCCACCAAAGAGATTACCGATTTTATGGCTGAGTTGTCCTGCATTATGAGCATCAATCCATCCCGCCATAATGCCCCACGCTAGTGCGACTCCCGCAAATCCGCAAAGGAAAGCAGCTCCTGTCTTCATGCGCAATGCAAAAGCAACAACAAATGCAATGATCCCGCAACTCCACCATGGAAAGTTGTTTGAGAGCAGTGCGGTGATAAGGCCGATAGCGATGATTCCGATCAGAGTTTTCATTTGACAGCAGGTTTGATATTGAGAATTTGTGTAGCCTGCATATCATCTGGCGACTTCAAATACTTGGCAGTGTAATACTCTCCTTTTTCCCAGGTACTGATCATGGTATCATAGTAGGGAGAACCCGGGTTGCCGGATTCACCACCTGGGTAAACGACATAAGCCTCAATCGGATCAGTGAGATGTACAATCATTCGCCATGAAGGACCGTGTGTACGAGTTGTTGCATTTAAGGCATCTCCATGACCGGGAGCTGACGTGAGTGTGCGATTGAAAGATGGAATATTTGCGAGGTGGCGCACCGTTGTCTCGCGATATTTTCCCCAGCTAGTGCCGTCATCCAGAGCTTTATACAATTCCAGCGCTTTCGCAAAGCTGATCCGTGCGATATCCTGAAATGATTCTTTAGCAGAAGTAGAATCAATATCAAATTCAGCGGATGATGGATTGTTCTGCACCAGGAGATTTGTACGCCATGCTTCAGGAGCATAGATGTACATCGAATCTTCCATTTTATAAAAATCGTCCCATAAGGTTTTATAAAACGCGTCATACCACATCTCAAATAAGATCGGTGCAGGTGACTCTGCGCTGTAATCATATTTCCATTCGCTCAGCACCTGCAGTGACTGTTTTTCTTCTGGATTGATTCCTGATACAGAACTAAGCAAGTGTGGAAGCAACTCCTTGGCTTTCAGACTCACGGTGTTATACTGCAATGCCATCATATCCTGTGGACTACTTTTTTCCATACCAGTGAGGTAGCGATTCAAAGTCCTGCCGCGAAAGTCTTCAAAGCCTCCATGATAGATGTATGGATATGTCGAATCTGTCGTTTCCTGATTTGCACTTGACACAAAGCCGCGGGATGGATTCTTCACAGAAGGATTTTGAGAAGCAGGTATACTTCCATTCCATCCATTTGACGAATGCGAACCATCCTGCACGTGTCGTCCGTTTCGATCACTACGCAATGGGAGTTTTCCAACTATCTGCAATGCAATATTCCCTTGCTTGTCGGCAAAAACGAAGTTCTGTGCAGGTGTCTGAAAATCTGCAATCACGGAGACAAACTCATCATGCGATCTCGTATGGTTGAGCCTGGTAAACATGCTTGCTTCTCGTCTATCCGGCACGTCATGTGCGAGCCATCGCATTGCCAGTCCTTCGTGCGGTCCATCTTTTTGCACAGGCCCCCAGGTTGTGTATCGTACAGTATCTATGACACTTTCACCTCCAAGCACTTCAATGTTTTCAATTCGATATGTGACTGGCATTCTCCTGGTATCAAGGAGATATTCTGTTTGTGTATCATCCGTCCATTGAATATCATACCAATCGAGCACGTCCATACCGACATTGGTCATCCCCCAGGCGAGATGTTCATTAAAGCCAATAATCACACCTGGCATCCCGGGTAGAGAAACACCATATACGTTTTGATGGGGCGTTGCGAGTTGTATTTCATACCATACGGATGGCAATGACAGCCCGAGGTGTGGGTCATTGCAAAGGATAGGTTTGCCAGACTGCGTACGGGTACCAGCAACAGCCCAATTATTACTGCCTTCATGATAGCTCTTGCGCATCTCCGCCCGTGAACCATTGGGAGACACAGAGATCTCCTGAAGTGTATCCTGAGCGACATTGACTGGTTTGAAGTCCCAGGCTGTACCAGGAGGAATAACAGGGTCTTCGCTTGGGTTATGTTCAGGGAAGAGTGCATCGAACCGGTCTTTGCCGAGCCATTTGAGAAGAAGTGAATTTTCGAGATCATCTTCTTCAAGACAGAGCCGTGTTGCCATCGACTTCACGAAGTAGGCAGACTTCAACGGTGTCCAGGTTTCAGGACTATAGTTGAGTAATTTGTACTCGAGCGGGTATGAATTTGGAGTGAGAGAAGCCACGTAGGCGTTTACACCTGCTGCATAGCTATTGAGAAGAGCCATGTCTTCAGGAAATTCCTCCCAACCTTTGACCGCATTCTCAGCGGCGAAACCCATGCCCATGCGCCGTTGCTTCTTATCATATTCTAATGTGCGCGATCCGAATATCCGGGAAAGTTCTCCTGCTGCCGCACGGGAGGAAAGATCCATCTGCCAAAGACGGTGCATTGCTGTCACATAGCCCTGTGCATAGTACGCATCCAGATCATTTTGAGCAAAGATGTGTGGTACCATCCGTTCGTCGAAGACGATTCGCACCTCATCACTGACACCATTGAGTAAGATGTCATGATTATTGGATTTCGTCTTCAGTGGTTCAGCATTTTGCCAGAACCCTGAACCGGGAGAAAAGAACCTTCCAAACGGTGGCAGGGAAGTATCTCCAAATTGCCATGAGCGATTCAATGCAAAGGTCAGTGCGATCCAGAGGGCGGCACAAATCAGGAATTTCCACATGGCGGGAAAGATAGCAAACGGAAATACAAATTCAAGCGCAAGTGCAAACGCAAGTGCAAACTCAAATGGAAAGAAGCGACATCCTGAGCGCAGTCGAAGGACATAAACACAAATGGAGCGGCTAGCTATTGCGAATTTTTGAAAGAGGCCACTGTTTGGGAATGGTACGATATCCATCTTTGCACACTGTGAATTTTCAGGGTGTGTCTTTTTATTGCTGACCGATAGACGACCATAAGGAATTTCTCGTGAGACTTGATCATGAGTTAAGAAAATCAGGAATTTACTTGCGTAAAAGTACTTCTCGTTAAAAAGAACCTAATTATCAGAGTCAAACGAATCAAGTGATATTATCTATGACATAAAATCACGAATGTAACCCATGCATCAGGTGAGAATCTGTTAATTTTTATTAATAATAATGACTTGAAGCTCAATTGGTGGATTCAAATGTTAAATATTGGCATTCGAGTATTTTATGTGAGGGAAAATCAATTTTCTCTTCTACATTCGATGAACGTTGGAATGGAGTAACTTTTCGAAGTTGTCCTAATTCGTTCAGACCATAGACTACAAATACAATATCCGTGGTTGGATGACAGATATCAATGATGTAGCGAATTGCAATACCGATCTCTTCCGCATGAAATTGAACTATAATACCACAATTGCCGGGTTCACGACTACTGCACGCTTCAATGGCAACATTTCCTCCATGGAATGGCGCGTCGGCAACAGTTGCATGGTAAGTGGAGGTACACGGAACAAGGCTAGATATGCTTTCACCTACGATAACATCAATCGGCTCACTCAAGCGACGTATGGAGAACATACTGGTAGCGCGTTCACCAACTTAAATGGCTACAATGAGACACTTACGTACAATCTGAGCGGAGATATATTGACGCTATCTCGCCAGGGATATACGGGTTCCGGTTATGCGCAGATTGATGCTCTTACATATGCGTATCCTACTTCCGGGACGTTCCGGCTGACTTCCGTGACCGAGACATCCGATAAGACGAAAGGCTTTACAATCAATGCAGGTCAGACCCTGAGTACCTATACCCATGACAATAACGGAAACATCACAGGACGTACCAATGTGGGCTACTCAACTATCAGTAACAATCATCTGAATCTTCCTCATACTATAACCGGAACAGGAGGTACGATAAACAACTCCTACGATGCAGGCGGACGCAAATGGACGAGTACGATGTCAGGAGTAGTGACGACATACTTTGATGATATCGAGTATGAAGGGAATGTTATGAAAGCGATATACCATGAAGATGGTAGGATTGAAAAGCTTGCCGGGAGTACATATGAGTATCAATACTACATAAAGGATCATCTTGGCAACACCCGGATAGTATTCAAAAGCGGGCCTACTTTGATGCAGGAATATCACTACTATCCTTTTGGTATGGAACAAGGGGGAGTTTGGGTAGCTCCAAGTGGATTGACTCAGAAATACAAGTATAATGGTCAAGAGTACTTTGGGAGTGGATTGGGGTGGTATGATTATGGAGCTAGATGGTATGATCCGGCGATTGGGAGGTTTAATTCAATTGATCCACTAGCCGATAAATTTGTAACTGAGTCTCCATTCTTGTATGGAGGGAATAATCCTGTATTTAACGTAGATATTAATGGTGAATACAAGCTTTCAGCTAGTTTTATTAAGGCATATCCGAACGTTGCTCGTTACATTAAGCAGAACATCGAAAAAGACGTAATGGGAAGTTCAACAATTTTGAATGCACTTTCGAAGAATTCGCAAGGCAATTTAAACAATGCCGAAACTAAACGAACAGTAAGTGACAATAGTGGTCCCGAAATAGTTGCCGATGTTGACCCAGGAGGTATGAAAGACGCATATGGCTCCTACAACTCCCAGACAGGCCAAATTGAGATTAATGCTGCTGGCCTTCTGGCATTAGAAAGTGTACTAGCCGCTAAACCGAAAGGAGCAGGGGTGATTGGAGGAATTGATACAGCGCTAGATGCCCTCAAGAAATTGGGAGCACTGACCTCTGTATATACTACTATCCTTCATGAAACCGTTCACTATGGTGATTGGCTTGATGGCTCAAGCTCATATATTGGAGAGCCAGGAGCAGCATTTGAAGCCGACGTATGGGGCATAAAAGGTAAAGATCAGGATGGAACAGAATGGTCTGCTATGCGTTTTGTTGATCCTGGGGATAAATATGATATGAAACAAATTCTTGGAATGATAAATGAATTTCTCGGAACTGAGACTTCTGAAGACAATAAAACTCTTCCATCTTTACCTTCAGTAAACAAATAAATTATGATTTGGTTATGGCAGTGTAGAGTGCTGGTTGCCCTATGTTTTTACTGTTTAACACCTACTGAGTTAGATGATTTAGATTGGGATCGTTGTCAGCTAGTCGGAGCAGCGATGGTAAACGAAGGCGCTAATAAAGTTTTTTTCATATGTTCAAGTGACCTGGATACTGTAATTGTCTATGATGCGATACAGTTTACAGAGACATGTCGGGATTTTTATATTTGTGATAAAACTATTAGATTTACAAATATTAAACCTATAGGTATCCTTCAACCGCAATTCTTCGAGGTCTATCGCGCTGATTTTTGTAAGGATAAATGCACCATATATATATGGCGACCGTGGTCAGGAGCTTATGCAAGTTTGACTTTTAAGAGAAAAAAGGATGAGATAAGGCTTTTAAAGTGGACGCTTGGAGCTTTTTGAAAGGAGATTGTTCAACATCATTTTATTACAGATAACTTCAGCCCTGTTAAAAAATTGTTCTGTTTTTTGCTAGTGTGCTTGTTTTATCTAATGACATTAATATAAAGCTTCTTTGAAAACTCAGAAGAGGAAACTTTAGTTATCATATCAACATCCCAATCTTTAGTCTTCGTTTCAAATCGTAATTGTTCATTTCATACCATTCCTATATACTGATGTTATCCTCTTCCGATGCCTGCGCTCTCCTCAAGTGCATATCGGGACTAAATCGCCTTGGTTTGAGTAGCAAATGAATTTCCGTCCACGTTCGTCTAGTCAATGTTCAAAACTTTCAATATACAATGTTGCATCACCGAGGTATGCCTTGAAAGGGAATCTCTATATCCTCGACTATCCGAGCCACTAAACATTTCTCATAGAACATGCCTCGAATTACCACTTTCCCGTAGTATTGAGGCATGGAGCCTTGGTACTTTTAATTCTATTCGGCTTGCAGGGATAAAACTGATCAGCTTCTACGGTAGGGTTAAATTACCGTTGTGAATTGACTGGCTCAGTAGCGTGCCAAAACACTTCATTCATCATCTTTTGACTGACCCAAGTTGCGACTTTATTTATCAAAAAATCTTTGGCGTCCTCGCTTGGTTTTGTCTAGCGGCTTTAGCAGAATATGGTTTTTTGTGGGTAGGCCGAGATATTTTTGGCTCTAGAAGGTCATCAAAACGACTCATTGCATCATCTTTAGATTGATCCATAATCTTACCATAAATCTGGGTAGTCTTCAGATCTTGATGCCCTAGAAGCTTACTCAAAATCTCCATACTGATACCAAGGGTCAGAGCCATTGTCGCAAAAGTGTGTCTGGCAACATGGAAAGAAACAAGTTTTTCTCTGTCTGGATAGAATCCGTCTGCACTTGCATCCCGATATTCTGTCTACATAGAGAGATCGATTTCGGATGTCGCTTTGCTACACTTGCTCTTGCACTTGCTCTTGCACTTGCACTTGAACTTGCACTTGCTTTCATTTCATCACAAGCAAAGGCACATCACTAAAAAGTGTCATTCGCCGGGTGATGCTGCGATGGCCAAGTCGCTCAAAAAGATTGCGTTTCGGTGAGTACATCACAAGTAAATCGATCTTATGCGTCGAGACAAATTCCTCCAGACCCTCTTCGATATTATCATCAGGGACTTCATGAAAACTGACTTGTTTTCCAAGATCTTTTCCTGCAAGGAAGGTCTCCAGCGCCGGGAGGTCAATGCTTTTCTCTTCATCGTAGTCTACACGCACGTGTACAATTTTCAAAAACGCATTGAATGGAGATAAAAGTTGTGAAGCTTGCCAGATATGTAATGGATCAGATTCTTCCAGGGCAGTAGCATATCCGATGGTCTTGATCTGAATCGCTGCGATTTGTCCTGGTACAACGAGTACAGGTACCTCAGATCTGCTTACGACCGCAGTAGTGACACTTCCGAAAGCGATTTCTAGGCGACTATGTTCACCATCTGTTCCGATGATGATCATATCAGATTCGAGATCTTTAGCCATTGACGAAATGAGCGTTGCCGGAGTGCCTATTTCGATGATTGGACGTACTACCGGGACATTTTCGAGCTGTGATGTCGCTTGTAGTCGAGTAAGGGCTTCATCTGTGAACGCCTGCATGACGACTTGTGCTGATTCTACCTGCACCTTCGTCACTGACGCGGCAAGGGCAGGAAAGTCCATGACATCAGTACCAGGATATACCACATGTAATACGTCGATTGATGCGCCTACACGATCAGCGAACCAAAGCGCATAACTGAATGCCTGTGAACTGGATGGTGAAAAGTCGGTTGGGACAAGGATTTTTTGAATTGACTTCATGATGATATCGGTAAAAATTTCTCAAAAATAACCCTGATTCCAAATACAGCATTATGAGCGCATATAAAATATGACGAAGATCAATCAGCTTTATGACGCTCCTCATCGAGGTCAGTATCTCACACAGATAGATTTGTGAGGACAAACAGGAGTAATTCACTCTCAGAATTCAAAAGCAATGAATCCAGAAACACCAGTGTCGCAGATCATGACCAAGCGACTCGTGACAGCCGAGACAGATGCGCGTCTGCAAAAGATCCGACAAATATTTGAAGAATATGGTTTCCATCACATCCCTGTAATGGAATTTGGAAAACTTGTCGGGATCATCAGCAAAACAGATTTCTATAGGGTAAGTCATACATTGTCTTTCACGCTTGACGGATGTGAGCACATAGCGACTGATGATCATGTCTATACGGCAAAAGATATCATGACTGAATATCCAATGCAACTTGATCCTGATGACACTGTAGGACTTGCAGCAGATATTTTTCTTGCCAATCGCTTTCATGCACTGCCTGTTGTAGAAGCAGGCGAGCTCGTTGGTATAGTGACCTCGCACGATCTCATCGGTTTCGCGTTTAGCGCTTCCGTTGTTGATGATTTGCTAGTAGAAGATTTTAGCGACATTTAGTATCATTCTCAAATATCGCAAGCCATGTTTGACAGAAACATTCCGGTTCGCCTCGTCATGACAGAGAATGTCCTGACCGTTGGACCCGATAGCGTGATGTCGGAAGTAGTCACACTGTTCAACTCAAATCCAGTGCATCATATTCCGGTAGTAGAAAATGGAAAAGTATTGGGAATGATCAGTACAACGGATTGCAATAAACTTGAGCACCACTTTACCCTTTTCAAAACCCATAATGCGGAGGCGATGAACGAGGCGATTTTCAGATCCTTGTTGGCCAAAGAAGTCATGGCTACTCCGGTTGCAACAATCCGGGCTTCGGATACCGTACAGATTGCCGCAGATATCTTTAAAGAAAACCTTTTTCATGCCTTGCCTGTAGTGGATGAGCAGAAGAAAATTGTCGGGATCGTGACGCCTTATGATCTAATGGTTTTTGCTTATGGTGCGGAGCATTTAGCCGAATTACCTTGATAGACGCAAAGTATTCAAAAGTATGCGCATCTTATTCCCTACAGATTTTTCGGATGCAGCTGATCATGCATTTGTGTACGCGCTGCAATTGGCGAAGGCAACCGGTGCTTCGATTCTCACGTTTCATGCCTATCAACTGCCTGATATCAGAGGTGTACGTCTTCCAAATACACTCAGGAATGTTTACGAGAGTATTTCACTTGAAGAATTCGAAAACTACAAGGATAGCATCCCCGTTCTCCGGGCAATCGCAGCGAAGGAAGGTGCAATGAATGTTGATCTGTCTCATGTACTACAGCAAGGAGAACCTATCGCATCCATTTTGAACGCCATCCCTGCAAATAATATTGACATGGTCATTTTGGGTACGACGGGTGCTGGTAGGATCAAGGAGTTGTTTATGGGCAGTGTAGCGGCAGAGGTTATGGAAAATGCCAGGGTTCCAGTCCTTGCTATTCCGTATGGCGCGAAGTTCGATGGGCATATCGACAAGATTGCTGTTGCAACTGAACTCCTGGAAGAAGATGAACGCGTATTGCCAAAAGTGTTGGAGTTTGCGCGTCTCTTTGGAGCGGAAGTAATGTGTGTCAATGCAGATGTGGCACATACAACCAGATCTTCTCAACGACTTGAGGATTTTCGAAAGAAGTTTCCTGGCGTAGACGTTCAGATCCTGGATAGCTTGGATGTAGAAAATTCTGTATCCGCTTTTGTCAAGAATCAACACATTGATATACTGGCCATGTTGATTCACAAGCGTAGTCGCCTAAACGAGATGTTCAACTACAGTTTGACCAAGCGGTTTGCTCACCACCTGAAGATTCCAATCTGGACAATTCAGGCACATTCTTTATAGACAAATTCAAGTCTTAGGGATGATGAAGATCATCCTGGGGACTGATATGACTTTTCTTCTGAAAATCAATTTGATATATTTTTGCTCCATTGAAATGAGAAGTTCATTACATAAAATTCTATAGCAGATGACTGAAAACGAAAAATTCATCCCGCGGGGAGCCATTGCATTTTTTATTCTTCTGGCCTTGCTCAGTGCTGCGATTTGGTTCGGCATTTATTTTATCATGCTAAGCAGAAGTTAACGTTTTAAAATTCACTATTGAGATGGATAAATATGAAAAACGTATCCTCATCTATACCGGGATACTTCTGGTCATTTTCCTGGCTGCGGTGATGCGCGCTGTGAGCCGCGGTATTAGTGATCTGCCTGCCTGTATCCCCTACGACCCATCATACCTGGAACCACGGGTAACGGCACTGGATGAAAACACGTATCAGGTATTCGTCGTGGCTCAGATGTGGAGTTTTCAACCTTCAGAGATATTTATCCCGGTAGGAGCAGAGGTAGACTTTTATCTCACCACCAAGGATGTCGTTCACGGCTTCCACATTGCCGACAAGAATGTAAACATGATGGCAGTCTATGGTGGTATTAATAAGACGACAGTGAAGTTTGACAAACCAGGTGTCTATCCCATCATATGTCATGAATATTGCGGCTCAGGTCATCAACACATGAAAGCTGAAGTCATTGTCAACTATCCAAATAAGTGATCGAGGCTGTTGAGCTTTGCGATGATTGAATCCAACTTCAAATGAAAAACACACTCTATCGTGAAATGGAACATCAGTAAAGGCCTGCGGGCCGTCATTATTCTGGAGCTTGCACTCCCCCTGACATTACTTGCCTTGGGGATTTATCATGGACTATTGCAGACGCTCTATCGCTCCGGAATGATCTCAATGCGGGAGTTTGCGGCATTGGAATATTATCAGGGGCTCACCTTGCATGGTGTGATCAATGCGATCGTGCTCACCACATTTTTTGCTGTGGCTTTCGGGCATGCCTGCATCACCTATTACCTCAAGCGAAAAACCAGCACGCCACTGGCATGGTTGTCATTTGCATTCATGCTTGTAGGGACACTTTTGGCAGCCTGGGCTATGTTAAGTGGAAAAGCCGCCGTACTCTATACATTCTATCCTCCACTCAAAGCGCATCCGTTGTTTTATCTCGGTGTTGCATTACTGGTTGTTGGGTCATGGGTAGCATACTTCTCATGGATACCAGTTTTTCTGGCATGGCGACGCGAGAATAAGGGGATTAAAATGCCGTTGGCGGTTTTAGGCACCATGGTCAATTTTACGGTATGGTTCGTCTGCTCTATTCCAGTCGCCTATGAAGTCCTTGGATTGTTGCTCCCCTGGTCATTGGGATGGACCCCGGATGTCAATATTCCGCTCGCCAGGACATTGTTCTGGTTTTTTGGGCATGCTTTGGTGTACTTCTGGTTGCTGCCAGCGTACATCATGTTTTATACCATGCTTCCTAAGCTTGCCGGAGGGAAACTGTACTCGGACAATGCAGGGAGATTTGTGTTTTTTTTGTTTCTGATTTTATCTATTCCAGTAGGAGTTCACCATCAGTTTGGAGAGCCTTCGATTTCGCGTGGGATCAAGATGGTACAAACCGTACTGACATTCGGGATCGCGTTACCGAGTTTTGTGACAGCGTTTACGATAGCCGCGTCATTGGAGTACGCAGGGGTCAAACGGGGCGCTAAATCTCTTTTTGGATGGCTGGGCAAACTCCCATATTTCGATCGTGACCGGTATTTATTTGCGTATTTGATTACCGGCTTGATCATCTTCATTTTTGGTGGGCTTACAGGAATAGTGAATGCCTCCTATAGTTTGAATGCCGTAGTACACAATACGGCCTGGATGCCTGGTCACTTTCATATGACTGTGGGCGGACCAGTATTCCTTGCTATTCTTGGTATGAGCCTGTACTTGCTCACAAATGTCACCGGAAGAGTATTGTCACCCTCTATGAAAAACATTGCAGTGATTGTACCGCATTTGTGGATGATTGGACTACTTATCTTTTCAACTGGTCTGATGTGGGGTGGTCTTCTTGGTGAGCCAAGGAGAACCAATCTGGGGATCAGCTACCTTGATCCAAACAGCCCATTGTTCAGACCCGATTGGGTTCCAACGACGGCAATGGCATTGTTTGGAGGTGTGATTATGTTTTCGGCAGCCGGCTTGTACTTCATTGTATTATTGAAATTACTTTTTACCAAGCGGACGGAGGAGCCAGGATTGGAATTTCCAGAGTATGCGGTTCTGCACGACGAACCAAGAATAGGGTTGCTGGATAACTTCAGGCCATGGTTGGTATTAATGTTTCTGGTGATTGCATTAGCATATATCCCTGCTTTTAGAGATATCAAGAAGTATACAGGTGACAAGGCACCTCCTTATGACCCGAACAACCCAACGCCTCTCGAACTCTATCAGAAAACAGATTAATTGATGAAACAAGGATCGCGCATCTGGATTTTTATTGGGACAGTGATTGTTGCAGCCATGTTATTATCATGGGGAGTTGGGTTCTATATAGATCGTATTGCAAAGCTTCCAGTGTATGGCCCTACTGAGAAAGTGGGTGGAGAAGAAAAAGCTCATGTGATACCAGATTTTGAACTGATTGCCCAAGACGGAGGCGCTTTCTCATCCGCTGTCACCGAAGGCAAAATCTCTGTTGTGAGTTTCTTTTTTACAAGTTGTCCATCGATCTGTCCACGCATGATGAGAAATCTGCAAACAGTACACGAACTCTATAGAAATGATGCACGAGTGTTGTTCCTCAGCATGACCGTAGATCCTGTCCATGATAATCCCGAGCGCCTTGCGAAGTACGCCACCAATCTGAATGCGAATACTGAGCAATGGCGATTTCTGACTGGTGACAAGAAAGTGATTTACGGGCTTGCAAGGCATGGATATTTTCTCACAGCAAGCGAAGGAAATGGGGGAGAACAGGATTTTATTCATAGTGAAAACATCGCGCTCGTAGATGCCATAGGTCGAATAAGAGGCTATTACAATGGTCTCGATGAAAAATCTATGCGTACGCTGACCGAGGATATTACAAAATTGAAAAAAGACAAATCATGAAAGTTCTTTGCTCTCTGGTATTGATTGCGATGATGAGCTTTGGGTCAATCCTGGCCGCGGACTCTCTTATGGTAGCAGAAGGGGATAAGTTGTTTAAACAGAATTGTACGGCTTGCCATCAGCTAAAACAGCGTCTGGTAGGACCTGCGCTGCAAGGGGTAGCTCAAAGACGACAGGAGGACTGGCTTCTGAAATTTATCCGTTCATCTCAAACAATGATTAAAAGTGGAGACAGTACAGCACTTGCATTGTTCAATACATACAATTCTGTTGTTATGCCTGATCAGACCCTTTCTGAAGACCAGATACGCAGCATTCTGACATATATCAAAGACTCTGAAATCGTACGCGGAGCAAAGCCCGGAGCTATAGAGCGTCCAAAAGTTATGGTTACAGCATCCACTGTCAGTCCACCCAGATTCAGTGATTATCGGTTTTGGATTTTATACACCGTGACCGTAGTCCTGATAATCGTTTCCATCTATTACAAAGCAGAGCTTATTGCATTGCGGAAGAAAGTAGAAGGTGAGACGTTGAGTGAGTGAGTCGGTGAGTTCCTCGACTCTTTCATCGCTCGGAATGACAACGTGAGTCGGTGAGTTCCTCGACTCTTTCATCGCTCGGAATGACAACGTGAGAGAGTGAGTTCCTCGACTCTTTCATCGCTCGGAATGACAACGTGAGAGAGTGAGAATGCCCCTTTCGAGCCAATGGCCAGTAGCCAGCAGCCTCTTCCCATTGATATAAATCATTGTCTTCCATGACAGTAGTTATCGCAGCGTGCTTTTCAATATTCGAAATTTGAAGGATTAAAGAATCAAGCGATACTACCTCAAACCATGGTACAACTAAAATATAGCCCGGTAGACACCCATACTTCCGAATTCGCAATCCGTCGCGCATTGATTGCCCTGGAAGTAGGATCAACAGACAGATCAATTTTGCAATACCTGAATTTCTTCATCAGGCTCGCACCGGTTGAAAGGCTATCTTTTCTGCATGTGATGCCCACGCCTGATTTCTGGGACAGCCTTGAAAGAGAAGAAGAGCATGTATCTCAAGACAATACTTTGCAAGCACAGGCTCTGCATGACTTGAAAGTGCGAACTCTTGCAAAACTGGAACTTGAAAAAGATATCATCACTGATTTCGGTATCAGGCAAGGAAGTCCGTTGGATGAGTTACTTGAAGAAGCAATAGCCCTTGATGCGGATCTGATTGTCACTGGGCTTAGCACTAAGCGCGAAGCTCATGGTATCCTTGCGAAGACATTAGCCCGACATGCCACTTGCAATACGTTAATTATTCCCGATCTCTCGAATCCAACGCTGACG
This sequence comes from Bacteroidota bacterium, assembly GCA_031400515.1. Classification (GTDB taxonomy): domain Bacteria; phylum Bacteroidota; class Bacteroidia; order Chitinophagales; family Saprospiraceae; genus DATDQA01. Next base: position 24,662 of record JANNQA010000087.1, read on the forward strand.
AATATTCTCGTTCCCATTGATTTTTCGAATAACTCTGCGCAGGCTTTGAAAATGGCTGTTGAACTCAATAAACAGCTCACACTCCCGGCGAAGATTACTTGTGTATATGTATATGATGTGCCGGATATCGGCTGGTATAAAATTCAACGTTCCGAAAGTGAGATGCATGAAATGATTGAGACCAATATCAGTGACGCTTTTGAAAAATTCTTGCATGAGCAGATACCTGGTTATCACGATGAGATTGAAACACGGCTTTTACCCCGTGTAAGATCCAGCATCGGTATTCATATCATGAAGGAAGTCGATGAAACTTCTGCTGACCTTATCATTATGGGAGCAAAAGGACATTCACAAGTAGAAAGACTCCTTATGGGTAGTGTGACAGAAAAGATCCTTGCTCTCACAACTCATGTTCCAGTACTGGTAGTGAAGTAATCACTTTTCTTAGCAGGCTTACTTACTCATCCTTCTAATGATACTTGGTGGGATTTGAATGTGATTACCAATTCCATCATCAGCCTCTGGGTCTAAATATCTTGTCTCCACAGGAACGACTCCTGCCCAGATATCCAGTTCATAATCTTCAGCATTGTCTTTGACAGGGCCAGTACGAATCTTTGCAGCGCCATCATTAATATGAATGCGAACCACTTTCGTAGCCTTCAGTTCATCATCATCCGGTAGTCTTGCTTCATCCCAACGGCCAGGCCAGATGCGTTCTGATACAATACGCAGGGCATCCATCTTGGCATCCGGGTGTGTGACTTCCTCCCCATGGCCATATACGACAACAGAGTGGTAGTTCATCGAACTATGAAAGAGAGAACGGGCCAATACTATCCCGTCGACTTGCGTCACAGCAATAGCAGCTTCTGCGCCTGCGGCGAGATGTGTGAGCATCATGCTTTTAGTGGACCCATGGAGGTATATGTCATCGCCATCACGACCATATGCTGTCGGGATGATATATGGTTTTCCGTCCATGACGAAGGAAACATGACAAATAAAATTCGCGTCCAGAATGGCAAAGATTGTCTCAGGATCGTAGTGGCCACGCGAAGGCAACCGATGTACTTCAGATCTTTCTGATTTCAACGACATAATACCGACAACAACATCATTTGATCATCGCAGCCTGAATCTTCTCAATCAGTTCAGCTGTGCCAGCAAAATCTTCTCCGGCAGTCTTTGCGAGATCGACCGCAGTGTTTGCCCATTTCAATGATTCTTTGTATTTGCCGCTCTTATATAAGGTCGATGCGTAGGTATCGGTAGTATAATAATTAGCTTCAAGTTTTACGGCGCGCTTCCCAAGTTTGGTAGCGAGTTTCATTTGTTTCGAAGTCTGTAGGGATTCATCGAGATACATCTCCCATGCCAGGTTATTCAGCATATTCCAATCGTTCCAATGAAATTCCTTGCTGTATGTCGCTGCATGTTTCAGATAGCCTTCAGTGTCTCCCTGTGACTGACTATAGAGCATATTACCAAGGGTGTTGACTTTTTCCTTGAATGGCACATCCATGCTATTGACTTTTGCCTGAACGCGATGAAATCCTTCAGCGTCATCACGGCCTATTGTGTTGTAGAAATCAGAAGTCAGGATACCTTCCATCAGGCCATTTACGGTATCATCATCAGACAATGCACTGAACGCTTTACGGTTTTTATAGAGCATGTCAAAAGATTTGGTCTGAGATGAAGGATGAAGCATTTGTAAGATCATCAGGTTGTCTTCAGTGACAAACTCGGCATTGTCTAAAAGAGCGAAGTAGTTATTCGCTGCATCTGAGACATCCATTCCTGCACTCAGCATTTTGATGATATAATCATGAAGAAATTCTTTGTCGTGTTTTTTGGATTCATAATCATTGAGTAATGAGCCGATACGTTTGTCGGGTGACAATGCATCCTGACCCACGACAAGAAATTTATCGGCAGGAACAGCACCAAGATGCTTGTGCACGAGAGTTCCTTCTCCATCTACAAAAAGGAGAGTAGGGTAGGCACCAACTTCATATTCCTGGGCAAATCCAAGTCCTTCACCCTTTTCCATATCCAGTTTCAGGTTGATGAAATTATCATTGAAGAAATCACCCACGGCGGCATCGGTAAAGACATTGTTTGCCATCCATTTGCATGGCCCGCACCATGTCGTATAAGCATCCACGAAAACGATTTTGCCTTCTTTCTTGGCTTGCTTTTTCACCTTGGCCCATTCTTCATGTTGGAAATTAATCTGAGCTGTTGCAACAGACGCCACGGCGACAAGTACAATTAATAAGAAATGATGTTTCATGTTTCAGATGATTTGGAGAAACGAGATTTTGAAAAAGATTTTGGTGCTGCTGTAATGTTCCTATATATCGATTACAGCCTTGTTTGACATGGCGCCAAAGGTAAGAAATACATTCATTGACAAGACGGACATATGCCAGAGGTAAGATTGTATCGACGAACGCGTATTTGCCTGATCAATTCCGTATTTCAAGTCACAATCAGGATTCGCGGAGCATTCCTTTTACAATGGTGTGAATGAAACGTCTTCCGCCCAGTCGGTCGGACAAGTTTTACGCTCCTTCGCCCTGAATCGACTTAACCCTGGTCAGCCTAGCCTAGCGCTCCGTCGCCGTCCGCGAGCGCTGAAGCTACTCTGCGGACTCCGTCCGGCGAAGGAGACTACGTCCGCCGAAGACGGACTCCGTCCGGCGAAGGAGACTACGTCCGCCGAAGACGGACTGCGTCCGCCAAATAGCGACTATGTCCGCCGACGGCGGAGACGCTAGCCGGCTTTGGCGCAGGCGCCTGAAGTGCTCCGCGACCGCGTGCTTTGCTCGCTGAAGCTTCGCGAAAGCGATGCCGCCTAAGCTTCAGCGGTGGCGCACGGCGATGTTGGACAAGTTTTATGTGCTGCCCCATGACTGGCTCCCCGGCAGTTAAAAAATGCGTTTTTATGCGCTGCTAGTGCATCCGATCTCCACGTGGCTCAAGTCTCTCCATTAGCCCCTTTTCGAAGTCCAGATATTCCTGCCATCGCTGCATTACCTTTTCAGGCTGTCCATACAACTTTGCAAGGTCGAGGAACATGCGATAGTGGCCGGCTTCTGATACCATAAACCGGTGGTAGAAGTCTCGCAGTCCCTCTTCTTCCAGGTGTAATGAGAGCAAACGGAAGCGCTCACAACTTCTTGCCTCTATTAAAGCGAAGATGAGTAGCTTTTCTATCAGGCGATCTGTGCGACTGCCATCTTTCTTCTGAAAGACCATGAGGCCATT
>JANNQA010000041.1:0-2381 GCA_031400515.1 Bacteroidota bacterium
GGATATCCGTATATGAAGTAGGCCGATCGCTCTTAAAGGAAGAAGAGTGCAGTGCCGTTAATAGTGTGATTTTGCGACTTCAAGAACACACGTACTAGAAATTGAGACCTTTTGACGCACGGATTTTAAGGGTTATGGCATCCGCCGGTTGAGATAGCTGGAGAGGATACTATTCAAGATGAATCCCGGATATTCTTGTCCTGGGGGCTTGGAAAGTAAAAAATTCTATTTTTGCCGTCCTTTCCGCAGCAAGAGGGCGGAAAAGTGAGATACAAGCCTCCTTAGCTCAGTTGGTTAGATTCCCGATAGCTATCGGGAATCGGGACTGGTTCAAGTCCTAGAAGGATAGATAAACAGGTGATTTCAAGAAGTTGCCACAAGAAATAAAGACGAATGCCTCCTTAGCTCAGTTGGTTAGAGCGCCGGACTGTTAATCCGTAGGTCCCTGGTTCGAGCCCAGGAGGGGGCGCTAGAAGGGGTTCATTTTGAACCCCTTTGTTTTTTTGCCCAAACCACAACCCTATGCCTGCCGTCTGCTATATTTTATACTCACGACGCATTGACAAGTTTTACATTGGCGCTACTCACGACGTTGTTGATCAACGAGTAGAGAAGCATAACTATGGATTCTATGATGACAAATGGACAGCACAGGGCATTCCATGGATACTCTTTCATTCTATCGAATGTACTTCAATAACACAAGCAATGCGAATTGAAAGACATATCAAGAACATGAAAAGCAAGAAGTATATCCAGAACCTAAAAGCCCATCCAGAAATCTCCGAGAAACTCAAAGAAAGGTATCCTGATTAGGACTGTTAATCCGTATCCCGATAGTTATCGGGACTGGTTCGAGCCCAGGAGGGGGCGCTAAAGGGGTTCATTTTGAACCACTTTGTTTTTCCACATATACCAATACCCATGGTTGCCGTCTGTTACATTTTGACTCACAGAACATTGACAAGTTAACTCAACTTACCAGCGCAACCCACCTATCAGTTTTATCATAGAAGATGTCCTAATCATATTTCACCTGACAGACTTAAGGATTTGGGCCAGGATCGTGGAATTCCGGCCCTGAATCCCGTTCATTTTGAGAAAAGTCATTGATGAATCATGAGTGACGCTCTGTTTTACCAATCTACTTGGCCTATAACTTTCTTTAGTCTAATTTTGGGCACTATCTTTTACTAAATAATTTTATAGTCTAACTTCCTCAGGCTTGACAAATATTCATCCATGAGCATAGATTTGAAAGAATTCAGAGCTGGAAAATTCACAAATCAGTTCGGTTATCGGAGCTTTCATCCTGACTCAATCAATAAGGAATGGGTTATCAGCAATGCCGAAGTCAGTGCGCTTTTAGAAGAAGCAACCCTGCGCTTAGGAGAGCTCAATACATACTCACTTATCCTTCCGGATATTGACACATTCCTCCACATGCATGTTTTAAAAGAAGCGACTCAAAGTAGCAGGATTGAAGGTACACGAACGAATATAGACGATGCATTGCTTGAAGCTAAAGACATTGCTCCAGAACTCCGGGAAGACTGGCAAGAGGTACAGAACTACATTGAAGCTATGACTTTTTCCATTGCGAGATTGTCAAAACTTCCTCTGTCGACAAGACTCATGCGCGAAGCTCATAAAATTCTCCTAAAGGGAGTCAGGGGCAAAAACAAAATGCCGGGAGAATTCAGAACATCACAAAACTGGATTGGTGGAGCAACACTTAAAGTTGCAAAGTTTGTACCTCCACACCATTCTTTAGTGCCAGATCTCATGAGTGACCTGGAAAAGTTCTTAAACAACAGAGATATCCACGTACCCCATCTTATTCGTATTGGAATTGCACACTATCAATTTGAAGCGATCCATCCTTTCCTGGATGGTAATGGCAGAATCGGTCGCTTGCTGATCACGCTCTACCTGGTCAGTCAAAATATTTTGAAGAAACCAACTCTGTACATCTCAGATTTTATCGAAAAGAACCGGGCTCACTACTACGACAACCTGACAGCTGTTTCCGAACATCAAGCTATCGTTCAATGGCTCAGGTTTTTTCTGGTTGGCGTCACAGAAACTTCAACACAAGCCATTGACACTTTCAATAGAATTCTTGCCTTACGTGAGAAAACTGAGAACATCACTATTGCGAAGATGGGTAAGCGGATACCAAGTGCTCTTACCTTACTCAACTATCTCTACACTAAACCCATTGTTACAGTCGCCGAAGTAATGCATGTTCAAGGAGTGACTAAGCAAACGGCAAACACATTAATACATGAATTTGAAAACCTTGGTATCCTTAAAGAACAAACAAGCTGAGATACTCTCTAAACACGAAAACGCGGTTTCGTTTGAATCCTGTTTGTTCT
>JANNQA010000058.1:0-30994 GCA_031400515.1 Bacteroidota bacterium
GCGTGAACTGATGCACTACCAAACTTCTTCGCATTGCTGCGTGCTTCAAATTGATTGCTACCTTTGAATCCCAAAGTAATAGCATGAAAATAAAAGAAAATCTGTGGGTTGTAATTGTAATCATCTGTGTTGCCATCATCACAAGGGTCATCCCGCATTACCCAAACTTTACAGCTCTCGGGGCCGCCGCCCTGTTCGGAGGTGCATACTTGAGCAGAAAATATGGGATTCTCGTGCCGATTATCGCACTTTTTCTAAGTGATCTTCTCCTGAATAATCTGATATATGCAAAGCAATTTCCACATAAATATGATGGCTTTATTGTACTGCAGACACAAACACTTTGGAGTTATGGTGCACTGCTCTTGATTGTTTTCATGGGTAGCCGATTTATCAGAGAAGGAAAAATACTATCATTGGTAGGCACTTCATTCGGAGCATCAGTTGTATTCTTCCTCATTACCAATTTTGCTGTTTGGCTTGGTTCAACACGCTATCCTGATTCACTTTCAGGATTATTCATGAGTTACGGAGCTGGCATTCCCTTCTTCTGGAACACTGTCGCCGGAGATCTGCTTTTCGTCGCCGTATTTTTTGGCGGATATGAGATTGTAAAAGCGTACTCACTGAACAAAGTACGAAAGACATCTCATCAACCCCATCATTAAACTCAAATTACTTTTCGGGTTGTTGCCAGGGTCTTTCTTTCGCACCAGCAAGCATATTGAGATAGCGTGCCAGCACAAAGAAATAATCGGCGAGTCGGTTCAGATATTTAATAACCAATGGATCTACCTGCTCAAGTGAATGCAAGGCCACAACATTACGTTCGGCCCGACGACATACAGTCCTGACGATATGCGCCAGTGATCCTGAGATATGACCCGAAGGCAAGATAAACTGTTTGATAGGCGGCAGATCCTCCTCAATCGCATCAATCGCATTTTCCAATCTTATGATATCACCTTCAGAGATCATCGGGACCTGAAGCGATTTGGATGGATCTAAAGCAAGCATACCTCCAATTGTAAATAGGTTGTTTTGTACCACCATCAGCAAATCTCTTACGGATGTCTGCGAGATCGATTCACAAAGGAAGCCTACGAAAGAATTCAACTCATCCACAGTTCCATATGCTTCTATTCGCACATGATGCTTCGGAAGCCTGGTGCCTCCAAACAAACCCGTCTCACCCGTATCGCCAGTCTTGGTATAAATTCTAAACGCCATGTCGCAAAGATACCTGAGCAATGAGAATCACCACTCTGAGCAGATACCGTAACGTTGTAAAAACAAGAGCTGCGTCTAAAACATTCTAACCTCCGTGATCCGTAATGTTATCTTGCGCTCACTTTTTACGTTCTAAACTCAATTTAAAATTTACCTACCATCATGCTCCCAGAAGCTGTTATCCATGTGAAAGATTTGAGCAAAATCTACATCATGGGAACCACACGTGTAAATGCCTTGCAGTCTGTCACCCTGGATATTGGAAGGAACGACTATGTCGCTTTGATGGGTCCGTCGGGATCAGGCAAATCCACCCTGATGAACTTGCTGGGATGCCTGGATACACCCACTGCAGGTGACTATTTCCTGGATGGCATCAATGTAGGTTCAATGGGCGATGCGGATCTGGCGGGGGTTCGGAATAAACAGATCGGATTTGTCTTCCAGACGTTCAACCTCTTGCCCCGGATGACGGCACTTGAAAATGTCGCACTCCCTTTAGTCTATGGCGGCGTCCGCAAATCAAGGCGTGTACAAAAAGCCACAGAGGTGCTCAATGCGGTAGGCCTGGGAGATCGAATGGATCATAAGCCTAATGAGCTTTCTGGTGGACAACGTCAGCGTGTTGCCATTGCACGGGCATTAGTCAATGACCCTTCCATTATTCTCGCAGATGAGCCTACAGGTAATCTGGATTCGAAGACATCCTATGAAATCATGGAGATCTTTGAGAAAATTCATGCTGAAGGGAATACGATTATTCTGGTCACACACGAACAAGATATTTCAAGACATGCTCATCGGATTATTAAGCTGAGAGATGGTCTTGTTGAATCAGACCAGAAAAATTCAAATCCATTGAAAACATCCGATGTCCAGCTACGGATGGCAGAAGACCAAGAATAGTCTCTCAATTTGATGTCCGCCAAGATGTTTATGAGTCACCTCTTCGCGTCCTTTTCGTCTTTGCGTGAAAGAACTTTGAGTGAACTGAAGAAACTGGGATACCACTGGATTATGAGTATGCGGTCACGCTTCTGACATTCATGCGTATTTTGTCGTCGATGAACACGTCGAAGGTCACCGCTCCCCGAATCAAACACGTCGCCGTTGCTGGTAATATCGGCGCAGGCAAAACAACCCTCTCATCCCGGCTGGCCAAACACTATGGATGGGAAGTACATTATGAAGATGCTACCGATAATCCTTACCTCAGCGATTTCTACAACAGCATGGAGCGCTGGTCATTCAATCTGCAGATCTATTTCCTGAATAGCCGATACCAACAGATATTAGATATCCGGCATGGAAATGTAACGGTGATCCAGGATCGTACCATCTATGAAGATGCATTCATTTTCGCTCCAAATCTTCATGAAATGGGACTGATGTCCAAACGTGATTTTGAAAACTATTTCAGTTTGTTCAAGAACATGTCGCAACAGGTAAGTGCGCCGGATCTTATGATCTATTTGAGGGCGAGCATATCAACACTGGTGTCGCACATTCATGCACGCGGAAGAGATTTTGAAGGGAATATGAGTCTTGACTATTTGAAACGGCTGAACGCGAAATATGAGAATTGGATTCAGAACTATAAGCAAGGTCCTTTACTCATCATTAATGCCGATGAAGTCGATTTCGAAAATACACCAGAAGACCTGGGTAAGGTCATCAATCTCGTAGATAGTCAACTTCACGGACTATTCTGAATTCCTTATTCACACCCTGACGTCAGCTTTGTGCGTTGTCCGTGGAAGGTGCTGCACTAAACACTTGCTCGATGAACTGTTTGATAGAATTTTCTCCTGTGCTGCTCGTCACTGCGAAAATGACAACTAAGTGCAATAATAGAGATACGATCAGTGCGATCCGCTTTGTCCTGCGTTCACGATTCTCCCAAATGTTCGTCATGTGTTAATTGTTTTATTGTTCAAAACGGAAGTGATAACGGCTTGTTTACGCCTTCTATTGTTAATTTGTCATTAAATCCTGCTGAAGTCAAAAACAGATTCTGACATGGTAAGGCATAGCACGTTTCTTGCATTGAAATCAGAACTTGAAGCATCAGGTGTAGAAATGATTGCTGTCTCGAAGACTCAACCACCTGAAGCCATCCTTGAACTCTATCAACTTGGTCAACGTATTTTCGGAGAAAACCGGGTGCAGGAACTTCTGGAGAAACAACCATCCTTGCCATCTGACATACAATGGCATCTCATAGGTCATCTTCAGACAAATAAAATCAGGCCAGTGCTCCCTTATGTCAGCATGATCGAATCTGTAGATTCTGACAGATTGCTCCAATCAATTGAGAAATCGGCAACACAACTCTCACGCAAAGTAGAAGTCTTACTTCAAATCAAAATCTCAGAGGAAGCGACAAAATATGGCTTTGACCCATTGACAGTTGTAAATGAACTTATCGCCATTAACATAACTCAAATGCAATACCTGAGATTTCGGGGAGTGATGGGCATGGCAAGCTTTGTGGATGATGAAACACAAATCCGACATGAGTTTAATCACCTCAAGCAGATTTATGAGCAATTGAAACGAGATGTGTTCAACGACTATCCTGGCTTTGATCAGATTTCCATGGGAATGTCTGGCGACTTTAGAATTGCTATTGAGGAAGGAAGCACAATGGTCCGTATTGGAAGTCTGATTTTCGGAGAAAGAGAATCGTCAACCACATTAGGGTAAAACCTTAAAAAGAAACTACGCTAAACTCTTCACAACCCGATGATCAAGCTGCAAATCAAATATCTCAACAATCTTGACTTCAGACATGAGTAAATGAGCTGGATTGAGAAGAAAATTTGATTCCATTGTAAGGATCGCGGAGGGTACGCGAAATAATAACGTATCTCCTCTTATAAGCCAATTATCACCGAGTTTCTGTGTCGCTGGATATCCATGGAGACGATTCCATCCTTCTGATAAAGCTGAGGTCGAAACTTCCCCCATACTTGTGTCAGGACATTCTATAACCATCAAGACAAAGCCAGCGGCAAGTAATGTTGACATAGGTGTCCATGCCAAAGTTTCTAAAAGTGCCAGAGCAGCACTACCCGAAGTATAAACCATCTTATTGCCTTGGCTATTCCATCTTCCAGCATAAAGTTCAGCTCCTTTGCCAGAGAGATCTCCGGAATATTGCGCTTTAGTGATCCGATAGACCTTCATGAAAAGACTCCATGCTCAAGTCTTCCTAACGCCTGTCTTACAGCTCTGATCCCGAATGAATTATCGAGGAGCTCTATGGGCTTATTGCCGCCCAGGCCTATGAGAGAAGTATTTAGCCAATCGAGCACGTGTATCCGCTCTCCAAAAATGCGTAAGGCATGATCAATCACTTCTGCGATCTCTACAAGCTGCTCGGTAGAACTCAGACCAAGCTTTTCGTCATCACCCTTGCGCTGGAAAGTCCGATATGACATATCAAGTAACGTACTCATGTCTTTGGCAGTAATACCTAACAATGCCTGCAAATGTAAAGCAGACCTCTTTGTGAGACCACTTCGTACGAAATCTCCCTTCTCAAGGTCTGTAGCTAAGCTCTGATTGGAGAGTACTTGTAATCCTCCCAACAAAGTAATCACAGGATCACTACCGTATCCCACGAAGTCATCGGATGCCATGGACTTTGAATGTCGCTTTTTGAGGATCATGTTTCTTGATTTCCCCACAAATCTATTACTTACTTGCCAAAATGGCAAATAAACTTAGCCATTTGGCGCATTTATTTTTAATAGACTACAATTTTCTGCATAAACCGTTCATTTTCAGATGAAACCGATGCAATGTAAATCCCTGGGGGCAGAAACATTTGTACTCCATCACCGTCCATCATTGATTCCTCTTTGCACAAAAATTTTCCACTGAGATCGTGAATTTGAACTGTAAAAATAGCCCCGCTAACTTGCTTGTTGTCAATAAGTAGACGCATAAAACCTTTAGTAGGATTGGGGACTAAAACTGACCCTATTTCTTTGGCAGGTTCATATACCAAAGTCGCCTGCACCTTCAGATCCGAACTATAGATAGTAAGTCCTCCCCTGGCATTGCCAACAATCATTTCATAAAAGGTATCACTATCGAGATCGGCTAAAGACGGCACAATCCTGCTACCGTCTGAGATATGACCATAATCACTGTCTTCCAGCGTGAATGGCGTATTGAATACATTCTCAATTTCCTTGTAAATGCGAATCTCACCTGTCTCACTTCCCGTAATCAGTCGCAACCCATCAGGAGTCTGTATAAAGACAGGAGAGCTGTATTCTGGAAAAGCCGAATTCGAACCAAAAATCACACGCCCAAGGCATTGTGTATTTGGAGATTGAGTTGCATCAGCAATGAATTGGGGATTGCCCTGCGAACCAACGTTTTGAAAGTAATTCAGATTGCCACACCTTCCATTAATGTCATTATTCCCAATTCGTTCACCAGAAACGATATCCAACAGACCATCACCACTTAAATCTACCAATGTCGGTGTACTGCTTGTGCCAACATTGATTCCGGCATAGGGATATACTGGAGAATTGAATACTGCAGGCATGCCAGTTCCGGCGATATTTTCGAGAAAAAACAATCCGCCATTCCTGTCACCGACAAGTAAATCGATATCTCCATCCTGATCAATGTCTCCTGTGGTCGGAGCAAACTCCCATGTCGGGACAGTTGCGAATGCACTAAAGCCCAGATAGTCGAAATCAACAATTTCAAAGGCCGGTTCAACCGCAGACCCAATATTCTTCAATAGAATGAGTCGTGCATCCCTTGACCCTTGGGAAGTAAAATACCCGCCTGTTCCAATAAGGATATCAAGAAGTTGATCTGCATTATAGTCAAAGAACGTTGGTTTGGCTTCGCTTCCAAAATCCATCATCTCCGATGCGAAAAGAGCAGTTTCCTCTAAATGAAATTCCGCTGTGTCGCCAGTGCCGTCATTCCGATAGTGCCATGCTACATTAAGATTTTCAGAAAAACCCGCGTTGTTACTTGTTGCAACGACGTCTTTACTGCCATCATGATTGATGTCAAGGACAAATGGAGAAACGAAATAGGGAATATTGACAGGAATATCTGCCGAAGGAAATGCATCGTCGGTACTTGTCACCCAGGCCTGTTGTGCCGTTCCACCATTGATTAACAACTTGATTCTTGCTGAAGCAAGATCCCCGAGCAATAAATCCTTATCGCCATCAGAATCCACATCGAATGCGAAACTCGCAGAACCACTGTGTCGTGGTTGAACATCAACGTTGTTGATACTGGATGCGCATTGACCGGAAGAAGGACTCAACTCTACTTGTTCTGAAAATGCATTCTCATAGAATTTTCCCCAACACACATCTTCCCAATCAAGCAAGAAAGTATCTAAACCAAGTCCATTCTCCAACGCAAGATTCTTGAAATAGTGTAAATAACTTCCACCGGGATCAAACGATAACACATCCACATCACCATCTCCATCAACGTCGGTGATCGCGGGCATATCAATCCATGCTGCATATAACGGTGTAAATCCATTGCCAAGAATGAAGTATAGTACATCAAACGGCCCAAGATCAAACTCCATGCGCCTGAATGCAAGCTTTCCATCCTCTACCCTGCCCCGATATACATCGATACCCTGAACACCTGGTTCGTTTGTGCTCGCGAAGAGATCCTCCACACCATCCCCATTGAAATCAAGCATGAGCGCCCAGTTCTGCAGCGGAGGCAGGCTATCTAACATATCCCATTGGATTTTATATCCAAACACGCCTTCATCGAATGTGCTTACGAATGGGATAGCTGTATTGCCTTGCCTGTCGAAAACGAATACATCCTGTATACCGTCACGATTGAAATCCACTTGTGAGAACTGCGGTGCATCCATGCCTCCCGCGAAAGGATATTCCAGGAAATCCGAACTACCGACGACAGGAAAACTGATCTTTTCAACAAGTTGCGCCGATACGTTCAAATATATCACTCCAAACAACAAACTATAGATCCATCGCTCTCCGGCACAATGACCAAAAAGTCTCCACATGCAAATCATCACTTGAAATCTCATGGTCATTTTAGATATTGAACGAAAAGATACTGCCTACCTTGCACAATCCTAAAACATTGGCACCAACGTTAGGTCAATCATTTGACAAATGTGCACTATTTATCCATCCATCATCACAATAAGAAATCTACCTTGTTGTATAAAAGTCAACTCATTGAAGTTGTACGGAATTCGCAATCAATTTCCAGTTATTTGAAGCATTGTTGAATGGAAAAACTCGGACACAAACAGGCGGGCGAGGAACCAATCATACGTCCCGGAACCATCATCCTGACTCTTGTCTTGATGGGTATCAGTACATTGTTTGCCGCCCTTTGCGTTGCATATCTCTATACTTTGCTATCTACGAGGGTAGATACACCTCGACCCCCACTTTTGTTTCTAGTGAACATACCCGTACTCCTTGCAGCTACATTATTTCTAAAACGAAGTCTGGCGGCTCTTGACAATCAACAGCTCAGGGCTATGATGAAGAATCTAATTCTGTGTTTGACGCTCAGTCTTGTGTTCATCACGCTTCAAGTCCTCGGCTGGATACAATTCTTTAAGGAAATATCGCTCACGGCCTCGCAATCACGAAGTTTTCTATTTGTATTCTCGGCGTTGCACTTATTGCATGTCCTTGCCGGCATACCATTTCTGTTGCGGTTTATTTGGATGAACCATGGAGTTCTGAACGATCTGCGATTCTCAACGAGTCACCTAAGACGTTTTTTAAAAGGCCTCATCCGATATTGGAATTATCTTGATATTCTATGGATATTATTGGTCTTCGTCCTCTCCCTTGGATATGTGATCAAATTGCTCTAAAAATGGCCGCTACTCTAACATTTCATTAACAGCAATAACGCCTCAAATGGCTGGCTAAGCCGACCCCAATCGTCTATCTTTGCGCTTCTAAATGGAAACTAGCATTCCCGTTCACATCGCTGATGAAAATACCGCCGTTCAACTTGGATTGAGCCGCGAGGAGTATGCGCGCATTTGTGACATACTCGGCCGTCAACCAAATTTTAATGAGTTGAGCATTTATTCGGTAATGTGGTCTGAACATTGTTCGTACAAGAATTCCATCAAGCTGTTAAAAACCTTACCGCGTGAAGGAAACCGCTTACTCGTCGGTGCTGGCGAAGAGAATGCCGGTCTGGTCGATATCGGAGGCGGCCTGGCATGTGCCTTCAAAATCGAATCGCATAATCATCCATCAGCAATAGAACCCTATCAAGGAGCAGCAACAGGTGTAGGTGGAATTCACCGGGATATCTTCACCATGGGTGCCAGGCCCATCGCAGCCCTTAATTCATTGCGATTTGGTCCCCCGGAAACAAAACATATGCAGCACCTGATCAAAGGTGTTGTTGCGGGTATTGGTGATTATGGCAATTGTCTTGGCGTCCCTACAGTTGGTGGTGAGGTATATTTCGATTCGAGTTATAAGCAAAACATTCTGGTGAATGCCATGTCGGTGGGAATTGTCAAAGTTGGGGAGACTGTCTCTGCGTGCGCTGATGGCCCTGGCAATCCAGTCTTTATCGTAGGTTCTGCGACAGGACGAGATGGTATTCATGGAGCTACATTCGCTTCTGCAGATCTCACTGAAGATTCGGCAGAAGATTTACCTGCAGTACAGGTTGGTGATCCATTTCAGGAAAAATTGTTGCTCGAGGCAAGTCTCGAAGCCATTAAGACTGGCGCCATAGTTGGCATGCAAGATATGGGCGCTGCCGGGATTACCTGTTCTACCTCAGAAATGAGTGCAAAGAGCGGCACGGGTATGCGTATTGATCTTGACAAAGTACCAACGAGGCAAGACCAAATGGAGGCATGGGAAATCCTACTTTCTGAAAGTCAGGAACGTATGCTGATCGTGGCGCAAAAAGGCAAAGAACACTTGCTCCTTGAAGTATTTGAAAAGTGGGATCTCGAATGCGAGCAAATAGGTGAGGTAACAAACAGTGGAAAGCTTGAATATTTCCAACACGGCGAGTTAGTAGCAGAAGTACCTGCACATTCTCTCGTACTTGGCGGTGGAGCTCCTGTATATGACCGGGAATCTCGCGAGCCGGCTTATGTGAAGCAAATCAACGCGTTCGATCCATCTTCGATCGACGTAGACAACGATATCGTGGCCCTTACAAAAAAACTCATCACGAGTCCGAATATTGCATCAAAGCGGTGGGTCTATGAACAATATGATCACACTGTGCGTACGAATAATCTCAACACGGTCTTATCATCAGATGCGACTGTAATTCGGTTAAAAGGAACAAATAAAGGAATCGCTACAACAGTAGATTGTAATTCTCGCTATGTCTATGCGGACCCCTACGTGGGTGCGATGATAGCCGTAGCAGAAGCAGCGCGTAACATTTCGTGTTCTGGTGCTTTGCCTGTTGCGATTACAAACTGTCTCAATTTTGGCAATCCTTACAACCCTGAAGTGTATTGGCAGTTTTCAAATGCAATCCGTGGAATGGGAGAAGCATGCCGCAGATTTGATACACCCGTCACCGGTGGCAATGTCAGTTTTTATAATCAATCTGTATCCGGTGATACAACTGAACCTGTCTTTCCAACACCGACGATAGGGATGATTGGTCTTATAGACGATGTAGACCAGATGTGTACACTTGGGTTCAAACACAAGGGCGACTTTATCTATCTGGTTGGTAAAATCTCTGATGATCTCGGGTGCTCAGAGTATCTGCATCATGTGAAAGGAGTGAAGTTTTCTAAGGTCCCTTATTTTGATTTAGAAAAAGAATTCCTTCTGCATCAGGCAGTTCAAAAAGTCATCGCTAGCGGTCTTGTGGCTTCTGCTCATGATGTCTCTGAAGGTGGACTATTGATTGCACTCATGGAATCCGCGTTTCAACAAAATCTTGGCTTTGACGTCCATACTGACAATGAGGTAAGAAAAGATGCGTTTTTGTTCGGTGAAGGTCAGGGCCGGGTTGTGATGAGCGTAACCGAACAACACCGGGCAAATTTTGAATCAGAATTCAGGATCCTGCATATTCCAATCCAGAAGCTCGGGCAGGTCACGTCCGGCGACATCCAAGTCGATGGCACGGAGTTTGGAAATGTCGAAAAATGGATAGAACTTTATGGAAATGTTTTACATACGTATTTAGATAATTAAAATTCATCGTTTATGAAATCTCTATTCCTCTATTGTTTTACTGCTTCGACACTTCTCTTAGCGGGGTGTTCGGCGGTCAGCAATGTTTCAGGAACAACTATTGTAGGAAATATCGCCGGAGGTGGTGGCCTCAAGGTTTTCCTGGATAATGCAAGACCGAACAATCAAACTATGGTGCTCAATCAGGCTGATTCAGATCAAAATGGTGGCTTTACCATGAAATTTGAAGAACCTGTACAAGCTGGCGTGTATCGCCTGAGAATTGGCGCGAAGAAAGCGTTTCTGATTTTGGATGGTAGTGAGAAAAAAATAACCGTCAACGGAGATCTGAATAGCCTCGATTCGTACACCTTCACGGTGGAAGGTTCTCCAGCCTCAGCAGAATTCCGGCAGGCGATGTCTGACCTGGTGGCACGTAAAATGGACGTCAACCAGATGACAAACTTTATCCAAAATGCAAAAGAACCGCTGGCAGCAATGCAGTTTGCCATCATCACTTTGCAGAATGCTCCGGATTATATCAATCTGCACAAAACTGCTCTCACTAATGTCGAGAAGAAATATCCAGATGCTGAGTATACCAGTGACTATCGTACGCTGATCGCACAAGTAGAAAAGGCTTATGCATCACAGATGTCTCGTGAACGCATCCAGGTTGGTATGCCGGCACCTGAAATCGCTATGAAGAGCCCTGATGGAAAGGAGTTCGCGTTATCCGAACTCAAAGGAAGTGTGGTTCTTATTGATTTCTGGGCTTCATGGTGTGGGCCATGTCGCAAAGCGAATCCACATGTCGTAGAAGTGTATGATAAATACAAAGACAAAGGTTTTACTGTATTCAGCGTTTCATTGGACGGATTGGATAGCCGTACAAGGTCAACAATACAGGATGCATCTGCCCTCAAGAAAAATCTTGAATCCACAAAACAACGTTGGGTAGAAGCAATCCAGAAGGACAATCTTAAATGGAAATATCATGTGAGTGATCTGGAGAAATGGGACACAAGGGCTGCGAAAGAGTATGGGGTCACCGGTATACCAAAGACATTCCTTGTTGATCGCGAGGGAAAAATTGCAGCGATCAATCCAAGAGTAAACCTGGAAGAAGCATTGTTGAAAGTTTTATAGAAAAATCTTCTTTGTTCAAAAAGAAAGGGTATGATCATCAGTTTGATCCTACCCTTTCTTTTTTGAATGAGTATTGAAGTTTACTTACTCAGGATCTGAATGCTCTAAGGCGAATCTCATCAAGTTCTTTTGCTGTAAGCACACCGGCTTCATAAAGATTCAGATACTCTTCACTTACACTTTGATTAAAAACAAGGAGATCATCAGAATTGATTGTCACATGCACACCAGCATCTACAAGTTGCCTTATCGGGTGCGCAGACATGTGAGAAATCCGCGCCAGTCTTAGATTGCTTGTCGGGCATATGTTCAACCTGATGTGATGGTCTGCCAGCCACTGCATGACTTCCTCAGATTGAACTGCAGCAATCCCGTGTTGAACCTCATCAAGTTCCAATACTTCTATGGAACGCCGGACGAAATCAGCATCGCGATATTCCCCAGCATGTGCCTTGCATCGCATTCCTTTCGTTCTTGCCATTTTATAATAGCTCACAAATTCTTCCGGCTCGCCAAACAATTCATTTCCATAAAGATCCAATGCTGCGAAATACCCGCTGTCAATAAGCGGAACAACCCAATCCTGCATTCGCTCTTCAGTCCATTCACGATTGATACCGATTTCGGGACGCAAAATGATCAGCGGATAGCATTCTGCCAATTCCTTTAGAGCGGTAATGATGGCCTCAGCGCTGCCGAATTCCGGAAATATCTGACAATCAATACTGATCTCCAATTCTGTCACTGTATCGGCCACTGCAGCTTCAAGTGTATCTTCAATAGATGCGATAAACCCGACTCGTGTGTACAGAAGAGCTTGTAAATGTGTTTTAAGATATTCTGCAAACTCAGCAAATGTCGGCATGATATACGGAGGGTCCGGAATGAATTCATTTGTACGCGCCCGTAATACTTCCAAACGAAAGCCAAGACTTCCGTGGCTATGAAAATCTGTCTTAGGTACCCTTCGCAACTGCGAAAGGTCCTTTAGTTCCAATGCACGTATAAATTCGGTGCTGCTCAAAATGCACTGCTCTTCTTGTACGCTTCGATGACATCTTTCTCGCCTTGCAGGCCTGGCTTTGCATTGCCATGCTCCATTCCAAGGATTCCAGTGAACCCACGTGAAGCGATATATCGAAAGACATTCAGATAATTGATTTCGCCAGTTGTAGGTTCATTGCGTCCTGGGTTATCGCCAATCTGAAAATAGACGATTTGATTCCAGGCGCATTCAATATTTGGTATCAGGTTCCCTTCCGTGATTTGCTGGTGATAGATATCATATAATATTTTACATGAAGGACTATCCACGGCCTGACAGATTTCAAATGCCTGAGCTGCCTTTGTGAGAAACAGCCCCGGGTGATCCCGAAAGTTCAACGGTTCAAGAACCATGGTCAGATCGTGCGGTTCAAGAATTGCTGATGCTCGCTTTAGTGTTTCAACAACATGTGCTGTCTGATATCCGATTTCTTGTTTCAAGTCAAGGTGGCCAGGAACCACAGTCATCCATCTGGCATTCACGCGTTTTGCAACTTCGACGGATGACTTTATCTCATTCAGAAATTCTTCGCGGCGATCCGAATTACCGCTGGCAAGATTAGGTTCCTGCCAATAGATCTTATGTGCGACAAAAACACCCATCTGCAGTCCACGTCGAGACATCGTTGTTGCCATCGCTTCCTGTAATTCCACAGGGCGCATGCGCATATCATTGTCCTCCAATGCTGTGAAACCGGCATCTGCGATAAACTCGAGTTGAGCGATGGGATCTTCTCCCGCATGATGTTTAAACATTCCGATATGTGGTGCGAAATGTAGAGGAAACTGATGCATAGGGTTTGACGGAATTGAAGGGACTACCGTAAATTGAACAAAGGCAGATCCAGAACCAAGTAGACTGAGCTGACCAAATGTCCTACGACGCATCTGGATTAAATCAACATTATATTGACCAAAGCTTTCCGACCTCCGCGAGCGGAATACATCCCTTATAGGATCCAGGTACAGGATCAAATGCTAACACTTCTTTTCCGATTTTCTCAGAAGTAAAGTATCCACGAAACGTAAGTTCTTTCAGCATTTTGAAAAATGGAACAGGGTAATAATCAACCAAACTCTTGTCTTCATTCTTCACTCCTCCCTCCTGAATCTTAATGCGCTCTTTCTCCTTCTTAATTCTCTCATCTTCGTCCTTAATTTCTGTTTCCAATCGCTTAAGTATTTCTACGCGCTCATTCATTGCACATTGCAGAAACGTCTTTCCATATGCTGCCTGTGCTCTCGCCTGGACATTATCCAATCCCTGTACGAATCTATATTGTTCCTGAGGTCTGTAGAAATTTTGAAGCTCGTCATCAATGTACTGATGCACATTGACAGACTTAGCTCCCGGGGTTGCTGTCTCAGGAATAAGTGTATCTGCCAACTCAGCGACGAGTTCTGCCTGTTCCTGATTCAAAAATGCTGGCTTCCAATCTGAAGCAACCGACGTCACTGCATTGGAGGGTTCAGTGCGACAACCTTGCAATGCAGCAGCAATTGCTGAGGCTGACAATGAGTAGCCGACGACAAAAGAAGTGGTCCTGAGTGCCTCTCTACGATCCATGATGATGACTATTACTGATGAATAAAATAGTTCTTAGAGTTCGTTATTCTTCAATGCCTTGGCTGCAAATTCCGCTGCTCTTGCAGTGAGTGCCATATATGTCAGCGATGGATTCTGACAAGCCGACGATGTCATGCAGGCTCCATCAGTCACAAAGACATTTGGTACTGCATGCAACTGATTATTACCATTGAGCACGGAGGTTTTAGGATCACGTCCCATTCGTGCAGTGCCCATTTCGTGAATGCCCAGCCCCGGCGCACCGATGTTATCGTATTCTTCGACATTGGTAAACCCGGTTGCTTCGAGCATTTCACTTGCAGCGCTCTTCATATCCTTACGCATTGCCCATTCATTGGCCTTGTATTCGCAGTCGATAGAGAGGATTGGCAAGCCATGTTTATCTGCGCGATCATAATTGATCACGACATGGTTCGCATGATCAGGCAACATCTCGCCAAAGCCAGTGAGTCCCATTCTCCATGGACCAGGCTGCATAGCCTCTTCCTTGATCTCACCGCCAAATCCCAATTCACCTACCACGCGCCACCAACCGTTTCTGCTTGCACCACCCTGATACCCATATCCGCGCAAAAAGTCTTTACGCTGTGTATCCTTATCAATGTTTCTGAAACGGGGGATGTAAATGCCGTTCGGGCGACGCCCCTTGATATATTTGTCATTATATCCATCGAGTGTTCCACTGGCGCCAATCACAAAGTGATGATCCATGAGATTATGACCCAATTCACCACTATCATTTCCCATGCCATTAGGAAAGCGCTTTGATCTGGAATGCAGAAGTATCCACGTACTGGCAAGAGCTGATGCACAAAGGAAAATCACTTTAGCATGAAACTCGTGCATCTCATTTGTTTCAGCATCGAGGACAAGAACCCCGGTAGCTTTCTGTGTCTCATCGTCAAAGAGGATTGTATGAACGATACTGTTTGGTCGCAACGTCATATTTCCTGTTACTTCTGCGGCAGGCAGTGTCGAAGATTGTGAAGAAAAATATGCACCGAATGGACAACCGCGGATGCACCTGTTCCGATATTCACATTTGCCACGTCCGTTGTGAGGTTGGGTAAGATTGGCTGCCCGGCCCATCGTCATGCGTCGGTCCTTGTATTTCTCAACAATTTTCCCGCGCATATGCTCTTCCACACAATTGAATTCCATTGGTGGAAGAAACTTACCATCAGGAAGCTGAGCCATCCCTTCATTCTGCCCGCTGATACCAACAAAGGACTCTACCCGGTCATACCAGGGTGCAAGCTCCTCATACCGTATCGGCCAATCAACAGCAACTCCATCCTTGGCATTCGCTTCGAAATCCATCGCGCTCCATCGATAGCTTTGTCTACCCCACAGCAACGATCTCCCACCTACATGATATCCCCTGATCCAGTCGAACCGTTTTACCTCTGAGTATGGATGTTCCAGGTCATTTACCCACCAATGCTTGGTGGCCTGGCTCATGGTATAACCAGTGCGCTTTTGGACCGGGTATTTCGACATTTCCGCGATGGGAATGCGATCACGATGTGGCAAATCCCACACTTCACTGTTTGCGGTCGGATAATCTAAATGCTTTACCATTCGGCCACGCTCCAACACAAGAGTCTTGAGACCTTTTTCTGTGAGTTCTTTTGCAGCCCATCCACCAGAGATACCAGAACCTACGACGATCGCATCATAGGTGACCGAGTCCTTTCCATTTGAATTGAAATACATTTCCGTGCTGATTTAAAACTGGTGCATATTACAAAATTCCAAAAACTACCCCGCGTTAAAACGCGGGGAAATTCAACTTTATCAATTTCCCTGCGCTTTAGCTCGGGGAGCGTCTCCTGAACTCCGAACAAACGATGCCGGCAGCAACAGCGACATTCAACGAATCTGCCCCTAGACAAAAGGTATTTGGGATCGCTATGCGATGTATCCTGTCGTCATGCTGAAATTCCCTTATCCCTGAAGATTCATTACCAAGAATGATCAATCCCATATTCGACAACTGATGCGAGTAGATACTTTCACCATCCAGGGCAGTCGCATATGCTTGCACACCTTGGATTTCCAAAAGCTGCTTCAGCGGATATTCAGCCCATTGGATTCTGAAAAGACTTCCCATAGATGCCTGGATCACTTTGGGATTAAATGGATCGACACAGTCCTCCGCGAGAAACACATGTTGGATTCCAAACCAATCGGCGATACGAAAGATAGTGCCCATATTTCCAGGGTCACGAATACCATCGAGATAAAGACAGAGTTCTGTAAGTACCTGATTGGGCTCTGCGGTGTGTTCAGGCATTTCACAAACTGCAAGCACTTGCTGTGGTGTAATCAACGAGGAGATGGCTTCCAGCTCATGTTCCCTTACTTCTACGAATAGCGGGTGAAAAGTCTGAAATACTGATGAGTTTTCATCTATCCACGATTGTGTCGCATATATGGTTTCTACAGTGAGCAGGCGGCTTGTGAGGACATCATGTACTGTCTTGACCCCTTCCACTACGATTTTGTGATACTTTTGCCGGTACTTCTGATCACGTAATGATCTGACATACTTTATCGTTGATTTGGACAGCATACCGGTATTCATTCTATGTTAAAGCCAGCGGAAAATATAGCTCTTTCGCTTGTCTTTGTTTGTGTTCTCGCTGTCCTGACGGGTTGTAACTCGAATAAGTACTTAGCCCAAGACGAGTCTTTCCTTGAGGAAAACTCTGTAACCGTCAAGTCCAAAGAACGCACCAATAACAAGCGCACACTCCAGGCTGAGCTGGAAAAACTGTACACACAAAAAGAAACCCGCACATGGGCAGGGATCCCACGGCATGCATTTTATTATGCCGCCGAAAAAAAACCAGAAGACACAACTGGTATTCAAAAATGGCTTCGCAAAAGAGGTGATCCTCCGGTCCTTCTGGACTCTTCATTGATCACTACTACGGTCGAAAATATGCAACTGCTCCTTAGGCAACGTGGTTACTGGAACAATGATGTCGGGTATAGCGTGAAGACTGACAACAAGCGCAGTCGCGTGACTTATGTAGCTGATCCCGGTCAACGCTGGATAGTTGGCTCTATCACCTATACATGCCGGGATAGTGTGGTACAACGGATACTTGATACGCTTGTTCTGGAATCATTGCTGGCTCCAGGTGAACCTGTTGATGTCGATCTCTATGAAGATGAAAAGGCGCGAATCACACGGGCTATGCAAAACCGCGGATACGCCAATTTCTTCCCAAACTATATCAATGAACCGATTGCTGATAGTAGCGATCACGTGATGCATCTGGAAATAGAAGTCAGCACACCACTCGACAGCGACGTCCATGTGAAGTATACGGTAGGGACGATCACAGTTCTTCCGGATGCAATATTGATAGATAGTGTGAGTGGCGACACAATAGTGGGCGGTGTCACATTTCTCACGACCACAAGTCCACAAATCGTAAAACCTGAGATCCTTGTCCGAAACATTTATCTCAAGAGCGGAGGGCTTTTCAGTCGTGATGCATATGATAAGACTCAACGCCAACTGGGCAGATTGGAAATGTATCGATTCATTTCACTGAAACCCGAAGTAGACGCACAGGACAGTTCGCTGCTCAACTACACATTGTCTCTTACGCGTAATAAAAGAATGGCAATCGGTGGCAATCTTGAGTTGAACTATTCCACACTTGCATCTTCCAACCGATCTCTCATGGGAGTAAGTGGGAATGTCAACTACAGGAATCGCAATCTGTTTCGTGGCGCAGAACTCTTCACGACGAATATCGAAGCTGGTGTGGAAGTCAACCTTAATGCTGATGCTTCCTCACCGATTAATTCTGCGAATTTCAATGTGCAAAACAATTTGCTCATTCCGAAATTCATAGACCCTATTGGTTTCTATCGGTTTTTGAATAAAATCCGGCCATGGAAAAGTGGATTTCTGAGTGACAGGATATTCAATTGGTTAAAAGAAGGGAACAGCAATATCGGGCTTGGATACCAGTACTTGTCATTATTTGATTTGTACAGCTATCATTCTCTCACAGCAAATCTTGGTTTTGATGCACAACCCAATTCACGACGCAGACTTCAGTTGAATCATGTCGGTCTCGACTACTTCAGTCCAAGGACAACCGCGGATTTTGATACGATTCTGATGGATAATGTGTTTTTACGTGAGAGCTTTCGCAAGCAATTATTTTCAGGTCTTCTTTTTCGCGACTATCGCTACAGTTATTCTGGTATTCCACGTCCGCACGGCCTTTCAGTAACCTATATCCATGCTGCAGAAATATCAGGGTTAGAGATTTTTGGTGTGAATACATTATATAATGCTGTTTCTGACCATACCGGAGGATTTCAACTTGGTAAGCGAAACCCTCTTGAATTCTCTCAATACGCTAAATTCGAAATTGATACAAGACTAGAATACAATCTTGGCTCAAATCAACAATTGGCTTTTCGTCTGGCATCAGGAGTAGCCTTCCCTTATGGACCTTTCAGCAAACAGGTTCCTTATATCAAGCAATTCTATATCGGTGGACCTTCGAGTATACGGGCGTGGCAGATCAGAGAACTGGGGCCTGGAGGATATGAAGATCCGTTTGTCGATCCTGATAGCAACCTACCCTTTTATCAGACTGGAGATGTCAAACTCGAACTCTCGGCGGAATATCGCTTTAACCTTGTCTGGGTTTTCAAAGGTGCCCTCTTCGTTGATGCTGGCAATGTCTGGACGATTCAGGATGACGCTGGCAGACCAGGAGCGGTCTTTTCAAGAAACTTCATGCAGCAACTCGCGGTGGGAACAGGCGTAGGACTACGCATGGACTTTACGTATTTCGTCATTCGCCTTGATTTTGGCTACAAGCTCAGGAATCCTTATCCGAATGAACAGGGTGAATATTGGCTCTTTGACAATTTCAAAGATTTTTCCTTTAATCAGTTCACAACGAATTTTGCGATCGGGTATCCATTTTAAATCAAAATGAACAAGGAAGGGTCAAACAGGAAAGCCCGATGAAGCCGGAGAAGCCTGTAAAACCGGATAATCAAAATCAAAATGGCAATCAAAATTGCAGTGAAAACGAAGAGCTCACTTTGTAAATCATCAAATTTATAATGCTCACTTACTTTTCTCCAGCCGTCCATTGTTACGCTACTTTGTTGAATCAAAATCAAAATGACAATCAAAATTGCAATGAGAACCAAAACCAAGAGGCTTGTAACTCTTCCATTTTGATTGCTCTCCTACCTTCCATGTTTAAGCCATTGTTTTGAAATCAAAATGACAATCAAAATCAAAAGGAAAACCAAGAAGCGTGTGACTCTTCTATTTTGATTTTCATTTTAATTGCTCCGCTAACCTTCCATCGCATAACCAGCCATCTTAAACAAGACTCATCGCGGCGCCAACATCCCAGGCTTGTGCAAACACACGGTGCTGAAAATAGAGCAAGACAGGATGAGTTGTAATCACTTCCGATGAATTGTAGAAATACGAGTATGAATTGTGTCCATTGTTCGCCCCTGATTTTGACCAGTATGATTATATCACGAATGAGCGACATGAATCTTTCGATCAGTATTATTAGCCATCAATTGAGAATGCTAACTTGAGCCACACGTCTTAAGCTCTTTAAAAATGCATAGCGCATTCAAAGTCTTTACTGGAACAATGCTATTTTTCACGCTGGGCTGTCTTCAATCTGAACACATTCCGTTTGTCCAGTCAGTCAAGGGACCGGTTGATCCATCACAAGGCGCCATCTGGCTTTCACATGAGCATCTCCTCGTAGATTTTATCGGAGCGGACAGCATCAATCAGAACAGATGGAATCATGACTCAGTAATGCAGGCGATCGTCCCATTTCTCGAAGAAATAAAGGCACATCACGTCACCTACTTTGTGGATGCTACACCTGCTTATCTGGGAAGAGATGTTGTACTTCTGGAAAAAATCGCCGGGAAAACAGGGCTTACCATTATTTCGAACACCGGATTCTATGGTGCAGTCAATAATAAGTACATACCCGGCTTTGCATTTGACATGAGTCCTGAATCACTGGCAGAAATTTGGATCCGTGAGTACGAAACTGGTATCGATGGCACCTCAATAAAGCCTGGCTTTATTAAAATCAGTGTCGACGCATCAGATACCTTGCATCCGATGCATCAAAAGCTTGTAAAAGCTGCAGCGATCGCACATTTGAAGACAGGATTGACGATTGCTTCTCACACTGGTATAGCGAAAGGACTATGGCCACAACTGAAGATCCTCAAGGAATCGGGTGTATCTCCTGAGGCATTTATCTGGGTACATGCACAGAATGAAACAGATGATACACAATACATTCGTGCTGCTGAACAGGGATGTTGGATTAGCCTCGACGGGCTTGGATGGGAGTTGGATAATCATGTTGAAAAACTTGTCTTTGCGCGTGAACACAAATTCCTTGACAAGATCCTGATCTCTCATGATGCCGGCTGGTATGATCCACAAAAACAAGAGCAGTCTATTCAACCGTACACAGCCATTTTTAAGAAGTTGATCCCGGCCTTGAGAGCACGTGGATTTAGCCAGGAAGAAATTGATGCATTGATCAGCAAAAATCCATCGAACGCGTTTACTATAAGAATCAGAAGGTGATTAGGCCGCCGTCCGCTCAAGGTGTACAAGACTATATTGTATCTATGTAGGCGTCAAAAACTATGACTATGGCAACAAAAGCATTCAAAACCGTAGACGAATATTTCTCCTCGCTGTCAAAGGAGTCCAAAGCAACGTTACAAGAGGTGCGAGAAGAGATTAAACAAGCGGCGCCAAAAGCAGAGGAAGTGATCAGCTATAATATTCCGGGGTTCAAACTGAATGGCATCCTTGTGGCTTATGCAGCATTCAAAGAGCATGCTGGCTTCTACCCCACTCCATCTGGTATCGAGGCGTTCAAAGCAGAGCTTTCCAAATACAAAAGCGCCAAAGGTTCAGTGCAGTTTCCGATGGATAAGCCGATACCGATTGCGCTGATAAAAAAGATAGTGAAGTATCGGGTGAGAGAAGAAGAGGCGAAGGGAAAGAAGAAGGCGGAGGCGAAGGCTAAGGAAAACAAGAAATAACGGCACTTCACTTTCTTTCAAACAGTTTGCCGGAACTTATAGACTTCGCCGCAGATTAGAGTTTTAAAGAATCGTTAAACCTAACGCGATGTATAGGAATAGAGACACATGTCCTATATGTTTAAAACATGAAAGCATTATTCTGTTCATTCGTCGCTCTCATCAGCGTCATGATGGTTCCATATGCTCAAGGGGTCTCAGTCATCGTCAATCCAGATGGCACACATACGGTAGTTCATCATAATGAAAATAATTCCGTGCAAGTCAACCCCGATGGAACTCATACAGTGATTTACTACAATGGCAATAATTCACTACAGGTCAATCCTGATGGCACGCATACTACGATCCATCGTCAGGGGAATATTTCTGTTCAGGTAAATCCAGATGGAACGCATACAGTGATCCATCACAATGGCAATACTTCTGTTCAGGTGAACCCGGATGGGACGCATACTTTTATCCAACACGATGATGACAGGGAGGAAAATGCCAGGTGCGACCGGAGGAGTGATAAGAAGTTACGCAAGAAGAAAAGATCAGATAGAAATTGAGTCTTTGAGCTGCTCTCTTTCGTGTCGGGTGGGTTGAAATTCCTACCTTGTTCTAATGAGATCAGTCCTAGTTAAAACACTGTATGCCTTGGTTCTATGCATACTTACCTGCCATACTTCTAATGCCCAAAGAGAAATCACCGAACTCCAAAACGGCTGGAAGTTTAACCTTGGTCATCATGAAAATGCATCCCGGGAAAATTTCGATGATGTCGGATGGAAAGATGTGGTCATCCCTCATGATTGGGGTGTTGATGGTGGATTTGTTGTAGATGGTGATGGGAATACCGGTAAGCTACCATGGAAAGGTGAAGGCTGGTACCGGAAAACACTAGACATCCCTTCGAGCTATTCAGGTAAACAAGTCTATTTATTGTTTGAGGGTATCATGGCTTTTCCGACCGTCTATATGAATGGACAACAGGCAGGCAAGTGGGACTATGGATATAACTCCTTTTATCTGGACATCACTGATAAGGTCAGAGTCGGTACAAACACTCTTGCAGTTCATGTCGATACACGTCAGCATGACAGCAGATGGTATCCCGGCGCTGGTATCTATCGCAAAGTGCAATTGATCGCCGTCAATCCGGTTCATGTTGATATCTGGGGTACGTATATCACGACACCCGTTGTGAAGCCACATTATGCAGATGTCAGGGTTGCAACAACGATCGCTTCGAACGGCCCTTCGACCCTTCGACAAGCTCAGGGTAAACCGAGCTCAGGTACCGCGATAATCATAAAACATACCATCCTCACCTCGGACAAAAAGAACGTTGTAGAACAAGAATCTACAATACACCCTTCGACAAGCTCAGGGTCCGGGCAATCTCAGCTCACTGAAACAACGCTGACCATACCTAACCCGCGCAAATGGGATATCGATAGCCCGCATCTCTATACGATGATCACCGAACTTTATCAAAATGATACGCTGATCGATACGTACACGTCGACATTCGGAGTAAGATCCATCCGTTTCACTGCAAATGACGGCTTCTATCTCAATGATCGTCGCGTGCAGCTCAAAGGGGTGAACCTTCATCACGACCTCGGTCCTCTTGGAACTGCCTTCAACAGGAGAGCGATGCAAAGACAACTGGAGATCATGAAGAGTATGGGATGCAATGCTGTGAGAACAAGTCATAATGTCCCCGCTCCCGAATTACTGGATCTCTGTGATGAGATGGGAATATTAGTGTTCAACGAGATCTTCGACAAGTATGATGGCAAAGCAGATATCACTGACACAACAGACTTCGACGCATTCGCACATCGCAACATCAGGAACTTCGTCATGCGCGATAGAAATCACCCTTCTATATTCCTTTGGAGCGTGGGTAATGAAATCGGCGATGTGCAATGGAATAAGAATGGCGGATTCCAGAAGCTTCGTACCATGCTCAATTATCTCGAGAAATATGATGACAGCCGGCCGATAACTCTAGTCTGTGATAGTTACGGAAGCGCAGAACTTCGTCATTTCGATTACTATGATGTGCATTGCTGGAACTACGGACGTCGCTATGCACTTGCCCGGCAACTAGAACCAACAAAATCTGTGATCATCAGTGAGTCTGCCTCGACCTTGAGTACGCGTGGCTTTTATGAATTGCCTTTACCTGAAAAGAAAACGGATTTTACAAAATCGCTGCAGGTGAGTTCTTATGATCTGAATGCTCCCGATTGGGCAGAAGTCGCCGATGATGATTTTATGTGGCAACAAGAAGAACCCTATATCGCCGGCGAATTCGTCTGGACTGGATTCGACTACATCGGAGAACCGACGCCATATGAAAATCGTGGAGTAAAGGCTCTTGGGATGACAGATATGGAGGCATCGCGTAGTTCATATTTTGGGATCGTTGATCTCTGCGGTATTCCAAAGGATCGATACTATTTATATAAGAGTTACTGGAAACCAGACGAGACAACAGTTCATATACTGCCGCATTGGAACTGGCCGGACAAATTGGGACAGAATGTTCCTGTATTTGTCTATACGAATGGTGACTGTGCAGAGTTGTTTCTCAATGGAATGTCACTTGGGATGAAATGCAAGCAACCCAAATCAAAGAAATCTATAGAACGATTCAGACTCATGTGGAATGATGTCGTCTACGAACACGGGGAACTCAAAGCAATTGCCTATAGAGAAGGTGAAAAGATCGGTGAGCAAATTGTGAGGACTGCAGGAAAGCCAACTCAACTGAGACTGACACCAGATAGAACTACGATTCAGGCAACTGGAAAAGATCTGGCATTTATTCTCGTCGAAGCGCTGGATAAAGACGGTAACATTTGTCCGCTTGCTGATAATACCATAGAGATCAAACTCAGTGGAGATGGAACGATCGCCGGGGTGGATAATGGGAATCCGCAGTCATTTGATGCATTTAAGTCGAATACGGTGAAGCTATTTTATGGGAAGGCTATGATGATTATGGGGTCACGATTCACCAAGGGAGAGATAAGCATTGAGGTGAGTTCTAAAGGACTGCAGAGTGTATCTAAAAGTGTCAAAATGGAGTAACCATACAAACCATCCTATCGCGTTATTGTTTTCCCAATTCCTCTCCTTCCTCCATTTTCTCCCTTTCCTCTTCTGCACGTAATGTTCACTAATACGAACATTTATCCTATTTTTGTCCATAATACAGAACATTATGAACTCAAGAAAAATAGCTCTGATGCCCTCGGCTAACAAGGTTTTGCAAGCCCTTGGTGAGAATATCAAACTTGCGAGACTTCGACGAAAGCTCAGCGCAACACAGGTTTCAGAGCGAGCTGATATCAGCCGATCTACGCTTTGGCAGGTAGAGAAAGGATCTCCTGCTGTGGCGATGGGTATTTATTGCCAGGTACTTTTTGTCCTTGGACTGGAGAAGGACTTGCTGAAAGTCGCTACAGATGATGTACTGGGAAGAAAACTGCAGGATGCCGGATTGATCGTGAAAGAAAGAGCTCCAAAACGGAAAAGAAAACCATGAGTGCAAAGAAAGAAATATGGGTCTATGCACATTGGGAACAGTTCAAGGAGCCTGTTCACATGGGAATTCTTTTATCAGTCGGTACAAAAGGTAAAGAGGTGTTCTCCTTTGAATACACACCTGAATGGCTCGCCACCGGATCTCATGTGATTCTTGATCCAGATTTACAATTGTATTCTGGAAAGTATTTTCCGCGCGATGATAAACCAAACTTTGGCATGTTCCTGGATTCATGCCCCGATAGATGGGGACGTGTACTTATGGAGCGCAAAGAAGCAGCCATAGCCAGAAAAGAAAAACGCGCCCCAAAGACTTTACTTGAATCGGACTTTCTCCTTGGTCTATATGACATGCATCGGATGGGTGCATTGCGTTTCAAACTGAATGGTGAAGGTTCCTTTCTGAATGATGACCCACAACTCACTGTTCCACCATGGACATCATTGAGGGAATTGGAAGCAGCAAGTAAGCATTTTGAAGAAGATGATATCGGTGATAAAGAATATCTCAAATGGATCAATATGCTTTTAGCGCCCGGATCCTCTCTTGGAGGAGCCAGGCCAAAAGCAAGTGTTCTTGATCCGAAGCAACATCTGTGGATTGCAAAA
The DNA here is from genome assembly GCA_031400515.1 of Bacteroidota bacterium. Classification (GTDB taxonomy): domain Bacteria; phylum Bacteroidota; class Bacteroidia; order Chitinophagales; family Saprospiraceae; genus DATDQA01. The sequence goes on from JANNQA010000058.1 coordinate 25,468, forward strand.
TTCCCAAGCATCAAAGACAACAAAGACATTGGTGGATGGGAAATGGTAGCTCATATCCTTGCAAAGAAGGCAGGGTTAACAGTTCCTGATGTTCAAGCCAAAAACATCAGCGGAAAGCATCATACATTTCTGTCGAAACGCTTTGATCGCACAACAAAAAGAAAGCGCGTACACTTTGCATCTGCCATGACCATGCTCGGTCGTTCGGATGGAGATGGATCTACAGAAGGAGTGAGCTATCTTGATATCGCCGAATTCCTCATCAGGAATGGAGCAGAGGTAAACAAGCATCTTGAAGAGCTATGGAAAAGGATAGTATTCAATATCTCAATTAAGAATACGGATGATCATCTCCGCAACCACGGATTTTTACTTACCGAAAATGGCTGGACTCTTTCCCCTGCTTATGACATGAATCCGAATGAATACGGAAGTGGATTGAGTCTGAACATCTCTGAAAAGGATAATTCTCTTGATCTGGACCTTGCCTTGAGCATTGTAAATCAGTTTCGTGTTTCGGATAAACTCGCAAGAAAGATTATCACCCAGGTTAATTCCTCAGTGATCCAATGGAGACTTGTTGCGAATAATGTGGGTTTAACAAAGGCTGAGCAGGATAGAATGGCACTGGCCTTTGAATAGTTATTTGATTGACCTTTCTGTTTCTTTAACAAACTTCCCTTAAGAATGCAAGTATTAAATTAAACACAAACAAGCTGCGGCTCAAAATGCAAAGGCGTAAATGGCTCGGTGCAATTTCCAACGGATAAGCCCATGCCACTGGTTTTGATTGAGAGGATTGTGAAGTATAGAGAAGGAGAAAAAGAAGTCGTATCCATGAATCCACTATATGCCAGGCTTCGTCGAAGATTGGAGGCCGTGAGTGAGTTCTTATCTTGCGCCGAAATCTACTGCCATGAAGTCCTTCCTGTTTGTTGTTACCCTTTTTGCATCCATAAACCTTTTCTGTCAGGATATCTCCATCATTCCAAAACCTGTCCAACTCACCAAAGGCAGTGGAAACTTTCTGCTGACTCCAAATTCTGTCATTGGTGTGCCTGCAGGTAATACGGAAATCCGAAAAGTCGCTGAGTATTTTAGTGCGAGAGTCAAAGCTGCGACCGGTTACAACTTAGCGATAGCCGGGAATGGCACCATTCAGCTTTCCTTGAACAGCACTCGTGATGAGGTAATTGGCGATGAAGGATATCACCTGAATACCGCCCCGGGTTCTGTGATCATACGCGCAAATTCCCCGGCAGGTCATTTCTATGGTATCCAGACGTTGCTGCAACTTATGCCTGATGAAATCGAAAGCAATTCTCTGGTTTCTAATGTGACTTGGAATATTCCCTCCGTGACGATCACGGACCATCCACGTTTTCCGTGGCGAGGTATTATGCTGGATGTGAGCAGGCATTTCTTTCCGAAAGAATTTGTGATGGAGTACATCGATCAAATCGCGCGCTATAAATTCAATCGCTTTCATTGGCATCTTACGGATGATAATGGATGGCGTGTGGAAATCAAGAGTTACCCTAAGCTCACAGAAGTAGGTGCATGGCGTGTGCCACGTACCGGGACATACAATAGCAATACACCACCTAAACCCGGAGAAAAGGCAACTTATGGAGGTTTCTACACACAGGACGATATCCGCGAAGTCGTGCAGTATGCGAAGGATCGTTTTATCGAAATCCTTCCTGAAGTGGATGTACCGGGGCACAGCATGGCGGCCCTGGCGGCCTATCCGGAACTGTGTGTTACTCAGGACAAGAACATTCAGGTGAATCCCGGCACATCCTTCTCAACATGGCATGGCGATGGGACATTCACAATGCACATTGACAACACGTTGAATCCGACAGATGAAAATGTCTATGTCTTCCTCGACAAAGTCTTCGGTGAGATTGCCGGGTTGTTTCCATTCGAGTACATACACATGGGTGGCGATGAATGTTACAAAGGGTATTGGGAACGTGACAACAAAGTACAGGCGTTCATGAAATCACAAAACATCAAAGACGGTCATGAATTGCAAGCCTATTTCAATAACCGGATGAACACGATTATCAATAGTAAGGGAAAGAAAATGATTGGTTGGGATGAAATCCTCGAAGGAGGTACCGTGGAAGGTGCTGCTGTGATGAGCTGGCGTGGCGTGAAAGGAGGTATTGAAGCAAGTCATAAGAAGCTGCCAGTTGTGATGAGTCCGAATCCTGTATATTATCTCGATATGAATCAGGGTGAGAAATCTATAGAAACACCGATCTACAACAATGCAAGGTTGAACGAAGTATATGCATTCGATGTCATTGCTCCCGGAATAGATGAAGCATATGTGCTCGGAGGACAGGGAAATCTCTGGACCGAACAGGTCCCAACTGAACCACAGGCTGAATACATGACCTGGCCCCGTTCTTTTGCGATTTCGGAAACCCTGTGGTCAAAGAAAGAGCAGAAAGACTGGAGTGATTTTGTGGAGCGCGTAGAAGATCATTTTGTCCGTTTTGATCATGCACAGACGCATTATTCCACCAGTATGTATGATCCTATCATCAAGGTGACAAAAAACAAGGCAGGGAATCTCGTGATTGATCTGACTACTGAAGTAGCTGGGCTTGATGTGTTCTATACATTGGATAATGCATGGCCGACACCATATTGTTCTAAATACAGAGAACCGATCGTGGTTCCGGAAGATGTGGATTTGTTCAGGGTCGTGAGTTATAGGAACGATGTAGCCGTTGGGAAAGTGATTGCAATAAGTAAAGAAGAGTTGATGAAGAAGGTAAGTAACTAGCGTACTTTGAAATCCACAGTGATCGTCCCACACTGTTTTTCAATACTACTCGCTGTGAAGATAAATTTTCGCGCACTGCGTTCTGCCAGTTCACGGAGATCAGAGTCAGTTGTGGTGGAGCCTTTTTGAGTATACTCTGCGCTGATGACTTTGCCTGATTTGTCAACACAGACACTCACGACGACCTTGCCAACCTTTTGAGAATTGTCAGAAATCTTAGGTTCGTAACTCACCCCGCGACTTCCAAGACCTCCACCAACCATACCGGAACCGGTACTTACACCTTTGAGATTTGTTGCTCTTGGATCGCCGTCAGTACTTCCTTGATTTCCTGGTGTACCTGTTTCGCCCTTTCCACTTCCGCTGAGTAATGTGCCATATTGCTTTTTACTCTGCTGGTAGTCTGCTTTCTTTTTTGCTTCTGCTTCGGCTTTCTGACGTGCTTCTTCGTCTGCTTTACGTTTCGCTTCTGCCTCAGCTTTTTGTTTGCGCACTGCCTCCTCTTGCTGTCTCTTCGTTTCGGCTTCCTTTGCTTTTTTAATTGCGATCGCCTGAGGATCTTCTGTTGTGAGGACTTTACGCTCTGCAGGTGTTTCTTTCTTCACTTGAACAGGCACAACTGCCTTTACTGGTTCTGAAGCAGGCTTCGGTTCAACCTTTTCGATGTTTTGAGTTTCAGGCATATCGTCGCCTTCTCCCTGATCTGGTACGCCTAAACTCACAAGGATACCTGCCTGGCCTGGAGGAGGAATTGGAAATTGAAGCAAAGGAAGGATAAGTAATAATACCATCAACGCGTGTATCAAAAGACTCCCGATCCAGCCTTTGCGCTTATTCTTCTCTCCAGATAATATGAGTGTTTTGCTTTCCATCCAAACGGTTTTACATTACTCCTCAGGAAGTAATACAGCATTCAGATTGTACCGCATTGCGAGATCCATGACGAAGACAACTTTCTCGACAGGCGCTTTTTTCTCCGGAGAAATCGTAAAGCTTGTGTTTGATCTCCTGGATATTGTGCGCAATTCCTTATCAATTTGCTCCGGGCTTACGTTACGTCCATTGAACGCATACGTGCCGGCTGCGTTCACACGTACATCAGGCAATTGATCCGTCTTCGTCATTGGTGATTTAGACCTGCCAGGGAGTTTCAGATTCAATGCATTTGGCGCTACCAGACTTGACGAAAGCATAAAAAAGATCAGGAGCAGAAAAATGATGTCTGTCAGAGACGCCATACTGAATTCTGCACTGACTTTACTTTTTCTATTGAGTGCCATATCAGTCTTTTCTTGGTTGTGTTGCCAGAATCGCTTTTGTCCTGAGCTCGCTAGCAAGGCGCATAAGCCGAGCAACATTCTCAAATGGAACTCCAGTCTCCGCAATGATTGTGATAGTAGTCTCCTCACGATTTTCCGATTTCATCACCGCATCCCGTACAGCATTGTCAAGCGCTGGTGATGGAATCTCAGTGCCATTCAAATAAAAGGCTCCGGCCCGTTCCAAAGTCACTGCAATCTCTGTCGATGCGACTGTTTTTGAGTCAGACACAGGAAGATCTACATGCTTGATTTGCACAAATGCGGCTGTGAGCATAAAGAAGATCAATAACAGAAAGATGATGTCTGTCAAAGACGCCATACTGAATTCTGCACTGACTTTATTTCTTCTGATTAAGGCCATTCTATGGAAGCCGTTGGCTTTTTGCTATTCGCTATTTGCTAAGTTGTTTCTAAGTTGGTGTTAAGTTGTCTCTAAGTTGCTTTCTGTTTCATTTGCACTTGCGCTTGCACTTGTGTTTGTCTTCTCTCACCTTCTCACCATCTCACCCGCCTCCGACTAGGTCGGATTCGGGCAAGCCTTCTCTAGTGCTTAACTGGTTCCTGCAATAAATCAATAAAATCCATTGTCGTTCGCTCCATGTTATTCACCACATGATCTACCTTGGTCACTAGAAAATTATATCCGATAAACGCAAGAATACCTACCGCAAGACCAAATGCTGTAGTAAGGAGTGCCTGATAGATACCACCAGCCAGAAGTTCGGGTGTTACACTCTGATGACTTGCCATCTGGTAAAAAGCAATGATCATCCCGGTCACAGTACCGAGAAAGCCCAACATTGGTGCGGCACCAGCGATACTCGCAAGGGTTGATAGATTCTTCTCCAGTTTGAAGATTTCAAGGTTTCCGACATTATCAATCGCTGAACTAATATCATCCAATGGCTTACCAATACGCATCAGGCCTTTTTCAACCATTCTGGCAACAGGATGATCGTTGTTCCTGCAAAGCATTTTCGCTCCTTCGATATTACCCGACTGGACGCTATTCCGGATATTATTGATGAATGACTGATCTATTTTCGCCGCCCGGGTAATCGTCAGATAGCGTTCAATAAGGATGTACAATCCCAGGATAGACATCAGGATCTGTAGTCCGACGATTATCACGCCGATCGGTCCTCCAGATACGATGATGTCAATCAGGTTCTGTTGGCCAGTTCCCGTTACTTCACCTAAGGGCTGAGTCACAGGGTCTTGAAATAGCAAAAAAGTACTCCAGGTCATTCGTTAGCTTTTGAAAATGATGTGATTAAACGTTAGCCTAAACGCCAATATTCAAATACAAAGTATCCGCGACACAAAATTGGCATCCGCTTCAAAGGGTCAAATATATAAAAAAATCGTAATCTGTTAAAAATGGGGTACGGGGTACGAGGTA
>JANNQA010000070.1:0-2212 GCA_031400515.1 Bacteroidota bacterium
TCAGGCATATAAACTTGCAGAACAGAAGTCCCGCAACGCGAAGAATGAATCTGCAAAGAATAGTTTGAAGGGGCGCGCGTAAAATGAGGTACGAGGTTCGGGTTACGTGGTTACGCGGAAATTCCCTCCATACTCATTAGATGAATTTCCACCGCCTGAATTTCCACCGCCTGAATTTCCACGCCTTTTAAGGCGTGGAATAAGAAACCTGCTTCACAGCCGCAATCACCTTCTTCACATTCGGCATGTACTCTTCGACAAGCGTAGGTGCATATCCAAGAGAGGTGTCCGCTGCATTGACTCTGATCACAGGAGCATCGAGATAGTCAAAGGCATAACGCTGTACCTGAAATCCAACTTCAGATGAAATACCGGCAAAGGGCCAGGACTCATCGACTACCACAAGACGATTCGTCTTCTTTACGGAGTTGATGACAGTTTCATAATCAAGAGGACGAATAGTACGCAGATCGATCACTTCAGCAGAGATACCTTCTTTCTCAAGTTCCTTTGCAGCTTCTTTGACAACTTCCATCATTTTATTGAAGGAGACGATCGTGACATCAGTTCCTTCTCGACGAATGATTGCTTTACCGATTGGTACCAGATATTCCTCTTCGGGTACTTCACCTTTCAATCCATAATAACTCTCGGATTCCATCATACAGATCGGATCATCATCGCGGATAGCAGATTTCAACAATCCCTTCGCATCATAGGGATCGATACATGAGATCACTTTCAGTCCGGGACAATTTGCGAGCCAGCTTTCGAAGGACTGTGAGTGTTGTTGAGCGAGCTGACCTGCGGCACCGGAAGGTCCACGAAATACAATCGGGCATTTGAATTGACCCGCGCTTTGTGCGAGCGTCTTTGCGGCATTGTTCACGATCTGATCAAAAGCGAGTACTGCGAAATTCCACGTCATGAATTCGATGATAGGTCGTAGTCCATTCATGGCAGCACCGACACCGATACCTGCGAAGCCAAGTTCAGCAATAGGAGTATCGATGACACGCCTGGGACCGAACTCATCCAGCATTCCTTTGCTGACTTTATAAGCGCCGTTGTATTCAGCGACCTCCTCTCCCATCAGGAATACTGTCTCATCGCGTCTCATTTCCTCCGACATCGCTTCGCGCAGGGCATCGCGAAGGGTGATTATTCTGCTCATTCTTTATGTATTTGTAGAAAGTGGGGCAAAAATAGACATTCGGGATGAGTAAATCTGTTGATCGGAAATCGGTGAAATCAGGTATTCGGTAATCAGTAATCTGTATAGTTGGTAAGTATAAAGTGCGAAGTGTACTTTCTAAGTTCGCACTGCTCACTTACCTACTTCACCGATCACCGATTACTGATTACCGATTCACAGATCACGATTACCATTTGCCCGATTACCAGATTTACCGATTACCACTTTTCTCCTTCACAAAAAACACAAACCCACCTTTCCCCCCTATCCTCTTCGCCTCCGGATATTGTGCCTGAAATTCCTCAGCCTTTGAAACTTTGATGATGATATAGACATCTTTTCCTACGTCAGGAGAGGTGAGCAGAAAATCAGGATCGGAATACTTAGCGAATGAGCTTATTTGACCCGAAGTTTTCGATGCAATGAAATCTTCTGGCATCGGCTTTCTGAAATCCCAATATTGCGAATAGCTTTTGTGCCCCCATGGTATGACATAGACATCTTTACCCGAGAGTGATTTAAAAAACTCAGTTGCTGGTCCTTGTGTGTATTGTTGAACTTTACCAACCCAGAAGGCAGTGCCGGTATACACAAATGCTGCAATGGAGATGTATAGCACTTTGACTTGTTTCAAAATTGACGTTGGTCGCATAAATAATACAGTTGCTATCGCGACAAGTAAAAAACAGACAGGAAGCACGTGCCGCCATTCCCACGAAGTGTCAAGACTAAGACTTGCCTGCGCATTTTGATCCAATGGAATCAACTTTGCAATCTCTTCAGGATGCATTCCAAAATAAACAAGCGCTATTCCTGCAACAACATAAATTATACCGATCACAGCTATTCCAATCTTTTGCCATTGGCCGATCCCTTTCCCCTGCAGTATTAATTGTTGGACATATAATGTGGCAAGAAATGTAATTGGGAAATAGCAGAGTGATGAGTAGTGTACGATCTTGGATTGCACGAATGAAAACAAGACTAATACAACGATCAGGAGAATGTCCATCCATA
>JANNQA010000131.1:0-27399 GCA_031400515.1 Bacteroidota bacterium
TGTGACGTATGTAGATGCACCAGCTACTGATTTTGATCAGGGCGGAGTGTGTGCATGGTTGATTCTGCGCACGCACTATGCAGAGGATGCATGTGGGAATGTTTCGAGTTGCGTACAGGAGATTCTCATAATAGATACGACGCCACCAGAGATCTCATGTCCTGGAGATATCACAGTAGAGTGCGGAGAGGAAGTGACAGGAGCAGGCAATGCAACAGCGACAGATATATGCAGTGAAGCCCTGGTGACAATCGTGAGTGAAGAAACGACAGCAGGAAGTTGTAGCTATACGATCATCCGGACGTATCGGGCAGTGGATGAATGCGGCAATGCATCAAGTTGCACACAAGTGATCACAGTTCAAGACACGACACCACCGGAAGTGTCATGTCCGGCGAATGTCGTATTGGGCTGCTTTGATGAGACGTGTCTGACGTTCGATGAGATCCTTGTTGGAGAAGATTCGGTTCTGATACCGCAGATTATCCAGGGCCCAATTACGATAGATATCACAGCATATAGTAAGGGAGGAGTGCAACAGGATGCCGGCTTGTTCAATACGGACACACCACATCCTGATGATCTGGATCTGGGTACGCCGAATGTACTATATGGAGGACCTGGAGAAAACAGTGATGATCCGGATGGGTATGAAGCATCGAACAACAGACCATTGGGGAACATTGTGATTATACAACAACCAGGTTCACCATATCCTGATGACCACTTCCTGAGTGATTCGCTGATCTTCACATTTAGTTCTCCGGTATTTATGGAGAATGTGGTAGTGATGGACTTTGAGATCGCACAGATCATGTCGGGAGCAGGAATCTTCCTGTATGATGAAGATGGTGCGCTGATCTACACTACAGGCTTCCTCGGAGATGGAAATGATAATAGCATGGAGGAAGTGGTGCTGAAGAAGGCAGGGGTGAAGACGATGAAGTTGTACTATGGTACAGCGATACCTACAAGTGGAGGAATAGGAAGTCTGTGTTATGTATATGCACCATGTGAAGCAGAAGACGCGATGGCTACAGATGTATGCAATGAAGCGATATTAAGCTGTAGGGATACGACAATCGTGATGGATGACTGTGTCACACAGATTGTGCGTACGTATAGTGCTGAAGATCTGTGTGGAAATGTGAACGAGGATGCATGTGTACAGATACTGACATTGCAGACGGATGGATTGCAGCCAGACATCATGTGTCCTGCAGATATCGCACTTCCATGTGGAGCTCCGGTACCTGCACCAGATCCTGCTGCTGTTGTTGCGACCGACAATTGTAGTGCACCGGCAGACATCGATGTGATATGGGTTGAGGACATTGTGACCGGCTTTGGATGCGATGAAGAAATCCGGAGGATCTACCAGGCGACAGATGAATGTGGAAACGTTGCACTATGCGTACAGTTTATCACACGTCTCGGACCACCGATACAGTTATCAGCGAAAGTGATCCTTGGCGGATCGATGACGACAGGAGCACCAGATATGTACACGTTGATCAATAACCTGTTGCCGGAAGATCAGCCATACTGGGCTGATCCGTCGAACTATCCTGGACCAGAAGCAGTAGCAGTATTCCCTGAGAACATCGTGGACTGGGTGTTGGTAGAGTTGCGTGATGTGATGACGATGGAGCCGATAGGAAAACGCAGTGCGCTTGTAACCTCAGATGGAGACATCGTGGATCTGGATGGAGTATCGCCATTGATGTTTACAGCTACACCGGATCAATACTATGTGGTGATCTGTCATCGCAACCACCTTGATGTATTATCAGATGCACCGGTAGATCTGAGTGGTTCGTTTGGTAGTCTTGACTTCACATTGGGGAATACAGGCCTGATAGAAGTAGGTGCTGGGATGTGGGCAATGATCAAGGGAGATGTAAATTCGGACGGAATTGTAAACAATACGGATCTTGTGCTTCTTGCGCCGAAAGCAGCGATAGGATATTCTGGCCAGTATCTTGAGTTCGATGTGAACATGGACGGACTGGTAAACAACACAGACCTTGTGATCTTAGCGCCATTTGCGGCGATTGGATATGCACAGGGATTCTAGTAGAATAAAGGATTAACCTCCTCCCTCCCTTTGTAAAGGGAGGGTCGGGGAGGGTTCTAAAAGAACGTATTGAATGAACTGAGGCTGTCCCTAGGGATGGCCTCAGTTATTTTGAGCGATTGTCCCAAATCGCGAATTTGCTTTTCAGAGAATTGACAATCAATAATCGAGCCTTGCCTGCCCGGCAGGAATTTCTTTTCAGAGAATTCGACAATCAAGAATCGAGAATTTCTTTTCTGACAATCGACAATCAACAATCAAGAATTTTCTTTTCCTTTTCTTTATACCATGCATTCCGCGACCACGCTCAAGTCAGCATTCGAAGAATTCCTTGCTCAGTTTCCTGTACGAAACGCTCCACAGTCACTTTATGAACCAGTTGAGTATGCCATCAAGCAGCCTGGCAAACGGATACGGCCTGTCATGTTGCTCATGTCATATTGCTTGTATAAGGACGACTATTCAAAAGCACTTCCCGCAGCTTTGGCGCTCGAGTACTTCCACAACTTTACTCTGATCCATGATGATATTATGGATGCTGCACCTTTAAGACGTGGAAAGAAATCAGTGCATGCAAAGTTTGGAACAAATCCGGCGATCCTTGCAGGCGATCTCATGTTGATCCGAAGTTTCGATCTCTTGCTTTCTGCTTGTGCAGGTCAGAATGTATACAAGGTCATCGGCGAATTCAGCGATACCGCAGTTCAAATCTGTGAGGGACAACAGCTCGATATGGATTTTGAAGCCCGCAACGATATTCATGTAAACGACTATCTGCTCATGGTAGAAAAAAAGACCGCAGCATTGCTCGGCTGTGCAATGTATGTTGGAGCTACTCTCGCTGATGCAACTCCTGCAGAAACAGAATCTCTGCATGACATCGGGATCAATCTTGGCAAAGCATTTCAAATACAGGATGATATTCTCGACGCCTATGGTGATGAAGAACTTGTGGGCAAACGTCGTGGTGGAGATATCGTACAAAAAAAGAAAAGCATCCTCTACGCACTCGCCCTGGAATCATCGACTCCCGTTGGAAGAAACAGCCTCACCGAACTCTATAACAGAGATGGCGGAAATCCGGAAGTCAAGATCCAGCAGGTACTCAAGCTTTTCGATAAACTTAATATCAAGGCGCGCGCGGAGAATCTCGGAGTACATTACTACAAGACAGCGATGGACGGCCTCGATCAGCTCACCGCCTCCGGAGAACAGTTAGTTGTGCTCAGGGATTTTATCCACGGGATCGCCAACAGACCTGCATGATAAAATAAGTTCAGGTTTATCTCTCATAGACTATAGCTTGATAAATTTCCCCTGTTGACACCTTATCTCCGGAGATGATCTGCAGGTAGTAAAGACCTGCCGCCGAAGCTTAAGCGAGGTGAAGCGCTCACGCCAATAAGCGCGTGGGTCTTAATGACGCCTTGCTTCGCCGTAGCGGCTTCGCGAAGGCAATGCCACGAGGTTTATCCCTTCACCCCGTACAAGCCCACTTACAAGCCACTTACAGCCACTTACAAGCCACTTAACTGCTACTTAGCAGCCACTTAGAAATACATCTTCACATCCACCCATTCATCATCGAAAACCGTGTCATATTTCTTGTAAAAATTGATTGCAAGCTCATTCCAGCGCAGGACCTGCCATTTGCAAAGAATTGACCCGGCCTCCTTTGCTTTTTCCAGAAAGGCCTCGAAGAGAAGTTTACCAACACCCGAACGTCGGTATTCCTTACTCACTACAAAATCCTCCAGATACATCATCCGGCCTCGCCAGGTTGAGAATACCTTGTAATATATAGTGGTACCAATGATCAGGCCATCTTGTTCTGCAACAATCGCCTCGAAGTAGCCGTGGGCAAAGGCATCCCGGTACGTGCCCAGGGTCGCTGTCACCTTCTCAGGCGCTTTTTCGTACTCTGCGAGCTCGCGAACCAGGATCAGAATAGCCGCCAGATCTGTGTCCGTGCCCTGCCGTATGACGATCGGCTTTTCGTTTGTTGATATTTTTTGATGCATACCTTATTGATTCTGCATTTTAATTGAGGGAAAAGTTTACTTTTGCATCCGCTTTTGACGGAGCGAATCTATAATCTATTTGAAAAGTCGTCTAAAACAAAGATAATCAGCAAGGTATGCCAACGATTAACCAGCTCGTACGCAAAGGGCGGAAAAAGGTAGTCTACAAGAGTAAGACACGTGCTTTGGCCGGAAGTCCTCAAAAACGCGGCGTTTGCACTCGTGTTTATACCACGACTCCCAAAAAACCGAACTCTGCATTACGCAAAGTAGCTAAGGTTCGTCTGACAAATGGCGTCGAAGTGATTTCTTATATCCCCGGAGAAGGACATAACCTGCAGGAGCACTCGATCGTACTGATTCGCGGTGGCCGGGTAAAAGATCTTCCAGGGGTACGTTATACCATCGTTCGGGGAGCTCTTGATACGGCTGGTGTAAACAATCGCCTCAAGAGTCGCTCCAAATACGGAACAAAGAGACCGAAGAAATAGTACTGAGAAACTGATAATACTGCTCGCAGCATGCGTAAGAGAAAACCAAAAGCAAGACACCTGGCGCCAGATCCGCGTTACAGCGATCCGATGGTGACACGTTTTGTGAACAATATGCAATGGGAAGGAAAGAAGAGTGTGACCTTCAACATCTTCTATGATGCGATGGATTTAATCCAGGAACGTGCAGGGCAGGATCCGCATGACACCTGGAAGCGTGCATTGGATAATACAACGCCTTCTTTGGAAGTTAGAAGTCGTCGTATCGGTGGGGCAACATTTCAGATCCCCACAGAGATCCACCCAAAGCGTAAGATTTCCATCGGTATGAAATGGCTCATTCGATTCGCCCGCGAACGTTCAGGAAAAGGTATGGCTGATAAGCTTGCCAACGAACTGATTGCCGCTGCAAAAGGTGAAGGAGCTGCTGTACGGCGTAAAGAAGAAACTCACAGAATGGCTGAAGCAAATAGAGCATTCGCACATTTTAGAATGCGCTAATAGAGAATCATGGCAAAGGACCTCGCATATACAAGAAACATTGGTATCGCAGCACACATCGATGCTGGAAAGACTACGACGACTGAGCGTATTCTTTACTATACCGGTATTTCTCATAAGATTGGCGAGGTACATGAAGGTGCTGCTACCATGGATTGGATGGAGCAGGAACAAGAGCGTGGTATTACCATTACATCGGCCGCTACTAAAGTTGAATGGAAGTGGAATGAGAAAGATTTCTCAATCAATATTATAGATACTCCCGGGCACGTTGACTTCACTGTTGAAGTAGAACGTTCTCTCAGAGTGTTGGATGGCACCGTTGCATTGTTTTGCGCCGTCTCCGGTGTTGAGCCTCAGAGTGAAACAGTTTGGCGGCAGGCAAATCGCTACCGTGTACCAAGAATTGGATTCGTCAACAAGATGGACCGTTCTGGTGCCGATTTCATGAATGTGGTGGAGGATGTGCGCGCCAAATTAGGTGCAACAGCAGTGCCGATCCAGGTACCAATTGGTGCTGAGGAAAAATTCCGCGGTATCGTTGATCTCATTACAAACGAAGCCATTGTCTGGAGTGATGATGACCAGGGATGGACATTTGAAGTCATTCCGATTCCTGACGATCTGAAAGAAACCGTTGCTGAGCAAAAAGCAAAACTCCTGGAAGCGGTTGCCTCATATGATGAGAGCCTCATGGAGAAGTTTTTCGACGCTCCGGATTCTATCTCACCTGAAGAAATTCGTGCCGCGATCCGTGCGGCGACAATTGATATGACTATCGTACCTATGATGTGCGGCAGTTCTTTCAAGAATAAGGGAGTACAAGCATTGCTTGATGCAGTTTGTGCATTCTTGCCTTCGCCTTTGGATAAAGAAGCAGTAGAGGGTATCAATCCTGACACGGATGAGATGGTTTCCCGCAAACCCTCAGATGATGAGCCTTTTGCTGCCCTGGCATTCAAAATTGCCACGGATCCTTATGTAGGACGTCTTGCATTCTTCCGGGTATACTCAGGTAAACTCGATGCAGGCTCTTATGTACTCAACACACGCAGTGGAAATAAGGAGCGGATCTCCCGTGTATATCAGATGCACGCGAATAAGCAGAATCCAATTGATACAGTTTATGCTGGTGATATCGCAGCAGGAGTAGGGTTCAAAGATATTCGTACAGGTGATACACTTTGCGATGTCAACAAACCGATCATTCTTGAAAATATCACCTTCCCTGATCCTGTGATCGGGATTGCCGTAGAGCCAAAATCACAAAAGGATCTTGACAAACTCGGTATGGCTCTTGCCAAACTCGCTGAAGAAGATCCAACCTTCCGCGTGAAATACGATGATGATACAAACCAGACGATCATTTCTGGTATGGGTGAATTGCATCTCGAAATCATCGTGGACAGACTTCGCAGAGAATTCAAGGTTGAGTGCAATCAAGGTGCACCGCAGGTAAATTATAAAGAAGCCCTTACAAAAACGATTGATCATACTGAGCGTCTGAAAAAACAAACCGGAGGTTCTGGTCTGTTTGCCCAGATGTCATTTGAGATGGGTCCGGCTGACGAAGAATTCCTGCAGAGTGATGAATTCAAATCAGGAAAAGTAAGATTACAGTTTATCAATGGAATTCACGGGGGTTCGATACCCAAGGAGTTTATGAGTCCGATTACAAAGGGCTTTAATGCAATGATGGACAATGGAGTGCTTGCAGGATACACGATGGATAGTATGAAGGTGAGGGTGTATGATGGTCAGATACACGCAGTAGACTCAAAGCAGATTGCGTTTGAATTGTGTGCAAAGGAAGGTTTCAGAGCTTCTGCACCTAAAGCTGGACCTGTTATCCTGGAGCCAATCATGAAACTCGAAGTCGTTACTCCTGAAGAATTTGTAGGTAATGTCATCGGTGACCTCAACCGCAGACGTGGGATGCCCAAGAGTCAGGAAGGTCGTATCGGCGGTGCAGTTGCAGTACAGGCAGAAGTACCGTTGTCAGAAATGTTTGGTTATGTGACTCAATTGCGTACGATCACAAGTGGTCGCGCATCTTCTACCATGGAATTTTCACATTACTCTCAGGTGCCAAAGAATATTGCAACTGAGGTTATTGAAAAAGCCAAAGGCGAAGTCAAAGTTTAGTATTTAATTATTCGATATTCAAATTAACATTCGAATAGGCTATGAATCAAAAAATCAGGATTAAACTCCGCTCGTACGATCACAATCTTGTGGATAAGTCGACGGAAAAAATCGTGAAGACTGTGCGCAACAGTGGAGCCGTCGTGACGGGTCCGATTCCGCTGCCGACTGAGAAGGAAATATTTACAGTTCTGCGTTCTCCGCATGTAAATAAGAAAGCTCGTGAGCAGTTTCAGTTGCGTACGCACAAACGCTTGATCGAGATTTACACTCCTACCCAAAAGACGGTGGACGCACTCTCCAGGCTGGAACTCCCTAGTGGAGTAGACATCCAGGTCAAGCTTACTTAAGATCGAAAGGCGAGGCTTTATTTATTATTTATAGAGCAGTAGTCGGCGATCCAGGTAGGATTAGTATGTTTTATTGTGTTTCATTATTGATTTGCTCCCGCGAATTGACGGGAGAATAAACCAAGTCGCTGTGAACGGACTGATTGGAAAAAAAATTGGAATGACCAGCATCTTCGATGATGCAGGTCGGAATGTTGCTTGCACTGTAATTCAGGCAGGCCCTAACGTGGTTACTCAGGTCAAAACTGAGGACTCGGATGGCTATAGTGCTCTCCAGTTGGGTTTTGGTGATAAAAAACCAAAGAACACCACGCAGGCTTTGACAGGCCACTTCGACAAAGCAAAGACTACCCCGAAGCATAAGGTGATGGAGTTTCGTAACTCCCCTCTTAGCAAAGGCCTCGGAGATCTTGTCTCTGTCAATGACGTATTCAAAGAAGGTGATACCGTCTCTGCAATAGGCTTTTCAAAAGGAAAAGGATTCCAGGGCGTTGTCACCAGACATGGATTCGGCGGTGTGGGCGGTACTACGCATGGACAACACAACAGACTGCGTGCCCCAGGGTCTATTGGTGCATCATCGTTTCCATCACGTGTTGTGAAAGGTCTCCGTATGGCCGGACAGGACGGGAATCGCAGAGTGAAAATCAAGAACCTTAAAGTGCTCAAAATATTTCCGGAACAGCATATCATGGTTATTAGAGGAGCTATTCCAGGTCACAAAGGCGCTATCGTCATCATTGAAAAATAATTCAGGATCATGACTCTCGAAGTTTTAAATATCCAGGGAAAGAAAACAGGGCGCTCTGTCGAGTTGCCTGCTGAGATTTTCGGGATCACACCGAATGAGCATGTCCTGTATCTCGCTACGAAAACATATCTGGCCAATCAACGCCAGGGTACATCAAAGACCAAGGAACGTGGAGAAGTAGCCAGATCTACAAAGAAAATCAAGAAGCAAAAAGGTACTGGTGGTGCACGTGCGGGTTCTGCGAAGAACATTATGTTCAAAGGTGGGGGACGTGCATTTGGTCCAAAACCGCGCGACTACACACAGAAACTCAATAAGAAAGTCAAGGATCTCGCAAGGAAGTCCGCTCTGTCTGTGAAGGCTATTGGCGGAAATGTGGTGATACTCGAAGACTTTACACTTGATCAACCGAAGACACAGGAATACGCAAATGTGTTGAAGAATCTGAATCTGCAAGGCACAAAAACATTGTTTCTCACTGGAGAATACGACAAGAATCTATACCTGTCTTCACGGAATGTTCCTGACTCCAGGGTGATTCATGCACGGGATGCTAATCCGTATGAGATCATGCGGGCAGGGAGATTAATTGTTTCAGAAAGCGCTCTGAAAGTGATTCAGGAGTTGCATAATTGATTCATCGATAATTTAAAATTGAGATGACACGTCAGATATTATTGAAGCCAATTATCACCGAGAAAGCTGAGATGCTCACCGAAAAACGCGGGCAGTACAGTTTTGTCGTTGACAAAAAAGCAAACAAAATTGAAATCCGGAAAGCTGTAGAGAAGCTTTACAATGTCACGGTACGCGATGTCAATACCATGATCGTGCCTGGTAAAGTAAGAAGCCGCTTTACAAAGACCGGTGTTCAACGCGGAAGCAAGGCTGCTTTCAAAAAAGCAATCGTCACACTGACAGAAGGTGAGAAGATTGACTTCTTTGCAGATATCTGATCCAACATAAAAAGAAAGGATACTTGGCTATTTAATGTATAAGAGATGGCAGTAAAAAAATTCAATCCGATAACTCCAGGCACGCGTTTTCGCGTAGACAATTCCTATGAGGAGATCACGACAGATACACCTGAGCGTAGTCTACTCGGCCCGTTAAGTAAAACAGGCGGACGGAATCACACTGGAAAAATGACGGTCAGGCAAAAAGGTGGTGGACATAAGCGTCGCTATCGCCAGATCGATTTCAAGCGTGATAAAGATGGAATCATCGGTGTGGTGAAGACGATTGAGTACGATCCGAATCGCTCGGCATTTATTGCATTGATATTTTATCCTGATGGTGAGAAGAGATACATCCTTGCTCCGCGTGGATTAGTTGTTGACATGAAGGTTGTCTCTGGCGCTGGTGCACCTCCTGATACAGGAAATGCATTGGTGCTCCGTGAAATCCCACTTGGATCCACAATTCATAATATCGAATTGCATCCGGGTGCAGGTGGTGCAATGGCTCGTAGTGCAGGTGTGAATGGTATTCTCATGGGACGCGAGGATAAATATGCAATTGTAAAAATGCCTTCTGGTGAAGTGCGCAGAATTCTGCTCACTTGCAAAGCGACGATCGGCGCTACATCCAATGCAGATCATGCTCTGGAAGTATTTGGAAAAGCAGGTCGCAAACGCTGGGTTGGCCGCAGGCCTCGTGTAAGAGGTGTGGCGATGAATCCTGTCGATCACCCAATGGGTGGTGGTGAAGGAAAAGCTTCCGGCGGACATCCAAGATCACGTACAGGTATTATGGCAAAAGGTCAGAAGACGCGGAAAGTCAATAAAGCTTCTTCTTCTCTTATTATCTCTCGTAGAAAATCAAAGAATAAGTAATAACAAATCATGGCTAGATCAGTAAAAAAAGGCCCCTATGTCTTTCACAAACTGATGAAGAAAGTGCTCGATGCACAAGCTTCAAAGAAAAAGTCTGTGATAAAGACATGGTCAAGAGCTTCGATGATCGTACCAGATATGGTCGGTCAGACGATCGCTGTCCACAACGGCAAAACGTTCGTGCCTGTATTTGTCACTGAAAATATGGTTGGTCACAAGCTTGGAGAGTTTGCACCGACGCGTGTATTTAAAGGCCACTCCGGAAACAGGTAATAAAACCGGAGTCCTAACAAATTGGATTAAAGAACTACAAATGGAAGCTGTAGCGAAATTAAATGGTTGCCCTCTGAGCGCTCGAAAAATGCGGATCGTCATTGATCTCATTCGTGGGAAGCAGGTAGACGATGCGCTAAACATCCTGCGCTTTACCAAACGGGAAGCAGCAACATGGGCAGAAAAAACAGTGCTGAGTGCAATTGCGAATTGGGAAACCAAAATCGAGAATGCTGGCAATGCGGATGATTACGGGCTTATTATCAAAGAGGTTTTCGCAGGAGATGGTCCTGTTTTAAAACGCTTCAGACCTGCACCTCATGGTCGCGCACATCGTATCCGGAAACGGTCGAATCACCTTACCGTGATTGTCGAAAATCAGATTCCGCTTTCAGATGCCATCAAGAGTCGTTTTGAAAAAGATGAAGAAGAATAATTCCTCAGAATAGAATAAGATAAATAGTAACCTTTCTATGGGTCAAAAAGCAAATCCAATTGGTAATCGCCTGGGCATCATCAGAGGATGGGAGTCCAACTGGTTTGGCGGTCATGATTTTGCACGTTATGTTGTCGAAGACGAACACATTCGGACCTACACTTACGCGCGTATCCAAAAAGGTGGTATTGCAAAGATTGTGATCGAGCGTACCCTCAAACGGATTACGATCACTATCCATACCTCAAGACCTGGTATTATCATTGGTAAAGGAGGACAGGAGGTGGACAAGATTCGTGAAGAGTTGCGTAAACTGACGAATACCGATGTCCAGATAAATATCATCGAGATCCGTAAACCAGAACTCGATGCAGCGATTGTTGCTGATTCTGTAGCAAGACAGATCGAATCAAGAGTAAACTATCGCCGTGCGATAAAGATGGCAATGCAGTCTACGATGCGTGCAGGAGCTGAAGGAATCAAAGTGCGGATCTCTGGTCGACTCAATGGAGCGGAAATGGCGCGTCGTGAAGAGTTCAAGGAAGGTCGTACACCATTGCATACGTTTAGGGCAGATATCGATTACTCTCTGAAGGAAGCACAAACTGTGTATGGAAAAATTGGGATTAAGTGTTGGATTTGTAAAGGTGAAGTTCTCACGAAACGTCCGTTGTCATTGAATGCAGGTCTTGCCAAGAAGGAGAAAGGTGCAGCACCGACTCCGGCTCCGACAGGTGGACGTAAACGTGGTGGTGGTAGTGGCGGTGGTCGCCGTTGATAGAAACGTTCCTTACCTTCGCCCCACTTTTTTCAGAAGGTAGCAGGGAATGGTGGAAAAGAGTTTAGAAATATTTCAATAGAAGATTAAGTCATGTTACAGCCGAAGCGCACAAAATTCCGGAAGCAGCAAAAAGGTCGGATTGCAAGTATCACGACCAAAGGAAGTACGATTGCTTTTGGTTCTTATGGCCTGAAGTCATTGGATGCCGGTCGTATTACGAGCCGCCAGATCGAGGCAGCACGGGTGGCCATGACCAGAAGTATGAAAAGAGAAGGGATGGTTTGGATCCGGATCTTCCCGGACAAGCCTATCACAAGGAAACCACAGGAAGTACGGATGGGAAAGGGCAAAGGACCGGTGGACCACTGGGTTGCTATTGTAGAGCCAGGCAGAATCATGTTTGAATTGGATGGTGTGACGAAAGCTGTAGCCGAGGAATCGCTGCTGCTCGCTGCCCAAAAACTCCCGGTCAGAACGAAATTGATCGTACGTCCGGATCATCAGGAAGTTTGATATCGTATATAATAGTTAGTTGATCATGGCATCAGAGAAATACAAGCAGTTGCAGGAAATGTCTGACACAGACTTGCAGACAGAACTGGACGGGACATTGACTCAGTATCAGCGTCTGAAGTTTGATCACGTCATCAAAGGATTGGAAAATCCGATCGGACTAAGGGATATCCGCAGGGATATTGCCAGATTGAAAACTGAAATGCGTAAGCGTGAAATCAATGTCATGTCAGTGCAGACGATCGCAGGTCGCAGTCGGAAGCGCGCAAGACGGAGAGCAAAATAAATAGTAATCACATTCTAGAGTAGAATCATGATCGAGAGAAAGCTCAGAAAGCAAAGAGTTGGGGTTGTCACCAGCAATAAAATGCAAAAGACAATCACTGTAAGTGTGGAAAGACGCTTGCGTCACCCGATTTATGGCAAATTCGTCAAGAAGTCGAAGAAGTTTCTAGCACACGATGAGGACAATAGTTGCACTATTGGAGACTTAGTGCGGATCATGGAAACTCGTCCATTGAGTAAACGTAAGCGTTGGCGGTTGGTAGAAATCGTCGAACGTGCGAAGTAATTTGGTATTGAAAATCGAACCGGAGAAATGATACAACAAGAATCGCGGCTGAAAGTAGCGGACAATAGTGGAGCAAAAGAAGTGCTCTGTATCCGTGTCCTTGGTGGATCGAAGAGGCGTTATGCCAGCGTCGGCGACAAAATCGTCGTGTCTGTAAAAGACGCTACACCAGGTGGTTTGAAAAAAGGCACTGTGTCCAAAGCCGTAGTAGTACGTACCACGAAAGAGATCAGAAGACGTGATGGATCATATATCCGCTTCGATGATAACGCGGTAGTTCTTCTCACTGCAGCAGATGAGCCTCGTGGCACCCGGATCTTCGGGCCTGTGGCAAGAGAATTGCGTGAGCGTAACTATATGCGTATTGTTTCACTGGCGCCCGAAGTGCTCTAAGTTTTTTTTTGACGCTATGAAAAAGAAGAAGAAAGTAGTTCAGCAAAAGCGCTTCTTACCGAAGTTGCATATCAAAAAGGGTGACCGCGTCATGGTCATCTCTGGTGATGATAAAGGCAAGACAGGTGAAGTGCTTCAGGTATTACCAGACAGAAACAGAGCTGTCGTGGAAAATGTCCGTGTGGGTAAGAGACATCGCAAGCCCACTAACGACAACCCGGGTGGAATCAAGGAAATATCCGCACCGGTCCATTTGTCGAATCTGATGCTTGTCGATCCTAAATCAGGTGAGCCAACCCGGATCGGAAGAAAAGTAGTTGATGGAAAACTTGCACGTTTTGCAAAATCTTCAGGAGAAATCATCAAGTGATGAAATATACACCGAGACTAGAGAAATTTTATGCTGAGACGATTGTTCCAAAATTGATGGAACAATTTAAGTATGGCTCCGTCATGCAAGTGCCGCGCCTGGTAAAAGTATGCCTCAACCAGGGTATCGGTGAAGCAACACAGGACAAGAAGTTGATTGATATTTATCAACAAGAACTTACCAAGATCGCCGGACAGAAAGCTGTGTCGACTAAAACCAAAGTAGCTATCTCGAACTTCAAGCTTCGTGAAAACATGGCTATCGGTGTACGTGTCACATTGCGTAAAGAAAAAATGTATGAATTCCTTGATCGTTTTATTTCTGTGGCATTACCGCGGGTACGGGACTTCAGAGGAATCAACGATAAAGGTTTTGATGGCAGAGGTAATTACTCTTGCGGTATCACTGAACAGATTATTTTCCCTGAGATTGATCTGGACAAAGTGACCAAAATCAAGGGTATGGATATCACTGTAGTTACTACGGCAAGGACGGACGCAGAAGCAATGGCTCTGTTGACAGAGCTTGGAATGCCTTTTATGAACAAAGGAAATTAAGTCACTGACATGGCAAAGAAATCACTCATCGCGCGCGAAAAAAAGCGCGCCAAAATGGTCACCAAGTACGCTGCACTTCGCAAGCAATTGAAAGAAGAGGGCAGGTATGATGAATTAGACAAACTGCCACGGAATGGGTCAGCCATTCGATTGCACAATCGCTGCCAATTGACTGGTCGCCCCAAGGGTTACATGCGGAAATTTGGGCTTTGCCGGAATATCTTCAGGTTGATGGCTCTTGATGGAAAGATTCCAGGTATTACTAAGGCAAGCTGGTAGTTCAACGAATTTGGTTTAACAATCTCTGATTAGAATAAAATAGACAGGAGGATTCACAATGGCGGTTACAGATCCTATAGCAGATTATCTCACCCGGATTCGCAATGCACAGATGGCAAGTCATCGTGTGGTTGAGATTCCGGCGTCAAACCTTAAAAAGAAGATCACAGAAATTCTTTATGAGCAGGGTTTTATCCATCGATATAAATTCGTCGATGGTGAGGAAGGTGGATACCAGGGGCTTATTCAGATTGCTTTGAAATATGATAAGCGTACAAGAGAACCCATCATCCGTAAACTCGGTAGAATCAGTAAGCCTGGATTGCGTAAGTATACGAGTGCTGAGGAACTGCCACGCATTATCAATGGTCTTGGAGTCGCAATTGTATCCACCTCAAAAGGTATCATGACCAGCAAGCAGGCAATGGTGCAGAATGTCGGTGGTGAACTTTTGTGTTACGTGTACTAGCAAGTTTTTGAAATATTTGAATTACATCATTGGTCAAACCCAATCGAAATGTCAAGAATAGGTAACGCACCGATACAAATTCCTTCTGGAGTGAAGGTGGATATCAGCGCACAAAATGTGGTGAGTGTCAAAGGCCCAAAGGGTGTTCTCACACAAGATGTGCATCCGGATATCAAGATCTCTGTTGAGGATGGTGTGATTACAATTCAGCGTCCTACAGAGCAGAAACGCCATAAGGCCATGCACGGAATGTATCGTTCTGTCGTAGCGAATATGGTACAGGGTGTACATAAAGGATTCGTCAAAGAGTTAGAATTGGTAGGGGTAGGTTATAGGGTCAACAACACGGGCAATCTGATTGAAATCTCAGTGGGCTTTTCGCACCCTGTGATGATCTATGTGCCACATGAAATAAAGGTCGAAACGAAAATGGAAAAAGGCTCGAATCCGATGATTCGTCTTGAGAGCCATGAAAAGCAGCTATTGGGTCAGATTGCAGCAAAGATCAGGTCTATCAGAAAGCCTGAGCCTTATAAAGGAAAGGGGATTAAATACTCTACAGAAGTCTTACGTAGGAAAGCTGGTAAAACAGCCGGCAAATAATTGATTGAACTATGGGTTTCAATAAAGCAGAAAAGAAACAAAGAATCCGTTTTCGGATTCGTAAGAAGGTCAGAGGTAGTGCGGACAGGCCACGTCTATCTGTGTATCGGAGCAATAAAGGGATTTATTGCCAACTGATCGATGATCTTACAGGCAATACACTCGCAGCGGCAGATTCGTCTGATGAGGGATTGCAGGCTGGTGGCACCAAAATCGAACGTGCAAAACATGTCGGTCAGTTAATAGGGCAGAAAGCGTTGGATTTAAAAATTGAGACTGTAGTGTTTGATCGCGGTGGCTTTATCTACCATGGTCGCATCAAGGCGCTTGCAGAAGGTGCTCGTGAAAAAGGATTGAAGTTTTAATTTATCACAGATACAAATAGAATTCGACTGATGGCAAAGGCAGTGACAAGGGTGAAGCCGGCGGAAACCGAACTACAGGAAAAGCTCGTCTCGCTGAATCGTGTGGCCAAAGTGACTAAAGGTGGTCGTACGTTTAGTTTTTCGGCTATTGTCGTAGTAGGAGACGGGCAAGGTACAGTAGGACATGGCCTCGGAAAAGCCAGGGACGTCACCGAAGCAATTTCAAAAGCTGTAGATGATGCGAAAAAGGATTTGATCCGCGTGCCTTTGCACAAAGGGACAATCCCGCACGCTCAGAATGGAAAATACGGCGCTGGCAAAGTACTCATCAAGCCTGCAGCAGATGGTACAGGGGTAATCGCTGGAGGTGCAATGCGTGCTGTACTCGAGATTGCAGGTATCCACAACGTACTCGCGAAATCAATGGGATCTTCAAATCCGCACAACGTAGTGAAAGCAACAATAGATGCTCTCCAGAAACTGCGGAGCCCAAAAGACGTTGCTGCTCAGCGTGGAATCTCAATGACAAAACTCTTTCAAGGTTGAGAATCATCTCGATTCATAAGATCTGATATCATGGCAAAGCTTAGAATCACACAAACAAAAAGTCCGATCGATCATCCCAAAAGGCAGAAAGACACGTTGCTTGCCCTTGGTCTGCGCAGAATCAGACAGACCGTAGAGCATGAGGATTCAAAACCAATCCTTGGCATGCTGAAAATTGTCCATCACCTTGTAAGCGTCGAAAAGATTTAGTCTTATTCGTCTTGTAAACTATAGTGTATCAAATGGAATTGCACAATCTTACTCCTGCTCCTGGATCAATAAAGAAAGGTAAAAGGATTGCTCGTGGACAAGGTTCAGGGCATGGCGGTACTTCAACAAAAGGACATAAGGGCCAGCAATCAAGATCCGGCTATAGTAAAAAGCGTCACCATGAAGGTGGACAGATGCCTTTGCAAATGCGTATCCCAAAGGTTGGCTTCAATTCACCGAACAGGACCGAGTATTTTGGTATCAATCTCGATCAGCTTCAGTCATTTGCGACAAAGCACAATGTTGATACAGTCACACTTGATCTGTTGAGGAAATCAAACTATGTCAAGAAACGTGATCTCGTAAAGATCATGGGTCGTGGTGAACTCACTGGTTCTGTAACTGTTGAAGCTCACGCAGTGACTGCAGGAGCGCGTACTGCGATCGAAGCCAAAGGGGGCACCATTACCATCGTACAATAATTAAAAATTATTGATGAAAAAATTTATTGATACCCTTAGGAATATCTGGAATATCAAAGAGCTGCGTACGCGTATTCTCTATACGCTGGCATTGCTCGGCGTCTACCGCTTTGGGTCGTTTATTGTATTGCCTGGTGTAAACCCGGAAGCACTACAGACTGCATTGGGTGGGAATGACTTGTTGAGTCTTATCAATGTATTTACCGGTGGAGCGTTTGGCAATGCAGCCATCTTCGCACTTGGTATCATGCCTTATATCACCGCGTCGATTATTGTACAACTGCTTGGTTTTGCCGTGCCCTATTTCCAGAGACTTCAACAACAGGAAGGAGAGTCAGGACGTAAGAAGATAAGCCAGATCACAAGATTATTGACAGTCGCAATCACCCTTGTACAGGGTGGCGCATACCTCTCTTATGTTCAGGGAATGAATGCAGTTGACCCGGACATTCCACCAGGAATATTCTGGTTGGCAAGTATTATCATCCTATCGTCTGGAACCATCTTTGCCATGTGGCTTGGTGAAAGAATCACAGATCGCGGTATTGGCAATGGTATTTCGCTCTTGATTATGATCGGTATTATTGCGACACTGCCATCAGCCCTCATTTTTGAATTCACTGCACGTCTTGGTGCAAGTGGCCTGTTCATATTTGTGCTTGAACTGGCGGCATTCTTTGTAGTTACACTTGCGACGATCGCGATTGTTCAGGCCATCAGGCGCATTCCTATCCAGTTTGCAAAGAGAATGGTAGGACGTGGGAATCAGAATATTCCGCAAGCAGGTGTACGCGACTACATTCCTTTGAAATTGAATGCAGCAGGTGTCATGCCAATCATTTTTGCACAGGCTTTAATGTTCCTGCCTTTGACTGTAGCACAATACTTTGTCAGTGATGCATCTCAGTTATCTGGTGGGATCGTGGCTCAGCTTTCAGCACCTTTTTCATTTCTTTCCAGCGTGATTTCATTTATTCTCGTTGTATTTTTTACATACATCTATACAGCGTTATTGGTCAATCCTCAACAATATGCGGATTACCTGAAACGTCAGAATGCATTCATTCCTGGTATTAAGCCTGGCAAAGCAACCGCAGATTTTATTGACAATGTTACGACACGTGTCACGCTCCCCGGAGCAATTTTCCTTGGCCTGATCACGGTGATTCCGTCGATTGCTTATGCATTTGGGGTAAACCAGGCATTCGCAGTATTCTTTGGCGGTACTTCATTGTTGATTCTTGTAGGCGTAGTATTGGATACACTTCAGCAAATTGAAAGCCATTTGTTGATGAGGAAGTACGATGGTCTTGTAAAATCTGGGAAGCTGAAAGGCCGGAGTAATATGCAGGGTATTGGTGCCCCGATGTAATCTTAAGGCTATGCTTCGCTCTCTTGCTACTACAGAAAAAACTCCTGCACCGGATCGTATCTATTATAAGACGGACGAAGAGATCGAGATTATCAGGGCAAATTGTCTTCTCGTATGTAAGGCGCTGGCTCATGTAGCGAGTCGGATAAAGCCAGGTATTAGTGGACGCTTACTGGATAAAGAAGCTGAACAACTGATTAGGGATAATCAAGCTGAACCCGGTTTTAAAGGATATCGGGACTTCCCTGCGACATTATGCATATCGGTGAATGAAGGGGTGGTACACGGGATACCTGCCGATGCGGAATTCAAAAATGGAGATATCGTGTCGGTGGACTGTGGAGTGTATCATCAGGGATATTATGGAGATGCGGCCTATACATTCGCTCTTGGTGAAATTGATGACAGTGTCAAAAGATTGCTTGAAGTGACGCATCAGTCCTTATATCTGGGGATTGAACAGGCGGTGGCGGGCAAGAGGCTGGGAGATATTGGATACGCCATTCAACATTTTTGTGAGCGCGTACACCATTTTTCTGTAGTCCGTGAGCTGGTTGGACATGGCCTTGGCAGGAACTTGCATGAGCCGCCGGAAGTCGCAAACTATGGGCGTAGAGGATCGGGAATGGTGCTCAAGGAAGGGCTGGTTATCGCCATAGAACCCATGATAAATCTGGGTAGGAAGGAGGTGATCCAGGCGAAGGATGGATGGACGGTAAGCGCCAGGGATAGAAAGCCATCAGCCCATTTTGAGCACACAGTTGTGGTTCGGAAGGACCGGGCAGACATCCTGTCGGACCACACGGACATTGAGGCTGCAGCCAAAAATAACGTTGAAATCAATAGAGTTTCGCTAAAAAAGTAGATATTCGCACTCCAAAATTTGAAAATGGCCAAGCAGCAGCTGATTAAGCAAGATGGAATCATCGAAGAAGCGCTGTCAAATGCCATGTTTCGGGTAAGATTAGAGAATGATCATGTGCTCCTCGCGACGATTTCCGGTAAAATGCGTATGCACTATATCCGGATTTTGCCAGGGGACAAAGTAGCGGTAGAGATGTCGCCATATGATTTGTCTCGGGGAAGGATCACGTATCGATATAAGTAAAGACCATGAAGGTAAGAGCATCGATTAAAAAGCGCTCTGTGGATTGCAAAATTGTAAGACGCAAGGGCAAATTGTATATTATCAATAAAAAGACCCCAAAGTTCAAGCAACGTCAGGGTTAGGCCCTGCTTTGGGAGAAAACACAGGTTATGGCAAGGATTGCAGGAGTTGATCTTCCCAGGATGAAGCGCGGTATCATCGGCCTTCAATACATCTATGGTATTGGCCAGTCTACAGCGCAAAATATCCTCAGTAAAGCATCAATTGATGAAAGCGTAAAAGTGAGTGAATGGACAGATGAAAATGTCCGTGCTATCTCCAGTTACATTCAGGAGGAACTGACAGTAGAGGGAGAGCTGAGAAGTGAAGTTCAATTGAATATCAAGCGTCTGATGGACATCGGATGCTATCGTGGTTTGAGACATCGTAAAGGTTTACCTGTCCGTGGACAGCGTACACGAACAAACGCCCGGACGCGTAAAGGCAAGAAGAAGACTGTTGCTAATAAGAAGAAAGCGACCAAATAATCATTAAAGTAGCGCTCAGCTTACCATATGTCAAAAGTCAAAAAGGCAGTAAAGAAGAGGAAGGTCAAAGTAGATCCGGATGGCCTGGTATACATTCAAGCCACGTTCAACAATATTATTGTCTCCGTTTGCAATAAGCAGGGACAGGTTGTATCGTGGGCTAGTGCTGGCAAAGCTGGCTTCAAAGGCTCCAAAAAGAATACCCCCTACGCTGCACAGATGGCTGCTGGCACTGCAGCACAGACAGCATTTGATGCAGGGATGCGCAATGTCCAGATCTTTGTAAAAGGTCCTGGTTCAGGACGTGAAGCCGCAATCCGCGCGATTGATGTTGCCGGTTTGAAAGTGACAAAAATTGAAGACCTGACGCCCATTCCGCATAATGGCTGCAGACCTCCTAAAAAACGTAGAGTGTAATTCTCATCTCATTTATTCGAATTGAAAATCTCGCAATAACGCATGGCAAGGTATACAGGGCCCAGGAGTAAAAAGGCAAGAGCACTTGGTGAGCAGATCTATGGCGAAGACAAAATCTTCGACCGCAAAAAGTATGGTCCAGGAATGCATGGCCCTACCCGCCGCAGAAAGCAAAGATCTGATTACGCTCTTCAGCTTCTGGAAAAACAAAAAGCGAAGTACACATATGGTGTGTTGGAACGTCAGTTCCGTAAAATCTTTGAATTGGCAAGTAGTAAAAAGGGAGTCACAGGTCAGGTGCTTTTGCAGTTTTTAGAGGCAAGACTTGACAACACTGTCTTCCGTCTCGGTATTGCACCAACGCGCCGCGCCGCCCGTCAGATAGTATCGCATCAGCATATCCTTGTAAATGGGGTACTGACAAACATTCCCTCCTACGAATTGAAACCCGGTGATATTGTATCAATACGTGGCAAATCTCAGAGTCTGGATGTAGTTCGTGACAATATCCGTGCAAAACACGACCTCCGCAAATTTCCCTGGTTGGAATGGAATCCAGATCGGTTTGAAGGAAAATTCATAGAGTATCCGGACAGAGATCATATTCCAGAAAAGATCAATGAGCAGTTGATCGTCGAGTTGTACTCCAAATAAGAGCGCGTAGTAGCATCGGCATTGCCGGCTTGCGCAGATTTATCAAATAAACATCGTAGCGTCTATGAGTATCTTGAACTTTCAGAAACCGGACAAAATCATTCTGCAGAAAGCAACTGACTTTCGCGGGATTTTTGAGTTCCGTCCCCTTGAGCCTGGTTTCGGCCAAACCGTGGGGAATTCTTTACGCAGAGTGCTGCTTTCTTCCCTGGAAGGTTATGCCATCTCTGCTGTTCGTATCGCAGGTGTCGATCATGAGTTTTCTACGATCAGTGGCGTTCATGAAGATGTCGTAGATATCATCCTGAATTTGAAACAGGTACGTCTTAAGCCCACAATGAGGGATGCAGATTTGCAGGAAGAAAAAATCTATCTCACGATCAGTGGTAAGGAAGAGTTCCGCGCAAAAGATATCGAAGGGCATACCAATATCTTCAAGGTGATGAACCCTGATCTTGTATTATGTCATCTTGAGCCTTCTGTGAATCTTGAATTGGAACTCACGATTACAAAAGGAAGAGGCTATTTGCCTGCGGATGAAAATCTGCCTTCTGATGCACCAATTGGTGTGATCCCGGTGGATGCAATCTATACTCCAATTAAAAACGTGGCTTACCAGATCTCGAATACACGTGTTGGTCAAAGGACAGACTACGAGAAACTCACCATCGAAGTTGAGACTGATGGTACCATACATCCGGAAGAAGCGATCAAAGAAGCCTCAAGGATTATGATTCAACACCTGATGCTCATTACTGACGAAAACATCTCGTTCGAAGATGGTATCGGTCGTGATGAAGCAATCGTGGATGAGCACATTCTGCACATGCGCAAATTATTGAAGACATCTCTGGAAGATCTGGATTTGTCTGTACGTGCATATAACTGTCTTAAGGCAGCAAAAATCAACACGCTCGGCGAACTTGTGAAGTATGACACACATGAGCTGTTGAAGTTCAGAAATTTTGGAAAGAAGTCACTTGTAGAAATTGAAGAATTACTACAGACCAAGGGCTTAACCTTTGGAATGGAGCTCTCCAAATACAAATTAGACGAAGACTAGTATTAATCATTCAATTGTGATAACCCTTGAGTGCAGTATTTGCACCGGGTGTCGCGAAGTTCACAACATCAGTCAATCATGAGACACGGCAAGAAATTCAATCATCTCGGACGTAAGAAAGCGCATCGCCATGCGATGTTGAGTAATATGGCAGCATCGCTGATTCTCCACAAAAGAATCAATACGACCATCGCAAAAGCTAAAGCATTGCGTTTGTTCTTCGAACCTCTCGTCACTAAGGCGAAGGCAAACACCACGCATGCAAGACGTACGGTGTATAGTTATATGGAGAATAAAGAAGCCGTTCAGGAGTTGTTTGGTGCTGTACGCGAGAAAGTAGGCGAAAGACCAGGTGGATATGTGAGAGTGATTCGTACAGGGACCAGGCCCGGTGATGGTGCTGAAACAGCAATGATTGAGCTTGTGGATTTCAATTTGGATTATACAGGCGGAGGAGACAAGAAAGCCGCTGAACAAAAGAGAAAGACGCGTCGTGGCAAGAGTAAAGTTGTAGCTGGTGAGAAAACCGCTGCAGAAAAAGCGACAACCGCTGAGACAGAGACTGAGGTTGAAAATGAAGAATAACAGGCAACGAATGGATGTCGTTGCACAAGAATCTATAAAAAGGGCGGCTCTTCTCGTGAAGTGCCGCCTTTTTCATTTTGGACTTTGACAAGTCCATGCATTGGGTAGCATTCGGAACTATACATATATATTTGATTTTTTCTATGGAAATGACACGACATCGAAATTGCCTGCTCCTTCTTGAGGACGGCACGCTTTTTACAGGAAGGGCTGCCGGAGTCATTGGTACAGCAGTCGGAGAAGTTTGCTTCAACACCGGAATGACAGGCTATCAGGAAATTTTTACCGACCCTTCCTATTTTGGTCAAATCCTCGTCGCTACAAATGTCCATATCGGAAACTATGGCATCAAGTATACAGAGGTCGAGTCACGACGCATTCAAATAGCCGGATTCATTTGTAAGAACTTCGCGGATATCTATAGTCGTCCTCAGGCGGATCAATCTTTACAAGCATATTTTGAAGAACAAAACCTGGTGTGTATACACAGTATTGATACTCGTCAACTTGTTCGTCATATTCGTCACCAGGGGGCAATGAACGCGATCATCTCATCGGAGCACTCAGACATCGAGGTCTTGAAATCATTGTTAGCTGCAGCTCCCAGCATGGAGGGTCTTGAACTTGCCTCAAAAGTAAGTTCGGCAACGCCCTATTACTATGGAAATGAACAAGCAAAGTATCGCGTGGCGGCACTCGATTTCGGTATCAAGGAGAATATCCTGCGTTGCCTCAGTGCACAGGATTGTTATGTAGCAGTGTTTCCGGCAAGGACGACATTTGAAGAGATGAAAAAATTTAATCCGGATGGGTACTTCCTTTCGAATGGTCCCGGCGATCCTTCCGCAATGGACTATGCCATTCAGACCACTCAGGATATTCTAAAGAGTAATAAAGCATTGTTTGGAATTTGCCTTGGACACCAGATCCTGGCACTGGCGATGGGAATTAAGACATATAAACTTCATCATGGACATCGTGGCATCAATCATCCTGTAAAAAACGTCGTGACCGGAAAGTGCGAGATCACGAGTCAGAACCACGGATTCGGTGTTGCGCTGGAAGCTGTAGAGGCACATGGAGATCTGGTTGAAGTGACCCATATCAATCTCAATGACAGTACTGTAGAAGGGCTTCGCGTGAAAAACAAGAAGGCATTTTCAGTGCAATTCCATCCTGAAGCTTCACCCGGGCCTCATGATTCCAGGTACCTGTTTGAGCAGTTCGTAGAATCTATGATTACAACAAAAGTCGCAGCAACCGTATGAGTGCAATAGTCGATATCCGTGCAAGAGAAATCATCGATAGTCGTGGCAATCCCACGATTGAAGTAACTATCTCAACTGAATCAGGAGTCCATGGGACAGCAGCAGTGCCGTCTGGTGCCTCTACTGGAAAACATGAAGCCTTGGAATTGCGTGATGGAGATCCGACACGGTACCTTGGGAAAGGCGTGCGCAAGGCATGTACACATGTGGAGGAGATCATTGCTGAGTCGATTCTCGGTATGGAAGTCTCAGAACAACGCGAAATCGATACTACGATGATCGAACTCGATGGTACTGATACAAAGAGTGCGCTGGGAGCCAATGCGATCCTGGGGGTAAGTCTGGCTGCCGCGAGAGCCGCTGCCCTCGAACTGCATATGCCCTTGTACCGCTATATCGGTGGTGTCAATGCACATCTCTTGCCTGTGCCAATGATGAACATTCTCAATGGAGGTTCTCATGCAGATAACAGCATCGACTTTCAGGAGTTCATGATCGCGCCTGTAGGTGCCGGGAAATTTTCGGAAGCACTCAGAATGGGTGTGGAAGTTTTCCATGCGCTGAAATCTGTATTAAAATCAAAGGGATATTCTACCAACGTAGGTGACGAAGGTGGCTTTGCTCCAAATATCAAGTCCAACCAGGAGGCGATTGAAACTGTTCTGATAGCAATTGAGCGTGCAGGCTTCAAAGCAGGAGATGATATTGTGATTGCCCTTGATGCTGCAGCAAGCGAATTTTATCATGCCGAATCACGCCAGTACCGCTTTCACAAATCGTCAGGAGAATCCCTCACAACAGATCAAATGATCAGCTTTTGGACGAAGTGGTGTAATGATTATCCTATATACTCCATTGAAGATGGACTGAATGAAGATGACTGGGATGGATGGCGCTTGCTCACCAAAGAATTGGGTCATAAAGTCCAAATTGTCGGAGATGATTTATTTGTCACCAACACGACTCGCCTTCGTCGCGGTATTGATGAACATTCTGCTAATTCGATTCTGATTAAGCTAAATCAGATAGGGACCCTTACTGAAACCATAGAGGCAGTTCAGCTCGCGAAAAATAATGCGATGACGACCATTATCAGCCATCGTTCAGGCGAAACCGAAGACACGACTATCGCTGATCTTGCTGTGGCTTTGAATGCGGGTCAGATTAAGACAGGTTCTGCCTCGCGATCTGACCGCGTCGCCAAGTACAATCAACTCTTACGTATCGAAGAAGAATTGGGTGATAGTGCCTTATACCTGGGCAGAGGTTTGCTGGGGTAATTTTCATCCAGTTCCATTCAGCTTGTAGTGGAGAAATTGCTACATGCTAAGGAATCAGAGTCATATTGAGGACGTATACTATCCTTTTGGTGAATCTGTTGAGTTCCCCGATATGCTCCAGGCCCTCCCGTTTCTCTGGCTCTTACTAAACTCTTTAAGTTTTTGATTAATGTGTACAACGCTATGATTCAAAGACTTCCTTGACAAATCTCAAAGATTGAGGAGGTCTTTGTAAAGCTCTTTTTCCTATCTTCGCAGCACTTAAGGTTCAACTACAATGAAACTACTCGCTTCGATGCGGCAGTGGATTGCTCAACACAGGCATTCCGGTTTATTCAACAAGTATTTTGTGGCGTTTATGGTTTTTATCGTGTGGCTTTCATTTTTTGACAGGCACAATCTGATAGTACAGTACAAACTCTTTAGTAATGTAAAGGAGCTCGAACGTGAAAAGCATGAATATGCAGACAAACTCGAAGATGTGCTCGCCGAAAGACAGCTCATGCAAACCCAGGCAGAGCGCTATGCCAGAGAGCGATATTTTATGCATAAACCCGACGAAGAAGTTTTTGTCATCAAGCGGAAGTAATTCACTTTTCGCACATTCTCAATAAAGGATATGAGTGTACTCGTAAATAAGGCCAGTCGCGTAATTGTACAAGGCTTTACCGGAAAAGAAGGCACCTTTCACGCCAGCCAGATGATTGAATACGGCACAAACATTGTTGGCGGTGTAACTCCCGGAAAAGGTGGTGAGAAACATCTCAACAGGCCTGTATTCAATACGGTAGAGAATAGTGTGCTCGAGGCAGGAGCGGATACTACGGTCATTTTTGTACCTCCTGCATTTGCCCCTGATGCAATCATGGAAGCTGCGGATGCGGGTATCAAAGTGATTGTCTGCATTACAGAGGGCATTCCAATTCAAGATATGGCGCGTGTCAAAGCATTTATTAACAATTTCGACTGCCGTTTGATCGGGCCAAATTGTCCGGGGATTATTACTCCGGAAGAGTGCAAAGTCGGCATCATGCCTGGTTTCATTCATAAAAAAGGCACAATCGGTATTGTCTCTCGTTCAGGGACGTTGACATATGAAGCTGTAGATCAGGTGACCAAAGCCGGTCTGGGACAGTCCACATGTATTGGTGTCGGTGGCGACCCGATCGCAGGAACGACGACGAAAGAAGCCGTTGAGCTTTTGATGAATGACCCGGAAACCGAAGGCATTGTGATGATAGGGGAGATCGGTGGTAATATGGAAGCAGATGCTGCGCAATGGATCAAAGAATTTGGCACAAAACCTGTTGTGGGCTTTATTGCAGGACAGACCGCACCAAAAGGACGAAAGATGGGTCATGCCGGCGCAATCATCGGGGGGAAAGCAGATACGGCTGAAGCTAAAATGGCGATCCTGGCTGAATGTGGAATTCATGTTGTGAAATCACCTGCTACGATTGGTTTGATGATGCTGGAAGCTCTGAAGGGACGAAGAGCATAGAGCATAGAGCAAGGCCACAGTCTCTAGTCGGCAGCTAGAAACCAGAAGCTAGTGGCCAGAAGCAGATTAAGAGCGAACGGCGAATAGCGAACGGCGATTCTCACAGCATCACATGCTCTTGCTCCTTCACATTCCCTTCTAGTCTCATAAGGGGAATCTCAACAAAGAACGTTGTCCCTTCATCAGGATTTGTCGCAAAGAAAATCTTGCCATTGAAGGTCTCCACAATGTTTGCACAAATCGCAAGTCCAAGGCCCGTACCAGATGATTTTGTTGTGAAGTTTGGGCTGAACACTTTGTCGCGCATTTCATCCGGTATTCCGTTTCCATTATCTGCAATGCTGATGATAGCACGGTCATCACGCTTGAGGAGCGAAATGTCAACACGGCCACGGCGAGCATCAGGTATTGCCTGGATCGCATTCTTGACGACATTGTTCAGGACTCGCATGCCAGCAGCTGGCCGCCGGGGGTGTCGGGATCGCAGTAGCCGACAAAGCCGATCGTGTTGCGCGCATGGCCAAGCAGGCCCGAGGCGAGCGCGTAGCTGGGCGTTTTCTCGACGAGCATGCCGGAGCTGACGATGTAGAGGCCCTTCTGCTGCG
>JANNQA010000143.1:0-44177 GCA_031400515.1 Bacteroidota bacterium
GGGGCGGCGCGTCGCCGCTGCGTATGATTGTGGGATTGCCTTCGAGCGAGCTGAGCAGTGTGACGAGGGCGGGCGGTGTTTCGACGATGACGCGGGCGCCTCGCGCGATGAGGCGCGGGACGAAGCGTGCGAATTGTGCCATCGGAGGGCACTACACGACGGACAATGTGATTGCCGAAATTACCGGATCAACTTTTCCGGAAGAAGTCATCATTATCGGATCTCATCTCGACTCATGGGCCCTGGGTACTGGTGCAAATGACAACGGATGCAATGTTTCATTGATGATAGATATTGCACGACAGATGCAGAAGCTTGGCATCAAACCTAAACGCACAATTCGGTTTGCACTTTGGAATGGTGAAGAGCAAGGCTATTTTGGTTCACATGCCTACACACAACAATATGCTCAGGATCTGGACAACCATGTGATGGCAATGTCCATAGATATCGGGAGCGGGGGCATCATCGGTTTCTTTACCAATGGAAGAGAAGAACTCGTGCGACTCGTCGATGAGTTGCTCAAACCGGTGGAGGCATTTGGTCCATACGAAAACATCAATGCACCTATCGTGGGAACTGACAATTTTGATTTTATGATGGAAGGCATTCCAAATCTCGTTGGAAATCATAAATCTGCCAACTATGGCCAAAACTACCATGCCGCTTCAGATACTTATGATAAAGTGGATTTAAAATCCTTGAAGATCAATTCTGCGATCGTTGCAGCTGTTGTGCTTGGTTATGCAAATGCACCTGAAACGAAAATTCCACAAGACCGACATAGCAGAGCGCAAATTCAATCTATGATTGAGATCTTTGACATTGAATATCAACTGCGGATGTTTGGAGTCTGGGATGTATGGACGAACGGAGAGAGGGGTAGAAAGTGAGAATTCCTCCGCTGCGGTCGGAATGACAAGAGAGTGAGAATTTCTCGACTGCGCTCGAAATAACAAAAGAGAGGATAAAAACTCAAACACAAGTGCAACCGCAAATAGAGCAAAGCGACATCCCGATCAAGCCGGAACTTGCGGACGTGAGCATTGGGACTGAAATAAGAGCATGTTTAAAGTTCGACGTTCAAAGAAGACATGTACCACGCAACTCGACCTCGTAACTCGTACCCCGTAACTCGTACCTCATTGTTATGAACCTAAACGCTCCTTACATTCCCGCTGACTGGAAAGAACTACAAGAACTATTGTTTCTGAATTCCCGAAATGAAACACTGGATCGCATCAGGTCACCATATATCTATCGTGGACTTTCAGATTTCGCTTATGATCTCAAGTCCTCTTTGATTCGTTTAGGTGGATCATATTCTCAACTGGAAAAACATCTGTTGAGGAATTTCATTAAGTACGCCTACAATGCACACCCTCTGGGCACTTCTGACTGGCATTGGCTTGCACTGGCACAGCATCATGGATTGCCAACACGATTGATGGATTGGACATATTCACCGTATGCCGCGTTACATTTTGCGACTGAGAATATCTATAGGTATGATACAGACGGGGTGATCTGGGCAATGAACTATGAGAAGATCAATAGTTTCCTGCCCGAAAGACCCAAAGCAATTATCAGCCAGGTGGGTTCAAATAGTTTTACCGGAGAGATGTTGCTGCAGGCTTATCCTACATTGAGTGCGATGGACCAGGCCGAAGGAGATTTTGTCATCATCTTCGAATCCGCCTCTCTCGATCAACGCATCGTAAATCAGTATGCGCTGTTTTCCATGATGTCCACTGCTGATGGTGTATTGAGTGAGTGGTTGGGGCAATACCCTGAGTTATATTTCCGGATCAAAATCCCTGCTGAAATGAAATGGGAGATACGCGATCGCCTCGATCAGGCCAATATCAACGAGCGCGTATTGTTTCCGGGATTGCAAGGATTGAGTAAGTGGCTGAAGAGGCATTATTCTCCAAAGCAGTAACGAATTTTCAACAAAGTCAAATCATACACCGATGTGCAGAAACATTAAGACACTTTTCAATTTCGATCCACCTGCAACCGATGAAGAGATCCATGATGCGGCACTGCAATTCGTACGTAAGCTCAGTGGTTTTCAAAAACCTTCTGCAGCGAATGAATTGGCATTTAGTAACGCTATTGAAAACGTGTCAGGCGCGGCACGCGAGCTTATCGATTCGCTGGTAACTCAGGCACCGGCTCGTGATCGTATCGTAGAAAAGGAAAAAGCGCGTTTCCGTATTGCCAGGAGATTTGGCTTGTCAAAGTAAGTCGCGCACGAGTGCGAATGGAGAATTGAAAATTGAAAATTTTCTCACGTAAAATGCTTCAGCATGATGATCTCCTGGTGCGTGAGATGACGCCATCTGCTTCTTGGAAGATCTTTCTTGGTAAGGCCCGCATAATAGACCCGATCGAGTTTTTGAACCTCGTATCCTAAGTGTTCAAAGATGCGGCGTATCACCCGGTTCTTTCCACTATGGATTTCAAGTCCTATTTCCGAAAGACTCTTTGCATCTGTCACGTCGATCCAGTCAACTTCTGCTACACCATCATCAAGCGTCACACCTTCACGGATCTTTACCATATCCCGCTTTGAGAGTGGCCGGTCCAGTGTGAGATGATAGACTTTCTTCACGCGATGACTTGGATGAGAGAGCTTCTTTGCAAGATCACCATCATTAGTCAATAATAAGAGGCCTGTTGTATCGCGGTCGAGACGACCTACCGGATAGATCCGTGCATCGATGCGATCAGGAATCAGATCCATCACTGTCTTGCGCCCTCGCTCATCCTGTACAGTCGTCACATAGTTCTTCGGCTTGTTGAGGAGGATATAAACCCTCTTCTCTTCAACCTTCACCACTTTGCCTTTGTAAGTCACAACACTCTTCGGTTGCAATCTGAATCCAATATCCAATACAACATGACCATCGACTTTCACATGCCCTGCTTTGATCAAATCAGCACATGCTCGACGTGAGGCAATGCCACAATGAGCAAGGAATTTGTTAAGGCGGGTTGACTCGTCGTTCATTGGGGATGCTGAGTTACTAAGTGGTTTGTAAATGGCTGTTAAGTGGCCTGTAAGTGGCTTGATTTGTGCAAGCCTTTATGCTGACCTGATTGATTCATTTTCGCTTTTGTGTTTGAATGTCCCTTGAAATAACTGAGTGAAAATTATTGATTTTTACACCGAGCCGAACAGAATTTTTGTGTAGATGATGATACAGCTCTTTATCGGTCAACATACCTGTGTCGGAAATGACCTCTAAATGGCTCGTAGTTTCATGATTGGAGGATAAAGCATAGACGATGAATTTATCATAGTCTGCAGGATATTTTCTTCTTCCATATCCTTCAACAATATTCGCTAAAATTGAATTCGCAGACTTGCGTATTTGCTGAATGATGCCATACGTTTCTGATTTTGGCAACATTTCAGTCATTTTGTAAATATCCGTCACTTGCTGCTTAGCCAATTGCCAGATTTCAAGATTACGATAGCTCATGGGTTGTGGATGCTTGAAAGGAAAACAGGTTTATGACGCAGAACGAATATAGAACGAAATCTCAATCATTGCTCCCACCTAGCCACTTACAAGCCACTTACAAGCTACTTATCCGCTACTTACCAGCCACCCTTCGACTCACTACATTCGCTCAGGGCATGCTTAGTAACCACTTAGAACGGTATCTCCTCATCGTCATCATTGATCCGGGAAGACCGCGTGATGATATTGCTTCCAGTGTCCTTCATGAGATCACTGCCAGGGACTGAATCAAAGTCAATCTCTTGCATGTCTACAAACTTGGCAAACTTGCTCACAAACTTCAGATTGATCGTACCAAGCGCGCCATTCCGATGTTTAGCGACAATCACCTCTGCAAGGCCCTGAGGTAAATTCGGATCCTCTACATCGTAGTAATCCGGACGATAAATAAACAATACAAGGTCCGCATCCTGCTCAATAGCACCCGACTCCCGGAGGTCGGATAGTTGTGGACGCTTCACTCCCCCGCGAGTTTCAACGGCCCGGCTCAACTGAGACAAAGCAATCACGGGTACTTCAAGTTCTTTTGCCATGCTCTTGAGCGCCCGCGAGATAGAACTAATCTCCTGCTCACGGTTTCCACGACGTTGTTGATCCGGACCACCACTCATCAACTGCAGATAGTCAATCATGATGAGCTGCACATCGTGCTGCATTTTCAAACGACGGCATTTTGCGCGTAGTTCGAAGATGTTGATCGCGGGAGTGTCGTCTATGAAGATTGGTACATCAGAAAGTTTCTCTACGGTTGTATGCAACTGTTGCCATTCATATTCTGCAAGCTGCGCATTGCGAAGTTTTGTGCCGGAAATTTCAGACTCCATCGAGATCAGACGTTGAGTCAACTGAATACTCGCCATCTCTAGCGAGAAGATTGCAACAGGTCGACGATGATCGACAGCCGCATTACGTGCAAGGGCTAATGTAAACGCACTCTTTCCCATACCAGGACGAGCAGCCACAATGATCAGGTCAGACTTTTGCCAGCCGCTCGTGATCTTGTCAAGTTCATTGAAGCCGGACGGTACACCCAACAATCCTTCCTCACGTTTGGAAACCATCTCGATCTGCTTTTGTGCTTCTACCGCAAGCGAGCCAAGATGTTCATAGCTGCGATTGAGGTTCTGTTGTGTGATTTCAAACAGACTGCTTTCGGCATCATCGAGCAGGTCAAATACATCTTTTGTGTCTTCAAAGGAATCATTGATTGTATTTGTGGAGACGCGGATAAGTTCACGCTGGATAAATTTCTGTGCAATAATGCGTGCGTGATATTCCAGGTTTGCAGCAGAAGCGACTTTGTTTGAAAGATCGACGAGATAGCCAATACCTCCTATTGTTTCAAGTTGTCCTGATTTGTTTAATGCTTCATACACCGTGACGATGTCGATTGGCTGTGACTTCTCAAAGAGATGAAGCATGGCCTCGAAAATCATGCCATGTGCAGGCTTGTAAAAACTCACTGGCCTCAAGACCTCAACAACCACAGAAAAAGCATCCTTATCAATAAGCAAGGATCCAAGAACGATTTCCTCGATAGGAACCGCCTGAGGCAGCATCTTGCCATACACGAGTGCAGTGAGGTCTGAATCCGGTTTGATCGGCTTTAACCGGCCGCCGCCAAACGCCTTTGCAGGATTGATAGATTCAGCCATAATATAATAGTTGTGCCTTCTAAATTGCTCATTAAGATATTAAAAACATCGGTTATATCATGGTGTGGCAAATCTACACGTAATCACGAATAGAAAAAGTGACACATATTTAGTTGACTATAGTAAAATGTGAATTACGACAAAAGACTGTGAGGAACTAAGTGAGTTTCTCAGTAACTCTGTGGAAAAGATATCCTGTGCGATTACAGCAATTCATTTCAGAGCAGTGTTACACATCACGCAAACTCTCATATTAATTTCTTTTCATATCAGAATAAGGCTGAAACTGGATCAATGAAATACATGACAATATCACTCATATGTAGAAATTGTGGATGAACCCGGATTGATCTATCCAGATCGCAGCAGAAAAAAAAGCCATATGTTGAAAAAAAGAAAAATCAGGATTTATCGTTCCTGGCGTTTTCAAGACGCTTACGGACTTCATCAACTACAGCACGCTGGGACTCAATTTCCTTCATGCGTAACTGCTGGTCCTGAACATTTTTGGCAATATCCGTTTCAGCTTTCGTAATACGCTCTTTTGCATCTTCTATGGTCTTGTGATATCCATCGTTATCTCTTTTGAGTTTTTGAAGGTCTTTCTCAAGGTTATCCATTGCTTTTTGCTGAGCATCGAGATCAATAGCGATCATATCAACTTTGACTTTATGTGCAAAATCTTTAAGGAGTTTACTAGCACCTTTATAGGCTTCCGGATTACTTGCAGAACTCACGAACGCGCCTGCGGATTCAATCCATAGGTACTGTCTGGTGGCATTACTTGTCTCATCGGAACGTGCATAGAGATTGACTGTGTTGACTCCCCCGATATCCATAATCTGGGCTGCCTCAACGAGCCACTCATTACCCTTCTTTACCTTTTTCGCTTTACCATACTGATCAATAAAATCTTTCCATTCCTTTTCCGCGAATGAGGAAGAGACTCCAGGCAGATCAATGAAGATGGCATTTTGTGATCCCAAAGCCATCTCCTGGCTTACTTCAGCGCACTCCTGGGCAACAACCCTGAGGCTGGCTAACTGGAAAACGACCAGGGCGAATATTAGTCTTTTCATAAGGTGTATATTTTTTAAATATTATGATTGCAGTAAAGTGATACAAAAATCGATGCAAGATAGTTCTCTCTTGCTTTTTGAATCTGAGTTTCCATTCAACTGGCGGTAATGATGTGTGAGTTGTGCTTGAAAAGACAGATAAAGCCTCATTTTTGGACAGGTGGTAGTGTTAGTCCACCTAGTTAATCGTGAGCATGCCCCGAAACACTTATGATAGGATGGTTTTCGGGGCAC
Source organism: Bacteroidota bacterium (assembly GCA_031400515.1). Classification (GTDB taxonomy): domain Bacteria; phylum Bacteroidota; class Bacteroidia; order Chitinophagales; family Saprospiraceae; genus DATDQA01. The sequence continues at coordinate 6,502 of JANNQA010000143.1, forward strand.
AATTGCTATGCTTATACGCTGATGATTTCGGTTAAACATGAAATTTCGACGCATTCTACATGATATTCAAAATAGTTATTTAGTTTTGCCTAAAATATTGATTTGGTTATGCGAATAATAACCTCGTGCTTGGTGATAAGCCTCGTTTTACCTTATTACTTCTCAGATGTTTTTGGTCAGTCTGCCAGCGAAATCATACAAAGGTCACTTGATCTTGTCCAGGGTCGCAGTAGCTCCGCCACATTAAGAATGCAGATTGTGCGGGAGAACTGGTCCCGTGACCTCACCCTGAAATCCTGGTCTTTCGGAACAGAATTCGGACTCGTCTTAATCACTGATCCATCACGTGACAAAGGGACAGCATTTTTGAAACGTGGCAATGAACTGTGGAATTGGCAACCCCGCATCGAGCGGAGTATCAAAATGCCGCCTTCGATGTTGCTTCAATCGTGGATGGGCTCGGATTTTACGAACGACGATCTTGTGCGGCAGTCATCAATTGCCAACGATTACTCTCATCGCCTGATTCAGGAAGTGATGCTTGATGGAAGACAATGCTATATGATAGAACTCATTCCAAAACCCGATGCACCCGTAGTCTGGGGTAAGGTTATTGCGTGGATCACCAAAAGTGGGTACATGACTTTGAAAAATGAATTCTATGACGAAGACGGTGCACTTGTGAATACGCTATATGGTAGCAATATCAGAAGTATCGACAATCGTGAAATTCCTACACGTCTTGAAGTCATTCCCGCTAATGAAAATGGAAATAAAACTATCATTACCTATGAAGCTCTGGACTTTGACATTACAATCGACGAAACATTTTTCTCAGTGCAGAATATGAAATCAGTGAAATAATTCTTAATTCTCGATTTTCGATTCTCAATGAATGAATTTCAACTGACCCATTTGTGATGAACCATTTGAACCCAAATCACTCCTCAAATGACCTTAATCGAGAATCAAGAATAGAGAATCAATCATGCTTCTGACTCTGTCATATCGCAACATCTGGAGAAATAAACGCAGGACGTTGATCACGGCGGCATCGATCATGTTTGCCGTGTTCTTTAATGTTGTCATGCTTTCTATCCAGCGCGGTGCATGGCAAAACATGGTTGACAGCGTCGTACATTTTTATTTTGGGTATGCACAGATTCATCAGAAGGGATATTGGCAGGATCAATCGATAGACAATACTCTATCCCTTGCAGAGGTTGACACGCAGGGATTGACAAGATTGACGGATGTCGATGGCTTTGTTCCGCGATTGGAGAGTTTTGCACTGGCTTCATTTGGTACGCAATCGAAGGGAGTGCTATTCATTGGTGTAGATCCCAAATTCGAAAATGCGCTTACCCATCTCGATCAACGTATCGTCTCAGGATCGTTTTTAAATCAAGGTGGTGTCGTCCTTGCACAAGGCCTTGCAGAATATCTCAAAGCCGATCTTGGTGATTCCATTGTGTTTATCAGCCAGGGATATCATGGTGTGAATGCGGTAGGCTTGTATCCAGTTACCGGAATTGTACATTTTCCTGCTCCGGATCTAGACAGGCAACTCGCCTTTCTTCGACTCTCCGATGCACAATGGTTTTTTGGTGCCGAAGACAGAATCACCAGTTTAGTCGTAAATACACAACACCCCGACAAGCTGACTAGAATTACCGGGTCATTACGCGCGCATTTTAATGCGGAGCAATATGAAGTCCTTGACTATACAGAAATGATACCAGAGCTTCTTGAAGCAAAAGCATTTGACGAAGCCGGAGGGAAAGTGATTCTCTGGCTGCTATACATCATCATTGCGTTTGGCATTTTCGGCACTATCCTGATGATGATGAAAGAAAGAGAATACGAATTTGGAATTCTGAAAGCAGTTGGCATGAAAAGCAAGCAATTGCAACTGATGGTTTGGTTCGAGATGACAATCCTCATGCTGATGGGATCATTGGCTGGGATCATCCTTGCTTTACCGCTTGTATGGTATCTCACTGTACGTCCGATTCGCTTCACAGGCAAGATGGCCGAAGCTTATGAGAAGTTTGGTGTCGATCCTGTCATGCCTGCAATGATTGATCCGATGATATTCCTGAGTCAGGTACTTGTCGTACTGATCATGGTTACAATAATGATGTTGTACCCGATGTGGGTACTGAAAAAACTTCAACCTGTTCATGCTATGCGTCATTAAATAAAATATGATGGGCATACACGCCCGAACGTACCTTTTCGGTACAGGCGGGGAATCCCACGCACCATAACAACATGAATTCTTATTCGCAATATTTTACTCTGATACCAAAAATCGCCTGGCGGAATATTTGGCGAAACAAAGGACGAACCTTTCTTGTGATTGGATCAGTGACTCTTGGGATCTGGTCATTGATATTTTTGCTGGGATTTGTTCGGGGTTTGATCAATGGGTATATCGACGATGCCATCAGCCATCAGACCTCGCATCTACAGTTGCACAAACCGGAATTTCTGATTGATAAAGAGATCCAGTATAGCATCCCCGAATCAGCAATTCTGATGTCAAAACTCACGGCAATCTCACAGATTCGCGCTGTCAGTGCGCGGGTACTTGTAAATGCGATGGTTTCGACAGCACATGGGGCTCGTGGCCTGCAAATCACAGGAATTGACCCTGCTCAAGAATCTCAAGTCACAGGAATTGCTGACCGGATTGTTGAAGGCAGTTTTTTCAATGCAGAAGCAGAAAACGAAATCGTGATCAGTCGCAGAATCGCTGATAAACTCAAAATTGGGTTGCGAAAAAAAGTCGTTGTGACATTTCAAAACACCGATTACGAGATTACCACAGCAGCATTTCGTGTAGCGGGGATATTTCAAAGCAATAATAAGATGATCGATGAGACAATGGCATACACGCGTTCTCAGGATCTATTTGCATTAGCCGGTTTACCCGAAAATTCCTCACATGAAATTGCTGTCTTGCTCAATGATGTCGATAGTACGGATGTGATACATGCCGCAATTACCACCTTAGCACCTGATCTTACCGTGCGCACGTTTCGTGAGATCTCACCGGATCTCGATCTATTCGATAGTCAGATCAGAATCAATACGCTGATAATGACAGTCATCATTATGCTGGCTCTCATTTTCGGGATCATCAATACTATGCTCATGGCGGTTCTTGAGCGTATTCGTGAACTCGGCATGCTCATGGCTATCGGGATGACCCGGATTCGTGTATTTCTGATGATTGTTTGGGAAACCGTTTTTGTGGCGGTGATCGGTGCACCCATCGGTATGTTTCTTGGTTACCTGACAGTGCGGTCTCTGCAAAAGACAGGTATCGACCTTTCAATGTGGGCTGCCGGACTGGAGCAATTTGGTATGTCTACGATCGTAAGACCTCAACTGGACCTTGAGGTATACGTCTTTATCTCAATTGCCATTGTAGTGACTGCTCTATTGGCATCTATTTATCCTTCGTTGAAAGCAATACGGTTGAAACCAGTGGAAGCCTTGAGAAAAATCTAATTACATGACAAACGCAATGGAAACGATAATCAAAACGCACAATCTTCATAAGATCTATCAGGAAACCAAAGTGCCGGTACATGCACTGCAGGGTGTCAGTCTTGAAATTCATAAAGGAGAGTTTACAGCCATTGTTGGTCCTTCTGGTTCCGGGAAGTCTACACTACTCAACATTATCGGTGGACTCGACAGGCCTACTGAGGGAAATGCCTGGATCACCGGAGAAGATCTTTCTGCAATGAAGGAAAATCAGTTGATTGAATTTCGAAAGAATCATATCGGCTTTGTCTTTCAGTCATACAATCTGATCCCCGTTCTCACTGCATATGAGAATGTGGAATTTATCATGTTGTTACAGCATAAAAGTAAAGCTGAACGAAAGCAACGTGTGACTTCTTTGCTTGATGCAGTCGGTCTCGGTGATCGATTGGACAACAAGCCCGCAGAACTTTCCGGTGGTCAACAACAACGTGTGGCTGTTGCGCGTGCTCTCGCATCAAAACCTACATTCATTCTTGCTGATGAACCAACTGCAAATCTCGACTCAGCATCTACTGCTAATCTGCTCGACATCATGACCCGACTCAATCAGGAAGAACACATGACATTTGTATTCTCTACTCATGATCAGCGTGTGATCGATAGGGCACGTCGGGTGATTACATTGGAAGATGGGAAGATTGTCAGTGATGTGAAGAAAGTAGGGTAAAACCGGTGAAGCAGGTGAAATCGGTGAATCCGGTAAAGCCTGCCCTTCGACAAGCTCAGGGTCCGGAGAAGCCGGCAAAGTCTTGGATATGTAGCGGCGGACCTGGGTGTCCGCCAAGAGTATAAAACCAATGTTAAAGTTTTGCACAACTTGTTTTATTTTATTTGTCTCATTGCTGCATGGGCATGCACAAACCAAGCTCGAATTCTCCGGATACACGAAGGATTTACTTTCTGCAGTTTACATCAGGGATGCTGGTACGTCCTGGGATAATCTCAATCACAACAGATCCGCGGTTACCTGGAATATTGATACCGCGTGGATCATACGCGCTGATCTCAGAACACGCATCTTTTTGGGAGACCAGGCAGAGTTGCCGATGTTCGATGAGCTTGTTGAATACGCGGCCAATGATTGGCTTGATTTATCAGTTGGTACTCATGTCGGTGATCATGCATACTTCCACAGTTATTTCGACAGGCTGTATGTCCAATACGCAATTGACAAACTCGAAGTACGTGTAGGCCGTCAACGGATCAACTGGGGCATCAATACACTCTGGAATCCGAATGACATCTTCAATGCATATGCCTTCACAGATTTCGATTATGAAGAACGCCCTGGCAGTGATGCATTAAGTGTCAGGTACTATACAAGCGATCTATCCAGTATTGAGCTTGTAGCAAAAGCCGGCGATAAAACAAGAGACGGTGCAATAGCTGCATTGTGGAGGACACATGTTGGAACCTATGATCTTCAGTTTCTCAGCGGGTATCTCACGCAGTCCAAAAACATTGTCATCGGAGGAGGATGGGCAGGGAATCTGAAAAACTGGGGCTTCAAAGGTGAGAGCAGCGTCTTTATTCCGGAGGATACTGATGAACCCATAGGTGCGTCCGTCAGCATGGGATGGGATTATCTTTTTCCCAGCGGCGTTCTCGTTGGAATTGGTGGATTGTATAATGCTTTGGGTCGTACCTCCGGAGGGCTTGATGATTTATTCGGCTTCGAACTTTCTGCGCGCAATCTTTATCCTTTTCGATGGACTGTAAATGCGACAACCGCAATATCGATTCATCCTCTTGTCAGTACTTCACTTTCAGCAGTGTACAGTTTGTCTTCTTCACACCCGGTATTTATCAGTCCAGCCCTCACATGGTCTGCAAAACAGAATCTTGATATTGATCTCGTCGGACAAATCGTATTGAACAAATCAGGAAGTAAGTATCTCAGCCCCGTGCAGGCGGGGTTTTTGAGAGTGAAGTGGAGTTATTAATTCTCGATTCCTGATTCTCGATTGTCGAATTGAGAATTGAGAATTGAATATCGACAATCAACTCCCCTCTACCTGCTCAATCAATGCCATCGTCCTTTCATACATTTTCAGTTTGTCGGCATTAGAAGATCCTCCAGCATAGAGTACCTGTTCGCTTGTCATGAGAATGTTCATGACTTCACCTTTGAGTTCATCAGGCAGATTGAGTCGATCGAGGTGGGCAGAAATATTCGCTTTGGTAAGCTCTGAAGTTGGGATGTTGAGTTTAGCAGAGAGATATGAGAAGATCGCACGCGAGAGGCTATCATAAAATGCGCGGTCAGTGCCAGCGAGATTTTGCTGTGCTTCAATTAAGTGACGCTCAGCAAGCTTACGTGCACGGCGACGTTTCTTTTCAATGGGGTCCAATGATTCAAATACATCCTCCTTGCGTTTGATCCACCAGACAGTTGCCAGTGCAAATAGCGGCAAGAGCATCAGAGTGAAATACAGTGGACTGAATAAGAACACTGCACCACCTCCAGCACGCATCGGTTTCAATCCTCTCAATTCCTTTGTCGCTGCATCGGCAGAAAAGACCCTGGCATTATTCGCGGAACGTACACCTTGAGAAACGGAAATTTGAAATCGTGCTGTAGACAGTGTGCGATAGATCGCGCTGTCCGGATTGAAGTATACAAAGTCCACTTGTAATGTCTGCTCTCCGGCTTTCCGGGGTATCATCAGATATTCTATCATCCTTCGATGCCTGATCGCGCCTTTTTCATCGACTGATTCATCCATCAGCACTTTGGGATCATATAGTTCAAAGTCAGATTGTAGCAGGCTGATATCCGGGGGCGACCATCGTTTCGGATCGCCACTGCCGATGATATCCAAAGTCAGGACGAGTGCATCGTCTGTTGTGAGTCGCTGTTTATTGATTTGCGCACTCATCGTATATGCGCCTACAGCGCCTGTAAAACCGGGAGGAGCACCCTCAGGTAATGTCAGCACTTTCAATATGACAGAGTCAGATGCGACAGTGACAGGAATTGTGCGCGTACCAAAAAGAAAATTTGACCGCTCACCTTTCAGAGCGACTCCGAGGCTTGCCACCATGGGAGCAATTTTATAAGTACCCGCTTGCTGTGGAAAAAGTGCAAGCGATTTGATCGTCTGCACAGTATATTGAACACCGTCCTCAACTTCAATCTGTGCTCTGTTATTAAAGTCCTGTACATAGCGATAGTAGAACTGCGCATAATCATCTTCACTCAGTGTATTATAATTACGCACGTTCACGGTGGTATAAATCTTGTAGTCAAGCCTGACTTGCTGCCCGGGATATGCGGTATTACTTGCGACGACGGCACGCAGAAAAATATCATGATCTGTATCTGCACCAGGAGTTTTTGCTTTGCCCTGGACGATTTCGATTGTGATAGGTTTTGTGGTCAGTGTCCTGCCTCCTGCTTTGATACTTGCAGGTCCAATAACTTGTGTTCCGGTTTTGATCCGCATCAACGAGTAGGTATAACTCAGTGATTGCGTCATCACTCCATTGATGATACTCGTAGATCTCGACTGTGCAGGTCCTGAAACTAAATCGAATCCTTTGAATTCCGGAGGTTGAAAATTGTTGCCTTGTGCATTCTCAAGTGTAAATGATACCTCAAATACACTTTGAGATGTCACTTGCTTAGCATTTGTGGATGCCGTGAAGGTGACATTCTGTGCAGCAACTACGGATGACAAAAATATAAGACAAAGAAACGTGCATAGGAGTTTATACATGGCACTTTAAAACTTCTTACGCGGACGCGTAGGCTGCTCCTCTTCAATTTTTCCTGGTGCGCTATACTGCTCAAAACGCTTCCCTGGAGAATGAGGTTGCTTAACTATGCCGTCCGGATTTGGGATGACGATAATGTCTATAGGCGGAGTTTCCAGTGCGTCCTCTCCGGTTGTCAGATATGCCGGTTTGATTGTGTACACGCCAATATCAGTTGGTTCCAAATAATAGGTAAACGATGCTGTCTGACTCACTTCACCATTGATGATACTCATACTCGATGCCGTATTCGGTCCACCGATCACATTGAACTCATGCAGATCAGGGGCTTCGAAACCCGTAGAAGTGGAATTCTCGACGGTGAACTTGAGTTCGAAGTAATTTCCAAGAAGGATTGTATCACTACTGACTGCAACAGTGAATTTTGGTGATTGAGCCAACGCGAATTGAACACAACTCAATACAAAGAGAAACACAAATATTCTGTTCATTTCAAATCATGATTGGTGCAGCAAAGATAATGGATTGAAATAAAAAAGTATGTTCTCAATATATCAGTTAAGAATTGCGTGATACGGGTTCATTAGGTTTTGAGGCAGAAAAAGAAAACAGGATTTCTAATTTCCATAACAGCCAAAGAGAAGTATTTTTGATTCTGTTCGAAATTCGGATATTGATTAAGCAAATGAGAAATAATGACATGGTTATCAAGCTAAGTATTTGCATTTCCTTCCTGTGTTTAATCTATTCTGCGTGTAAAGATGCCGAACAACTCGACCCTATAGGCCCTACAATGGAATTCATCCCTGGTCTCAATCCCCTTGTTTCAGGCAATGATACACTTCCCAAAGAATCTTTTTTTGGTGTACACATGATCGGTGCAAAGGGATCTGACGAGTTGAAGGATCTGAGAATCCTGGAAGACGGGATAATACTCGATACGCATCGATTGAACATTCTGAAGACCCAAGGAGATATCCCATCAGCAAATCCATTAATAATACCATCAGTTGATCGAAATGGATTTGAATATGCAGTTTGGATAACGAAACCCGAAAGTGGACTGTTCGAATTTACATACATTCTAAGAGATGTAAACGATCTTGAATTTTCGAAAAAAATTTATTTATATTTTTTTGACGTTCTACCTACTCTAACATATATAGCTTCCTTCCCGACTGAAATTCCTGTTGGGTCATGGATATTTTTCGACCTCGATGCCGACAGGGGTACTGCAAACTTTGATATGTTGGCGGCTTATGAAGATGGCGTGCTTATCACAGATCTGGACAGATTACATTTCAACCAGTTTCCGATTGCAAGTAATCCACTCATGCTTCCGATCACCAACGTTTCTCAGGTATTTCACATGAGTATTAAGATTAACAAATCCGGTTTGCAGGTGTTCAAATTTAGCGTCCGAGATGAGGACGGATACTCTGCCGAGGTCAGCTTCAGCATTACTGCCATCTAATTTCACAATGGGGAGAATAAGTGATCGCTAAGCATTCACAATATCTACAGCATTCACCATCGGCAGATAGTTACTCACGACGTCCCAGCTCTCTCCTGCATCTGTTGAATGAAAGAGATTCCCAGTCGTGCTACCGAAGACGAGTTGATTTCCGGAATAGCCAAGAGCATGCCTGTAGACGATATCAAATGCGGATTCCTGTGGTAACCCTTTACGCAGTGCCTGCCATGTCTTGCCACCATCATCAGTGCGACATACGCAAAGTGCACCATTGACCGCAACCCGGATCTCATCACTTACACCGGGGACTACCCAGGCGCGCAAAGGATTTTTTTCATCGACGGCGACTGCGAAACCGAACTTTGCCGGGCCACCATTTTCAGTGACTTCATCCCATGATGAGGCTCCATTGTCAGATTTGAAAATGCCACAGTGGTTTTGTTGCCAAAGGTGATCCGGCGAAGAAGGACATGTCACGAGTAGATGCGGATCATGTCCGAGTTCTGCATTTGGATCCGGGAGAAAGTCTGCACGCAAGCCTTTATTTTTTGCTTGCCATGTTGAACCACCATCATGAGTTTCATAGACACCTGCGCAACTGATCCCGATAAACATGTGCTGCTCATCACGCGGATCTACAACGATCGAATGAATACCCGGATCACGCATACCTCCACCAAACCAATGCGTCTTGCGATTAGGATCATTCCATAATGATTGATTCAGCTCCCAAGACTGACCATCATCTTCAGTTTTAAACAATCCGCCGGGAACAGTACCAAGCCAAAGTGCATTGCCGACGTGTTGCGCTGCCCAGACATATGTCAATGAAGCAGGCTGTCCATCCTTCACTTCAGCCCCTTCTGGAAATTTTGGTGCTTCGACCTCCAGCCAGGTCTTACCGAAGTCTTTCGACTTTGACATTTTGACTCCCCAATGCCCATGATCCTGGAATGCCCAGAGCGTAGCATTTTGCGGATGATAGTATGACAAGCAGATTGGGATGCCCTGAAAGTGGAGACTATCATATTGCCATTGATTATTCTTCTGCTTGTAGATCACGAGACCTTTACGTGTGGAGACTAAGAGTTTCATTGAAGAATGTTTATTGTTTAGTGTTTATGGTGTATTGTTTAGTGGCTGTTGGCTATTGGCCGCTGGCTGTTTGCAAAAATCAAAGACATGTTTAGGTCGAGCAAAATATTCAAGATTTTGCAAAATGAGAACAATTGTTTCCTTGGATTCGAAAATCGAAAATCGACAATTGAGAATCATCCCGCGCCTCCACTCAGCGCCTGCATAATAAACACCTCATCACCGCCTTTGACCTGCTCGCTTTGTGTCTGTTTGTCTTTAATCAATTCGCCATTCAAAAAAATATTGACATGCTCACGGAGCCTGCCCTGGTCGTCGAGGATATAACCGCGTATCCCCTGAAATCGCTGTTCGAGAATATCCAAAACTTCGCGTACTGAGTTAGCTTCAATATGCACAGGTGCGAGCTGCGGAAAGAAGCGTTTCAGAGCGTAGGTGAAATTGACAGTTGCCATGTAGTAAGTTGCTTGTAAGTGGCCCTTAAGTAGCTGCTAAATGGCATCTAAGTAGCTTGACCTCGCTTTCCGCCTTTCTGCCATTCCGCCCTTCTGCCCTTCTTATTGTGTTTGTGTTTGCACTTGCGCTTGATTTTGGCTTTCCTTCGCCTCAGTCTTCTTCAAACCACTCCTCCCCTGTCCTGTACGCCAGCCCCTTGAACAACGCTACGATCTCATCTTTTTGATTTGTCACTTTGACATGATATACACCGAGTTTATTACTTCGCGACACTTCTTCTGCTTTTGCAACTAAGACATCTCCAACATTTAAAGTTTTTAAATGGTTGATATCACATTCAATCGAAACAGCTTTTTTGCCAGGGCTATTACAGGCAAATGCAAATGCACTATCCGCCAGAGAAAATGTAATCCCTCCATGTGCAATGCCAAAGCCATTTGTCATTTCTTCACGCACCGTCATACGCAGAACTGAAATACCCGGACTGTCTTGCACACGTTCTATCCCGAGCCATTGACTGAAGCGGTCATTGGTATACATCTTATCGACAATTGCTGTTGCAAGTTCTTCCGCGGTCATGGTAGAGATTGTGAATTGAACTTAAGAATAAAACAACTTTCCCTCTCGTGCATACTTACGCAGAATCGGCGAACAACGATAGCGGGGATCATGATACTCATCATACAAACGATCCATGGTTTCAACAATTGATATTGCACCACGCAGGTCGACTTCTTTCAGTAGCTCAATCGGATAGTTCACGCCTTGTGTCATCGCGAGGTCAATATCTTTTGGAGAGGCAACATGCTTCAAGACTGCATCAGCAGCTTCGTGCATCAACATCGTGAGAATGCGTTCAGCAATATGCGTTTTGTAATCATCATGCATCGGTGGTTTTTCTTCTGTATCCTCAATATCATATCGATAATACCCGCGTCCACTTTTTTTCCCCAACCATCCGGCTTCAACAAGATGATGTTGCAGAGAACTGGGCGCATAACGCGGTTCGAAATAACATGCTTCCCATACACTCTTCGTGACAGCATAGTTCACATCATTGCCAATGAAATCCATGAGCGTAAACGGACCCATGCGAAATCCAGCGTCGGTCATTGCTTCATCGATCAATCTGAATCCAGCCACACCATCTGGAATAGCATGTAGCAATCGCTCTTCATAGACCTTCAATGCTTCACTATAAAATGGCCTGGCAATCCGATTCACAATAAACCCTGGTGTATCATCAGCCTGAACAGTCGTCTTCTCCCACGAAGAAATGAGTGTGTTGACATGAGTAGTCACTGCACGATCCGTTTGCAACGCAGGTACGATTTCTACCAACTTCATCAAGGGCGCCGGATTGAAGAAGTGAATCCCGATGACTCGCTGCGGGTGTTCGCAAAAACCGGCTATCGATGTGACAGAGAGCGAAGAGGTATTTGTGGCTAGGATAGTTTCTATTGGGCAAATTGCTTCAAGCGCCTGAAATACTTCCTTTTTCGCCTGGAAATCCTCAATAATCGCTTCGATGACGAGCCCTGCCTCACGCATTCCCAGCAATGACTCCAGGAAGTAGATCCGGCCAAAAATCGCTTTGGCCTGCTGGTCTGTGATTTTCCCTTTTTCCGCAAGGCGATTCAGCACATTTAATATGCTATCTCTCGCCTTCGTCAATGCTTCAGGCCGGCTGTCATACAGGAGGACTTCGTGTCCAGCCATCGCAGCCACCTGTGCAATTCCGGCACCCATTGTCCCAGCACCGATGATCCCAATTCGTGTTTCCTTCATGGCCGGTAAATATAGCATCGCATGCTGACCTCGGAGAAACACCCCGATCTCGGAACCTGCCCGAACGGCGTTTATTCCGGCGCGGCAGTCGGCCAGGCGTTCGACGTCACCGGGCGCCATAGCTTTAGCGAAGGCGACAGGAGACTTACGAGCCTGTCTGCCGTCAGCGAGCGGATTCCTGACTTCTAGGGACCAGAGGTGACTGGGCTTTCCCGATTTCTCCCGCTTTCTTCGACCGCCCGTAGCCTCGGCGCAGGAGGTCCCGGCTTTTCCGGCTTTCTTCGACCGCCCGTAGCCTCGACGAAGGAGGCCCCGGCTTTCCCGGCTTTCCCACTCCCCAATACATATTATCTATTTTCATCATGCGTGGTACGGTCTTTGCAATGAAATCTCTGAGGATTCCGTTTATGCAACTCATGGTGAAAATTTTCAAAGGATTCCTGGCCCTGGCCTTGACGCTATTACTGGCTTGCATGATCTATGTCCACTTCTGTAAGGCTGATTTATCCAATAGAGTCCTTCACGCTATTCGTAGCGAACTCGCCACCGATCTACAGATTTCACGCTTCGAAGTTGACTTGTTGTCGGCATTCCCACGGGTACAGTTTGAACTGCATGAAGTTTTGTTGAATGGAAAGGGAGAATCCACGTTGCTTCGAGCTGATGAACTTCAACTGACCGTGTCCCTATTCAACCTCTTCTCTGATCACATCCGCTTTCGCAGGCTCTCGTTGAAAGATGGAGAATTGCAGATCGTACGACTGGCAGATGGCACCCTCTCATTGGACATTCTCAAAGACAATGGAAGTTCGGGAAGCGGTGGGCCTGCATTGCATTTTCATAAGATCGAACTAAACAACATCGGTATTCAATATCACGATAAAGCCGCAAAGCAGGAGTATAGCGTCCTCTTCAATGAAGGCACAGTGACCGCATCGTACGGAAATCAGAATCTGCATTTCGAAATTGATTGTGATGTCAAATATGAATATGTACGCATTGACAAATCAACCTATCTGAATGGTGTCACCGGGAGCATCGAGGGTAATGTGAATCTTGATTTGAATGACGACCTGTATTCATTTGAAGAGCTTGTGTTGCAGATTGGAAAGCAACGGTATGATATCAATGGCAGCGTACGCGGTGAAGAGGACGCACAGCATATTGACATAGCCATTGATCAGAGGAGCGGCGAACTCTCTTCATTTATTGAAATATTACCAGCAGAGTATCGCAAAGACCTTCCATTCAGCAATGCTTCTGGTAAGTTCACAGCACAGGGCAAGATCGAAGGAAGAATGAACAGTAAAGAAAATCCGTATATCGCTTTTGATATCCAGGTCGAGGCTGCTGAAATGGAATCCCTGCATCGCAAAGGCACTATTCGCAACATTCACTTCAACGGATCTTTTGACAATGGCACGAGTCGACGACTCAGCAGCTCAACGCTCGATTTGCCTGTCATCAATGGAAAAGCGTATGGTCAGAAATTCGAAGCATCACTGAAGCTGACAGATTTGAATGATCCAACATTGGAATGCACGTTTGATGGATCACTTCCTGCAGAATTTGTGCTGGATTACATGGGCGATGAAAAGTCGAGTAGTGAGATCTCAGGTGCGGTGCATTTCTCTGATGTCGCGATCGGACCTGTGCGATTGGATGGAGCCGACTTCACTGATATCAAACAATGTCGTGGACGATGCACACTCGGTAATGTCGTTATCAAAACTCCTAATGGTACATACAAGATCCCGGATGGCATATTGACACTTGCAGAGGATACGCTGAAAATTGCTGCACTGCAATTGCAACTTGATAAGGACGAAGCATCTGTCAATGGATGGATCGCAGAACTCGGTGATGCACTCGAAGGCAATGATCCAGCGTATCTCCGCTATGATCTCTCCCTCAATTCAAAAAGTCTGAACCTGACGAAATGGATTCCGGAACTTTCCTATCACAGACCCACAGAACGGCAAGCGCAGATCAAACCGGTTTCGAATAAAACCTATGCTCCGCTCCGTCTTCCACAAGGGACAATGACGATGAGTTCAGATCAATTTCAATTCAACGACATCACTGCGAAAGCACTGACCGGCACGTGGAATACCACCACGCATCAACTGCTCTTCGAAGCAAAGGCGGAAGCAGCAGATGGAATGATGCAAGTAAATGGCACCCTGGAAACAAGTACCGGATATCTCCTCAAACTTCAGATCCGCGGTGATGGCATCAATGTGCGTAATTGTTTTGAGCAGTGTCGCAACTTCGGCCAGCAATCGATCCGTGCAGAGCATATCCGTGGGACGAGTGATGTAAAAGTGCTTGCTGATATCGCCTGGGGTCTCGATGGAAATCTTCTCGACGATCAGATACATGTCTATGCCGGGATGTCTATCCGGGATGGAGAGCTGCTTGGCTTTGATATGCTGGAACAGTTTTCAAAATACGTCCATGCAGAAGATCTCCGTCATATTAGATTCTCACGCATCGACAATTACATTGAAGTGCGGAATGGCAATGTGTACATCCCCGCGATGTTCATCCGGAGCAATGCCGTAAACATGGTGGTGAATGGCATTCATCGACTCGATAATCATATCTTATATAATATCAAAGTCAACGCGGGTCAAATCATGACGACAAAGATGAAGAAGCACAATCCGCGTCTTTCTCCCCTTCCTGCAAATAAAGCCGAGACCTTCAATCTCTTCTTTACGATTGCCGGCACAATGGATGAATTCTCATACGAGATGAATAAACGCTCTGCAGAATCCAGTTTTGCGCAAAGCGAAGAACTCCGTGACCGTATCCGCGAGCAGCTTCGCATCGCCTTTGGTGAAACCCTCGAGCTCATCGAACCACCTGAATGGGAGACGATACCAGAATATCACAAAGAGCAAGTGGGTGAGGATTTCTTCTTGGAAATTGATTGAGAAATCACCCGTCCGTCGCCATAGGCTTTGGCCGGCGGTGACCAACCCCTCTCTTTTATTTTACATCCTACCAGAATTTTGAGTTTGTTGAAAGTTCAGACTTCTCCTGCGCTCCTTCAGGGCTCATATGAGATACTCGCATCAGCGTTGGCCTTCTGCCAACGCTGATGCATTTCGGCCCTTCAGGCCAAAAAAGTTTGGACGGCATATGTCTGCACTGGTTTATGGTCCGACGGTCTAACATGTTCTTGCATTGAGTGAAGCCAATGCGGACTGACTTGTGGCCTGAAGGGCCAATATATTCTTGCATTGGGTGAAGCCCAATGCAAGCGAATGCAAATTTGTAGAGCCCTGAAGGGGCGACAAAGAGTTAATCCAAAGAGTCAATCCAATAAATTTCTCATCATATTCCA
Organism: Bacteroidota bacterium; assembly: GCA_031400515.1. Classification (GTDB taxonomy): domain Bacteria; phylum Bacteroidota; class Bacteroidia; order Chitinophagales; family Saprospiraceae; genus DATDQA01. Next base: position 21,945 of record JANNQA010000143.1, read on the forward strand.
AAACATATTCTGCTAGTATCGCATATACCAGGGGTCTAAAGGATTGCTCTCGATGCCAATCCTTCTAAAAACCCGTACTTCACAACTCAAAAACATGCATCGTGCCGAATATTCATCACCTCCTCCTCACCCTCTTCCTCATCTCCTGCACTCCCTCAACATCTCCCACCGATATCGAATACCTCCCTCTCGAGCGTCTTGCAAGCCTTCCCAAATCTCTAACCGAAACCTCAGGTATCGCACACGCTACAGATTCGTCATTCTATGTCCACAACGATAGTGGCAACAAACCCCGGCTTTATGAGATCCATGCAACATCCGGTGAAATCATACGCGAAGTCAAGATCACGAATGTCTCAAACAACGATTGGGAAGAGCTGGCTGAAGACAGTCTGCATATCTACATCGGGGACTTTGGCAACAATGAGGGTATCAGAAAGAATCTCATGATCTACAAAGTCAGCAGACAAGCTGTTCTTACAAATACAGAAGTCGAAGCGGAAGTAATTCAGTTTTCATATCCCGATCAAAACAAGTTTGCGACACGCAATACCCACAATGCGGATTGCGAAGCCATGATTTCGATTGGTGATTCATTATTTCTCTTCAGCAAAAATCGCGCGGATCATGCCACCAATGTCTATCGTCTCCCAAACCAACCAGGACAATATGTCGCAGAAAAAATCGGACACTTCAATACAAAAGGCTTGATCACCGCTGCAGACTTTCTTCCAGGAGAAACAAACACACTTGCTCTCCTCGGATACGAGATCATCGGCAATAAGTACAAATCCTTCCTCTGGATCTGCCGTGATATCAAAGGCACCGATTTTTTTGGTGGCACACAGACGAGATATGAAGTTGCACCCAATTTTCAGACTGAAGCAATACTCTTCGATTCTGATTCGACGCTGATTATTACGAATGAGGAGGAACGGGGTGGGAGGGGGAGTATGGCGAGGGTGGGGTTTGGGAAGTAGACGATACTTTCATGCCAGAACACCGTGTTCTATTCGGGTCAATTCATCCATCACCAGGTCGATACCGAGTGAACTGTTTAACAGGGATTTTGGCGTGATCTGGCCAAGACCGACATTCTCTGCTTTAAGCCAAGCCTGAAACTTCTGTGCATCTCCAAACAGATCGCATCCGCGTCTATGTAACAGCGTGATCTGCATTATCCTCTCCGATTTGTGAAGATCAAAGACCTTATTCTGTACCTTATACCTCTTGAGTGTAAGTGTCGTTGTATTTAAAAATCCAGCCCATTCTTCCAGGCTAAATGGCATCTCATCCACCACTTTAAGAAATGCTGCATAGGTAAACCCTTTCTTCGCTGTAGCGATCAGATCAAGAATGGATTTATTGTCAAGATCCTGATGGGAATTTGACGAAAGTGATATGTGTGGAATTTTAGACATGGCTTTAGTGATTCCCTTGAAGGTATGTGATTAGTCATAAGACAGCGACAAATGATGTAAGGTATCTCAAGATTCATTAAGAAACATCCAATGCACTTCCCGCTTAACTCGATCAATTCTCGAGATAATTACACTTGTCACCACAAGGATCTTGCCCAATAAATGTTTAAATGTTGACTCTCAAGTAGTTGCTAAAACAATTTAACATAATTTGGATTCCTGGCACAAATGAGTTTGGCCTTATTCTTGGTAGACTGAAGTTGAGCATTGTGAAAGTGTAAACAGATGATTACAACTGTGATTTTGATTAGACTAAAGAATACGACGTGCCAATAGCAACGAAGACAGATCTCAGTTCACTTAGCGACAAGCAACGAGAAGCGGTGGTCAGCGAAGACAAACGACTCTTGGTTTTGGCCGGTGCTGGCTCGGGCAAGACGAAAACACTTTTACAAAAAATTATTTATCTGATTGAGGAAAAAGGAGTAAGCCCCACAAACATTCTAGCAATCACTTTCACTAAGAACGCCACCAACGAAATGATTGACCGACTAATCATTTCTGCTGACCGATCAGGCGACTATGAAAAGACTTTATCTGATAAACGTTTAAGTAAAGAAAACAAAGACAAACAAAGGCTTTTTCAAGTAAAAAAATACAAATGGATTGACGGGTTAACTGTCAGGACTTTTCACAGCTTTTGCTATAATATTCTTCGTAATTATGGCGTAAATGAATTTGACAATAAATTCAGAATTATCGGAGATGAAAAACGTGATGAAGAAGATGAACTTTCTAAACATGTTGCCCCTGAAACAGTTTTCGAAGTCTTTCACAAACTCGTAATTGAGCAATGTGCTGACACAGAATTTTTACTTCGACTCAAACGCTACATTTTAGATTATATCATTGACAAAATCCACCTTAAGAAAGCAGATGGAAAGTACTCTTCGAAAGATGGTAAATATTTCACTTCTCTTGATGGAACCAAGGTTCGCTCCAAATCGGAGCAGTTCATCGCCGACTGGCTTTATAGACACAGTATAAAATATGAATACGAACCTTTGCTCAATGTAAAGGATTTTTCATTTCATCCCGACTTTTACATACCCGAAGCCAATCTATACATTGAGCACGTAAGCGATAAAAGTTTTTCCCTCAAAGACAAGGAAGAGCAATTTGAAAAAGGTCATTTGCTTTTAGTAAAGACATTTGAAAGCATGACCAAAGACTCTGCGTTCTTGAATCATTCTTTAGACAAAATTGTCAAGAACCGTTTACCCTCAAACTACCATGAAACAGTCTCTCTTCATTACAAAGAGGAATTTAACGGCTATCATGAAGATGTAAAAGACTTTATCGTTCAAATCATCCGCATTACCGACATGATCAAAGTTGAGAACATCAGCATTGATAAAATTTTAGCAGATGCAAAGAAGGATCAACACGAAAGAGTTCGAAACTTTTACGAGTTGGCGATCCCAATTGTAAAGAAATATAATCACTACAGCACCGACAAATCTTATCTCGACTTTAACGACCTGATATTGAGATGTACCTCTCTATTCCAGAATCATGTGGACATTTCAAACAAATACAAAAGTAAATACCAATATATTTTAGTGGACGAGTTCCAGGATGTAAACAATCTACAAGTAGAATTGATCAAACTTCTGCTTACGGATCAAACACAACTCTTTTGTGTTGGAGATGACTGGCAAAGTATTTATGGCTTTAGAGGATCCAATATTGCGTACATCGTTGACTTTGAAAAATACTTCGCAAACGCCAAAGTCATAAAACTGAATCTGAACTACCGCAGCACCCAGAATATTGTCGGCGCAAGCAATGAGGTAATTAAGCACAACAAGTTCAAGGTCGAAAAAGACATTCATGCATCTAAGAAATCAGAACATAAGATTGTCGTGTATTCTGGCAGTAGTGAAGAAGAGAATATTCAGTTCTGCTTTGACAAAGTCAAAGAGCTGTTAGACGATGGCTTGACCAATGATGATATCATGTTTCTCTATCGAAGAAGCAAAATGTACTTTCCCTATTTTACCCGATTCAAAAATGAAGGTGTAAGAATTCAATCAAAGACCATTCATGCAGCGAAAGGACTTGAAGCTAAAGTTGTTTTCATTATTGGTCTGACCGAAGGCAACGGAGGCTTTCCTGACATCTGGTTAGAGGACAGAATTTTTCAAGTAATCAAAAAAGCAAATCATGATTTGCTGATGGAGGAAGAAAGACGTCTATTTTATGTGGCAATTACCAGAGCTAAAGACAAACTGTTTCTCATTACTGACAAGGGAAATGAATCAAGCTTCTTAAAGGAAATTCCGGACATCTTCACTGTTAAAACCAGCATTCCAATCAAATCTGTTGTGGAGAAAGTAATTACGTGTCATAGGTGTTTCAGCCAGCTTGAAAAACTTTGGATGGTTTGCCCATACTGTGGCGAGAAAGTGACCGATAATCAGCCGGATAGAAATGAAGCGCCCTGAAAAGACATAAATAAATTGCTGAATTACCTATGAATTCTTGAGCGTATCGGAATCAAAATTCTGTGATTCCATTATTTGCTCCCTAAGTTTCTGGTTTGGGAACAACTTGTAAAACCAGATTACTCTCACCCTCCTACCTCACCACAAACTCCGTCCTCCGATTCTCCTGCCTTCCCTCCTCCGTATCATTCGTTTCAACAGGCCGTGTTTCTCCAAAACCTTTGAAGGAAAGGCGTGATGCATCAATGCCTTTTGTGATGAGCCAGTCATAGACGGCACTCGCGCGGGCTTCTGACAGAATCTGATTGTCTGTTTCTTCTCCGACGTTGTCAGTGTGGCCGTGGATGTCGATGTGGATGTCCGGATTTTCGGTGAGAAGTGTGTGGAGGAGATTCAACTCCTGAGTGGATGATGAAAGCAACTTTGCTGAGCCGGATTCGAACTCGATGTTGCGCAGAACAACTGGATTTGCTGTTTTAGTCTCACCCTCGCGCTTTAGAGAAGTAAGCTGCACTTTGACCACATATTGACCATAAGGCAATGTATCATGAACCATCACCTGATCAGAATAAAACGCATAGCCTTGCGCGACCACATGAATACCATATGGACGGCCATGGACAATGACGGTAGAGAATTTTCCTTCGATGTCTGTAGTGTAGTGCAACTGATTCAATGAATCTGACGGATCATATACAATCACAGTGGCGATGATCGGAACACCTGTTGATGCATCGGTCACAACGCCTTGCAGATTGCTCACAAGCGGAGGCAGGAGCGATGAGTCGAGTTTGAAGCGATAAATATCATTCTGGCCTGTCTCGCGATCTGAGGTGAAGTAGGCATACTCTCTGTTCGGATGAATGGTGAGTGCACCTTCGCGACCGATGGTATTGATCGGATAGCCCAGGTTCTTTGGCGTCGACCAGGCAGACCCTGTTTTTGTAGATGAGAAGAGATCATAGTCGCCCATGCCGGGATGACCATCTGACATAAAGTAGAGAGTCTGGTTGTCGAAATACAGGAATGGCGACTCTTCATTGCCGGGAGTATTGATCGCTGCAAGATTGACTGGCTTTGTCCATCTGTCGCCATGACGCTCGGTGTACCAGATATCGCGACCACCAATACCACCAGGACGATCGCTGGAAAAATATATCCCGTGACCATCGGCAGTGAGTGCAGGATGACTATCCCAACCTTTTGAATTTATCCCTCCGGCATTCTGAGGCGATTGCCAGATGCCATACTTTCTCTGCCAGAAATAGATGTCGCAACTGCCTACACCATCAGGTCTGCCACATCCTGTAAATGCAATCATACTGCCATCAGCAGATACTGCATGCGCCCCTTCGTTGTGAGAAGTATTTACAACCTGCATGCGTTCGGGAGAGATCCATGTATTCGCCACAGAATCCCAGTATGAGATAAATAAATCCTCCTGACCGCCCACTTTTCGTGTATAGAGTAGATGTTGTCCATCTACAGTGAATGCAGGTAATGCTTCGCTTTCCTTTGTATTGATCGGACCTGGAAGAAGTTCTGGTTCAAACTTAACAGGATGTGCTACAAGTAAAGCCGCCACCTTCGCTTTCCGCAAATATTCTTCAGCATTGGTTTTATGAGTGCCATCGGGTTTGCCGCGTTCAAGATAGCGCTGCAGCAGTTGACTTGCTTTAAAAAACTCGCCGCGTTGCAGATAGATTCTTCCCAATGAATAGAGTGCACGAGGCATATAAAAAGAATCAAGTGCGATCGCGCATTCAAATGCGTTTGCCGCTTCGTTCACTTGTGCATTCTCATAGTATAAAGCACCTAATGTCAATGAAGCATCAATAAACAACGGATCACTTTTCACTATCCCCTCCAATTTTGCAATTGCCTTTTCAGTCATTGATCCATTTCGCAATGCCAACGCTTCATCATATGCCTTTGCCGTTTTCTTAGATATGGTTTCAATAGTTGTGAAATGTTGTGCACTGCATTGGAGACACAGTGACAAAGACAACAGAACAATCATGAATGAAAAAAGTCGCACCATCAAGGGATTCTTTCTTTATCGGGAGAGGCGTGGGATTTCCGCCCCTTTATTCGAGTAAGAGAACGGTCTTGCGGGTCAATTTCTTATTTCGCGGGGACAGGCTGTCTGGTTTTTTCCTTGAGCTGGCGCTGCAGGGCTGCGATGTTCTCCTGAAGTACTTTATCACCCTGACCTGTGATTTTCTGAGCAGCGTCAAGCGCTTCTACGGCCTTATTCACTTCCTTCAGTGCACTCAATGACTGAGCAAGGTCATAGTGAGCCTGTTTTCTTTCGCTAAAGTTGGGATCATCCTTTGCAAACGCTCTTCCGATAAATAACTTGAATTCCTTAGCAGCCTCAGCGTATTCCTGCTTCAACAAGTGACATTGACCTTTGAGCAATCTTGCTTTCCAGTAGATCGGCTGCAACGCAATTGCTTTCTGTGTTGTGAGTTCAAGATCCGCGATAGCTGAATCGTAGTTCTTTGTATTGATATACACTTTCGCTCTGCAATAGTATGCGGAAGGAATAGAATCATCATAGCTGATACACTTTGAAAAATCGTACAATGCTTCGGACATTTTTCCAAGTGCGTAGTTCACGTATCCGCGACGCTCATAAGCCTGTGCATGACTATCGTGTGCCTCGATCACCTTGGTCAGCGCTTTCAGAGCTTCTTTTTCTTTGCCAGCTTCTGCAGACAGCTTCTGGCCTTTGATGAAGTTTTGTACGACTGCTTTGTCGCCTTTGGGTTCTATGACGATATACCGTAGAATCTTACCATCCTGCACCAGCCATGCGGAAACACTGCCCGAGATCGCGTATTGAGCCAGGTACTCCAGGAGGGTAACTACATTGGTCCAGGAACGTTCCACTCCCATCGTGATCAGTCGTGGGATATTGATCGTAAATGTGGTGGCGTCGAAGGCCTCTTCTTTGAGAAAAATATCTCCCTTGTAGAAATTGTCGATCCGATGCTGATACATCTTCAGCATCTGCACAAAACTCTTTTCAGAGCCGTAGTCGAGACGACCTTGTATGATCGACTTTAAATCCATGAAGAAATATCGCTATGTATTACTACTGTGATAACTATCGAGTTCCGTGACAAATTGTTGTAGTCGGTAGGGATTCTGCTAAGTCATTGTAAATCTGTCACTTAGCAAAGAACGTGAATAAGATTGGTATGACCAAATGAAATTGTAGGGAATGATTAATTGATTGATGATTGATGAATAATTGAGTGATTCACCAGGTACTGGTACTCCTACTCGGCCCCGTTGTTCACTGAGTAATATTGTCACCGCACCTAAAACCTATCTTTACCTCATGCGCTTTTTTCGTACGGACACCTTAAACTTCTTCTCTGGGCTAACGCCGCTACGTCTCTGGAATATCCTGCAACTCTATACCTCATATCAGGTCACAAAATGGATGCGCCGCCCAATCCAATGGGGCATGCCGATGACCATCTCAATCGAACCTACTACCGCCTGTAATCTGCGTTGCCCTGAATGTCCAAGTGGGCTTCGCGCATTTACCCGCGCGACAGGAAATCTCAAAAGCAATTTCTTTCAGCAAACTATCGATCAGCTTTCATCACGACTCACATGGCTGATCTTTTATTTTCAGGGTGAGCCGTATATCAATCCTGAGTTTCTTGACATGGTTTCTTATGCACGCAAGAAAGGCATCTATACGATTACTTCTACAAACGGACATTTTCTTAACGTTGAAAATGCGCGGAAGACAATTGAGTCCGGATTGAATCGGCTCATCATTAGTGTAGATGGCACGACGCAAGAGGTCTATGAGCAATATCGCAAAGAAGGCACATTGGAAAAAGTGCTGGAAGGTGCACGCAACATTGTGAAATGGAAACACCAACTTAAATCAAATACCCCGCATATCATCATTCAGTTTCTTGTTGTCCGACCAAATGAACATCAGATTCCCGACATCTACCGTCTGGCCAAAGAAATCGGTGTCGATGAAGTAAAACTTAAGACGGCGCAAGTCTATGATTATGCAAATGGCAATCCTTTGATACCGATCAATGAAACATACGCTCGTTATGCAAAGCAATCAGACGGTACATATCAAGTCAAAAACAAACTCCTCAATCATTGTTGGAAACTGTGGCATGCATGTGTAATTACATGGGATGGTATCGTCGTGCCATGTTGCTTTGACAAAGATGCCACACATCGACTTGGCAGTCTGCGTGAAAAGTCTTTCAAAGAGATCTGGCAGAATGGATCGTACACAAAGTTTCGTACACAACTTTTGAAGGGAAGGGAGACGATAGATATCTGTACGAATTGTACGGAGGGATGCTCCGTCTGGAAGAAAAATTAAAGTCTTCTCGATGTCATGGTATATTAACCGCGACTATAAAACGCATTTCATTGAGCATATCATCATAGCACTCACAAAACGACAATTCTTTCATGTTACTTCGGTTCACATTGCTCTTCATTTGCCTTTTGCGTTCCATCGTTCCCGTTCATGCTCAGGAAAGTGTTGTTGAAATACAGATCTCGAACATCCGACTCGTTGATGGTACGATCATGGTGGCGCTCTATGACAATGCAGAACATTTTCTCACGGCGAACATTGTTCAATCCGCAATGGACCCTGTGCGCAAGAGCGGCACACAGACGATGATGTTGTCCGGAATTGAACCAGGAGAGTATGCGATCAGTATCTTTCATGATGTCAATGCCAATGGCATACTGGACAAGAATTTTCTGGGAATCCCAAAAGAACCTTATGGATTCTCACACAATGCGCGTGGCAGGTTCGGACCTCCCAAATTCGCTGATGCAAAGTTTTCTGTGCAGAAGCAACATCAAGTATTGGAAATCTCGTTGTATTGATATTTTGAATGAAAACATTCATGAGTGCTATCGGATACTTGCAAGACAGACCGACTTGTGTCGGGATCATCGCATGTATTTGCTGCTTCATGATGCACAATTCTTTTTCGCGTCCGACTGAGCAGTCACACCATCAACTTTCCTTTCCGGAATCTGTCGCGAGTGGCGTCAATACGATCTATGTTCCCTTCTCTCTCGTCGGACAACTCATGGTCGTGCAGGCGCGTATCGACACACAGGTTGGAAACTTTATTGTAGATACCGGTGCTGAAAGACTCATATTGAACAGTCATTACTTCGGTGATATCAATGCAGGCAGAGAGATTGCGGCAATTGGAAACACGGGCAGCGTCACGTTGGTAAAATGGCAAAGTGTAGACTCTCTGCACATCTCACAATTGTACCTGTTAGAGATTCAAGCGCATCTGGTCGATCTTCATCATATTGAATTGAAGAAGAATACCCGGATCCTTGGCATACTCGGATTCAACGTGTTTAAGAAATTCGAAATGATGATTGATTTTCAGAATAGAGTGATTGTCCTGAATCGCGTAGACAGTTATGGTATTCGTCTCGATAGCATTCCGGTATGGGAGATTCCAATCGATAGTGTGAATTTTACATTGAAAAAACATCTCATCGTCGTGGAGGCCAACGTCAACTCTGTAAAACTCCGTTTGATCCTGGATTCTGGTGCGGAGCTAAATTTGCTTCACAAACGGGTGAACAGAAAAGTGCTGGACAGGTTTACAATCCTGAAGCGGATCAATCTTGTTGGAGTAGGAAAGCGCGAAGTCGAAGTGTTGGCAGGAATACTCAAAGATCTCCAATGCGGAAATCAATACTGTGAGACGATGAATACACTGTTGACGAATATGGATGAGATCAATGACACATTCGGGGTATCCTCGCACGGGGTCCTTGGCTACGAGTTTCTGAGCAGCCGGCGTGTGATGATCAACTATCAAAAACAAAAACTTTACTTCTTTGGCCCTCTAAGACCATAAGTCATTATGCATCACACAATTCAACATACGCTCCGCGCCATAGTATTCCTCAGCATCTTGTTCGCTACATGGTATGATGGAATCGCTCAGGATACTGCCAATCCTTATTACCTCGATGGCAATGAAGTCGTCTTTGTATTTGATGTGCGGAACTATGCAAAAGCCTTGCATGGTGAGTATGCAGACAAAGTAGATTTTGCCGATCTGGGAATTTATGATGTTGCGATATCAGGGCAATTCAACAACTGGAGCAAGAAAGGCTGGAAGATGGTACAGAAAGGCGAGTTTTTATTTGAACTGCGTAAGCACATTGAAGAATTCAATGATCCTTTCCCACTTGAGTTTCGCTATATCATTAATGGTAATTACCTGGCGGAAAAAGAAGGTGACATCTCAAATACTCGCAACTTCTCGAATGATTTTCTGAAAGATGTGTACAAGCTGGATCTTTCTGTCATCAAACTGAATAGCCAGGGAAACGTCAGGTTTTTTCTCGGCGGACATTCGCAGGCAAAAGAGGTGATCCTCGCTGGTAGCTTCAACAATTGGGATGAACAAGCAATCTGTATGAATCAAACTCCTGAAGGATGGGAACTTCGCGCAGATGTTCCACCTGGCCGCTATGAGTATAAGTTTATTGTAGATAAAGAATGGAAGCACGACCCTTTGAATAAGGAAATTGTGAGGAATGAGCATGGTACCCTGAATTCAATCCTCTGGGTTACGGTCCCGGTTGAGTTCATTCTGGAGGGAAATGCGAATGCGCAAAACGTGATCCTCTCCGGTTCATTCAATGAATGGAACGAACGCAAACTGAAGATGATACGAAAGGATGGTGTCTGGACTTCCACGCTCAATATTGCCGGTGGCAAACATCATTACAAATTTATCGTGGATGGAAACTGGATCACTGATCCAAAGAATCCGATTGTCGAAGATGATGGCAATGGGAATTTGAATTCAGTGTTGTTTGTCCATTGAAACCCGGGTTGAACCCCCGGGTTGAAACCCGGGGTTATTCATCTACCTCACATGCGCTTTCAATTCATTAATCTGGGTCTGCATCATGATAAGTTGCTCCTGTAGTTCGGCATTCTGCGCTGACAACTCCTGTACTGCTTTTACAAGTGGCACCACAAACTCTGCATAGCGTAGACCATAAAAATCACTTGCATTCTTGGGAGCATCGACACCGCTGAATTCATAACCGGTGGTTGCTGCAACTGACTCTACTTCCTGAGCAATGAAACCGGTGAATGTCATTTCTGCTTTTTGCGGTCCTCGGGTACTGACATCTTCACCGCTCTCTTGCAGATCATGACTCAATCCTGGAATATCCAGACGATAGCTCACGGGCCGTAATTGGGAAATGAAATCAAGACCAGGAATATTTTCCTGTACGTCATATTTATATCTGCCATCGGCGAGCGTAGTCCAGCCGACTTGTCCACCGATAGATATTGTTCCTGAGTGTCCGATACGTACCTGACCGTCGGATAAGCAGCATATGATATTTGAAATCAAATGAGAAATCCAATTTGGTAAAACAAGACGAATAGACAAGGGGAACTTTCCGACTTCTAAGTCTTCAAATCATGTGCTACCTGGTCAAGTTCATCATAGAATTCCTGACCGTATTTCCTCACGAGTGCTTCCTTCACAAACTGATACAAGGGGACTTTGAGTTGCTTGCCAAGAGAACATGCGGGGCTACAGAGATTCCATTTGTCATAATTCAGCGCATTGTATCCGCGCGTCTCCGACTTTCGCACACGTATCGGGTAGAGATGACATGATATCGGCTTCCTGAAATGCGTGGCTCCATCTTTCCATGCTTCTTCTATCGTACAATGAGCAATGCCAAGTTGATCAATCCGCACAAATGCGCAGGCGGCATCTTCACGCAATGTCACCCCCTTGAATTTTGATTCGTCAAACAGTTGATATACCCCATGCTCCTCTATTGCACGAATACCGGAAGGGTCCATGTAGGGCTTAATCTTTTCGAACTCTTCTGTCAGGATTGGAATCTCATCGTCGTCGATCGGAGCGCCATAGTCACCGCCCACACAACAAGCGCCTTTGCATTTTTCAAGGTGACATACAAATTGTTCTTTGATGACAGCAGAACTAACGAGTATTTCCTGGATTAATATCATTTCACACTTGGTAGTAGATCAGATGTATTGAGTTACCATCGTCGCATGAGGGTTACCCATCCGTATACAATGAGACCAATCATGAGTAAACATAGCATTCTTCCCTTCCAGCTTTTAAATGTATGGATCGATTGCAAGGATACAGTTTCATATGGTGGCGTCACTCCATCATATCGAATGACAGGATTCAAATACATCACGCAAGTATTCTGATGGATCTCCGCACGGATATAAGGATCCGAATCGCGCAGAAGATATGATGCCGTCGTATTTCTGGGGACAGTGTGATGATGCACGCCGTTCTGGCCTATAAAATCCAATCTGTTAAATGTATCACGCAACGAGATACGCAATGTGTCTCCAATAATCACAAACTCTGTCAATCGATTGTCTTCACATCCGCCGCCGTAGCTGGATATGCTGTAGTGATTGCCACGCTTCATCGAATGGATTGCTGCTGTTGATGTTGGAGTATCGGTATAGATCATATTCCAGCGCATAAACGCTTCTCCATCATTCAAATCATGTGTATCGTCATTTGCAAGAAACCAAACTACCCTGCTATTCGAAAGCATTGCATCCCAATACTCAGTACGGACCCCTTGCGTATTTGCGACTTCCATAAGCTGCAATCCATCCAACAACGGCATATCTTCAGGTTGATGCGCATTTCGCGCGCCGGGATGAGCTAACGCAACGAGATCGCAATGTCCTCGTAAGTTGTAAATAATCTGTCGAGTAAAATCAATGGAGAAGTGCCATGGATAATCAAAATAACTCACTTCGTTTGCACCAATACATAAACAATGGATTTTCTTCTGATTGAAACCATGTTCATAAGTAGGAATATGAATGAGAGGTGCCTGATAATATGAACTCTCCGTGATCTTGTGATAATTAGACAACGATGGTATGTGATAACCACGCGCTGCATATGCATCAATGACCTCGCTGGCAGAATTCTCGCCCCATGTCATCCCTGCCCATGACCGGCTATGTGCATGAAAATTCGCCCGTAGTAGGGTATCAGTAATATCAGTATATGGATTGTACCAGCTTTCACCACTAAATGTTCCAACACCTTTTGCGTGATAAGCGGTGTAACGCATATCCGGAGCAAGGAACGCGATACACAATAAAGCCAGAAGTGTCAACACTGTCTTTATCAGAGTATGTAGGTTTGTCTGCGTCATGTCAATTGAAAACTTTTGCCTCCATCGTCTTTGATGATCGCATGGCGTTTGAATTGACCAGGCAGAAGGAATTGCAATGAAGATTAAATTATCAAGGCGGGCTCGCTATAAGGAACCTGCAAGTGGGTCTGCAATTGGAATTTCAGCTACTTTCTTACCTATCAAGCCACCAAGACGAAGACCTTCTTCACAGTCCGATCTGATATGTACACCAAGGACAAGGCGTGAAAATGCATTCTCACGCGCCATCTCATAAAAAGAGGAAAAGCTCCTGGGATCACTTTTGAATTCCTCGCGACCCTTATGACTTCGATCCGTCATTTTATAGTTCCGTCCATAGATATCGGTCAACACTTCAGCTACAGCAGCACCCATAGCTGAATGACCCGAAGGATATCCGGGAAAAGGAGGCGCAGCATGGAGTGGCACCCAATTGGGATCAATGACACGACGGATGAATGCTTCAGGTCTTTCAGTCAGATACTGGTATTTACCATGCCAACACAGCACAGCGGCATCAGAGAGTGCAATGCCTATTTTCAAATACGTCTCCAGGGCAGTAGTCACCGAAGGATTGCTCTGGTCAACAACCTGTAGCGCAATAGAAATCCATCTTCCGGCAGGTGAAAATGTAAGCCCCGGATGATCATCACTCCAGAACTCTGCAATCCACTTATTCTCATAAGACAATGGTGAACTCAACGCGTACAATTCATAAACCTGTGTATAATATGCAGAACCCTTTGTCTCCGAGTATGGAATCTTTGGTTGCACAGGATACTCAGATACAGATGTTGTAAACGTCCGAACCTGTCCCCAATATGGAAGCAGTGGTGGCATTGGCTCATCTGCCGAAGGCTGCCAATTGCCGGGGCCGTCTGGAATCACATACGATCTATCATAATTGTGCAGATGAGAAAGGTGGCCTAGTGAATCAGTAGCAGACCAGGTAAACACAGCCTTTGCGACCTCTTCGCCCCATTTGATTGAGCTTTCAATCAGTGCTTGGTCGTTAGGATTTTCAAAATGCTTTTGCCACTTGCTTTGGATCAATGTACGGTCGTGCTGAACTACATGTGGAGCGTTTAGAAAAAAATGCTGCATCATGGCGGCATAACAAGCATTCAGTGCGACAGGCAATAAAATAGAATCTGGAAGCGAGGGTTTAGTCCATTCGGCTGGCAGTCCATTAAATGATTGAGTGTGCGATTTTTTCCAGGCAGCAGTCTCAAAGGCCGCGATTCCCAAATATGCATACATGCGTGCAACTACCGGTACGCGAAACCCTTCAGCATGTCGCTCAGCTAACAATGCATGTCTGTTCCAATCCTGAATCACCTGTAATCCGGAATCTGTTTTAAACTGTGACGTCAATTGCAAATCCCCAGGCCAGGTATCCAACAAGCATCCAATGAGTAGCGTAATCGCCACTACTCCCGGTAGCATCAGATATGTCCATCGGAGATTACGCAACGGGTTTCATTTGAGTGAAGTAAGGAAACTCTAATCTGAATGTTGTGCCGGCATTGAGCTGTGATGAAACTTTCATCGTGACCTGATGCAATTTCAGAATACTATGCACCAGCGAAAGTCCAACACCAGATCCTTTTACTGAAGCGGTATTGTTGCTACGATAAAATGGCTCAAATACCAGTGAAAGCTCGTCTGCTGAAATACCCGGGCCACTATCGCATATTTCAACTTGTGTGCTACCGTGTTGAGTTTGACTGAGTCTTACACGCACAAGATTGTTTGATCCGAATTTGCACCCATTCTCGAGCAGATTAAGTAAAGCCGTACGCAACAAGGGCTCATTGCCAGAGACGACAAGACATTCCACGTCTTCGGGAAGATCATTCATCTCCAGGTGCACCTGATAGTTTGGGTGAGATTTCATGAGCATTGACCTGGCCTGCCAGATGAGTTCATCGATACGCACTTTTTCAAAGACAATCTGAGTATCGTCGGAATTGATCTTTGCAAGTTGCATGAGCTTATCAGAGACTTCACTGAGCTCTCTTACATCATCAAGCACTGATTCAAGGGTATTACGATACTCCACATTACTTCTATCCTTGTCCAGGCTTATCTGCAATTGAGACTGCATGACACTCAATGCATTCTTCAGCTCATGAGAGATGTTCGACAGGAATAATTTCTGATTTTTAAAAACATGTTGAATGCGGTCAAGAAGATTGTTGAATGCACGAACCAGTCTGCTCAATTCATCGGTACGACGAGTTTGATCCAATCGCTGACTGAGATCTGCTGGCAATATTGTATCGATCTGATTCATGATGCGAGTGACAGGAGCTAACGCCTGTCCCGAAAAAAACCATCCACCCGCAGCAACAACAGCAATCAGCAGACAGAAAGCAATCAACAGAATGCGAGTAAGCGTGGCCAGGTGCATTGGGTTGAATATCCCATCAGCGATGATAAAAAAACTATATCCATATTGATTCGTATAGAGCAGGCCAAGGGATTTGAATTGACCTCTGGTAAACTGTACTTCCTTTTTAGCGGTAATTTCTTTCAACAGGGTCGTGCCAACGGTATCTGGTGAGGGATAAAACTTAAAGATGCGTCGATACTCACTACTGTAGATTGTGATATTCTCTGAATTCGTGGTCAGATGCTGGTGCTCTTCATCCTCAGCCTCCTCGGTCCCAATAGGTTGTTTCTTGTTCAAAAGCATCTCTGCAGTCATGAGCGCCTTAGACCTGAGGTTTGTATAGTGTTCTCGCTCCAAATAGGCTCTGAACTGTACGTGAATGAAGCCCATGGCAATCAGTAAAAGACTGGCGACGATGATGAGAAACTGAATAGTAAGTCTGTTTCTGATTTGCATGTTCTTTGATATCAGTTATTCATCCTTGAGAATGTATCCCGCACCAAAAACTGTGTGAAGGAGCTTTTTCTTAAAGGGCTTGTCAATTTTGTTCCGGACATAGTTAATGTACACCTCCACCACATTACTATTGCTGTCAAAGGTAATATCCCAGACTTTCTCGGCCAGTTCTGCTTTAGAAATTGCCCGATAGGGATTGCGCAAGAAGTACTCGACGAGTAGGAATTCTTTAGGTGTGAGCTCGATCCGGACGCCATCGCGGGTACACTCCCGGTTGGTGAGGTTGATGTTCATTCCACTGAAACTCAGTGTTGAGACATTCGAACCTTCAGCACTGCGTCTGGCTAAAGCCCGAATCCGTGACAGGAGCTCCTTAAATTCAAATGGTTTGACCATATAGTCATCAGCACCAGCGTCAAGACCCTGCACTTTGTGATCTGTTTCTCCCAGAGCAGTCAACATCAGGACGGGAGTCCGGATCTGATTTTTACGCAACCTCAGAAGGAGATCGAACCCATTCAGTCCTGGCATAATCACGTCTGAAACGATCACATCATAACAATTTTGCTCGGCTAATAGGCTACCACTCAGGCCATCATATGCAAAATCAACTTCGATCTGGTGCTCGTTCAATCCCTGCTTGAGAGATTGCACTACTTTTTTCTCGTCTTCAATGAGCAGAATTTTCATCTTGTTTGGCACCAAAGTTGGGTGTAAAGCTACATGTACTTGCCCGGAAGCCCTGATTTTGAAGAAGTTCTAAGGAAATTCTAATGCTCGGGTTAGGTTGGGTTAAATTTATGTGTTTAAATTTGGCCTGCTTTTCAGATCTTTAGTTTCAGAATTAATAATCTCAGGATAAACACAAGTCTATGAACAAATTAAGTCTTACCCGTTTTTTCTTACTAATGGCTTTGCCCGCGGTGCTTCTTATGTCCGCGTGTGGCGACGAGCCAGATCCAATAACACCTATTGAAGAGGACAAGAACCTCGTAAGCGAAAATAGTGCCGAGATCCAGATTGCGTGGAACGAGCTATTTCTTCAAGTAGAGCGCTTTGCTGCAGGATATCGTCCTGGACCAGCTCCGCGTTCGCTTGCGCATATGGGCCTTGCTTCATACGAAGCTTGTATTTCGGGAATGCCGGACTACAATTCTATGGAATCCAGGTATGCTGGTTTGAATCTGCCAGATCCAGATCCGGCCGTCACATATCATTGGCCTACTGTCATTCATGGCGTTTATTCAGACATGATGCCAAGATTCTTTCCTAATCCGAATCCTGACGCCAAAGTGCAGTGGGATGCATTGGTTTCGAATTACAATGCCAAGTTCCTTACTGAGGCAGGATTGGAAAGATTTAACGCATCATTGGCATATGGCAAGACTGTAGGTGAAGCGATGTGGAATTTTGGTACAACCGATCCATATGGCCACGATGCTTACAAGAACCCTTTTGGAAATTTTAGCACCGGTGAGACCTATGATTGGCAGGCGCATTATGACAGCCCGGGGGATTGGGTAGCGACTACTCCAGGTCCTGGCGCAGGGATGGGCCCATTCTTTGGCAAAGCAAGATCTTTTGCGATCACTGCTGAAGAAAAGGTTGCGTTGCCACCATCTGTATATTTCATGAACTACAGCACCAATACACATTCGGAATATTATTCTCAGGCGCTGCAGACTTATACAAAAAATGCTGCGCAGGATTATGCTACAGAATGGATTGGTGAATTCTGGAGTGATGACCTGCTGGAGCTGACATTCAGCCCTGGCCCACGTTGGACAGCCATCGCAAATCAGGTTCTTACAAGTGAAGGGTCGAATCTTGAAACATCGCTCGAAACTTATGCGAAGGTTGGAATGGCCTTGAATGATGCAGCAGTTGGTTGCTGGCATTCTAAATACCTGTATAATGTTGAGCGCCCGGTTACTTACATTCAGACCTATATCGATCCTAACTACAAGCCCAATCTCTACAACCCGATGACAGGTGATGAGGGTATCAGCCCATCATTCCCTGCATATCCTTCAGGTCACTCCACGATGGGTGCTGCAGGTGCAGAGGCTCTTGCCAGCGTATTTGGTTATGCTTACAGTATGACTGATCGTTGCCATCAGGGTCGTACACAGTTCGAAGGCACGCCGCGGACATTTGGTAGCTTCTACGAAATGGCACTTGAGAACGCCTGGTCACGGGTACTTCTTGGAGTGCATTGGCGTATGGATAGCGACGAAGGTGTTCGCTTCGGTACGGTAATCGGACGTAAAGTAAATGCCCTTCCTTGGAAGAATTAATTCTGAAATTGTCGGATATCAAAAACAAATCCCCGAAGAGGTTTCCTCGGGGATTTGTTGTTTTATGCTGTATCTATAGCACTATTGGGCTGCACAGCTGCGCCCCCAAACCCAAAGAAGTACTGCAATACTTTGACGACGGATCTGTCCAGCGCAGGCATTTTGAAGTGAATGGGCAAAAGCAAGGACTCATGATAGACTACTTTGGGGATGGCACCATTAGTGGCGAACGTACGTTTGTCAATGACCTGCAGGAGGGACGGGCAGTTTGGTATTTTCCGAATGGTAAGAAAAAAGAATCTCAGGAGTACCTGAATGGTATTCTCTCAGGTCCTGATAGCTTATGGCTTGAGAATGGTGCTTTGCAACGCGTCATCTACTTTGAAAACGGTAAAAAGCATGGTCCAATGCGCAGCTGGTCTGCAGCGGGAGAACTCATCCTTGAAGTGATTTACGAAAGGGATTCTCTTATCTCAGTGAATATGACTCTTGCCAAGCAAGACACATCAATCCAGATGCAATAGTCTCGCCGCAAACGCTATTTCATCTTTCACTCGATATTAGTTTTTTCTCAGTGTTTTGACATTGGCACTGCTCAGCCATAAATTCGTACTATGAAAAAGGTCATTTATATCTCGTTCATTCTGCTTGTGTTTTCCCTTTCTCTGTCTGGCCAGATACCAAGGATTAACGAGGATACTACACTCTCTGTAATTCTCAAATCTGTTAATATTTCAGAAGCAAGGCCGACGATATCACGTCTCGCTCCCGCTAAAGATGTATTTGTATATCAGGGTAAGAAGAACGAAGTAATCAGATTATCGGCTTCTGATGCAAATATTTCCGAAAAGGTTGGCAGACAACTCTTCGCGAAAGTACCGGGGATCTTCGTATACGATATGGACGGCACCGGCAATCAGCTCAATATCTCGACCCGTGGACTTGATCCGCATCGTGGATGGGAATTCAATATTCGAAAAGATGGTGTGATGACGAATACGGATATCTATGGCTATCCTGCGAGTCATTTTACAATACCTATGGAAGCCATAGATCGTATTGAAGTCGTGCGTGGCACTGGAGCACTCCAATATGGTGCACAGTTTGGCGGTATGCTAAATTATGTCAGTAAGACACCGGACACCTCGCGCGTCATTGGGCTTGAAAGTATTACTACCGTAGGATCTTATGGCTTGGTGAGTGTTTACACATCGGTTTCCGGAAGGGCCGGCAAGTTTCAATATTCTGCTTACTACAATAGACGGAAGGCTGACGGATATCGTGAGAATAACACTTCAGTCTTTGATGGTGCATCTGTCATGCTCCGTTATCAGGTTTCGGAATCCTTCTCTCTCAAGGCCGAGTTTTCATCCTCAAAGTATGTGCATCAGTTGGCGGGACCACTCACCGATGTGATGTTTAAAACAGATCCGCGACAATCTACACGTGCACGGAACTACTATAGTCCAGACATCTATTTACCCTCGTTGACTGCTGAATGGAAGATCGCCCCCAGGACAACATTAAAGTGGACGAGTTCCGGAATTCTTGGTTCACGAAATAGTGTTTTGTTTGATCGTAGCGCAACGATCCCGGATACCATCATCGCAGCAACATCGGCTTATGCATCAAGACAAGTGGACATTGACAATTATCATAGTTTCAATTCAGAACTCAGAATATTACATCAATATACTCTTGGGAGCGTAGGTTCTATCCTCTCAGCTGGGGTAGGTTATATCAATAACAGCTTGCATCGTTGTCAGCAAGGACAGGGTACTACTGGAACCGATTATGACCTGACCCTGGTGAATACGAATTGGGGGCGAGATATGTGGTTTGATTCCAAAAACGTTGCTTTCTATGCTGAAAATCTAATTCAGATCAGTCCAAAATTCTCAGTGAGTCCAGGCGTACGCATTGAGTCCGGGCATTCTAAGTTGAGTGGCAAAATCTCTTACTTGCCTGATGAAGACATTCCTAATATCATCAGACACGAGTTTCCACTCTTTGGTATTTCATCGAATTTCGACATCAAAACAAACCAGAGTTTATATGCCGGATGGTCGATGGCATACCGTCCGGTGATTCTCAAAGACATCATTCCCGCTTCGACATTTGAGCGGGCAGATAAAGATCTCAAGGATGCAAATGGTTACAACCTTGAACTCGGCTATCGTGGAAGTGCGAATCAATTCACATGGGATTTGAGCGTGTACAGGCTCGCCTACAATGACCGCTTAGGGACGTTAGTGCAGACAGAAAACGCAGAGACGTACTTCTTCCGCACAAATATTGGCAACTCTGTTACACATGGAGTTGAGTTGTTTGCGGAATATTCATGGTATCTCTCACGCCAATTCCAGATTAGTCTCTTTACGTCAACTGCGTATACTGATGCAAGGTATCAGAATGCTATTGTGAGATCTGGCAATGAGAACATTTCAGTGGACAATAATAAAGTAGAAAGCACTCCAGCGTGGATTTCCAGAAATGGCCTGACACTCAAACGTTACCCGGCGAGTGTGACAATTCTTTATAGCTACACAGCAGCATCATTCGCCGATCCACTAAATACCGTGATCCCGTCTATCACAGGCGCTATAGGAGAAGTTCCATCGTATGGTCTGCTTGATATCGCAGCTACTCTTAGGCTTTCAGACATCATCACAATCCGTCTTAGCGGAAATAACCTGACGGATAAGAAATACTTTACAAAGCGACCGTCTTTCTATCCAGGTCAGGGGATCTGGCCTTCAGATGGACGTAGCTTCAATGTTTCCTTTGGCGTGCGATTGTAGCGAATGTTGTGCGAAGTTTGAAACATCCCGCATAGCTAAGTATTGAAACGTGTGCGAAGTTTGAAACATCCCGCATAGCTAAACCTTGCAGGTCTGCCATACGCTGCATGCCTCGCTAGGCCTGCCAGGTTAGCCTCCGTTATGT
The DNA here is from genome assembly GCA_031400515.1 of Bacteroidota bacterium. Classification (GTDB taxonomy): domain Bacteria; phylum Bacteroidota; class Bacteroidia; order Chitinophagales; family Saprospiraceae; genus DATDQA01. The sequence goes on from JANNQA010000143.1 coordinate 43,225, forward strand.
ATCGAAAACTTGTGCGAGTTTGAAACTTCGCACTCCGTGCATAGCTATCCTGAAGTTTGAAACTTCACCACATCTGCCACGACTACCTCTTATTTCACAATCACACTGAGATCGGGAATCGCAATGATCTCACCGGCAGAGTTCTTCACTTGAATATTGTTGAAATTGAGTTTCTCCGCATCATTGAAATAACGCACAAGCATGTATGTTTCCATGGATTGCATTTGGATTACAAAAGCGTGATCATATTGGTATGTAGCATCCCGCTCAGCGTCGATAGTCAGTTCCATAGCTACGATTTCATAAGCGCCAGGGCATTTTGAAGTACCGGCAAATGAGAGTCCGCTTTTGATACTCTCCACGAGATTTTCCTTAGGCACCTCGATAACCAGTTCGCCGTGCGAAAGATCCAGTTTGTAGTTACCTATAGAAATTACGCCACAAGAATCTCCTGATCCAGGAAGATTCATGGATTCTGTAAGTGACATACCGATAAAGCCAAGAAACAGGGCAGCGAAGAGGTACAATTTTTTCATAATGCGCAATGATGTTTTTGTGGGCCCACCAGGACTTGAACCTGGGACCAACGGATTATGAGTCCGCTGCTCTAACCAACTGAGCTAAGGGCCCGCAGGGGCGTGATTCTACCGTTTTTTTTGTATCCTTTCTTGTACTTAGCGTTGCCATCAGGCCATTCTTCGGGATGGCGTTTTTGCTTATTAGAATCGGCATGCTAAAAGTCCGGTGTTCGGTATAGGAGCACTGGGTTACCCTACCCCCAGAATCCAAAATGAGCAGCAAGTCCCGTCGATAATTTGCTATTCCGCGAATTGCCCAGGCTTCGTCGCCTGCGCCTTGGACCGACATTAACCATCGAACGGATACTGGAGCAAACCGGGCACTGGTGCAGTATTTCAGGTCGAGCCTGTCCGTTCAAGCGCACGGCGCGCAGG
>JANNQA010000176.1:0-6364 GCA_031400515.1 Bacteroidota bacterium
GGCATTTACAGAGTTACAATATAGATGGGAGTATTGTCGGCTGCGCGGCGCAAAAGTACGATTCCATCCTGATCAAGAGGTTTTTAGCCTGTTTAGGTGTGTATCAAAATGCACAGTCATAAGCTCATCCCCTCCCACTGACGCTCGAAGGTCTTGATGATCCTTCGAGGTCAACTCTCCTTATCACAGCTTCACAAAACTCATTACCACGAGCTCGCCACTCTCTTTCCTGCATCTCAACCAATACATTCCTGAGGGGATGCTTCTCACATCAATCTGTGTCATGCCCGAGTTTACGATCACTTTTGGGAGAAGCACTGTTTGTCCTAAGAAGTTGGTCATTTGCACATCAATTGTTTCGGCAGCACTTTCTTCAGTCCAGTCTAATGTGAGTACTTCGCTTACCGGATTCGGATAAACTTTCAAAGGGAGACTTGCAGTCGGATAAATCGCTGATGTCTTTTCAGGATACAATTGTGAACGTGGCACGATACTCCTGGCAATGCGTCCACTGCTCCAGAACAACAGACAGACTGCCCCTCCGGCTTCTTCAAAAAATTCAAGCTTCAGGGGATATTGCTTGCCACCATCGAGAGGAAGTGTACCTATCCATTCGGTTGGCCCTTGTGGTATCCATGCATCTATGATCAACTGATCATCTACCCACAGTCGAATACCATCATCGGCAATAATGTGAAAATTGTAGCTATCATCAAACAATGGTTCTACAAACCCTTCCCAACGCACAAGCCAGAAGTCATCACCAAGTTGGGTGGGCGCCGGTGAACTTCCAAACCAATCGAAGTTGATCGTGGTATCAATCCAGGTAAATTCATAAGGTTCATAGAAGGTCGGATCGTACATAGGACCGTCATAGTAGTATCCGCGTACACCTGTACCCTTGCCAACCGGATATGCTTCATAGATCGCTGTGAAGGTGAGTGTATCATCAGACGCCGCGAATGTACGCACAGGATCAATCTCGCCATCAGACCATTCCTTAAACAGAAGGATCGAATCTCCAGCGTTGACAGAGGATAGTACTTCAATACGCCTTGCAATGCCTACGACACTTGTCACACTCACTGGTGATTGCAGAAAATTACTCTCAATGTATACTGGCAAACCACCTGGTATTGTATGGACATGGAATTGTGTTTTTACCGGAAAAATTTCCTGTGTCACTGTCTTCGACAAGCCATTTGCATCAGTTGCATTGAGATGAATCTTATACCAGACATTGTCTGCCGTCTCACCAGTCTGTGGAAAAAAATACGTGCCTTCAGAAATTCCACCAGTAGGTATCAGTGCCGGATGTGTGTGCGTATCATGATGAAAATCAATTTTCCACGTCAATGCTGCAGGATCTAACTCGCCTTCCTCATTATCGAGAGCATGACCGGAAAAGAACAATGTCTCTCCTGCACGGTATGTAGCGCCAGATAGAGGTGTGATAATCTCCGGTTGAGGGCGTTGATTCGAAGTGACCCGGAGTTCTGCAGCGAGAGTTGTGTCTGCGCCATCTGCATTTGAAACGATACAACGAAACAGGCTGGCACTATCACTCAGTGTTGCATTCTGCAGAATGTACTCTTGTGCATTTGCTCCCGGGATATCAATACTATTTCGTTGCCATTGATAAAGCAAAGGTTCTGCTCCGGATGCGGCCATAAAGAACCGTGCGTCTTCACCTTGTGGGATAAGGAGTGGTTGAGGATTCACAGAGACGAATGGCTTTCCTGAACCGGTATAATATACTCTCCACAGAGTACCATCATTTGTTGCAGTGTTGTCTTCTTCAGAGCCACCACCAATCCCTGCCCGTGCAAGATAGTAGAGCGTTCCATCCGGAGCCACCACGAGATTGAGGGGACGATTGATATTGTTTGCGAATGTGTTTGCCAGATTCGGAACATCGGGATCCATATACTTGATATATCCCTGGCAATAGTCTGCGAAGAAAAACTTTCCGACATAGTCTTGTGGAAACATGACGTCCGAGGGATTATAAAATGCTGCTCCTACAGCAGCGCATCCAAAAGCATGCGTGTATAAAAATACAGGCTCCATATAGTTCGCGGGTGGTGTCTGTCCTGAGATCGGTCCTTCGATGATCGGCCATCCATAATTTCTGCCCGGCAATATTTCATTCACTTCTTCCCATGAAGATGATCCAACTTCTGTAGCAAAGATGCGCCCGGTGCCTGGTTGGATCGCCATTGAAAATGAATTGCGAAATCCGAGCGCATAGATCGCTCGGTGGATATCGGAGGCTTCATTGTAAAATGGATTGTCTTCGGGGATCGAACCATCACTATTGATGCGAAGTACCTTGCCAAGAAGTGAACTCATGCTTTGTGCAGCCTGGTCATTGGCGCCATCGCCGATGGAGATGTAGAGTTTGCCATCGATACCGAATGCCATTGATCCGGCATTGTGAATTGTACCGTTGAGCTGATCGATATCGATCAATACCATTTCACTTCCAGCCACTGCATTGTTTCCATCAGCAGTGAAACGACTCACGCGGTTATGATTTTCATCGATGACTGTGTAGTAGAGATAGAGATATCCGTTTTGAGCAAAATCAGGATCGAAAGCAATTCCACTCAGGCCGCGCTCATTGTGATTGTCTACTTCAAGGATGAGAAAGGGATCTGGCAAGAGTTGTCCGTTATCGACGATCAGGATTCTGCCGTTTTTCTCTGTGATGAAAAGACGTCCATCCGGAGCAAGAGCCATTGCTGTAGGATCGAGATCTTGCGCTACAAGTACTTCGGCGAAGCCGGGAGGGAGATTGGCTGCGTGAGTAGTGCTCAGAAATGAAATGATCAGACAGCAGGGGAGAATGAGAGCCTTGAAAAAGTCAGTCAGACATTTCATTGCAAAGAGTTATGTTTAATTGAATGCTGTGAAGGTATTCAAGAATTTGAAAGGCAGGTTGTCAAAAGTACTTAAGTATCTCATTCAACTTCTCCACCTGCAAGAAGTTCGGAAGAGTAATGCCATGCTCCACCGTATCATGTACCCAATTCGTGTGAAATGGCACGTGTATCGCATATCCTCCGATCGCCAGGACAGGAAGGATATCTGACTTGATAGAATTGCCAATCATCAGAAATTGATCCGGGGGGATATCGAGATGCCTGATCAGTTTGAGGTAGTCTGCTTCCTGCTTGTCGCTCATGATTTCCGTATGGTGGAAGAAGCGTTCAAGGCGTGATTTCTTAAGCTTCCTTTCCTGGTCGAGCAGATCACCTTTTGTGGCGACGACAAGTTTATATTTTCCATGCAGTGATTGCAGGACATCCTTTACATCATCGAGCATCTCAATGGGTTTGTCCAGGTGTTCCTTGCCATATTGAATGATCTTGTCAATCAATGATGAAGACAATGTTCCGCCGGTGACCCGAATCGCCGTCTCTATCATAGATAGCATAAACCCCTTGACACCGAAGCCATAAAGCGGGAGATTCTGCATCTCTGTCCGATAGAGCTCTTGCGAGACGCTATGATGTGGAAGGTAGTCTTCCAGCAGGGCACAGAATTTTCGTTCAGTCTCCTGAAAGTAGGGTTCATTTACCCAGAGCGTATCATCCGCATCGAAGGCGATCACTTTGATATTTTGCATGTAGCTATCACTATTTATCTCTGAGGCCAAGATATAGTTTCTTGTGATCCTGAAAATATTTCAATAAAGCCTTTTGTTTGATTGTATGGCGTATAGCGGTAAATGATTTACGACTTACCTTTAAGAAAGTATAAGTCAAACAGAGATCTTTCATGATGAGTATTCGAAATGTCTGTATAAGTGGAGTATTACTTTTCTTTTTCCTCGTTGGGTGCAAGGAGGACGTGAAAACAAATGTAAGTGGCTTTGAACTGGACACGTACTCATTCAATGAAGGCTCGGTCCTAAACTCGCAATCACTTACCCTGACGGTCAAAGGCTCACTTGCAAGCACAATCACAGCGTCCTATCGCTTCCAGGAAGGAACAGCACAAGAAGGCGAAGACTTCAATGCATCAACAGGTACCCTTGAATTTTCACCTGATGATCAGGAAGCAGAGCTCTCGTTGCAAATTGTAGGAGATGCATCTCTTGAACTCGCTGAATCATTTTCACTATTGCTGACCTATGAAGGAAACGAATATCCCTATCTGATCTCCATCGGGGATGATGACGAGATGGAGGCTATTCTTGAGGATGCAGAAGGCTACTATACACCGGATACCCACGCATCCATGCGAATGTTATGGCAGGATGAATTTAATGACGCGCAACTCAACACAACGCAGTGGACATACGAATTGGGCAATGGATGTTCAGTTGGAATTTGTGGGTGGGGCAATAATGAGCTGGAAACATACACTGACGAGCCTGGCAATTGTAGAGTAGAAGACGGAAAGCTGATCATCACCGCTATGAAATCTCCGGGATCATACACATCAGCGCGTATCAAAACACAGGACAAAGTAGGAGTGCAATTTGGCAGAATTGATGTGCGTGCTAAACTCCCGAAAGGTCAAGGCATATGGCCAGCGATCTGGATGCTTGGAGATGGTATTACCACAGTTGGCTGGCCAGCATGTGGAGAAATCGATATCATGGAACTGATTGGTCATCAACCTGCAACAACACATGGTACGGTTCACTACAATAACAATGGTTATCAGAGTTCAACAGGAAGTGTGAGTTTAGCACAAGGTGATTTCTCAGATCGGTTTCATGTGTTTTCCATCGTCTGGGACCGTAATAAAATCATCTGGTACATGGACAACAAGCCGTTTAAGACATTCACCAACTCAAATATTTCCGGCTATGCATTCAACAGCCCCTTCTTCTTTATCATGAATGTGGCAGTAGGAGGGAACTGGCCCGGTGCACCTGATGAAAAGACGGTATTTCCCCAGGAGATGGTGGTGGACTATGTAAGGGTGTTTCAATGAAAAAATAGTGTGACATCCATCAAGTCAAGAGTTCCTGAATTTCTTTTTTCAGGTCTGGCAAATTTTTGACAATGATTCCCCAAAGTATATCTTCAGAAACAGAGTCATACCCATGAATAATTCTGTTTCTTGTATCCACAATTTTTCTCGTGTGACTGATTTTTATTTCAGGATAGGCTTTGAGAATTCGAGTCATTGCTTCTCCGATGATTTCAATATTTCTTTCAACGGCTCTTTTTGTCTTTAAGTCTTTTTGAAAATCTTTGAAGTTTTTGATTTCGGGGATAAAAGAGTTGATTTCCACAATCGCTTGTTCTATGTCTTTCAACCAAGTTCTGACTTCATTGTCCATAGATGAGCACTTTTGATTTGTCTATACTCTCCTTTAGATAAGGATTATGTAATGCTTTGCTTTCCAATAAGTCTATATGTCGTTCCAAGATTCTTTCAAGCGCGAATTTTAAATCGAAATAATTGTCTGAGTACTCCAATGGATCGTCTATTCTGAAATCAACGATCATGTCGACGTCGCTGTTCTTAGTAAATTTTGTTGTATTAACTGATCCAAAGGCATAAAGGCTCTTAACCTTGTGTTTCTTACAAAGCATTTGAATCTGTTCTTTATATGTTTCGATGTATCCCATGAATCAAATTTATGCATTTCTTGATCTCTGGTTTTTGTTCCAGTCAATGGTAATAGTCAATTGTAACGATATGCTGGTTGTTTTCAATACAATCATCATCTTGCTAAAGACTTGAAGATATAAGTTAATATCGGCTTTATTATTTATTCAGCTTTCCACAGGAGTCTCTTTTAATGTATTACCTGTTTGAACCAATAGCGTGCCTTGCAAGTATTTTTCATCATGTTGTGAGGCGTCAAGACCAAGCTCTTCGTCTTCAGAACTCACGCGAATGGGGAACAGGAAATTGATGAATTTGAAAATACAGTAGGACACGACGAAGCTATACGTCACCACAATAGCAAGGGCTTTGACTTGTGTAAAGAAGAAATCAGGATTTCCGTAGAATAAACCATCGTTGCCTGCTGCATTCACAATTTTTGTAGCAAAGATGCCGGTCATCAATGTGCCTACCATACCGCCGATACCATGGCATGGAAAGACATCGAGTGTATCATCCAGCTTGGATTTTGACTTATAGTATACTGCAAGGTTTGAGATAATGGCAGCAACTGTGCCGATAAAAATGCTTTGTGGAATGGCAACAAATCCTGCTGCCGGTGTGATGGCGACAAGCCCAACCACTGCGCCCATGCAAAAGCCAAGTACGGATGGCTTTTTACCCCTTAGTGCATCTAAGAACATCCATGATAAACCCGCTGCAGCGGCGGAAGTATTCGTAGTCGCAAATGCTGATACGGCCAATGTACTCGCGCTCAATGCTGAACCTG
>JANNQA010000111.1:0-22807 GCA_031400515.1 Bacteroidota bacterium
GTATTATCTCAATACACCGGTGATTGTACAGGAGACGATGGATCAGTTTGCACAGCTTACCGGGAGAAACTATGAGCTCTTTGAATACACGGGAGCAAAAGATGCAGCAAACGTGGTTGTCAACGCTCCTGTCTGAAGAGCTCCATGAACCGTACCGGCGGCACCGCCTTCACTTTGCATTTCGATGACGTCCGGAATGTTGCCCCAGATATTTTTCACACCCTTGGCAGACCACTCATCTGCCAATTCCGCCATTGTAGAAGAAGGCGTGATCGGATATATTGCACAGACTTCATTGACCCGGTACGCGATATACGCGGTAGCTTCATTTCCATCTATCGTGACGACTTTATATTTCATGGCACAATTTCAATGCGATGAGATTTCAACACCATTTTCAGCCACCATTTCAATTGCGTGACAAGGGCATTGTTCAAAACAGACTGCACAACCAGTGCACAAATCATAATTAAAGCGATAGCGTTTACCCGGACCAAGTTTGATCACAGCATTTTCAGGACAAGCACCATAACATCCATCGCATTCAAAGCAGTTACCACAGGACAGGCAGCGTTGTGCTTCATACTGAGCTTCATGCTCGGTGAGTCCTGCCAACACTTCCCGAAAATCCTGAGTACGAATAATCTCATCCGCAGTCTTCTGTTTGCGTTGTGGCGCGAAAGTCTGATACCACAAATGCAAGCGTTCAGGACCGACTATCGGATGGTTTTCCGGTTTGCTGTAAGGCTCATTACTTAAATATCCATTGATATGACGGGCGGCTGATTTTCCATGACCTACAGCAATGGTCACAGTCCGTTCACTTGGCACCATATCTCCACCAGCGAAGATCCCGGGATAACCCGTCATCATATTCAATCCTACTTTCACTACCCCGTCACGGTCCATTTCAATACCTGGGATGTTTTTGAGAAATGCACTATCGGTATCCTGACCCAGTGCAAGAATGAGCGCATCAGCTTCCAGTGTTTCGAATTCACCAGTAGGTTCCGGCTTGCCCTGGTCATTAATTCGCATCACTTCTACAGTAAATGAAGTCTTATCGATTTCTTTGATTGTGCGCAACCAGTTGATCATAACACCCTCTGAGAGGGCTTCATCAGCTTCGAAGTCATGTGCTGGCATATGCTCCCGATCACGCCGATAGATAATGAGAGGTTCGTATCCTAATCTTTTCGCTACCCGTGCTGCATCCATTGCGGTATTTCCTCCGCCATAGATCGCAACACGGCGGCCGAGTTTCGGCGCCACGCCTTTTTCAACGTCTTTGAGAAAAGTTAGAGCATCGAGGATCTGGCATGCGTCACGTGCAGGGATATCGATATGTTTTGAAAGATGTGCACCGATCGCGACAAAGACTGCATCGAAGCGCCCAGCTTCTTTCTCGGCGAGGATATCAGTGACTTTGTGATTGAGCTTCATACGTACTCCCATATCCACAATGCGGCTGATCTCGGCATCGAGAATTTTTCTCGGTAACCGATATGGAGGAATCCCGAAGTGCATCATGCCTCCAAGTACAGGGCCTGCTTCGCGAATTTCCACATCATGTCCTTTACGACGGAGATGATATGCTGCTGACAGGCCGCTTGGACCACCACCAATGACCAAGACACGCTTGCCCGATGTTTGCGTTTCATTTATTGGAATTGGCCATCCTTCTTCTATCGCCTTATCACCCAGAAATCTCTCGACAGCATGTATGCTCACAGAAGTATCGGTTTCCTTTCGGTTACAATGGTCTTCACAAGGATGATAACATACCCGGCCGTGAATGGCGGGTAATGGATTCTCTTCGATGAGTTTCTCCCATGCTTCGCGAAACTTACCTGCCTGAGCAAGGTCGAGCCATGCCTGAATATTTTCACCTGCCGGACATGCATGATTGCATGGTGGAAGGAAATCCATGTACACCGGCCGATGCATGCGTAAGGCTCCAGTACCCTTACCATGTCCAAACATGTCTGCCGGGACTGTACGATCAATTCTCTGAGTATTCATTTATATGTTTGCGTGCTTTCCTGCTCTATGAGTGTCATATCTCCCCTTCTCGATTCCTTGTCATTCCGAGCGGAGTCGAGGAATTCTCACCTTCTCCCGTGTCTGTTCCGCGATCACTATACATTCTACCACTTTTTCTGTTGCAAGGCAGTAACTCTCATCATCATCCTCATGACGACATTCGATGGATGAAAAATCCAGTTGACGGAATGAAGAGTCATGTTGTTTACACTGGGCAAGTAAGTGGTCGAGAGTAAGTGGCGTAACAGGTGCACTACCACGTGCCAGCAAAAACCCACGTAAATAGTTTGAGATACTCAGGCGAGCATTGAAGCATACCATTGGTACTACCACATCTTCCTGAGATCTTTCCAACTCTTGCTTTGCGCTTTTCAAAAGCTGATCGGCTTCTGCAAAAAGCGTCTGAGTGCTGATGGATACAGTATGTTCCATATTTGATTCTATTTTAAACGAACTTAGCACTATACACTGCCGATCTGAATGATTCTTGTCAATGGAAGAGTTGATAGAGGTCATGGGGAGGTAACGGGGTACGAGGTGCGAGTTACGAGGTGCGAGGAAATTGTCGATTCCCGAAAGCCATCCCGCAATTGATTTCTTTTCCAGCCAGAGGCTGGTCAGCCTTTGGCTGACATTTTCATTTTTATTGAATTGGTGCTGGGCTTAACCTTGCAGCTTTAGCCGAGCAATGTGTGCAGCTCAAGCTGCAAGGTTTAGGGAAGTGCTTGATTCATTTTCATTGATTTGGCACGAGTCCGGAGTACGACAGATTGTCTTTTCATCTCACCTTCTCACATTCATTTGTCATTCCGAGCGGAGCCGAGGAATTCTCACCCTCTCATCTCATCCGCCGTAGCCAAAGGCGAAGGTGGACTCTCTCCTTCTCACTTCTTATCTTCCCCACTGTTTAAATCAAAGCAATGAAAAACCTCTACGTCCTGCTCGTGGGCATCAACGACTATCCCGCTCCCCTCGCAAAACTCAACGGCTGCATTAAAGACATCGACCAGGTCAATAAATACCTGGAAGACTATTGCAGCAAAGACTATCATCTGCATATCAGGCGCCTCGCGGATAAGGAAGCGACATATGCGGCTATCAAACAAGGGTTCCGTGAACATCTTGGGAAGGCAGGCCCGGATGACATCGCATGGTTTCACTTCAGTGGACATGGGTCTGAAGAAAAAGCAGCAAAGGAATTCCTGGCACTTGAGCCGAATGGAAAGGATCAGACAATGATTTGCATTGACAGCAATATAGATGGTTCTGATAATCTGGCAGATAAAGAGCTGGCAGTACTCCTTCACGAACTTGCCACGAATGGCAAAACCAGCCCGCCACATATTGTCGTCTCTCTCGATTGTTGTCATAGTGGATCAGGTACAAGATCAGCTGGAGAAGATGTCGAATGGTCTGTCCGCTCGTCACCATCAAGTGGAAAGGTACGTACACTCGATTCCTATGCTGATGGATATTTTGCGAAACAAAAGACACTGGAAGTGCCGTCCGCCAAACATGTGCTTCTCAGTGCATGTAAGAGTGTGCAGCTTGCAGGTGATCTTCCAAAAGGAGGCGCCTTCACAACTGGATTTATCAAAGCGCTTCGTGCTGCAGATGGGAATATCAGCTACTCAGATCTCTTCTTACGCGCACGTTCATCTGTACAACAAATCCGGGACAATCAGACGCCGCAGTTTGAGACATTACAGAATTTTGACCCATACACTCGTTTTCTTGAAGGTTCTCCTGCGGGCGATCGCGATCTGTACGAGGTGGTAAAGAAAGACGGCACGTGGTATGTAAAATGTGGTGCGATTCACGGTCTTCCGACAAATCCAGAAAAACCCATCGAACTTGATATCTGTACACCACCACCTGAGAAAAAACCAATCGGAACAGCGACCATTAAATCGATTGGTGCGCAGATGAGTCCTATCGACTTCGAAGGCAGTTTTGAAGTTGGCCATTTATTTCGCTCGATTACTTCCGATGATGCTGGTTACCGGGCGTCGGTGAAACATCTTCCTGCGCCTCCGGAATTTGTATCACTAACCGGGGATCCGGATGTGATTGCCAGGTTCAAAGCCGATGAGCGCATTCACTCTAAGAATATCCTGTGGGCATCACCAGGTGATGTTGCGAGTATCGAAGTCATTGTGAAAGACGGCTCAATCGTCGTCATGGATCTGGAAAAAAACAGGAAAGCATTCGTCGCAGATGGAACCAGTGCCGAGCATATCCAGGTTGTGGTCGATGCACTTGGCAAAATCGTGCATTGGAGAAGAATCATCGATCTCGAAAATAAAAACGCGCACTCACGCGTACGTGATATGGTGAAGTTCGAAATCCGTGTCCATGATGAAGAGGGTAATGTGAAGAAGTATCCTGGAGAGGACATGCGACTTCTTGCAAATAGTCGCTCACTCGACAATAGGTTTCCCGCATTTCTTCCTGTCGTGCATCTGAATAATGTTCAGCAGAATCTGTATTTCTACTTATTCTTTGTTGCCTATGACTATTCGGTATCCTGTCCTGGTGAAGAAGTCGTGTACCGGCCAGACGAACATCCGGATCGCGCACACGTAGAGATACCGCTTTGGAAAAAAACACTTGGATGGGGACCGGCAAAAGAGGATGCTGAGGATACCTGTCATTTTAAATTACTCGTTACGACAGAGCCTCTCGATCACCAGCAGTTTCTGCAGAGCGGACTTGGTGTACATCGCAGTGGTATCCTTGGAGAACCGACACCGGATAAAGTCTTTGACGATTGGACTGCCTTTAGGGCGGGGATCACCATTGCCAGACAGGATCAGTCGCTCAATGCATCACAGGATGTCTCGCTCGCAGATGGAAATATCAAAATCAAAGCACATCCTTCAGTCAGTGGAAATATCAGCATCGGTCATGTGGAAAAAAATTCACGGGCTGGTGGAGAATCGCAGGCGTTCGCGTTACTGCAAGGAAAGCATAGTGATCTTATCAATTTCAATACAACTCGCAGCGCGCTCGCACAAAATGTGCTGGAACTCAATGATCTCCAGATCGCTGATGAATCAATCCTCCAAACTCAGCCATTGGAGATTTCTCTTTCTACAAAGACAGGTGATGATAGCATGCTTTTGCCAATTGCGTTTGATGGACAATATTTCCGTGTGATTGGAGACAGTACATCCGATGCAAATGGCACAACGGTACGTATCAGAGAATTGCCTCAGTCAAATGCAGTGATGCAGGATAGGGGTTTATTGAAGTCGCTGAAGATGACTTTCTGTAAGGTTGCACTCCAACAACAGAACGTAAACCAAATGCATTGGGTGGAAACTCTTGCTGACGGGACCATCACTCTCAATCGGGAAAGCCTTGGCATCAAAGTCGGCAAAGCAAAAAACATCCTGTTGGTTTTACATGGTCTTGGTGGTGACGCATTGAATATGACCCAGTCATTGATTACAAATCTCCCTCCCGAGAAACTCAAATCTTACGATCTCATATTGGCCTACGACTATGAAAGTCTCAACACAGGATTAGATGATACAGCGCGTGCGTTGAAGACTGAACTCACAGGATTGAACATTGGTAAGGATGGTCGGAAGATCACCATCATCAGTCATTCAATTGGTGGCCTTGTGGCAAGGTGGTTGATTGAAAAAGAAGGCGGAAATGTTTTTGCAGAAAAGTGCGTGCTAGTCGGAACACCACACAATGGTTCTGCCTACGGAAAGATCGATGCATATCGTCAGTGGGCTCAGGGGATTCTTGATCTCGCCTTGAATTTTATTCCAAATGTGATTCCTTTCTCCGGGTTCTTATTAAAGTTTCTCAAAACAGCAAGCGATCTGACAGGATCAATTGCACAACTTGATCCATCATCACGTTTTATCAATGATCTTAATAGCAGTACTGATCCTGGTGTCAAGTACACTGTGATTGCGGGTGATGCATCAGGGATTGACAGTAGTGCGCCGGGGTTCAACAATTTTCTTCAAAACACCCGTGTAAAGATGGGCAAGTGGATGAACGGAGACGAACCGAATGATCTCTTTGCACCGGTGCGCAGTTTACAATGCGCGGAATTGTGGGAAGGCAGAACTGGAGTTCAAGTCCCTGCAATATTACAGGCGCATCATTTTTCCTATTTCAATGGAACAACAGGAACAAGAGACAGTAAAAACATCTGGCAGGAGTTGGATAAGGCGCTGTAGAAGAGCTGTTCCGACTTTCGGCGTAAAGCAAAAAGAAAACTGGCAGATCAGGCACTTACGAGTAAGGCTTGACCTGCCAGTGTAAATTGTAGAATCACATTGAACCGGTAAGATATTTTTACTGACCGCCACCTGATCCCTTGTCGCGAACGGAATCGGTCTTTGGTACCCCGGTTGCATATGCGACGGCGATGCCAATAATCGGCCATTTCACAAGATTATATACCGCATCCGATAAATAGTAGGAGAGTTCATGAGAAGTCAGCAAGCTATACATCATGAGGTTGTATCCAACGCCGACGATCAGCGCAAAAATAAAACCGTAGCGCATTCCCTGCTGTACTTTACTTCCGCCCTCCACACCCTTCAGATAGATGTATGTAAAGCCGAAAAGAATAACCAAGAGTCCGGGAATCAGCCAGACAAAATCCGGCCATTCACGTTCACATCCGGTGGCGGGCATGAAGACATCTCTCAAGAGAAGCCCGTAACAAAGGTAGTCCAGGATAAACGCGACTACTGTTCCGACGAAAGTCCCAATTAGGAGTTTTGTTGTGTTCATTGCAGAAAATTGTTTTGATGAATAATTAAAAGATGAGACCATATTTAGTACATAGAATAGTACACAGATGTACTTACGTACTGACCACAGAATGTCATGGGAATGACGATCAAAGACTCTGATGAGCGGTCAGCGACCCGTCATCAAGTTGTGTTTTTCGAATGCCTAAAGTAGACATTCCATCGGATTTCTCCTCGCCGGGAAAATAATTCGATGAATATTTTTACTGCGCCTGGAAACTAAGCCACGCTCTGCAAAGCACATCATTTTGGTACTTTTGGCAAAATGTCCTCAAAGTCTTACCTGAATGCCCATTGGTGCTGATGTCCGTAGACTTGCGGCAATCATGTTTACAGATATTGCCGGCTACACTGCCATGGTGCAGCAGGATGAGGCTGACGCCTTGCGCAAAGTTGCCCGGCACCGTAACCACCTGGAGGAATTTACAGCACAATATCAGGGACAGGTCATCCAGTTTTATGGAGACGGCAGCCTCAGCATTTACGATAGTGTTGTGGATGCGGTACGCTGTGCGATTGCAATGCAACGTGCCTATCAACAAGACGAAAAAGTACCCGTACGCGTAGGTATTCATCTCGGTGATTTTGTGATCAAAGACGGTTCGGTCTTTGGCGATGGCATCAACATTGCTTCACGCATACAGGCAGAGGGTACCCCTGGCGCAATACTCATATCGGAAAAAGTAAATGGAGAATTGATCAATCACAGTGATATCAACACTGTCCTTCTCGGTTCATACTCTCTGAAAAATGTCCAGGATCCGGTAAAGATCTATGCGGTGGTTACCCCGGGTGTTGTCGTGCCAAACAAAAAAAACAACATTGCCATACGGACAAAACGCAGCGCGCGCTATGTGATTCCTTTGCTCGCGATAGGTGTGACCCTTCTCCTGACCCAGTATTTCAGAAAGTCGCAGGACATGGAGAAACTGCTTCAGGTAGAGCGGATTGCCGTTCCAGAGTTTACAGATCTGACAAATGATCCCGAATACAGGGCCGTCTCGAAGATGGCTGCTCACTGGATTACTACAGAACTTATTGAAACCGTACATGCATCAGTAGTGTCGTATCAATCTGCTGTAGAAAACGAGCAAATTGCATACGCTTCTGCGGGACCCCAACGCTTCTCAAACCAAACCGGGGCCATCAATGTGATAGAAGGCACCTTTATGTTTCCGCCGGGTAAAAGCAAAGACACTCTGGAATTCAGCGCAAAAATCCTGAACCTCAAGTCTGGCGAATACCTCAAAGTCCTTGACCGTGTGCATTGCCCCAGTACAGACCCAATGCAATGTATCCAGGAACTGAGTAGTGTAATTATGGGATTTTGGGAAAGCCGGAACGCTAATGTGCTCAAACCACCGAAATATGAAGCGTACAAATTGTATGTCGAAGCGAGACATGCATTACATGTAGATAACGTTCACGCCGAACGCCTGCTTCGCAAATGCATTGAATTGGATCCTGATTTTATCGATGCCTATTTTCGTCTCCTGGATTTGTTTTACGATGAAAAATACTTTTCGGCTGCAGCAGATTTGTTAAGCCAGATGAAAATCCGTTTTACAAATCTCACTGAACGTCAAGCGAATTATCTACTGTACCACGAAGCGGATAATCAGGGTCGCAACGTCGAAGCCTTTAACTATTTTTTGAAAGAGTACCAGATAGATCCTAAAGATGGGCATGTGAATACGGAAGGCATGGTCCTGGCAGGTGAGTATGTCAATGACCCAAAGAAAATCCTGGAATTCTTTTCACAAATCGACCCTGATAGTCTGGATCTCTCGAAGGATACCTATTTCCACTACCGCTTTTCATTTGCCATCTATGCCTATCAATCCATCGGCAAAACCAAGGAAGCCCGAAAACTCGCAGACAAACTCCGTAAGCATGTGCAAGGACGACATGCCTATCAAAGATTGATTGAGTTTTACGTGATGACGAATGATACGGCCTCTGCCAACGAGTTATTGGAAGAGGCACTAAAGGTGGTCGAGCCTCTATACAAGCCTTTCCTTTATCTCGTTGCCGGGAGACAAGCTCAGTTAAAAGGTGACAGGGCATTGCGGGATTATTATGCGAGACATTCTGCTATACATTCCCCTGATTCCAGCCATGCACTCGGAAGAAGTTATTATCTCATGGACAGCCTGGATCGCGCTCTGGAAGTGTACAATCTCTCATTTCTGAAGGACAGTACAAATTATCGCATCTATGCCGAAACGGGAGTCATTTACGCCCGTAAAGGCGAGAAGGAAAAAGCTGAACGGATGATTACTAAGCTCGAAAGCATAAAGAAACCTTTTGACTATGGAAACACTCCATATAATCAGGCACGCATCGCAGCAAATCTCGGTGAGAAGGAGAGAGCCCTGACCCTGTTGCGTCAATCACTTTCTGAGGGAATGAAGTTCTTCAATTCGATCAGCTTCACAGAAGATATCGACCTGATGATGCTGCACGATGATCCGGAATTCGAGAAGCTTTTAAAGAGACTTTAACATCTCCCCTGCACGTCGCTGCTTATCTTTACCACTCTCAAAGAATCTGAAATTTTCAATTTGATATGATGTCACCAATCTTGTTGATGAAATGTAATACCCCTTTGCGTGTAATGAGCGTATTCGCGCTTCTCGTCATGCTTTATGTACAACCCAGAGCACAAACAGCTCCTGTGGATTACCTGACTCCGTCATTTCATAAAGAGCGTCGTGAGGCAGTACGCAAAATGCTTCCACAGAACTCAGTGGCGGTCTTCTTTGCTAGTCCTTTACGCAATCGGGCAAACGACGTAGACTATCTCTATCATCAGGATCCGGACTTCTATTATCTGACTGGATATCAGGAGCCACATAGCGTGCTGTTGATCTTTTCTGATATACAGAGTGATGAGGATGGAAACAAATTCAACGAATTGATATTTGCACAATCACGAAATCCGAATGCAGAAATGTGGACGGGTCGCAGACTGGGCTCCGAGGGTGTAAGACAAAAACTTGGCATTGCCATGGTGCAGGATCATCAGGCATTTGGCGGTTATCCAATTGACTTTGGGGCTTTCAGCAAAGTCCTCTTCTTTGCTTTTCAAAATGACGTACGCAATGATGAGGGTGATAATGCTGATCTCTACGACCTGATGTCATCATTCCGTGAAAAGACGAATATGCCAGAAAACTACAGCGCTCGCCTTCAAAGCGTCTATTCTGCGATAAAGGACGGAGGCACTAAGACACTCGAAGAAAGAAAGGCCAATATATTTCGGATGACTCGCTCTGATCCAACTCTTCGAGGCGATCGTATTGTCAAAGCTTTTCTCGAAAGTCAGGATGCAGAAATCGCAATGGCTGTTACTTCTGAGATTCCATCTTCAAATCTGGACGTAAACTCACTGGGCAGAATCATGGATGCGTTGCGCGAAATAAAACGCCCGGAAGAAATTACATTGATGCGTAAAGCCATTGAAATCAGTTGCATTGGTCAAATTGAGGTGATGAAAGCGATGCATCCAAAAATGTCGGAATCAGAGATCCAGGGGATTCATGAATTTGTATTCAGGAAATATGGCTCTGAGTATGAAGGCTATCCTTCTATTGTCGGTGCCGGTGACAATGGATGTATCCTGCACTATATCGAAAATATCAAGCCTACGGTTGGTACGGATCTCGTACTTATGGATGTAGGTGCAGAGTATCATGGATATACGGCCGATGTGACACGAACTATTCCCGCAGATGGCACCTTCTCACCAGAACAAAAGTTGATTTACAATCTTGTCCTCAAAGCGCAACAAGCCGGTATTGAGGAATGTAAAATCGGCAACGATCTCAGATCTACACATCAGGCTGCTCAAACAGTGATCGACGACGGACTCGCTGAGCTTGGTATTATTAAGCAAGGTCAAAACCATATGTACTTCCCACACGGCACTTCGCACTATCTCGGTCTGGATGTGCATGATCGAGGTACAAATGGAAAATTCAAAGCTGGCACAGTCATCACTGTCGAACCAGGCATTTATATTCCTTTCAATAGTCCGTGCGATAAAAAGTGGTGGGGCATTGCAGTGCGCATCGAAGATGATATCCTGATCACAGAAAAAGGCTGGGAGAATCTTTCAACGCGCGCTCCGCGGACTGTGGAGGAGATAGAAAAGATGATGGCGATGCCGAGTGCGCTGGATGATTTTGCGCTGCCGGATTTGAAATGATTCCACGGGTTTAAACCCGTGGAAATTCACGAGTGAATTTCCGCCAGATGAATTTCCACCAGATTTATCTGGTGGAATATTTTTGAAACCCATGTTCTTTCATGAATGTGTCGCATTCTTGATCCCATGTCTTGTGCCTGTGATGCGCTTCCTGGTTTCTAATGTACTCACGGACGATATCAATTCCGCGTTCAGAAACAGAGACGGCATAATACTCATCTTGCCATTCAAATTTCCCAGAACAAACGTTGTTCTTGTTGATCCAAAACGAAGATTCCCCTTTGATAAGCTTCATGACGTCACTCATTGTTTGCGCAACCCCGAGTGAAATCAAGCAATGGCAGTGATCGACCCATCCATTGATAAAGTCAATAAATATTCCCTTTTCTCTCGCATTATCCCTGATGTGTTGCCACACAATTTGACGCATATCAGATGAATTAAGCAGTGGCTGTTTCTTTTTGGTTGTCCAGACGAAATGGATATATACTTTGACGTATGGCATAGTGAGGTGGTTTATCACGGGCTATCCACGGGTAAAACCCGTGGTGATTCACCCGTGGAAATTCAAACACGAATGTAGGCGCGGATTACTGCTTATGCTAATTTTCTTTCACCGGATTTCTCCACTAAATTAGTTTCATTAGAGGATTCTTCTACTCCCTGAATTCACACTACAATAAATTTCCGCCACGGCATTCCCCACCACACGAGTTTTTACAGACAAGTTTCCACCACATGAATTTCCACCAGTGAATTTCCACCAGTGAATTCCCACCAGTGAATTTCCACCAGTGAATTTCCACCAGATTTATCTGGTGGAAACGGCAAACTCACTATCGTCCTTCCCCACTCCCACAATCCTCAACGTCTTCCATTTTTCCGGAATACCTGATTTTCTTTGAATGATCCCATTGTCCGTAATACGCAATCCACCAAAGCCCGCAAGCACAGCCTGCAACATCCCACCTGCACCTGTTGCGAAATAGGGATTCGTCCCACCTGCCGTTTCTGAAATCACACCAAATGGCGGTACTTCATTGGGCTTGTAACTCGCAGCAAAGATTTCTTCGGCACGCCTGGTATCACCGAGCTGATTATAGAGGATCGAGAGTATTGCGCTTCCCATCGCTGGCCCTTCCTTTGACATCCGGGGCGTATAATAATCCAGATCTTTTTTTACTTGCATCGGATCTGTGATCAACCCAATAGGGTATGCAAGCAGATTTACATCCGCCTGTTTGATATCGACACCATCATATGCCCTGTTTTCCCGGGTTGTACCATCAGGAAATTTCAGAATAGGAATATTGTCCGCTACATGTTTCCAATCAGGATCAGGTGCATAGCCCAATACAAGAGCAGCACTTGTCGCATACTGCAAAGTGGTGATCGCCATCCCATTTGTAAATGCATTGTTGTCGATATTCTCTTGCCATTCATTGGCACCGATGACATTGTCAATATCATATGCACCTGGTCCCCGGCGATCCACTCTGCTAGCCCAAAATTCCGCTGCCGATTTGATCACAGGCCATCCTTTTTCTGCAAGCCACTGTTTATCTCCAGAGACTTCATAGTATTTCCAATGCGCCCAAGCAATACAACCCGTGATGTGATGTTGAAACGGTCCTGTCAATGCCCATACTGGCGTATCCTCAGAGCCATCATCTGCTGATTCCCAGGGAAACATTGCACCCTGATATCCATGAGCAAAGGCGTTTTGTTTTGCAGCCGCCAATCTTTGAAATCTGTATTCAAGCAATGATTTTGCGATATCAGGTTGTAACATCAGGAGTGGCGGATACATCCATAATTCCGTATCCCAAAACACATGTCCATTGTATCCCAGGCCAGAAAGTCCCATTGGTGAGAGACTAAAAGCCGTACCCTCACGCGCAAATGAATACAAATGATACAATGCAAAGCGGATATCTCGCTCTGTATCGGGATCACCCTCTACGAAAATGTTACCTGTATCCCACAGTTCCTGCCATGCATCGCGATGCTTTTGCATGAGACGATCCGCTCCTTCAAGCGCGGCGAATATTGTCATACGCTCTGCTTCATTATGCGGATCAGTATAATGCGCACTTGCACAAGTGGAAGCCACAATACTAAATGTATACGACTCTCCGGCAGCAAGCTTCTTCTTGAATTTTGCCAGGTGCATATTATAATCCCAGTCTTCATGAATGATATCCGGTTCCATTCCATGCGCTTCAGGAAATAGAATACTGGATGATGCCGCGATAATCTGACTTCCAGTTGGACTTTTTCCGACAGATGTCAACAATGGAATGAGTACATGCGGACGATCGATTTCCGCATAGTAACTTCTTACATCGGTCAGGTGATCTGGCGCTTCGATGACGGCCATTGGAGTGATCTCAACTGGTTGGGTTCTATTCGTGATCGTGATATTGATCAGAGCTGTGTATGGCAGGTGTCTCAAAGCCATCACTTCATGTCTCACGCTGATTTTTGAAGTATTGAACGTCGTTACCAGTTTCGCTTCACGCATATCCAGGGTTTGCGCATAATTCGCAATATCCTGCTTCGTAATACGTCGCCCATCGACATCCATTTGCATATTGACATGACTAAATCCCTTCAGGATATTACTTACCCGTCCGCGCTGGTAGTTGTCGTAAACACCATTGAGGACGACATCCTTCATCTTCAATGGTTCGGCAGAAGAGACAATCCCAATCATTCCATTGGCCACAGTGACACCGAAGTAATTTGCAGGGTTAATATTTACCGCAGTGACTTCCCAGGGTGATTGCGCAAGGAGAACCAATGGTGTGAGAGAAATAAGGAATAGGAACACACGCATGATAAATACTCTTTAAAAATGAGTTACAGAAAATAGAACGAGGTCAGCCATGAATTCAAGTCAACGTAAAAGAGAGACCGTACCACTAAATGATTCAATCTCATCATCCAAAAACCGAATCCTGGCATACCATACATATACCCCGCCTGGCACGATCCCGGATTTGTGCTCACCATCCCATCCACCAGCATCGTCATTCACAATCATATTATTCGTTGTAAAGAGTCTATTCCCCCAACGGTCTATGATCTGAAATGACTCCACGATTCCATAGTCCGGACTGTAGATTGTCAAACGATCATTGATTCCGTCATGATTGGGAGTAAACACATTCGGTACAAAGAGGATGCGGGTATTGTCTACGGAGATACGGGCAAAAGTAGAGTCGGTGCAGTGCTCATTCTCAACGATGATCTTATACTCCGCATGTTTGCGGGGAAATACCAGGGTCTCAAGACATGTATCACATGCCATTGAACTTTGAAAGGGATCAATCCAACGCAGATTGAGAATATTGCCTTCATTAACAATGATCGGCGTCAACAACATTGAATCTCCCAGATGAATATGATACACTGACGAATCGAAGGTCACATCAATATGCCGTCCGGGAGCAACAACGAAAAAGATGTAGGTAGGATCGCAGCCATCGAAGACAACGAGTTCATATGTACCGGGAAGTTGCACCGTCACCACGGAATCACGACTACCATTGAACCAATGGTGTTCGATTCCATATGGGGTACCATCAAGAATCAATTCACTGTCCTCACAGATGATCTCATCAACATACAGCGTATCTGTTTCTACACCTAAGACGAGCAGGATTGTTGGATCAAGTTGATTGGTACGCGGATCATCAGACCATCTCCTGGGTCCCAGCTCTGAAGGAAAATTCTGCACAAGTGCCTGATTCGCATACTCTCCCGGAGCAATATCTCCGATCGCGACTCGAATATCCATAACATGCTTGCCGAGTGGCAGCAACATGTCTTTAATGTGAATGATATCAGAAGGCATGCCATCCACAAATTGTCCTCCTAATGGATTGCTGAGGATTTCCAGAAACTCTATTCCTGTTGGCAACGTATCCGTAAATAACAGACCTCCTCTGGGTGTACCGGAATCATTATCGAATGTAAATCTGAATATCGCTTCACTACAAGGCAATGTCTCCGGGGGAAACATTTCATGTTCAACTTCTATCGTAAATGGACAAGTTGCTGCGGTAACAATAAATTTCACCTGAGTGGATTTACAACCACCATGCACTACGAGAGAATATTGACCGGCAGCTGTGACTTCAAGGATCGGATCTGTAGAGCCATTATTCCAGGTGACGTCTGCCCCGAAATCTCCACCATCGAGGATGAGTGTTTCTCCGAGACACAAGAACCTTGTCAAAATGATACTGTCTTCATCAATGCGATTTACTTGTATGGCAGTACTATCTTCTATGACTACCGTGTTTGGATCATCAGAGACGATCAGATCACCGTATCGATCGGGGATATTATGCAGACTGCCCTGGATTCGATATTTTCCTGCGGGCACATCACCGATTTCTACTCTGAAGCTGAAATCGTTTTCACCAGTTGGAATTTGCATTCCCACGATACGCAGACGATCCGGAATCGTCGTATTGACGCTGCCACCATAAGGATTGGAAACTACACCTTTGAAATCAAATCCTGAAGGCAGCCTCGCCTCAAAGTCCACATCAGACTGTAACTCACCCGTACGATTTACGATCGTCATGGTATAGGTGATTTCATTACAAGGAAATCCAAACCGGTCTGAAGGCGAATTCTCCATCTCCACAGAATAGGGTATTGACGTAATATCCAAAATCCGGTTCACCGGACCGGAGGACTTTGCATCGAGCTCGCCGGTAGTCTTATCGACATTAAACAAAGCACCGGCAACCCCATTTGTAGAAGTACCAAACGCAAACAACCGCCCAAATGCATCGAAGTAGACCGCAGAGACATCCATGTCGGAATCGATGATACTTAGTCCGCTGATTCCAAGTGTTGAGACATTCATGACTATGATATTCCTGATGTTCGCATCATATCCGTACAGCTTCGTGTGGTCACTGGGATCAAACGCGATATCCGAGATCAGTGTAAAGCCAGGCATTGTAATTTGCGTTGAAGGAAATCCCACAGTCTGAAGATCTATCCGGTAAAGCCTTCTGTCCGCGCCGCCCGAACTTCCTATGACGTAGTAAGTTCTACCATCCGGAGTAATATCACCTGCGAGATACTCAAGTGAGGGATCGAGATTTGATGGACCAATATCTTCAGGAGTTCCATTGGCATCCAGGCGGTAGATGTGATGATCGTCTTCTCTGATGCCATAGATCATCCTGTCGGTCCGACAATAACCAAGTGCATTGAGCACAGGGACCTGGCTCGGAGACACGGTTCTTAACCGGATCGCGGCATTACTCGGATCTATCTGAATCTCAGAGAATAACCCTTCCAACTGGAGAATAGTGAAAACCTGGCCTTCTTCGGTAAAAGGGACCTGGGCCGTTAAACTGACAGATTGGCCTAGAATGATGCCACTGCAAACGATGCACCTGAGATATCCTCCAATATGATGAAATCCGGAACCCATGTGCCACACAAGTTACACATCATTCTACACGACAATCATGAGAGACCCCATCCTTTACAAATCCGGTTGGTGGCGACCTGGTTGTAAAACAATCACTGTCGCATTGTTGCGTGCAATCACAGTGAGTCGTTTGTCACCTACCATCACTTCGCGGATATTCCGGACCTGACCAGTCACATTCATCTGCTGAATAGCGCCTCCATACGGAGCATTTCCACCAAAAAGGATATTGCCATAGTCTGCATCATAACGCCCCATTTCGATATTTGCCTCGTAAAAATTGCCCATCAGCATCATATCAATGGCATCATCACCATCAAAATCACGAATCAGACCAGCACGCAGCGGTGCAAACTGAAGGTGCCGGGAAAACGCGTGCATGGTAAATTCACCATTACCCTGATTTTCAAACCAGGCATTTTCCAGCATATACACTTCGAGTCGCCCGGCATTCCGATAATTCTCTGACCCCATAAGATCCTCAATCGATGCATCAGCAAAGACTTGGGCAAAGAGATATTTTTTCTTGATCACCGGAATTTGTTGAGTGATCTCAGCGAATGTCGGGTACAGGACCTCACGATCTCCGAGGTAGTAGGTCAACAATTGATCTTTCCTGCCATTCTGATCTACATCAGAGAGATAAAGCCGCACTGGTTTTTCGCGAGAAGCCTTCAGCTCTGAATTCAATCCTAAATTGCCTGCAACGAAATCGATATCTCCATCTCCATCTATATCTCCCGGTGTGATGAAATTCCAGATGCCATTAGTGCCCTTGAGTTCTCGTTTACGCAGTTTTCCGTCAGAATTCAGAAATACCTGCATCGGCCCCCACTCTACCGCGACAATCAGATCGGATTGCTGATCCCCATTCACATCCGCCCATTCAGCATCTCTGACCAGCCCCGGAAACATCAGGTCTTTGCACAATGTCTCTGTAACATCTGTGAAGATACCTTTGCCATCATTTTCCATGAGATATGATCTCGGAATTGTCCCATAGCTCCAGGGCTCTGCTCTTCCTCCAAAAAACAAATCGATATCTCCATCTCCGTCAAAATCCATTGGAGCGACACAGGCCGCGGTCATAAAGATGTCCTTAAAGGCTGTGACGTCCCTGGTAAAAATGCCGCTGCCTTCATTCCGATATAACCGTTGCGTGAGTGCTTCAGCCTGATTCCGAAATTCATTTCCGCCAGAAGCGACAATCAGATCATTGTCACCATCGCCATCAATGTCAATGATGAGTGCATCGACATCTTCATGAATACTGTCTTGCTCCAGCTCAACCTGTCTTGATTGAAGGAAAGTGCCATCTGCCTGCTGAATAAACAACACATTCTTTGCAAGCTTTGCAGCTCCAATAAAGATGTCTTCGCGACCATCACCACTCACATCACCTACAGCGAGTGCCGGACCTTCCGTTGATGTCATGTGCGGAATCAATGGTTCACGATCAAATTCGACAAATGGATTCTCATCATGCAAAAAGTTAAGACCAGTCTTTACAGTGACATCTGTAATCTCAATCCTCGGTGTATCTATGAGTAATGACTGTGCAAAATTGTATACTGGAAGTCCTTCCGTCCAGGCAATCTCCTTCTGCTGATTGCAAAACGCTTTGTCAATAGACTGAAATGTTCCATCGGGCCAGATCAAATGGATGGAATCAATGCGACTGAGATCTCCAAGACCCAGGTGAATGCCATATTCAACACTCGACTGATATCCCGTCACCGGAAATTGCTCTTTGACGAGTCTGCGGAGTCCCTGATACGCCACGACTTTTGCACCAATTGCCTGTCGATTCTGTGCAGTGCCCTTTAGTTTAAGATGTAGATATGCGTGATTGGTCGTATTATTTTCAAGGGTCAGGTTTTGATACAAAAAAGGCGCGTCTTCAATATTGTTTACCACCACATCAAGGTCTCCGTCGTTGTCAAAATCTGCATATGCCGTGCCGTTTGAAAATGAAGGTGTGTCATTGAAAATATTGGTGAGTTCCTCAAACTGAAGCTTTCCATTGTTCCTGAAGAGCTTATTCGGGATTCTAATCTCAGGGAGTTTATCTTCCAGCGCAAGATCGGTTTCTTCCATTTCATCCATACTGATCTTCCATTTCACTTCCTGATTCGATACATAGTTGATATAATCAATGACATTCATTCTCTTTGGAATACCATTTGATACAAAGAGGTCTTTAAAGCCATCGTGATCAAAATCCATAAAAAGTGCGGCCCAAGACCAATCCGTATTGTATACACCCGCGAACACACCAATATCGCTGAATGTCCCATTGTGATTGTTGAGCTGAAGGCAGTTCCGGGCGTATTGATGGCTGTAACCATAACCGATCTTGAAATGAAATAAGCCGTAGCCATCTTCACCCAGAGAGCTTTTCAGAATATGCGGGTCATACGGATGCATATCAAGCGTAAAGATTTCGCTGTACCCATCATTATTGATATCAGCGATATCGACACCCATGGAGTATCTGCTTGTATGAGGCATTTGTTCCGTGAGCACTTCGCGAAACGTGCCGTTCTGTTGATTGAGATACAAGTAGTCATTCTCGTGAAAGTCATTGCAGATATAGATGTCAGGCCAGCCATCAAGGTTAATATCTCCGGTTGCCACACCAAGGCCATACCCTATTGCTGTACTGTGGATACCCGAACTCTTTGATACATCAACATACTTGCCATTGTCATTACGCATCAACCGATCTCCCGACAATGGATGCGTCGTTCCGATGAAAGACTTCCGTTGGCCGAATGTGCCGTTGTTGTGCACAGAATGATTGAGCTGATACATGTCCAGATCACCATCACGGTCAAAATCGAAAAATGTGGCTTGCGTACCAAAGCCGACGAGATCAAGCCCATATTCAGAGGCCTTATCAGCAAATCGTGGAATCCCATCCTGACCAATTTCCAGGCAGATGTAGAGTTGATTCCTGCCTTTGATGTTCCTGAAATCTCCAAGCTGACTCACGTAGATATCCATCAGGCCATCCTGATTGACATCGACCGCGCAGGCACCTGTTGTCCACCCTTCCATGCCTTTGAGCCCGGCTTGTTCAGTCACATCTTTGAACAGGAGATTGCCCTGGTTGAGAAACAAGCCATTCGATTCCATGTTTGCCGTGAAGAAGATATCCGTCTTTCCATCCTGATTGAAATCTGCCACTGCAACGCCACCGCCATTATAGAAATACATATAGTGGAAGATGTTGAATTCCGCAGTCGAGATCAGCTTGTTTGAAAAATCCAAACCGGTTTGCTCAGCCTTCAACACCGTGAATTGAGGCGCTTGTTCAACTTCTGGCTTATGACTTTCCCTGTTTTCCGAACATCCAATGCACAACACTGACATCATTGATGTCAGTACGGCCATTGAACACAAAATCGAATTGCAAAACATCGTCATTGGTTAATTGAGTTTAAACATCTCAGCCGCTTGTCCATTGATTCCGACAAAAAGATGCGGTTGATCCCCGATCATAAGGTCGCCAAGATATTTGATTTGGCCCTTTACAAAGAATCCAGAAAGATCCGAAGTGATGGGGCTAAAATTTCCCTTGCCATCATTTGCAAGCACATGGCCGAAGCTTCCATCCAGGCGGGAATATTGAGGCGTGAAGCCATAGTCATTTCCTCCGATGATAATGTCTACAGTGCCATCCTGATTGATGTCACGACACACGATGTCACACATGCATGATAGCTGAACCTCCGCAGGTAAAGCGGTGATCGTGAATTTGCCGCTACCGTCATTAATCGCAATAGCAGATGAAAAGTAAGTCGCTGATTTTACCATTGCCTTCCGAAGAACTTCTGCAGGAAACAAATCCTGCATGGACCTCTTAGCATATTCACTATGTCGCAAATTTTTCTTTTTCATCCCAGGCAATTGCTCTGTCAGTTCCTTCTTTAGTGAAAGAGGCATATCCTTCCCGCCGACTGTACGTGTGACAATGTTTTCGATCGTCCCATTCTCATCGAAATCGGCAAGCCAGAGTTTTGCCGGTGCCTCCGCTGATGCGCTATAGTAAAAGTTCTCACCGCGATTGCCCAATACCATATCCATATCCCCATCATTATCGAGATCTGAAACTTCAACAGTTTGCCACCACCCTGAATATGCATCGAGATTGGTATCCACTTTGGTAAATCGGCCGTTCTCAAATCTGAACATGGCAGGCGCCATCCATGTTCCGGTAAATACAATCTCTGATTTTTGATTTCCGTCACGGTCTATCAAAGCAATATCCGTGATCATCCCAAGTCTTCTGATGTCAGGAGCAATATTCTCTGTGACATCGGCAAATTTTCCTTTTCCATCATTCTCATAGACATAGCTCGGAGGATTCACACCATAATCGAATGGGATACTCTGCGTCCCGACAATCAGGTCAACATCTCCGTCCTCATCGTAATCAAATGGTAGTACTGCGCCCGTATTGTAGCCATTGTTAGGCAGAGCGATGGGATACAGTTGAAATCTACCTGTACCATCATTGAGATATACGCGATCCTGGAGTGACCTTGCTCCAGGGTCTAAGTGATTTCCACCTGAGCCAACAAACAAATCGAGATCACCATCGCCGTCAGCGTCAAACAATGCACTGCATACATCCTCAAACTCTGTCTCGCGTTCAAGCCCGGTCGTTTCCTGTTTGATAAACTGTCCGTTCTCTTGCAGATAAATGCGCGACGGTTGATTTGCAGGACCACCGATAAAGATATCACTGTCACCATCCTGATCAAGGTCACCGATGCTGACTGCAGGCCCTTCCTGTGATAGCTTTTTTACCATTAAACCCTCATGATAGAAATCGACAAATCCATCCTCGGGCTGAGCTTCAAAGGCTTGATCTGTTTTTGAAACATAAGTTTTTACCGGAGTTTTAGGCACGCTTCTTCGTGGTCTTTTCTCCACAGAGTCGTATTGCACCAATACTGTTGTGTCAATTTGTGGATTGAGGAGGATCGTTGACATGCGATCCGGCCATATAATGATCACTGAATCCACCTGCGTGTCCTTACCTAAACCAAAATGCACAGGATACTCTACAGACGATTGAAACCCACGCGAAGGGATCACTTCGGTATAGTGAATCGCATCACCCACATGGGCTCTCACTTTTGAGCCAACCGCAAAGGTGTTTTGCTGAGTTCCCTTCAGTCGAAGCCGGAGATAATGATTCTCAGAGCGATCAGAATGATTTTGATATACAAACGACTCCTGGTTCAGATTATTAATAATGAGATCCAGGTCGCCATCATTGTCGAGATCACCATAAGCGGCACCATTTGAAAAACTCGGATCGGTGAATCCCCATGAGGCAGAGTTGTCTTTGAATTTCAAATTGCCCTGATTGTGAAATGCATGGTTCACGACCGGATTCGATGGCATATGGGCAAGGACCGTATCCAATTCTTCCTTTTTGCCAGTCAGTACCATGCGCTGAATAATTTCGTTTGCAAAAAAGTCGATGAAGTCCTGATCCGTGACATCCTGATAGATCCCATTACAGACATAGACATCACGATAGCCATCATTGTCCATATCAAACATCAATGCGCCCCAACTCCAATCACTTGCTGCCACACCACTGAAGTAGGCGATTTCTGAAAATGTCTGATTCCGGTTATTGAGTTGTAAGGTATTCTGCATGTACTGATGATAGAAGTCCCGCTCCTGCTTCAGCTCATAGACTGCGTAGGTTTCAAATGAAGAGGTGGTCTTGAGGCGATATTCATCAGAGGGCAACATATCCGTGACGAAGATCTCTGGATAGCCATCGTTATTGATGTCAGCCATATCTGCACCCATAGACGAAAGGCTCAAATGTTGCATCCAGTCTTTGATCTCCTCTGAAAATGTCCCGTCTCCCTGGTTGATGTACAGATAATCGCGTTCGAAGAAGTCATTTGAAATATACATGTCCGGCAAATCGTCGCCGTTGACATCTCCCACGGTGACACCGAGACCAAATCCAATGAGGCTGCTATAGATTCCAGCGGCATCGGTAACATCGGTAAATTTTCCATTGTCGTTGCGCAAGAGTTTATCGCCGCCACCTTTCAGAAAATCACGTACCGGCCAGTCTTGTGCTTTGAGCTCCCGTTTGTTACTATAGTTGAGCGTATTGACAGGGATAAAACTATTGTTGAGGATATAGCAATCGAGATCACCATCCGTATCATAATCAAAGAACGCAGCGTGAGTAGTATAACCATCTTCATTTAACTGATACTCTGGCGCACGCTCGGTAAATGTGAGATCACCATTATTGAT
>JANNQA010000205.1:0-6276 GCA_031400515.1 Bacteroidota bacterium
TTAAAAAAAGAGGCACTCAATTTGGGCTGCCTCTTTTTTTATGACTCAGAATATCGGTTTTACGTTGAATTTGCCGGGTTGAACTCTGGGGTTCAACCCCACACTGCATCCGTTTTTAATGTCTCTCTTGCGTTTGCACTCGTGTTTGTGTCTCCTCATCAGACATCCTGACCCTGCTGGGCTTTCGGCCGAATAATTATTCTCAAACTCTGATCATAAGTGATATAGCCCCATATCCAGTTCAACAGCACGACGATTTTGTTTTTGACTCCAAGAATACTCTTAAGGTGAACAACGAGCCAGAGCACCCATGCCCAAAATCCGATAAAACTCAGAACAGGTAAATCGGCAACAGCTTTGTTCCTTCCTATTGTTGCCAGAGTTCCAAGGTCACGATAACGAAACGGCAGCATTGCTTTTCCCTTCTGAACGCGCCTGAGATTTTTTGAAAGCACGACTGCCTGTTGCATCGCGACCTGGGCTACCTGCGGATGTCCCTTATACTCACCTTCCTCCATATATGCCGAATCGCCTATCACATAGATATCAGGGCATGTTGAAAGCATATTGAATCTATCGACCTTATGGCGACGACCTGGCCCGGTAACACTTTCCGGAATTCCTTTCAGTGAAAAACCTGTAACACCAGCAGCCCAAATCACTTTTTTAACCTTTATCGTTGTACCATCGCTGAGCATCAGGACGGATCCATCAAAATCGGCCACACGTGCATCCAGTTTGACTATTACACCGAGCTTTTGGAGAAAACGTTGTGCTCCTTTTGATGATTTCTCCGACATGCCATTTAGAAGTCGCGAGCTACCTTCGATCAGATAGATGTCCACTTCTTTGGTATCCAATTCAGTGTACTCACCCGGCAAAATATATTTACGCATCTCCGCCAAGGCTCCAGCCATTTCAACTCCAGTGGGTCCGCCACCAACAATTGCAATATCCAGATGGCCTTGTCGCTGATCATAATCACGCACCATCAGCGATTTTTCAAAGTCAGTAAGAATTGCATTGCGCAGGTACAACGCATCAGCAACAGATTTCAAAGAGAAGACGTTTTTTGCCAGATTTTGATTGCCAAAATAATTGGTCGTCACACCGGTTGCCAATACCAGGATATCATAGTTCACATGGCCTGCATTTGAAGTCACGCGTTTCTTTTCAATATCGACGGACTGGACATCCGCAAGACGGATATACATCTGAGGCGTTTTGCGAAACATTTTACGCAATGGAAACGAGATCGAGCTTGGCTCCAACCCTGCCATCGCTACCTGGTAGAAAAGCGGTTGGAACTGGTGATAGTTGTTGCGATCGATAAGCACAATTTGATAACCTGTACCTACCAGTTTACGGGCAAGGGTAAGTCCGGCAAAGCCTGCACCTACGATAACTACTCTCTTTTGTCCGGTTTCAGGAAGATTGATTGGCATGCACGAAAGATAGATGTTGATTCGCAATCAACGTTTTCCGGCAGGGTATTGGTCGCGGCTCACTGCCCTTCGACGTTGCTCAGGGCAAGCAGTTCGGAATGACAAAAGCTCGATTTTGTGCAATTTGTGATATACACTGGCTATTGCGATGAATGATAGATATTCACCACCTCTTATCATTATGTGATTTGCATCTATCAAATCTCCCTTCGGAAATCACGCGGAAATTATTTCTGTGGAAGTTAAGATCACTCGATCCGATACTCATGCGAGACGTGCATTTCATGCCGGGTATCAGATCTAAAACGCCGATTGATGTGATTATTCCGCTATCTCCAAGACACATCCCAATGCTTCCTTTGGTTATTGAGGGTGTGCGAAAGTACATTATGCACCCAGTGCAAAATATCTATGTTGTCGCAACGCTTAACGAAAATATTATTGAAACATGTAAGGATCACGATTTAACCTTTATAGAAGAAACTTCAGTGCTTGGATATGACAAGACCAGAATAGACTATATCTGCAAAAACCAACAGGACCGCTCGGGGTGGTTGTATCAACAACTCATAAAGTTGTACGGTGAAAGAGTATCGAGCCAGGAAAAATTTCTGATTCTTGATTCAAGCACAGTATTCATCAGTCCAAAGATTTTCTGTCACAATGGACAAGATATCCTCGATCACTCTGATGAATGGCACAGGCCTTATTTCACAATGTATGAACGGATGATGCTACGAAAGACAGTCTCAAAGACTTCATTTGTCTGCCATTATATGTTATTCGATCGCAATAAACTTCTCGACCTGAAATCCGATGTTGAGTTGAGATTTCAAAAGAGGTTTGATGAAGTCATCCTCGACCTTATTGATCGTGAAGAATGTTCCAGCTTTTCTGAATACGAAACCTATGGCAATTATGTCATGAGTAAATGGCCCGAGAGCATCAAGCATGAATACTGGTTCAACAAGCGATGTGACCCACAGTGGCGTTCTCAATTGAAGGGCTTTAACAAATCAATCTCATGGTTATGATCGCGAAGTGGGTGAAGGAGGGCGGAATGCTTGCCCGAATCCGCCTTAGGCGGAGGCGGGGCGGAATGGCAGAAGAGCAGAAAGAATATATTTCGAACAAGTTGCAAGAGGCTATCATATACGGCAGAGAACGTATTCCGTTTAAATGCGAAACATCAAGCCTCGACAAACAAAAGTCGAAAGCTGGAACGGATCAACGTTAAACAGTTAAACAGTTAAACCACATTCACTTCCGTCTGAAGTACAATATCAAATCTCTCCT
Organism: Bacteroidota bacterium; assembly: GCA_031400515.1. Lineage (GTDB taxonomy): Bacteria > Bacteroidota > Bacteroidia > Chitinophagales > Saprospiraceae > DATDQA01. The sequence goes on from JANNQA010000205.1 coordinate 2,742, forward strand.
TCACAGAATCCTGTACACGCATCGCATGATCATAGATTTCACGACCAGAGGCACCACCATAATTTACAATTACTAATGCCTGTTTTTCATAGCATCCCACGTTCCCAATGCGTCTACCCTTCCATCCACACTGCTCTATCAACCAACCTGCCGGAATTTTATACTGATTTTCTTCAGTCACAAAGACTGGCATATCTGTGAACACCGCGTGCAAGGCCTTGAACTTTATTTCATCTATTGTCGGGTTCTTGAAAAAACTTCCTGCATTTCCAATCTGCAATGGGTCGGGCAACTTTGATCGGCGAATCTCAATTACTGTGTCATAGACATCTCTGATACCGGGACTATGAATCCCCTTCTTTTCAATAAGATCATTGATGGCTCCATAGGAAATCTCAATGGCATGTGGAGGCTTCGTAAGCCGAAGATCAATATCCAAAATACAATGTTGCCCTTTTAATCTTCCTTTGAAAACACTATCCCGATAACCAAACTCACAATCACCAGTGGTAAACTCGATTAACTCTCCATCCAGCAAACGCATTGCCCTGAGCGAAATCAATGTTTCTGCAAGCTCTGTCCCATATGCGCCAATGTTCTGTATAGGAGCGGCCCCAACCGTACCGGGTATCAACGAAAGATTTTCTATTCCTCCAAAATTTCGAGAGATACACCAGGTCACCAGGTCATGCCAGACAACTCCTGCTCCCACATGGATGACAAGTTCATTTTCATTCTCAGCGAGTATATCTATGCCCGTAATTTCATTTTTGAGAACACACAATTGCACATCATCGACTAATAAAATGTTGCTTCCTCCACCAAGAATCCATGGCGTATACTCAGCACGCAGCAAACAATCCTTCAGTACCTGCACATTTGTAAACACCGCAAACTGCGCAGCGCACACGTCAATGCCAAAGGTGTTCAGATGTTTGAGTGAAAAATCTTTTTGCATCATCCTTACGCGAGAACCTTTGAGGACAATTTCATACACATGATATCAGGTATTGGTAAACTGCAATTTGGCAAACATGCTGTATCGTCCATCTTCAATCAGAGATAGTTCATCATGCGTACCAGCCTCGACGATTTTCCCATCCTCAATGACGTAGATACAATCTACACTTTTGATAGTAGAAAGCCGGTGTGCAATAATCACGGATGTCCTGCCTTCCATCAATGCATCCAACGCCTGCTGGACATAAAATTCAGATTCCGAATCGAGTGAAGATGTCGCTTCATCAAGGATAAGGATTTTAGGATCTTTCAGAATTGCCCGGGCAATCGCGACACGTTGTCTCTGCCCACCCGACAATTTGATCCCACGCTCACCAACAATTGTCTCAAATTTTTCAGGAAACGTCTCAATAAACTCAAGACAATACGATCTGCGCGCAGCGTCAATGAGTTCTTCTTCTGAAGCATCAGGTTTACCATACAGGATATTCTCTCTGATGGTTCCTCCGAAGAGCAGTACTTCCTGTGGCACTAATCCGATGCTGTGACGATATGCAGAAATCTCGATCTCCCTGATATCCTCGCCATCTATGGATATTTGTCCGGAAGTGACATCATAGTATCGCAACAAGAGCGCAGCGATGGTCGATTTCCCTGCCCCACTTTGTCCTACCAACGCCACTTTGGTTCCTTCTGTGATCAGCACATTGACACCACGCAATACTGGAATATCAGGACGTGACGGGTATTCAAAATGCACTTCGCGAAATTCAATGTTTCCTGCAAGACGATGCACCTGCTGATGGCCAGTATCGATTGTATTTACCTCTGAAGTTTCATTGAGAATTTCCCGGATGCGTTCAGTCCCGCCCACTGCAGTGAGTAGTTGTGAATAGAAATTCCCTAACCCGCCTATCGCGCCTCCAATGGCCGCTGTGTATACAATGAATGCCACGAGTTGTCCGGTAGTCATCTCACCGGATTGCATCATTCTTGCTCCCCACCAGAGAATGAAGAATATTCCTCCAAACAGTACGACAACGATAAACGTACTGAACAATGCACGGTATTGAGACATATTCAATGCGACGGTCACTACTTTGTCAATGCCACGGGAATATCTTTTGTATTCGAACGTCTCATTGACGAAAGACTTTACGGTATGAATATTCTGCATCGTCTCTTCCACGATCACATTCGCATCGGCAAGAGATTCCTGGCGTTGCTTTGAAAGTTTTCTGATGAAGCGTCCGAAGAGCATCGCACCAATCACGATCACCGGGAATGTTGCCAGCATGATCAAACTTAGGTGTGGGGTTGTAATCATCAGGATCACGATACCTCCAACGAGGATCAATACCTGGCGGACAAATTCTGCCAGCGTGATAGAAAACACCATTTGCAGATTGCCAATGTCATCGGTGATGCGGCTCGTGAGATTCCCTACCCTGTTTTTCTCAAAAAAATAAATCGGCAATGAGATGAGCTTTTGATAAAGCGCTTTGCGGACATCTGCCATTCCTCTCTCGCTCACGATCGCAAATAAGTAGATGCGGAAATAACTTACTAATCCCTGTGCAATGAGAATGATTGCCATAATCGCCGCAATCCTGTTTAAACTCAACCCATGTTTCGACTGCCCTGAAGCAGTATCCACCATTTCACCTGCGAGATAGGGAAACACCATAAAGACCATGCTGGAGAGAAAGAGCAGCACCATCCCAATGATGAACTGCCACCGATAAGGTCGAATGAATCGGAAGATGCGTGCGGATTCCTTTAGTTCGGCAAGTGAATATCGCTTTTTGGCGTTTGGAGCCTCGTTTTTTCCAATAGACATGGGGCAAAAGTAGGTGAATGGGATCGAACACTAATTTCCGGGCGAACGGCAATTATCCCCATCTCGATTATTCTTATACCTTTGTGCCCGTTAGTCCTTAGCAGGAGCCCAACAGATTATAGGCCAACCCTCTCTGTCGAAGCATTCCTTTCTGCGTTCCAGATTCAGCTAAGTACTCAAACCTGAGTATAGTTGATACTTTCCTGAGAAATCGTATGACTTGTCTCAAACTTGCAGATTCAATATTGATATCTGCAAAAAGATATTCTTCGCAGTGCAGAATATCTCAATCACTTATTGATTAAAAACGTCTGACCGCTGCCAGACAAAACAGAATTTCATGAATAACACGAATTCAAGACCAAGAAGAGCATATGTAAAACCTGGTAATGCACCACAAAGCAGAAACCGATACGGAAACAACAGACCTTCAGGTAATAGCGCACAGTCTACGGCAAATAAGACTAAATCCAATCTTGATCCCCGCCTCCTGATAAAGTCTGCTGTACCTCTCGACGAGGCAGTATACATTTCAAAGCGCACGTTCAATGATATGCCGATCAATAGTAAGTTGAAAGCTGCTCTGAACAAAAAAGGATACACCCACCCGACTGAAATCCAGGATAAAACTCTTGAGCAATTGATTACGGGTGTCGATCTGATAGGCATCGCACAGACTGGTACCGGCAAGACAGGCGCATTTCTGATTCCGATCATTCACCGTCTGATGGAGGG
>JANNQA010000016.1:0-10119 GCA_031400515.1 Bacteroidota bacterium
CAAGGGATCGACTCCTGTGCTACACTCGTCGCTCAGGATGACAAGGGATCGACTCCCTGCATTGCGCTCAGAAAGACAAGGGATCGACTCCTGTGTTACCCTCCCTTGCGCCACCGCTAAAGCTAAGGCGTCACGCGGTCGGCGAGCTCAGGGCAAGCTGCACTCAGGATGACAAGGGATCGACTCCCTGCATTGCGCTCAGAAAGACAAGGGATCGACTCCTGTGTTACCCTCCCTTACGCTACCGCTAAAGCTAGCGCCTCCGCCGACGGCGGACGAAGTCGCCTTTGTCGGACGCAGTCCGCAGTCCGCAGAGTAGCCTTCGGCGCTCGCGGAAGGCGGCACGCGGTCGGCGAGCTCAGGGCAAGCTGTGCTCAGGATGACAAGCCATTGTTAGATTTTGTCATTTTCAACAGGTATCGTGTGCAGCGGTAAGACAGCCACTGCGCATTCGATATCCACCATTTTGGACAGCCGATAGTAATTGCAGTGTTTTGTGTTTAGAATCTGTCTCTTAATTTAGTCGCAACGTAGTACAGTTGCGGCTGGTTAATGAGTTACTTAAAATCTGAAAATGTTTAAATATGGCATCTGATCAAAAATTTGTGGACTTCGTCATAGATCAAATCGCAAATGCAGGTGAAATCACCGCAAAAAAAATGTTCGGTGAATATGGCATCTATTCAGACGGAAAAATCTTCGGACTGATTTGCGACAATAAACTTTTTGTGAAACCCACAAAATCCGGACGAGAGTTTATCGGGAATGTGGTTGAAGCTCCTCCATATCAAGGAGCAAAACCAAGTTTTCTCATAGAAGACAAAATTGAGGACAGGGAATGGTTAAGCGAACTGATACGAATTTCAGTAAAGGAGCTACCGACGCCAAAACCAAAAAAGAAGAAATAACTGTACTTGGCTCCACCAAATCGGAAACACGAAAGATCCAGGAGAAGTAATTTATAAAATCACATTCCTAAAGCATGAAATACAAAGGTTCAATCGACATCAACAAGCCATAGGCTAATGTAGTGGACGTGTGTTAGCTATCCCGGGTAAAGTTCTTGTATCATTGATGATCTTAAACGAAAAACACAATGAAAATCATTTCTAAAATTCTTTCGGTAGCGCTTGTTCTTTCTGGCATCATGCCGCTGATGGCTGTCGTTTTTTCATACACTGACCAGCAAAAGGTGATGGAACTGTTTCAGCTCAACACTGCCCCAACACCAGAACTTCAAATCGTGATTGTAATGATGGGTGCGGCATTAATCTTTGCATCTGTTATTCAATTTATTGCCGCTGTATGGGTATGGAATGGAAGAGAAGCAGGGCTCTCGCTTTCGGTATGGGTTGGCATCATGCTGCTGGCTGCTGGCGTTTACATGATAGCTGGCCTATCAAAAGTTGGAGTCGCTGACTCCAAGTTTTATATTGTTGACCTTGTAAAAGGCGTGATTATTTTAGGGCTAACAATTGCGGCCCGTAAAAAAGCTTAGAGACAATAAAGTCACAGTAGGCTCGAACGATTTTTACAAGGTCCCAAGCAGGAGGATAGCCAATTCTACCATGACACGAAGGGGCAATCTGAAGCAGGGAGACAAAAAGCGGGAGTTGCAGATGGACCAGCGGATCAGCGCAGTTGAATAAACCACATGGGCTTGCTGTCCCAACGCTCCAGATTGTGACGGAACGATTATTGATTGGTTGCCTGTTGAAGAAAGAGAAGGCGAAGGCTCCCTCCTACGCTATCACCTTCGCTAAGCTACGGTGATCAAAGAAAGCTTCGCGGGCAAAGAAGGCGAAGGCTAAGGAAGAAATAGCATAGTACAACCCTTCTTCATTGCAATTTTCATTTTGATTTTCATCCCGACGCTCATCACAGGAAGTGATTCTGCCGGGATGTCGCTCCGCTCCATTTTGATTCCCGAAGGGATGACCAGACCTACTTGATCAATAAATAGGTGATCAGGAAGTAAGAGGCAGTTGCAAACTGCCTGCAGAGGTTACAGGTTTAAATAGTGAGAAGTTTTTTATGCACTGTTACAAACTGTGCATAAGGGTTAGGATAATGATCGTCAATAGGAAGAATCATCGCGATAGCACAGTGCGACTCTTCTTCATTGCAATCCTTCGACTCCGCTCAGGATCTCCGCGGAGTTTACACGACTTAAGCGGGCTACGATTTTGATTGCAATTTTGATTTCCAATGAACCCGGCTTCTCCCTTTTCACCGGCTTCTCCGGTTTTCCCCTAATCCTTAATGCACCGCACACAGAATCCTTGTGAACGTTCGTCGACGGCCAATTGGCCATTGATGGGATTGCTATCGAAGAAAAGGACATAAGATTTGACCCCGCTCACCGTACTGGACCAATAGTAGCCGAAGGAAACGCCGACAATACCATTGGTTCTGCCGCGGAAGCCCGCCTTGGGCAACTTAAGCGGGGAGGCAAAAGCACCGGCTTCATCATTGGAACTCCAGCTTAGCCGTTCGGCTTCCCATTCGGCTTGGGTAGGCAATCTGTATCCAATTGGACAAGGATTGTTCGTACCATTAACCCCTTGCCATAAATTCGCGTCTTGACTGCTGAGCCAGTCATCTGGTGGATTGGATGTAGTTATGAATTTACCATCCCATGGATTTCCGGTGGGTGAAGCAGTACTGGCAAGGCCAGAACTATACACGGAACTGTTGCGGCAATGATGTCCTTCAGCAAATCGGCCCCATTGGTATATATCGCCAAAAGCGTCCTCATCTGTGCTACTCGTAGCTACCTGTGATGCCCCTAAGTTTCTATCCATCCAGGTCTTCCCGGTAATTGGATTGGTTACTTCCACAATTGGTGTAATGTCCGAAGGGTCGCAATGTACATGACCGGAGCGGTACCTTGACTCACTTCCACAAAGTGTAATCCAACCATATCCAACATAGTAATTCAGACAGTCTGTGGTTGTGTTATAAATAACCAATCCGACGGCCGGACCACCGATTGCGTCTCGTTGGGCAGTTGTCATCCGTGGAGGTAAAAAGCCCTGTGTGGTACTTTCGATGTCGAGGATCGCGGATGTGTCAGGAGTACTGGTATTGATACCGATACTCTGGGCGTTGACGGATGCAGCGAAAGAGAAGAAGGTGAGTAAGAAGATGAGATGTTTCATGCTGAGTTTCTTTATAGAAAGCGTAAATCCTGATGACTCCACGGTGCTGCGATATTACACATTGATCTCCCCTTACCTAGTCAAAAGATTACAACCGTAGGAAATTGCGGGATAACCGTATGATTTTACGAACCTCTCAGCGGAGTAGGCTTCAGGTGACTGGCATCAGGCTTCTGGCCAGATACTTTAAAGAAGAAGAAAGTCAAAAGACAAAAGACTAAAGACTAAAGACAAAAGTGAAGATGATGCACTTTAGACTTTGGACTTTATTATTCGAACTTTAGCCTTTCTTATCAACTTACCGCCGAGTATCAGTTCGAAGGCGCGTTTCCTCGGTTTCGCATCACAAGAAACCATTGCCTTTGTGAGATATTTAAACCAGCATTTGACAGATCCTCACTGATGCAGGTATTGGAGCAGATATCCGGTAACCCACAAACAAAAAGGATTCAGGTTTTGAAGTATTGGAATGAGCCGCCAACCAATCCACAAGCTCGGAAAGTAGAGATGACAGAATTTAGAGATCTTTTAATCAACAACAACGTCGATGAAGGAGTATTCTATCTGTTTATGGACCAGTCAAAGTTTCAGTTCAGCTGATGCGATTATTCTCTCGACTTCATTTATTTGTCAGCCTGAGGCGGATCAGTCTTTGACTGAACCTTCAGACTTGGGGGTTTCGGGTTCTCCGAACGCCGCAAGGTCCAATTTCGACGCTTTCGGAGTGCGCTCTCAATCCTTCTTACTCGCTCTGAAAAATGTGGCACAATCTTAGAACTATTTCGAGATTATTACCTAAAAAGCGTATTTTCCTCGAAATTTTACTAATAAAATGACCGTCTCGGCGTACATAAAGCATCTACAGTCAATCGAGGAGTATGCGTTTTCGTTGGAAGAGATAATTCAAAACTCCAGCAAAGATGCCATTGCGGTGAAGAGAGAAATCTCACGATTGGTAGAGAAAAAGGAAATATTCAATCTTCGCAAGGGATTCTATCTGATTATTCCGCCCAGATATTCCTCCTCACAAAAGCTGCCACTACAGTTGTATGCAGACAAGCTATTCAAATACCTCAATCGCAGGTACTACATTGGCTTACATACTGCAGCAAAGATTCATGGGGCCAGTCATCAGCAGCTCAATCGGGACTATGTCATCATTGAACCGCCCAAATTGAATTCCATCAGGAAGACAAGCTTTGACATTGAGTTCTTGACGACAAGCGGATGGCCAAAAGGAAATGTAGAGAGCAAACAGTGGGACGCCGGAGTTTATCATATCTCTTCACCCGCATTGACTTTTGTTGACCTGGTTCACTATCATGCCAAGATTGGTGGATTGAACAGGACGTTGGCTTCATTGGAAGAACTTGCTGAAGAAATTACTGATCAGGATATCAAAAATCTGATCTCCTGGTTTGATCATAAAAGTACATTACAACGTGTGGGCTACCTGTTGGATGTCTTCCTGGATAAGAAGTGGCTTTCCGATATTCTCTATGAAAACTTCAAGAAACTAACCTATTATCCCGTGCTACTTAGCCCCAGGAAGAGTACCAAGCCAGGCAGTACAAACAACCGCTGGAAAGTAGACGTGAACCTAAAATTAGAGAGCGATCTGTGATTCCTAAACCATACATAGCAAAATGGCAAGAGCATGCTCCATGGAAAGAGTTCTCCCAGGTCGAGCAGGATCTGGTCATAAGCAGGACGTTAGTTGAAATCTTTTCCGATGAGTTTCTAAAAGAAAACCTGGCCTTCAGAGGTGGTACAGCTTTGCATAAACTCTACCTTCAACCAGCGCCGAGATACTCCGAAGATATTGACCTTGTTCAGATTAAACCAGGACCAATCAAAGGTATCATGTCACGTCTTCATGAAGTCATTTCATTTTTTGGTGAACCTCGTATTACCGAAAACAGAGGTCATGGAATCAAGGCATTGTATCGATTCACCTCAGAGTACGAAGGGATAAGAATGCGGCTTAAACTGGAAATCAACTGTAAGGAGCATTTTAATCTGTTGCCATGGGTGAACATTCCCTTTGTGGTAGATAATGAATGGTTTTCAAGTGAATGTGAGATACGCACATATCATATCAATGAACTCCTGGGGACGAAACTCAGAGCATTGTACCAGCGCAGCAAGGGTAGAGATTTATTTGATCTTAACTATGCGAGGCGCAACGCGGAAGTGAATTCAGAAGAAATTATTGATTGTTTCAAACAATATATATCGGCTTCAACTGGAAAGCGACCGCCAAGTCAAAAAGAATTCCTCAGGAATGTGACGGAGAAATTGAGCGATCCGAATTTTATCGGTGACATGGAGGGGTTACTCCGACCTGAGATTGATTACAACCAGAGCGTAGCTTTTGAGTGGCTGGAAAGCACGCTCATTGGGAAAATATAGATCCGGACATAGAAAGTCACAAAGGCTAAAGATTAAAGACTAAAGACTAAAGTCCAAAGTGCATCTGCTTTACTTTAGACTCTAGCCTTTATTATTCAACCTTTAGCCTTTCTTCTTCTAGGGGGCTCTGTCAATACCTTGCTCACCATTCAGCCAATCGTGCCGTATCCAACCCGGAATTTGCAACGCCTCCAACCGCTAATCCGTCTTTGATATCTTATAGCAATGTAGTTGTAGGAATAATGGAAGTTGCAAACTTCCGAACTGATTAAGTATAGAAGTATAAAGTCCGGGTGCGAATTTCCAAACTTCGCACAGGGTTTTAATTGAGGAAGGGCTTCGGCTTACATAAAATAGTGGTCCCAATCTAAGCGTTCCTTTCGTCCTGTGCAAAGTTTGAACTCGCGTCGCCCTGTGCGAAGTTTTCAACTTCGCACACTTACTTCGTACTTTCTTAGTTCACACTTGTGGAAGTTTGCAACTTCCTTTGACTGCTCACCCTGTGCGAGGTTTGAAACTTCGCACACATACTTCACACTCTCTTAGTTCGCACTTATGGAAGTTTGTAACTTCCATTGACTACGTATCTTAGAAGCCTGCATCAAACCACTGCACTATGAAACCATACGCTATCCATGATCAGGTAAAGCCTCATTACCTCACATGGACAATAGTCGATAGGATCGATATTTTCACCCGCCAACGTTATCGTGACATTGTCATCGAAAGCCTGAAATATTGTATTGAATACAAAGGCTTAACTCTCTATGCCTATGTGATTATGTCAAATCACATCCATCTTATCGCATGCGCTCAGGAAGGGTTTAGTTTATCATGTATCACCCGCGATTGCAAGAAATTTACTTCCAAAGCCATCGTCGAATCCATACGCTCAGAACCCGAAAGCAGGAGTTCATGGCTTTCCGAATTGATACAGGCTAATGGAATGTTGAATCCAAACAACAAATTCAATCAAGTCTGGCAACAGGAAAGTCATGCAATAGAGCTCTCTGATCTAAGCCGTTTCTATCAAAAACTGGCCTATATTCATATGAATCCGGTGAAAGCCGGAATTGTTTTAGAGCCGGAGCATTATGTATATAGCAGTGCACGAAATTATGCAGGTTTGAGCGCTGTGCTCGATGTGACGCTGATTGAAATTGTGCCATTGGATGGATATATGAGGCCGATGTAGTTGTAGCCATAATGGAAGTTGCAAACTTCCGAATTTGATTAAGTATAGAAGTGTAAAGTCCGGGTGCGAAGTTGAAAACTTCGCACAGAAGGCTAGGTCTTACCATACCCACATCCTTAAGTTGAGCATAACCTGGCAGCCAGCCCGAATGACTGAATGCTCGGTCATTCAGACTTTATGTTTGGGTGAGAAAAGAAAAAGGTTTGAGTTATTTTAAGGTGTCGAATCTTATTTATTAACTCAAACCTATTAAAAATGCAAGCACAAGGTAGAAAAAGCTCTTTTGAAGGGCAGAAGGTGTATGTCGGAATTGATGTACACAAAAAGACTTGGAAAGCGTCGACTTGTACCAAGCATACAAATCCAGGATCTTGGACGGTAACAATTGAGAAGCCATTTGATGAGAATCTACGAGGGTACCTGGATAAGCATTTTCCTGGCGCGACATTTTTGTGCGGATACGAGGCAGGATTCAGCGGATTCTGGATTCACGCTGCCTTAGAGGCGAAAGGACTACCGACGAAAGTTATGCATGCTGCGGATATACCGACTTCAGACAAAGAGCGAGATCAGAAAGAAGATAGAAGAGATGCCAGGAAGATCGCCAAAGCCTTAAAAAATGAAGATACTGACGGGATATATGTGCCTTCAAAGCAGGCCCAAAGGGATCGGAGCGTGGTGCGTGAAAGATATAGTATAGTGAAGAGTGCGCGGCGAATCAAAGTGCAAATCAAAAGTCACCTGGCTTTGTATGGCATTGAGATACCGGAGGAAATGGGAGAGAAACACTGGTCGAGGAATTTTATCAAGTGGTTAGAACAAGTACGAGATGAAAATCAGGATGATACGCTGAGTCTTCAAATAGAGCGGCTGTATGCAATGAGGGCGCTTCAGTTGAAAGCTAACAGAAAATTAAGGCAATTGGGAATGGAGGATAGGAATAGAAAGATATATGAGGTTCTATTAAGTGTAAGCGGAGTGGGTCCTCTGACATCGATGTTATTACTTACGGAAATAGTGGATATGACACGCTTTTTAAGCTTTCGTCGTCTATCTAGTTATACAGGGTTTGTACCGATGACGCACTCATCAGGAGATAAAGAAGTAAACAGCAATATCACTAATCGCAGAAACAAACACCTCAGGACGGCACTGATAGAAAGTAGCTGGGTCGCCATAAGATGTGATACTGAACTGTTGTCCAAGTATGAGGAATACAGAAAAAGAATGAATGCTCAAAGAGCAATCGTTCGTATTGCGAGAATATTATTGCGCAGGATTCGCTTCGTATGGTTGAATGCTAAGCCATACAGAAAAGCACTTGCGTGAACCAAATCATATTGTATCTCTAAAGCGACAAAAAAATAACACGACTACGAATGATCGCTTCGCCCGACATGCTGCTTACTCTTTATAAAGTAAGACTGATTCGTTCAGACTGCGACATTCATTTAAAGCTAAATGCAAAGATGTGCAGCGCTATATGCGGATATTCTGTCCGTATTGAATGCGACTGACTAATAAGAGGGTGTATTGGTCGTTTTGAGATTGCAATAAACTTTGACCAACGGCCAGGCAAGATGTGCGTATTTTCAGAACCCGTCAAGGGTATATAAACGAACGCAGTCGGGGCAAGCCCCTCCTTTTGTTCGCCCTTGACAGAACCTGAAAATACACACGTAAGCTGCCTAACCGTTGATCAAAGTCTCAAGTCTGTCAAAATCCATGCCTTCGCTTGTTTCAGCAGCGAAGACAGTAGTTCTTTGTTCGTTGACGAAAATTTCCACGAAAAAATATCTCAAATTGCTTGGAAATCAACATAAGAGTCGGGCGGGGTTTAGCCGGGCAGCGAGAAGAGCGCAACCTGCCAGGTTTCGAATAGCTCGCTACCTTCACCCCCCTCAAAAAATTCTATCAATGTCCATCCGTGCATTTCTTACTCTCTGCCCTTTGCTCTATGCTCTTTGCCTCTTCTCCCAAGACAAAGAAAAACCCAAGTGGGATGTCAACAATCCAACCGGTCCATACAAAGACGTTTCATTTACTGTGAATGAAGGGACGTGGATGAATCTCGATGTCTCTCCAGATGGCACAGAGATCATCTTCGATCTGCTCGGTGATATCTATTCAATTCCTTCTTCGGGAGGAACAGCAAAGGTGCTGCGTAGTGGTGTTGCGTTTGAAGTGCAACCAAGGTTCAGCCCGGATGGGAAGAAGATCGTCTTCACTTCCGATGCTGGAGGCGGAGATAACTGTTGGGTGATGGACCGCGATGGCAGCAATGCAAAACAAGTGACCAAAGAAACATTCCGCCTGCTCAACAATGGTGTATGGAGTCCGGATGGTGAATACATCGTCGCACGAAAGCATTTTACGTCGACGCGTTCGCTGGGTGCAGGTGAGTTGTGGTTGTATCATGTCAGTGGTGGTACGGGTTTGCAACTTACAACAAAGAAGAACGATCAGCAGGATCTCAATGAGCCATGGTATTCGCCGGATGGTAAGTATGTGTATTACAGCGAGGATATGTATGCAGGCGGAGCATTCCAATACAATAAGGATCCCAACAACCAGATCTTCGTGATCAAACGCTTTGATATCGAAAAAGGAACGAGTGAAAACGTCACCGGTGGCGGTGGCAGTGCTGTGCGTCCGCAGATCTCGCATGATGGTAAGACACTGGCGTTTGTCAGACGTGTGAGAACAAAATCGGTCCTGTACCTGCGCAATCTTGAAACGGGTGAAGAAGTGCCGATTAGTGATCAGTTGTCAAAAGATCAACAGGAAGCCTGGACCATCTTCGGGATTTATACCGGCTTTGCGTGGTCGCCCGATGATCAGCATATCTATATCTGGGGCAATGGAAAGATCAACAAGATCGCCGTGAATGGATTCAATCAAACGACAGATGTTCCGTTTACGTGCAATGTCAATCAAAGGATCTATGAAGTCGTCCGTTTTAAGCAGGAACTGAATCCCGATAGTCTTTCTGTAAAGGTGATCCGTCATGCTAAGACTTCACCTGATGAAAAATGGCTTGTCTTCAATGCAGTTGGATATCTCTGGAAAAAGCAATTGCCTGATGGAGAACCAACACGTCTCACGAGCTCAAATCATTTTGAATTCGAACCGGCGTTTTCTCCCGATGGAAAGACGTTGATCTATACAACCTGGAATGATGCGGATGCCGGAGCAATCTATAGTGTCAATATGCCTGCAGGTTCGAATGCCGTCAAGATCACCACGGAGAAAGGCATCTATCGCAATCCATCGTTTTCTCCTGATGGGAAACAAATTGTGTTTCAGAAGGAAGGCAGCAGCAACGCTATGGGACCCGGCTACACTTCCAAT
>JANNQA010000085.1:0-1907 GCA_031400515.1 Bacteroidota bacterium
CAGTGCTCTCGCCAAAAAAGTCAACTGCGCTGCTCTTGCTTCTGAGACATCGCCATATCTCAAAAGGATCAGTTTGTATAATTCCACTGTTCGGTCCTCTGTAGCTAATCCGAAAATCATGGGACACACGTGTAGTGTATCAGAAGTAATAAAAAGGAAGTACCGATAATAACCACTTACACCCGAATCACAGGAATTTTCACATTCAAAAGAGATCGCAGACTGGAGTCTCCGGTATGCCCTGTCATAAACTTCCTTCGCCTGATCAATATGCCGTGTCGATGTACCTCCAAGATGTCTTGTCTGCAGATCACTCCATGCAGCCAACTCCGCAGGTTCTCTGCTATTACATTTTGTCTGAGCATTTCGATTCCATCGTTCAACCGAAGCCATGGAGCGGCGCATCTGATCAGTTCTGGTACTTGAACAATCATTCATTGAGTCGTTCGGGGCAGTACCAGGCAATGCACGACCTAGTCCGATCTCTTCACACAATCTCCAATATCCGTCCGCATTCGTCAGTGCTTCATCTGGAGTCAGAAAATTATAAGCACGGTTTGCGTGGTATGCCCTGTCAGTGATATGTGTGATACCCGTCAAAGTATGCGCCATTTCATGTATCAGATACCCAGCTCTCCAGTCAAGGGATCTACCATAATAGGTTGGACAAAAGACCAACAAATCTCCATTCACATACGCATCAGTGGCACCGCAAATCAAATCGCTTGCGGTATGGCATTCAACATTTAGATCAGGTCGATTCACAATATCCGTATTGATCCTTGTCAGGATATTTCTAACACGAGTGGCTGTCTGAGAAGTAGAGGATCGGAAATGTCTTGTCAGTGCACTCTGCACATGAACGTATGAAGCTGGATTTCCCAAATATGCTGTCAATGCATTCATTGATCGTGTCATCCAATTCTGCGCAGTAGAGACCGCAGGAGCTATCTTCCTGTGGTGTTCTAGTGAACAGGAACCCGGCGCGGTGGGTGCAGTTACAGTGACTTCCGTGTCGCGCTGAATCCGGTTTGATATTGTGCCCTTACTCTGCTGTACGACATGCGTGAGTTCATGTGCCAGCAATCGTTGTCCTTCTGAGGACTCAGGGTGATATTGATTTTCATTAAAATAAATATCATGGCCATGTGTGAATGCTTTGGCCTGAATAGATTTATTCATACCTGCAGATTCTCCTTCGGTATGGATTTTAACCGGAGAAAAATCCACTCCGAATGAAGAATTCATTCTTGCAAGAGTCGAAGAAGGCAGTCCACTGCCACCACCTTTGCTCAATGAAATCTGCGCAGAGAGATTGGCAGGATTATACAGCTCTCCACTATCCTCTTTGCGCTGTAGCTCTTCGTCTTCACACGCTGCACATTTCCGTTGCACCGGAATTATGGATGGAGTTGAAATGTTGTGTGCCTGACGTTGGGAAGGTTCAGGACCACGCATCACTTTATCCGCCATGGCATCGGCCTCACGTTCATAGATATCACCAGAAGCATTAACCGTGAGTTTCGGTTGAATAAACAGTCCGCCGAAGAACGGTGCATTTGTCGCGCGATATGGTTGACCGCGAGTCTGTGCTTGTGTTGTGCGCAGGTGCTTCATCGCGATCTAAGATTTCTTCCTGAATAGTAACCAGAGGAGGAGCAAGAGGAGCAACAACAATAGCCAGAGACTCCATCCCGGAAGTCCAATCGACTCGAGCCAATCCTGAATTTTATCAATAATACCGCCTCCACTACCCTTTCCAATATCCGCTAGAACTCCAGTGTACACATCCTGACCAAGCAGGCTAAGTTTTACCGGCTGACTTACATCACCGTCAAACGTGAGCGAATATCTTCCATCCTGATGATCCTCAATACTGGAGATAAGCACTCCGGGTTGATCCACTG
>JANNQA010000093.1:0-64746 GCA_031400515.1 Bacteroidota bacterium
AAGTGGACTAACCAGTTAAGAGTTTTTTCATTTTGATTGTCATTTTGATTGTCATTTTGATTGTCATTTTCCTGTGTCTATAAGTTGAATAATTTATAGAGTTTAGTAGCTCAGGGGAGATAAGAGTGAAAATCAAAATGGCAATCAAAATCAAAATGGCAATGAAAATCAAAATGAAAGTGGACTAACCAGTTAAGAGTTTTTTCATTTTGATTGTCATTTTGATTGTCATTTTGATTGTCATTTTCCTGTGTCTATAAGTTGAATAATTTATAGAGTTTAGTAGCTCAGGGGAGGTGGGTAGAAAAACGTTTCTGCAGACCTCCCTTTTTTATGGCATTGTCTACCTACCATGAAATCTGTAAATTAGATTTTCAATTTTCATGGTATGATCCAGAGGTCGCTTTATAATGCTTTGAAAATCAGCATAATGGAATTTCCAGTGATTGGCCTGGTGGGTCCACGTCAAGCTGGAAAAACAACGTTAGCGCGTGAAATAGCTGCCGAACTGAACATGGATAGCATGTATTTGGACCTTGAACTTCCAAGTGACCTGGTAAAGCTTACAGAGCCTGAACTATTCCTGCGCCAACACCAGCAAAGACTTGTTATCCTGGATGAGATTCAACGTATGCCCGGCTTGTTTCCCTTATTACGAGCCCTGGTGGATGAACATCGCATCAATGGTCGGTTCCTGATTCTTGGATCAGCTTCTCCGGAATTACTCAGGCAAAGTGCAGAGTCTCTCGCAGGGAGAATTATATACCATGAACTGACACCGTTTCAACTAAATGAAGTTGCTCCGGACACTTCCTTAGTGATGCAGCTTTGGTTACGCGGAGGTTTTCCTCTTTCATTTCTTTCATCTTCTGACGAATCCAGTTTCCGATGGCGTCAAAGTTTTATGCGCAGTTATATTGAACGGGATTTATCACTTCTAGGGTTCCCGGCAGACGCGCAATTGACAAGCAGGTTTATTTCCATGATTGCGTCCTCATCAGGTGCAGTCTGGAATGCCCAGGCAATGGGCAGATCTCTTGATCTGACTCATCCTACCATCAACCTGTATTTGGACTTCCTCGTTCAGGCCTTCCTTGTTAGAAAGCTACAACCATTCCATACGAATCTCAGAAAACGGCTTGTCAAATCGCCAAAAGTTTATTTCCGCGACTCTGGGCTCTTGCATAATTCACTCAATCTTACGAACCACGATGAACTTTTGGGCAATGTCCAGTCAGGGTATTCATGGGAAGGATTTGTGATCGAACAATTAGCAACGATTCTTCCTGAGCAATTTCAAGTGTGGTTTCTTAGTACACATCAGGGCGCTGAAATCGATTTACTTATTACAAAAGGAAATAAACCATTTGCTGCAATTGAAGCAAAGTTGAGTAATGCTCCTTCTTTACCTAAAGGCTTCGTCCAACTTACTGAAGAACTCAATATCAAGCATCGATATCTGGTCACTCCTTCAAGCGGGACATATCCGGTTCATCCTTCTATAAATGTCATTTCATTGATGGATCTCTGTACTTTGATGTCTTCTTGGAAATAAGCGATGAAAGACAATTTTGTCATATTTCACTCTCTAGCTCAAGAACGGCTTCTGTACAAGATGCCTGACTAGTGAAGTCTTGCCTACTTGCCGCGATCCTGCGATCACCCCTACAGGAAAGGTCTGCGTAAGCCTGATTACATCGGCTTCAACTTACCTCGGGATATAAGTTGCCATAACCCTGCAATTTTAACAGGGAAAGTTGAAATTGCAGGACTGTGCATCAATTAAGACTGAGGACCCGCCCCCTCCTACGTCGGATTCGGGCAGGCTGCGGACTAAGGACCCGCCCCCTCCTACGTCGGTTTCGGGCAAGCTGACGGACTGGCGGACCCGCCCCTCCTACGTCGGATTCGGGCAGGCTGCGGACTGAAGATTGACGGACTGAGGACCCGCCCCCTCCTACGTCGGATTCGGGCAAGCTGTAGACTGAAGACTCCCCATTTCCTATCTTCGCCGCTCAAATCAGAAAAACACAAGACAATGTTGAAAAGTATTTCTTTTATCAAACCAGCAATGTTGTTTGCGTTTGTCGTATGTATGATCGCATGCGCACAAAAAGTTGAAGTCAGTGAAGAAGGCATCTATGGTGCCGGCATCAAAAACGATCGTTACACAGACTATAAATCTTTGATGGCTGAGATGGCCACGAAGGATACCGTGGAAACGACTTTTGTTGCTACTGTCAACGAAGTATGTCAGGCCAAGGGCTGCTGGATGACCCTACATGATGCTCAGGCAGGTGATGTCGAGATCATGGTACGTTTCAAAGACTATGGATTTTTCGTGCCAAAGGATATTGGCGGACGCCAGGTCATTGTCGAAGGCAAAGCCTTTAAGTCAGTGACACCTGTGGAAGAATTGCGTCACTACGCTGAAGACGCAGGCAAGAGTGCTGAAGAAATCCAGAAGATCACCGAACCTGAGAATACCTATAGCGTGGAAGCCACAGGCGTGAAGGTTCTTGATAAAACGTAGACAATTCGGAAGGCCTCTCTGTCGTTCTCAGAAAGTAAAATACTAATGTCAAAAGTCTTGCCAGCCCGCAAACGCTCGCGGGTGAAACCACGCGGCGAGGTTAGCCCCTCCCACGTTACTTTTACCCGCCTGCCGGACGGGCAGGCGCGCAGGCATTTTGAATTTTACATTTTGACGTTTGACTTTATTCTTCATTCAAATTCCATTTAAAGTGAAAACTTTCGTATTGATAAGTCTCTTCCTTGGTATCGCCACACTCTCTTTCTCCCAGGATGAAAAGATCTACCCTGTGGCACAAGAGATGCCTACACTTGAAGCATGCGCGAAAATCACCGACTTCACCGAACGTCGGACTTGTACAGATGATAAGATTGAAGCATTGCTTGCAGAGCACCTTGAATATCCTGAGGTCGCAAAAGTTGCGGGAGTCGATGGTTTTGTCATCGTGCGTTTTGTTGTCGACGAAAAAGGCAAGGCAATGAATCATACAGTGGACGAAGATCCGGGATACGGAATGGGAGAAGCAGCACTCAAAGCAGTTAAGAAATTCGGCAAGTGGGTACCAGGAAAGAATAGAGGAGTAGCCGTTAAAGTGCGTATGACAATACCAGTGAAGTTTAAGATGCCTCAGGAAGTCAATGATCCGGCTCCGGTTGTATTAGATGTATATGATGTAGCCGAGCGCATGCCCCGCTATCAGGGTTGTGATGTCACTGACGATGCCGAAGCCCGCAATTGCACCTATCAAAGTCTATCAAAGTATATGAGGGCTAATCTTGTGTATCCTGAAGAAGCAGGAAAGCAAAACATTGAAGGTACCGTCGTGGTAAAATTCATCGTGAATGAAACCGGCATGGTATCGGACATCGAAGTTGAAGAGGGGATAGGCGGAGGCTGTGACGAAGAGGCCATCCGTTTAGTAAAGACGATGCCACTATGGACGCCTGGAATGCAAGCGGGCAAACCAGTGAAAGTGCGCTTGAAGTTGCCTTTTCAGTTTGCCGCCACGAAAAAGGATAATTCGAATTAGGAGTAGGAAGTTTGAAGCGTCTCCGAAAAGTGATTTGCTACCAGGTCCACAGGGGAAAAGGATAACTGCAGCTTTCATCGATAGACGAAGCTGAGGAGTCTAAGGGTGTGAGATGAGCGTGGATAATCCCCGCCTTCTGCGAGGGCAAGTTCTGCCATTGTTTAGAAGAGCTTCTAGCATTTCCATGCCAAATCCGAATTTTTGAACGATACCGTAGCGGCGGACCTGCTGTCCGCCAGGTAGTTTAATAGTAGCACCGGCCCTCCTCGTCTTCTCGTGCACTCAACCTTTTCATTTTTTACCTTCATGCCAATATGGCATCGCACATGTAACGTACCTGCCAAAATGGCCTTTGTTGGGTTTGATTTTATGCCATAATGGCTTAAAGTTTCTGCTGGTCTATAGTTTGATTAAGTCGTATTGTCATACGATTATTTCAAACTAAAAAACTCATCACATGACTACGCAGCAAAACGACACCCACAAGAAACACCGCCATATGGGATCAGCTCCCTTTTCCAAATTCATTGAAGATTTGCTCAACACAAATCTGGGTGATGCTTTCGAACACGCATTTACAGCAAACAAAGCATTTGTAAATGTAATCGAATCAGACACGGCATTCGAAGTACACGTTGCCGCTCCAGGATTGGCGAAAAGTGACTTCAAACTCGAAGTCAAGGAAGGCCTGTTGCATATCTCATCTGCTCGCACAGCACAACCGCTCGAAGGGTACACTTTCCGCAGCAAGGAGTTTGACTTCAGCAATTTCCATCGCACATTCCGACTTGACGAACGCGTTGATGCAGATAAGATCACTGCGAAGTATGAAAATGGAGTGCTGGTTGTCACATTAGCCAAACGTGTCAAAGATTCATGGAAGAAAGATATCCCTGTTCAATAGTTGAAAAAAGAAACTTCATTTAATCACAATTCAAAATTCTATTTAAAATGAACCTGATAAAATTTGATCCCTGGCTGTCCGATAGGCAGCCTTGGCTGAATGAAAGACAGCCCTTGATCCGCAGAAGCCACCAGTTGCCAAATGTGTTCGACGACTTGTTTGGAAGAAACATTGGAGATGCTGTTGGTGCCGATTTTGCGGTGAATGCTCCATCGGTGAATATCTCTGAGACAGAAAAGGGCTACCAACTTGAGTTTGCTGCACCTGGACTGAACAAAGAAGATTTCAAGATCGCTTTGGATAAAAATCGTCTTACAGTCTCGGCTGAGAAATCAAGCCAGAATGAAGCCACGGAAAGCAAATTCACACGTCGTGAGTTTAACTTCGCTTCGTTCACGCGCAGTTTCGTATTGCCCAAGACCGTAGAAAAAGATCACATCCAGGCCAAATACGAAAATGGTATCCTCAAACTCTCAGTACCTAAGAAGGCTGAGGTCGTCAATGAGGAGAAGAGCCGCTTGATCGAGATCGGTTAAATAACCCGGTTTTGATCAGGTCACGTTGATCACATCATATTGCAGGCAATGTCTCATGAAGGCATTGCCTGTTTTTATTTTGGTGATTTCCTGATCGTTCCCAGTTGGCTCAGAGTTACGAAGTCCTGCCTATCGAATGCGTTTTTCTAGTTTTTTACTGTCTTCAACACAGTGTGTATCACTCTGAGATACTGCAAAACATACCAATGCTGTATAGTTGCATGTCGAATCTTCTGCTCAGCCGGACCGGCAATGAAAAAGTGACCTGTCCATGAACGAGATTGAGTATTTCCATATCTGTGGTGAAACTCGCATCATTGAGCTTCACAACCAATGTCATTGATCTTGTATCCGGGAGGTAACGCACATCGTTGTCCACGACCTGTTCTAAAATGATGCCATTTGGAAATGTACTGGTGATCACTCCTGTCATGAAATTTGTTCTTGTATTGAAAATGAGATTGAGTTCTGTCTGGCATTCGCCAAAATCATCTGAGGTACCTGTGCCAGTTGCTTCAATGTAATATAGCCCCGTCGTACCACTTACTTCCGAAATCTCTGAACTTGCTCTGAGAGGCTCGAACCTGGTAGTAGCTACAAGCGTGTGATTGGTATTTAGTACAAGACAGTAGTCAAAAGACGACAGGTCATCTGGGATCTCATGTGCATCAATGTATTGAGCAGGATCGTGAGTACTGCCATGTGACGAGAAGATTGAATAAGGTTTTTCAAAACCCGATTCTCGTTGGCACGCTGTGAATATGATTGCAAGTGCGAACGCGATGATCAATTGTGGCTTCATGGTCAAAAATTGTTGTGTGGTTTCAGAAAACTGGTTCGTTTCAAGATTCACTGTATTAATCTGAAAAGTGTCAGAAGATGTGCTGATCGGGATGATTATAGCTCTGAACCGGCTCTTCTGCCGCCTGAGCCTGGAAAATCAGCCGGTTCACAGGATATATCTATACGCCGAGGAAAAGACCAGTTTGGTGAGGCAATTTTATTTTCCTCACTTTCCATAAAAAGAAAAGCGCCGCTTTCCAAGTGGAGAGCAGCGCTTTCTGCTGGCTTAACAAAAAGTCTTGGATATCTTTTCAATTGACCACAGGCGTACAAAACATGCCGGTAGTGTAGAGATTGGCTTCGAACCATCCTTGCGGATGCAGCGGCAGTGCCAGAACAAGTTCACCACGTACGAGATCGAGTTTCTCCGAATCAGTATTCAGTTTTGCAGTGCGCACATTTGCTTTGATGATCATGGACTTTCTATCGAAGACTACGAGCGCATCGCTATCAATGTGTTGCTCAAGTTCTTCACCATTAAAGAACTTTGTACTAATGACGCCCGAGAGACGGTTCGTTCGAGAGTTAAATGTGAGTTTCGCAGATGTAGAGCTACGTGCGAGTTCTGCTGAAGTGCCCTCACCGTTTGCCTCTATTGTATACATACCAACAAAAGGCTTACGTACACGAGCAGAATTGTCCTGCACCCCAGTCACCCGCATGGGTTCGAATTTTCCAAAGCCGACCAACGCACTCGATGAGCTGAGATTAATGCAGTAGTCATAAGACAGCGTTGAGGGGTCAGCATCATTGGGAGATGGTGAAGTCACAGTAGTGGAAGCGAAATCCGCTTCTTTTTCGCAAGCCGTGAAGAGAAGTGCTAAGCATAGCACAGAGAACAATTGGGTTTTCATAGTCCAGATTTTTTTGAGTGAATGATGAATGTTATACCGTAGCCAGAATCATTGTTATGTGTGATCTGGTTTCGGGTATTAGTGCGGAATGATTGCTGAATGTTACCCCTGGACCTTTGGGAAAAATTCAGAAATGTAAAAGCAGAATGGGTTAGGCCTGAGTTGTGGCTGATGGTCGTCAGGCCTGAGAAGATGACTGTCCGGCGCGGATATTGGATTTCTCCCGGAGTGTTTACTCCTCGATTTCGAGCTAATTCAAGCGCTTTCCGGGGAGCATCGTTGACGATGGACTCTCGGGTATTATACCCATGTCACGTGCACTCATCCGACGGCGAAGGATAGATTTCGGAGATCCCGATAAATCCGGATTAGACTTCAATACAGGAACCGGACTCGCACCTTGCTGTCTTGTCCGTGCAACCTGAGTGAGCCCGTAATGCGTAGCTGATGGAGAGGTTAACGCAGTGATGTTGATTTCAGCGCGTACGGGAGGGGCAATGATAGCAGGTCTTGTCATTTTCACAAGGACCTTTTCCATTTTTAGGATTTTCAGTCTCTGACCAATATGAAGCATGGATCCGGAGAGTTTATTCCATTTCTGGAGTTCCGTGATTGAACAATGGTGTTTTTGCGCTAGGGTATAGAGGTTGTCGCCAGATTTCACGACGTAGGTATGCTCCACCAGTCTGTCTACATACTCCATTTCAACTCCAGTTTCAATCGCTGCGAATTCTGAATGATCGGCTACAGCGACATCTCCACCTGCACTGAGGTAAGTAAGCATAATCGGAGTAGCATGCGCAGGTAAGACGAGCACATGACCCGCGTCGGATTGTGGAATAAAATTCCTGATGTATTTAGGGTTCAGATAACTAATCACTTCAAACGCAACACCTGTGATTTGATGGATCTTGTTGAAGTCAAGGTCATTGAATACTTGAAGAGTTGCTGTCTCCGTAAGATCTGAACTGAGAAAGGTCGGCACAAGTCCATGATCTTCGTAATAATTCATGATATAGCTGGCTGCAATAAAGCCTGGCACGTATGCCCTTGTTTCTTTCGGTAGAAAACCCTGGAGTTTCCAATAGTCTTTGCTGCCTGATTTGCGGATAGCATAGCGCACACGACCTGGTCCGGCATTGTAAGCCGCCATTGCAAGCTCCCATGAATCAAATTGTCTGTGCAGATTTTCCAGATATGTGATTGCTGCTTTTGTAGACATGACAGGATCGCAACGTTCATCTACATACTTGGTGATCTGCAATCCATATTCCCGCGCTGTTGGTCTCATGAATTGCCAGAGGCCTGTTGCGCCTACGCGTGATATTGCATGCGGAGTGAGCGCCGATTCTACTACTGCCAGATATTTCAGATCTACTGGAAGTCCGCTTGCGAGGAGTTCTTGTTCAAACATGGGGAAATACAAAGAAGATCTCCCGATCATGTTTTCTGTCTTCGTTCTGTTTCGTTCTGTGTATGTACGCAAGTAGGATTCTACACTTGCATCAAGACGGGGAGAAACGATATGAACCACGTTCTCGATTCCCGCTCTGATCCGATCGCTCATTGCATCGAGATCTGAAGTCTCACCTGATGCTGGTGAATTACTATATCCAGTAGCAAAAGCGAAACTAAACACTAATGCTGCTATCAAACGGAACCCGGATATGTTCATTAGGTGAGATTAAATAAATGAAGAAAGCGCGAAGTCCGGACCTCTATAAAATGTCCGGAACCTAAAAATATTTCACGCGATCCATTAAGATGGTCAAAGTTATCATAATTTTTTGCATGGCAAATATTTGGTATACGTAAACAACAGATTCACAGCTCACTCAAGTATGTCTTAAGAACGCCATGCATATTACGCTACCTGATGAATTGCCGTTCGCCGTTCGCTTTTCGCCGTACGCCCTGTTCTGAAGACAAGAGATTGTGGACTTAAGAATTGCCGTTGGCTGGTCGCGGTTCGCTTAAACAGACTGAGGACTGGAGACTGAGGACTGGGCTAAACCCCTGGCCCTATGCTCTCTCGATTTCGCTGGTGCTCATCGGGATGTCCGCTACGCTCCCATCTGCCCCTATGCTCTTCACTTCCAATCTTTGCGGTGCCGACTGAGGACTGCTTTATGCTCTCTGCTCTAAACTCTTAACCAGTTCAGCAACCGTCATATTCTTTTGATCACCTGTTTCCATATTCTTCAACATCACCGTTTGTGTATGCAATTCATCATCGCCGACAATCGCGACAAAGGAAACACCAAGTTGATTTGCGTAGCGCATTTGTTTCTGCACTTTAGAAGGTTCCGGATAAATATCTGCGGAGATACCTTGTTTACGTACTTCAGTAGCCGCAATAAAAGCAAACATCAACGCTTCTTCACTGAGTGCAATAAAAAGAATCTGAGGAGCTGACTTCAATGATGAAGGAAATAGTTTCTGTGATTCCATGACATCAAAAATTCGTTCAGCGCCAAATGAAATGCCTACGCCGGGAGTACCGGGCATACCGAATACAGCGGTGAGATCATCGTATCTACCTCCTCCGCCAAGACTACCCATATCTGCATCCACTGCGGCTACTTCAAAAATGCAACCTGTGTAATAATCCAAACCTCTGGCAAGCCGGATGTCGAATTCAAACCTGTTGTGTAATGATGTGCGTCCAAGATATTGCAGTACTTGTTCAATGTCTTTGATACCATTTATCGCTGGTATCGACTCATGAAGCGTTTCGGACAATTTGTCCAATGATCCTTCAGCCAAAATCGAGATGATCTGATCAATGCCATTTTCTGGAATCCCTCTCTTCTGCATTTCTGCCCGTACACCTGACTCACCGATTTTATCCCATTTGTCGATGGCCGTTGTCATACTTGTCAGGTGTTCTGGTATTCGACATACTTCAGCGATACCGGTGAGAATCTGTCGATGATTCAGACGGATCACCACAGGAAGGCCTAGAGCAGTGAAGACTTCATCATAGATCTGAACAAGTTCGGTTTCATAGAGCAGTGATTTCGAACCCACAACATCGACATCACATTGGTAGAATTCCTGGTAGCGTCCTTTCTGCGGACGATCAGCCCGCCATACCGGTTGGATCTGATAACGTTTGAAAGGAAATGGAAGATCGTTTTGATTCATGACCACAAACCGTGCAAAAGGGACTGTAAGATCATATCGCATACCGCGTTTCGCGATAGAAGGTGCAAGTGCAGCACTATCCTGTCTGGACAATGCGTCGGTATCAGCACCACTCAGAAAATCTCCATTGTTCAATACCCGAAAGAGAAGTCGATCACCTTCTTCACCATACTTGCCTGTCAATGTGGTCATGTTTTCCATTGCAGGTGTTTCGATCGGCGCGAATCCATACTTACGGAATACAGAAGCAATGACACCAAAGAGGTATTGGCGTTTTGTTGCGGCATCAGGGAGAAAATCTCTTGTGCCTTTTGGTAGAGACGGCTTCATGGAATTACGATACGGATTATTGAGTGACGGTCGAACGGAATTGACGGAGAAAGCGAATGTCGTTTTCAAAAAACATCCGGATATCATTCACCCGATATTTCAGCATTGCCTGACGTTCGATGCCCATACCAAATGCAAAACCGGAATAGCGATCCGGATCAATGCCACAGTTTTGAAGTACTGCTGGATCTACCATACCACAGCCCATGATCTCCAGCCATCCTGTCCCTTTTGTGATGCGATAGTCGGTTTCATCTTTGAGGCCCCAGTAGATATCCATTTCAGCACTCGGTTCGGTGAATGGGAAGTAGCTCGGACGCAATCTGATTTTTACATCTTCTCCATAGATAGACTTTGCATAATAATAGAGTGTCTGCTTCATGTCAGCAAACGATACACCTTCATCCACATAAAGTCCTTCTACCTGATGGAACTGACAATGTGAACGTGCAGAGACGGTTTCATTCCGATACACACGACCTGGTGCAATAATGCGAATCGGTGGTTTTTGAGTTGTCATCACGCGAGCCTGTACAGAGGAAGTGTGTGTGCGCAACAAAAGATCCTTACTTCCTTTGAGGTAGAATGTATCCTGCATATCACGTGCCGGATGATCTTCCGGAGTATTCATTGAAGTGAAGTTGTGCCAGTCATCTTCTATCTCTCGTTCTTCAGCAACAATAAAACCAATCCGTGAAAAAATTGTCGTGATCTCGCGCATGACGATACTCACCGGATGTCTTGAACCAAGGAGATATGGATCGGCAGGAAGTGTGAGATCGAGTTCAGTACGATGCTGATGCACGGCTGCTGAATTCTCAATCATTTCTTTCATTGCAGCATATTTTTGTTCTGCTGCGGTCTTTACGGTATTCAGTTTCTGGCCATACTCGCGTCGTGCATCACCGGCAACTTTAGACATCTCACCGAAAAAGGGTTTGAGTACATTCTTGGTTCCGAGAAAACGAATGCGAAACGCCTCCAATGCTGCTGCATCTGCCAGAGTCGCTGCATCTATTTCCCTGTGCAAATCGTCGAGTTGTGAATTCAAAACGTCAGCCATCCCGGTGTATTGATATTATTTAGAGAATGCGCAAATCTAAGGGAATCAGTAAGTATCCGCTCTACAGGCACAACTCTTCTCACAATTCCGCGTTAAACCACCCCTGTTTAGTATGAGTAAGCCACATTGTGCTTAAAATCCCAGATTCCTGAAAAAAAAACCTGTGTTCAGGCACAAAAAATATGGAAAATGGTGTACATTACAATAGGAACGATAACCGCATAGACCGTGAATTAGGACTGGCTTTTTTGTTTACCAAATTATTGTTTGCAGAGTGGAAATATTAGCACCTGATATTGTGGATTTACGTGCAGAATTGCAACGTTTTTTCGGATTTGATCAATTTAAAGATCAGCAGGAAAAGATCATTCAAAGTGTGCTCAACAAGCAGCATACGTTTGTTATTATGCCAACAGGCGGTGGGAAATCATTATGCTACCAGCTTCCGGCATTGCTGATGCCTGGTATCGCGATTGTGATTTCACCGCTGATTGCATTGATGAAGAACCAGGTTGACTCTATCAGAGGATATAGTGAAGGCGATCATATTGCGCACTTCCTCAATTCTTCGCTTTCACGGACGGAAATTAGAACGGTGAAGGCTGACATTGAAGAAGGCAAGACAAAATTGCTCTACATCGCTCCTGAGACTTTGACAAAGGATGAGAATCTGGAATTCTTTAAGAACTCCAATGTGTCTTTTGTCGCTGTAGACGAAGCGCATTGTATTTCCGAGTGGGGACATGACTTCAGACCAGAGTATCGACGGATTCGGGACATGATAGACAGCATAGGCAAGGACATCCCAATCATTGCCCTTACAGCCACAGCTACAGAAAAAGTACGTGTGGATATCGTCAAGAATCTCGAGATGCATGACGTACAGAGTTATGTCTCTTCATTCAACAGAGATAATCTCTTCTATGAAATTCGTCCGAAAGTTTCTAAAGAACTCGCGATAAGAGATATTGTACAAATCGCAAAATCATTACCTGGTGCTTCGGGGATTGTCTACGTCCAGGCTCGTAAGACAACAGAGCAAATTGCCGAAGTACTCAATGTGAATGGTATTAAAGCAGCACCTTATCATGCAGGCCTTGATGCAAAGACGCGATCACGTGTACAAGATGAATTTCTCATGGAAGATATCGACGTCATCTGTGCCACGATTGCGTTCGGAATGGGTATCGACAAGCCGGATGTACGTTTTGTCATTCACTTTGATATTCCAAAGAGCATCGAAAATTACTATCAGGAGACCGGAAGAGCAGGACGTGATGGTCTTGAAGGAAGATGCGTTGCGTTCTTTTCACCAAAAGATCTGCACAAGCTTGAAAAATTTCTGCGTGACAAACCTGTGGCAGAGCGAGAACTCGGCGGTCAGTTGTTGGACGAAATGGCAGCGTATGCAGAGACCGCTTCCTGTCGAAGAAAGCATTTACTCCATTATTTCGGAGAAGAATACCGGGAGAAGGATTGCAATAAAATGTGCGACAATTGCAAACATCCGAAGGAGAAGATCGAAGTCAAAGACGACATGGTGGTTGCACTGAAATCTGTGCTTGTACTCAAAGAAAACTATACGATCAAGACAATCGTCGATTTCGTCATGGGCAAGAAGAGTAAGTCGATGAAGGACTTCGGTTTTGACCAGAATCCGCTCTTTGGAAAAGGTGAAGGCAAAGAAGATGTCTATTGGCATTCTGTAATGAGACATGCCATACTGCACAGACTCCTCAGAAAAGAGATCGAACGCTACGGAACATTGTCGGTGACAGAGGATGGGAAGAATTTTATTGGCAAGCCGTGGTCGATCAAAATTCCCATGAACCGCGACTTCTCTGTCCCTGAGGAGGATGATGAAGGTGCAGGCTCAAAAACTGTGGCACTTGACACCCTGTTGGTGAGACTACTACAAGATTTGCGTAAGCAGATTGCAAAGCAAAAGAAAGTACCTCCATGGGTCATCTTTCAGGATCCTTCATTAAATGATATGGCGACGATCTATCCGATCACGATAGAAGAGATGGGTAATGTCACCGGTGTAAGTTCCGGTAAAGCAATGAAATATGCTAAACCATTTATTGAGCTCATTAAAGAATATGTAGAGGAAAATCAAATCGAAAGGCCTTCTGACTTCATTGTAAAGCAGATTGCAGACAAATCGAAAGTTAAAGTTTCGATCATTCAGGGAGTCGATCGCAAAATTCCATTTGAAGATATCGCGTACTCCAATGCGTTGACAATGGATGAGTTGCTCCAGGAAATGGATATGATTGTTTCTTCGGGGACAAAACTGGACATCTCTTATTACCTCGCCGATCATGTAGATGAATCTATTGTCGATGAGATCTGTGACTATCTGATGACGGCGGAATCGGATTCTGTAGACGATGCATTCAGAAACCTGAAGGAAGATGATGTGAAGTATGAAGAGATCCGTCTCGTCCGCATCAAATTTCTCTCAGACGTAGCGAATTAACTGCTCTTCCCCAAAGGTTGTTTACAAGTGGGACTTGTCATTATCAACGGACCGAATCTCAATCTGCTCGGAAAGCGGAATATCGAGATTTACGGGGCCAGGACATTTGAGGATTATCTGGATGAACTGAGAGATCAGTTTTCTGGAATACCCATCGCCTACTTCCAGACAAACCACGAAGGTGCGATCATCGACAAATTACATGAGATTGGATTCTCTGCTGATGGTATTGTTCTGAATGCCGGAGCATATACACATACTTCTATTGCAATACGCGATGCCATTGAAGCGATTACCTCGCCGGTCATCGAAGTACATATTTCAGATATCTACGCAAGGGAGGAATTCAGAAGGAAAAGTATGATTGCAGATGTCTGCGGTGCGCAGATCGTCGGACATGGATTGGATGGATATCGTGAAGCCATCTATCTCATCCTCTCTGGTCGTTTAAAATCGCGATGAAGAATCTTCCAATTGCCAGACAGGATGATTCAAACCGCACTGATGGAATATTTCCTGAGCCTCCTGCATTGTCCACTTCTTCCAATCAGGATCGCGATGCCGGCCGTACCATATCTGCGCAAACTCCCAGACTTTTGAAATAGGCTGGACATCTCCTTTGTGAATGCGATGTTGATTGCACCATAGCGAAATCTCTTCCTGATCTTTGAATACAAGCATCGTACTGCAAGTATAGATCACGTTGTCCCAGGCCTCTCGCATCGGGATCGGAAAGTGGATGAGAAGATCACTTTCCAGTACAACGCCCTCGGAAATATGAATCTCAACAGATTCTCCATGTGCTCCAAAACTGGTTGTTATCGTGACGTCCTCATGAAGCAGTGCAGCAACCCCCAACGAGCACCACGCACAATTTCCCCACCAACTCCCTTTTGCAGATCGAACAATGAAATTCGTTGGTGCCGTAGAGAATGGATGAATCACCCAGATCTTTGGCGCATGTGGATGTAAGACAACACCATGATAATCCTGAAGAGCATAAAGCGCCGTGACGACATTATCTTTTTCTTCATGCAACAGATGACAGAGATCATCAACTTCCGGCGCATATCCTTTCTCGATAAGGTATTTCAAAATGACATGATGTAAGATGGAGTGTGTGATCATGATATCAGTGGTGTTTAATGTTTAATGTTCTGCAGCATTTCGAGCAAAGAACGTCTTATCATTTACCAGCATCCAGTTTCCCCCCACATCGAGATAGCCCCCTTTCGGAAATACAGGTAAAAAAACCTCATTCAGAAAGGCTTTCGACTTCGTGATGTCCTGTTTGGTCCTTGAGAGGCTGTTATAGAGAAGGACGCCATTGTCGGCGATACTTTTCTCTGCCTTAATCAGGAAGTCTGCAGTTTGTGCTCCGGAGGGGATCACATCATCAATGAAGAGATCAATGCAGATCATGTTCCATTGGCGAGAGGTTTGTTGGATAAATTTTTCTGCGTCTGCATGATACATCTCAAAAGGACTCTGTAATTCATCCAGGACATACTTTGATGCCAGGTAAATCACCTGCTCATCCAGTTCGACAGCAGTATAGCGAAAGGATTTGCGGAATTTTTTCTCAAGCATATAAGGAATACTTCCGAGGCCAAGACCCAGTAAGAGTATCTCACTGCCACTTATACGTTCCCAGCGGAGCTTCTGAAACGTTCTGACAAAATTCCCATAGAGGTCAGCATAGGAGTAAATCGCATTTGAGGTGACGAGTTGGTAGCGACCCTTTGAGAGATTAACAAACAAATGCGGATTAATGTAGGAAGGCGCATCCTCAATATGGATTTCATGGAGATAACTCAGCAATGATTTCCATAAAGGGGGCTGCATGATCAGGATTTGTTGCCTGTATAAACTAGGTCTTGTCCCACGGTCTGAATGGGGCTGAGATGTTGTAAACGTGGGAAAGAATATTCTTATCAGCTTCTGATAATTCTAAACCTCTCCGGTTCATCACGTCTGCTGCCAATTCTATCGCTTTGTCCAGTTGAAACGTCTGCCATCCAGAAGCTCCACCCCATGAATAAGAGGGAATAAAATTTCTAGGATAACCCGCACCGAAAATGTTTGCACTCACACCGATCACAGTACCCGTATTGAACATTGTACTTATGCCGCACTTCGTGTGATCTCCCATCACGATACCGAGGAATTGCTGTCCTGTATTTTCAAAACGCTGCTGGACATAGTTCCACATGCGCACTTCAGTATAGTTGTTCTTGAGATTGGACACATTGGTCCCTGCGCCGAGATTACACCATTCGCCAATGATGGAGTTGCCGAGATAGCCATCATGTGATTTGTTCGAATAGCCCATCACGATCGAGTGCGTGATTTCTCCTCCAACTTTGGAATACGGTCCAATAACAGTTGGACCATAAATCTTTGTTCCCATTTTCAACACTGCTCCATCACAGATCGCAACCGGTCCTCGTAACAAACATCCTTCCATAATGGTAACACCCTTCCCGATATAAATCGGCCCTCCATGCGTGTTGAACATAGAGCCAGACACAGATGAGCCAGCTTCAAGGAAAATATCTCCATGTCCGATGATGACATTCGATGCATCAAATGCATGAGAGGTGCGATTCTTCGTGAGCATGTCAAAATCGCATTGCAGTTCATCCTTACAGAATCGTAAGAGGTCCCAACTGCGACGGATTTGTGATACAGGTGTTTCAGAAAGTTTGTAACCGGCAATTTCATCTGCGAATGTCCCATCGATGATCGCATCAAATTCAGCACCGGGAATATTAGCGGCAACAAGATCACCTTCAGAGGTCAATGCCTCATTTGGTTTTAACTCAGTGATCAACTTTACAAGACGAGTATTTGGTAATAAGGTGCCATTGATCACAAGATTTTCGTCTTGTATCACAATCGGGAATTTCCCCGTCAGATATTCGTTGGTAATAAACGATGCCTTACCATTCAGATAGGCTTCCCATTTTTCATGAATGGTGAGAATGCCACAGCGCAACATGCTCGCAGGCCTCGTATGGGTGAGAGGCAGGAGATGTTCCCGTGTTTCATCGTCGAAAAGGATCAGGTTTCGCATTGGGCCTAAAAATACTAAGAGACGACATCAACTGTCGTTCTATTGCCCTAAAGCATCAGAATTGTTAACTGAAACCAGGGCGGTTTCAAAAAAAAACGGGATGTCAGCACGGCTTTTCTGGCCTTACAGACACCCCGTACATGTTCATGGGTGTGATGCTATTCGCTGTCTTTCTTCGCGTACCGGGTCGTGGCAAATTTCTTGTTGAATTTGTCAATCCGGCCTGCCGTGTCAACGAACTTCATTTTTCCCGTGAAAAAAGGATGGGACTTGCTGGAAATTTCCAATTTAACGAGAGGGTACTGATTACCATCCTCCCAAACAATGCTGTCATTGGTTGGGGCACAAGACCGGGTTAAAAAGGCTTCATCGCAAGAGAAATCCTTGAAAACCACCAGTCTATAGTCTTTGGGATGCGTTTCTTTCTTCATGATTGATCCTATTTGGAAAGGGCGCAAAGATAGAAAACAAAGCCAATCCTCCAAGAATCGGGGCCCCATGATTTATCGAGCCGCTTCTACACGACCTCTTGTTTTGCGATAAAACGAAAACCATGCCGCGTTTTCGTAACAATGCCGCCCGGAATGCGTTTTCCTTGCTGATTTCCATTGAATGAACCCGACCCTTTGCAATTTTTCAAAACGATATTCTTCTCTAAACTACTTACTGTGAGTCACTTAGTACAATTTGTTGGGGTTTTCTCCATTTTCTTTTTTGGCAGTTTCTCTACTCTTGTCGCACAAATTTCTGAGCCTCAGGAGGCAAAGGAGAAATTCACTGTGAGCGGCTACATCAAAGATGCCTCCAGCGGAGAAACTTTGATAGGTGCAAGTATTTTCGTTCCTGAGATTCAGAATGGGACGACGACGAATGCCTATGGATTCTACTCTGTATCACTTCCTGCCGGGAAATACACGCTTTCAATTTCATATCTGGGTTATCGGAGACTCGAATCTGCGATTGACCTGACTACCGGCAATGCCAGGAAGGATATTGAGCTTCAACTTGAATCTGCAGAACTCCAGGAGGTCGTGGTGACTTCTGAAGCCGAGGATCGGAATGTCAGCGAACTCCAGATGAGCGTGAATCGGCTGGACATTGGGACAATTCAGAAAATGCCAACACTCTTGGGCGAAGTGGAAATCCTCCGCAGTATTTTGCTCTTACCCGGTGTGACTACCGTCGGAGAGGGGGCTTCAGGATTCAATGTGCGTGGTGGAAGTATAGATCAGAATCTCGTGCTTCTGGATGAGGCGCCTGTGTACAATTCGTCACATCTCTTTGGATTCTATTCGGTATTCAATCCTGATGCAGTAAAAGATGTGCAGCTATTCAAAGGTGGCATTCCATCACGCTACGGAGGACGACTCTCATCGATTCTGGATGTGCGGATGAAGGAAGGAAACAGTAAAAAATTTGAGGTGAATGGGGGAGTAGGTTTTATTTTCTCAAGGCTCTCTCTCGAAGCGCCGATCGTGAAAGACAAGGCATCGTTTATCGTTGCAGCGCGGAGATCTTATATCGATGTCCTTGCGAGACCTTTTCTCAATGAAGACTTTGATGGATCCGCATTAAACTTTTATGACCTCACTGCAAAGACAAATTGGACAGTGAACGAAAACAATCACCTGTTTCTTTCCGGATATTTCGGCAGAGACAATTTTCGTTTTGGCGATGCTGCCGGGTTTGATTGGGGAAATGGCACTGCAACATTACGCTGGAATCATCTCTTCAATGAACGCCTGTTCTCCAACATCACATTGTACTATAGCGACTACGATTATGAAATCCATTTTGGAGACGATGCCTCAAACAAGTTCGACTGGGAAGCGAGTGTCGTGAATTACAGCCTCAAGCCAGAACTCGCTTATTATGTCAATCCATCAAACCTGATCCGATTCGGAGGACATGTCATCGTCTATGATTTCCTGCCTGGAAAAGCGATCGGCGTGAGTGAAGGAGAGATCACGGACTTTAGTCTTCCATCCAAATACGCAATTGAGTCTGCACTGTTTATTGAAAATGAACTCAACATCACGCCAAAATTCGAAGTCAATTATGGTATTCGCTTTTCTCACTTCAATTATACCGGGAAAGGATTCGCCTATACATTTGGAGAAGCTCCTGCCGGCGAACCCAGGCCACTACTCAGTACACGCGAGTACACACAGTGGCAATCAATCCAGACTTACATCAATCCCGAACCGCGCATTGCACTGAAGTATGAATTCACGCCACAGACTTCTCTCAAGATGAGTTACAACAGAATGGCCCAGTATGTCCACCTCATCTCCAACACCACTGCGTCTACACCGGTAGATGTCTGGACGCCGAGCACAAACAATCTGAAACCACAGATAGCGGATCAGTTTGCATTGGGATATTTCAGAAATTTTGCAGACAACAGCTACGAGATTTCTGTAGAAACATACTATAAGAAGATGCAACAGCTTGTGGACTATATCGATGGTGCCGATCTGATCCTGAACCCACTTATCGAAAGTGATTTGCTTGCAGGTGAGGGTCAGGCATATGGTCTGGAGACACAGTTTAGTAAAACAAAGGGAAAATGGACTGGATGGATCAGCTATACACTTGCACGTACAGAAAGAAAAATCGTCGGCATCAACAATAATGAATGGTATCCGTCGAGATACGATCAGTTGCACAATCTGAGCGTCACTGCTTTTTATGATCTCAGCAAGCGATGCACGCTGAGCGCAAATTTTGCCTTCAATTCAGGCACACCTACCACTTTTCCTACTACGCGTATTGATCAGCAGGGCTATGTCATTCCGCACAATGCATCAGAGAGAAGGCATAATGTCAGGATCCCGGAATACCATCGTCTCGATGTTGCCCTGACTCTGAATCCAAAAGAAAAACCCGGGAGGAGGTGGAAGAGCGAATGGGTCTTTTCTGTGTATAATGTGTATAACCGAAGAAATCCGTTTTCTATTTATTTCCGTCAGGATCCAAATAGAATACTGCCAGATACCCCGGTCATGACAGAAGCGGTGAAGCTAAGTGTCATCGGAAATTTTATACCGTCTGTTTCCTACAATTTCAAATTTAACTGAGCTTATGAAATGCAATAAAGATCTTATGATCAAGATAAAGGCGCAAGCGATATACGTGACGCTGGCCACTACATTGGGATTAGGTAGTTGTACAGATGTCGTACAGGTGGATATCGAACCAGCAGATGATCAATTAGTAGTCGATGGATGGATCAATAGTAAAAGTGAGCCACAGACTATAAGACTTACCATGTCGCAGCCATACTTCAGCAACACCTTTGCATCCGGTGTCACTGGCGCGGAGGTAGTAGTTACCAAAGAAAATGGTGACATCCTTGTTTTTGAAGATCAGGCGAATGGCAGCTATGTCTGGACTCCAGAGCCAGGAAATAACATTGGAGAACCAGGAATGCAGTTTGATTTAGAGATACTGTGGGATGGTGAAGAGTTCCATGCAGAATCTGTCATGCGTCGTGTGCCGGCTATTGACAGTATCGGTATTGAATTGAGGAATGGTGAACTTGGTTTTGCAGATGGACACTGGGCTTCAGTTTATGCCAAGGATGTGCCGGGATTGGGTGATACATACTGGATCAAAGCGTATAAGAATGGTGTCTTTCTAAATAAACCAAGTGAACTGAATATCGCCTACGATGCCGCATTCGATGCAGGAGGAGAAATAGATGGAGTCACCTTCATCACACCGATCCGTGAATTGATCAATCGCATTCCTGATCCGGATACAGATGATGATTTTGAAACCCCGCCTTATATAGTAGGCGATGAAGTGCATGTAGAGATTCACGCCATTACGACCGAGGCGTTTAGATTTTTGCAGACGGCACGTGATCAGATGAACAATGGAGACAATACCATATTCGCGATACCTGTTGCAAATACGAAGAGCAATGTGTTTAAGACGAGCGATAACACAGCCATCTTAGGGTTCTTCTGTGTATCGGCGGTGAGCGAGAGGACCAGGGTGGTGGAGTAGAAGAAAGGCTGAGGCTAAGGCGAAGGCGAAGGAAAGCGAGGAGAACATCTGTTTCAGGTGAACACACTTCGTGAGTTTGTAAATGTGTGGCAGGAATTTCGAGTAAAGCTAGCTTGCTTGTCTGCACTCCCTAAACCCTAAGCAAACCTCCCAGGAAAATAGATATCCTCATAGTGATCTATTGCATAGGTCCCATCGCGAAACATCTGCACTGCAATACTATCGAATCGCACCTCCCATTCATGATTGATCTGTCGCATATAGGCGCCTGCTGCCTGCACGAGCATGTTCATCTTCTTCCCTGTAATCGCCTCTTCCGGCCTGCCATGGTGCAGATAGCTGCGCGCCTTTACCTCTATGAAGACAAGGATTTCTCCATCCCACGCGATAATATCAATTTCTGCCCGCCGCCATCGCCAGTTCCGCTCAACGATGCGATAGGATTTGCTTTCGAGCAGTGCGACAGCGTATTGTTCGCCGAGGGATCCGATGTCTTGCTGTATGGCCATGTGGAAAAGACAACTTCAAACTCAAAAATCTATAAACGGTAATCGGTAATCAGTAATCGGTGGAGTTGGTAAGTTAGATGTTTCAAGTTCAAACTTCGAACGATCCGTTCAGCCATTCTGCCCTTCTAACCAGTTAACCAGTTAAACACTTAAACAGTTACAGAGTTAAACCTTCCCCAGCTCCCCCTTCAGAAAATCAATCACCTTCACCTCTATCGCATCGACTCCGCGCAATTGTGCGAGATACCACGAGATCCAGTCACCAAGGTTCACGAGATACAAAGACTGTTGGATTTGTGAGTCGCCTTTTGCGTAGAGTTCAATCAACGTGCTCGAATAATTACTGATGATTTCCTTATTGATATCAATACGAACCTGATTACGTTCGTGATCATTGCGACTACGAAACCAGATCACAGCAAGATCATCATGCTTATCTCTCCAGCCAACGAGTTCATTGTGATTCATTTCCGGGATGATATGATGCCATGCAAGCGACTTTGCGTTTTCATTTACCTGCTGCCTGAATCTTACTGCAACAGGGGCAAAACGATCTGTTGCATAGATCACA
This sequence comes from Bacteroidota bacterium, assembly GCA_031400515.1. Classification (GTDB taxonomy): domain Bacteria; phylum Bacteroidota; class Bacteroidia; order Chitinophagales; family Saprospiraceae; genus DATDQA01. The sequence continues at coordinate 21,893 of JANNQA010000093.1, forward strand.
GGTAATTTCCCGAAGATGAGCTGAGCTACTTTTTCTGCACGTGCTTTAATATCCTGCTGTTCAGTACGGATGAGTGTAATCGACTTACGGACTTCTTCTAAAGCAGTATTCCCGATCAGCCCCAATTTTTGAAGTACTGCGAGTTGTGTAACCAGCGAGAATCCAAGGCATGCACGCGGAGATGGCCATGTATTCGGCACGCGGACATTGTCCAATCCAAGTTTCTCAGCTGCGGCAAGAATTTTACCACCAGATGCTATGCAGATCGTACGAGATCCTGTCTTCTGCATTGCATCAAACGCGGTCAGAGTTTCTTCAGTATTGCCCGAATATGAAGATGCGATCGTCAATGACTGTGGTCCGATATATGCCGGAATATCATAGCCTTTACCAACCAGATATGGGATCTTACATTCATTGTAGATAAAGGATGCGACAAAGTCAGCGCCAATTCCTGATCCACCTAATCCACTGACATATACATGATGTACTGGTGACGCCAATGGCCGGATTGAAGCTTTAGCTCCGATTTCGAGCGCTTCTTCCAGTTGGTCGGTGAAGCGCAATATCAATTGATCCATCATAGTGTTTAAAGATTTACGGGTGCAAAATAGTTTTTAGTCTTCAGTCCTTCAGTCCACAGTCCATAAGTCCACAGTCCACAGTCCATCAGTCCTTCAGTCCATAAGTCCTTCAGTCCTTCAGTCTCTAGTCTTCAATCATCATTCATCAACCATCAACCATCAACCATCTTTTCTTACTGAACTGCCGCATACATCGTCTCAACAGCTTCCAGCGTGAATTTCCCTCTCAGGCTCTGTTGAAATATATATTCTTTGTCGCCCTGGATACGCACATGTCTGAAGCCGTAATTCGTATAATTTGAATCTACCCGGCTTTCGTAAATAAAACCTGCAGGGTCATCCTGTAAGACATTGAAGAAGTAGGGATTTTGTTTTATTTCCGCCAGGAGACGCGACTTGATTTCACCCACATCACGCGAGACTGCTTCAGATTCAAAGATCTGCAAGTTGAAGTCATCCCCTTTTTGGACGGTGATGTCTTTTGTAAAGACCAGGTCCATTTTCTTGATTTCAGGACTCTCAGGAGCCTTGATCACGATTGGCATTCCATAAGAAAGCAGATCAAGCTCGATCAAGTGAGACGTTGGGTCTTGCTTGCAGGCAGCCAGAACGATGATCATATATGCGACTCCGATGGTGATATGCTTCGAATTGATCATAATGGAAATTTAAGGGAATTACCTTAAGGGTCTGATTAAAATACAAAAGGCCCTCATGCAAATGATGGCCTTTTGTAAATTGAATTCCAGGTTCCTCTATCAGGAAGGTCAGCTCTTTACTTTGATAGAACAGCCTACGGCCTTTGTAAAATCAGGATTTGGATCTTCACCTTTTTTCAGCGCTTCGATAGCTGAAGAAAGATAGTGCTCATTTGCAGCGCTTGCATCTTGAGCATTGTTGTCAATCGCACCGATATATCTTACCACCCGATCGTTATCGAGCAAATAGATGTGCGGAGTACGTGTGGCACCAAATTGCGGATATACTTTCTGTCCTGCATCAAAGAGATACTTGAATGGGAATTTCTTTTCAGCAGCACGTTTCTTCATATCAGCAAATCCATCACCTGGTTTTGCTTCAGGATCATTTGGATTAATGGCGACCACAGGATATCCCTGAGGTGCATACTTGTTGTGTAATGCGATCAGGCGATCTTCATACATGACAGCATAAGGACAAGTATTGCATGTAAATGCGATAATGTATCCTTTGACTTCACCAAGCGAATTCAGCGAAACCCAGCTATCGTCAACTGCATTCTGAAGATTGAAATCTGCCGTAACATCACCGACTTTATACCCTGTGTCTACAGGTTCTGTGAATGCGAAGAAAAGGATCAGACCTAGTATTCCAAGAGTGCTCATCAACAGACCACTCTTTGAGCTCATTAGTCTATTCATAGTTTTAAGTATTTAGAAATGATTGAATTAATGTATTGAGTTCTTCAAACGAATGAAACGTTCTTTCATAGAATGCTTTCCTGTCGCCTTTCTTAATCAACGTAATCGGAATCGCACCTGACCACTTTGGATCCACTTTGTCTATCCATGAGTTTTGATCAGGATCATCCAATAATACTACCTCTGACTGCAGGTTGTGTTTCTTCAGAAATGGTTTGAGTTTCGTATCGACTTGCTTTGAAAAATCCAGGCTCACCAATACGACAACCACCTCATCTTCATGATATGTGCTGGTCACTTGTTCAAAATAAGGCAACTCCTTCACACATGGCAAACACCATGTCGCCCAAAAATTGATGACAACAGTGCGGTCTTCATATTGCTCAAGATACTTTTCCAAACCTTCAAAATCCACGACTTTGAGATCAGCCGCCGCATATGATGATGCGATGGTAATGGGCGAGAATGACAATAAGACCTGAAATAGAATCGATATCACTGATGATGTTGTTGACCGTAAACCAAAAGTAAGGAATATTGCAGGGCAAATGTTCTCCATTACTCGCACTTTCACACTTTCTTAACGCTGGAGTGAAGTCTGTGCACATACTTGTTAAATCTGTGCAGGAAGAATATCGGAAATGATGTGAACTTTGTGTGCATGGAAAAGAACAAGAACATTGCTATCGTAGCTCATGACAACCGCAAGGGAGATATGCTGGAGTGGGTAGAATGGAACTACACTCTTCTATCGCGACATCGCCTGATCTGCACCGGCACAACAGGAGCAAAAATCGAACAGTTGCTCAGTACACTCGGGACTACCAAGCACCCGGCACCCCCCTTGATCAAACTGAAATCCGGTCCACTCGGAGGTGATCAACAACTCGGCGCAAAGATCGCAGACGGCGATATCGATGTCCTCATCTTTTTCTGGGATCCAATGGAACCACATCCGCACGATGTAGATGTAAAGGCGTTGTTGCGAATCGCGGTAGTGTATAATATCCCAATTGCCTGTAATCGATCATCTGCAGACTTCATCATCTCTTCTCCGCTCATTGAGTCCAGGTATGAGCCTCGCATCAAGGACTATAGTGAATACATTGAAAGAAAAACCTGACAGATGCCAGTTATGCATTGGTTCACGCAGGGTCATCTCACACAAAGGCGCAAAGAACACGAAGAAATTGATACAAAGTCTATTAAAGTGATGTACAACTAAAGATGGTAAAACCAGAAATGGTAACTCAGATTTATCTACTTTTGCACGCCAAAAATCACAGACCTTGACAAGCGGGTTCGCCGACTACTATCCAATCGTCCTCATGTTTATCGTTGCGTCAGGTTTCGTGATCACAACGATGCTGGTGACACATTTGATTGGGCCGAAGCGTAAATCCCGTATTAAGCTCAATTCTTTTGAGTCCGGGATAGAGAGCCAGGGAAATGCGCGTATTCCTTTCAATGTGCGGTATTTCCTTGTCGCAATCTTATTTGTGTTGTTTGATGTTGAAGTGATTTTCATGTATCCCTGGGCCGTCAACTTTCGAAAAATGGGACTCTTTGGTTTTGTTGAAATGATGTTATTTATGTCGTTTCTGCTTTTGGGCTTTTTCTACATCATGAAAAAAGATGCACTCAAGTGGGAGTAAACAAAAGATTCTATGGAAACTGATGAAGCAAAAATAACCGGAGCAAAGTATCAACTTGCAGAGAAACCTGAAGGCCTTGAGGGTACAGGCTATTTCGCAACAACGCTTGCAAAAGCAGTTGGCCTCGCACGTAAGAATTCCATCTGGCCGCTTCCGTTTGCCACCAGTTGTTGTGGAATAGAGTTCATGGCTACGATGGGCGCTCACTATGATCTGGCAAGGTTTGGTTCGGAGCGATTAAGTTTTAGTCCAAGACAAGCAGATCTCCTGATGGTGATGGGTACAATTGCCAAAAAGATGGGACCCGTCTTACGACAAGTGTATGAACAAATGGCAGAACCGCGATGGGTACTTTCTATGGGGGCTTGTGCAAGCAGTGGAGGAATTTTCGATACATACAGTGTCTTACAAGGTATTGATCGGATCATTCCGGTAGATGTGTATATCCCCGGATGCCCTCCAAGACCAGAGCAAGTCATTGATGGCATTTTATTTATACAGGAATTGGTAGGCAATGAAAGTCTGCGCAGAAGAAACTCTCCTGAGTACAAAGCACTGCTGACGTCATATGGTATTGAATAAGATGAACGGAGAAATTCGAGATAGGATAGTCAAGGATATTCACACCCATTTCAGTACTGCAATCCTGAAGGAAGAGATGAACTATGACTTCCTTACCCTGACATTGCAAAAAGAGCATGTCATTCCTGTGATCCGTTGGTTATACGATCATGAAGAATTGCGTTTTCGATTTCTCACCACGATGTGTGGACTACATTATCCTGATCAGGAGGAAGAGCTGGGGTTGATGTACCAGTTGCACAGTCTTGAAAATAACTATCGCATCAGACTAAAAACATTTTTCACAACAGCACAAGCGGAAGTCGCCACACTCACAGGGATCTTCAGTGCAGCGAATTGGATGGAACGGGAAGCATATGACTTTTTTGGGGTCCGTTTTAAAGGACATCCGGATCTACGCAGAATTCTGAACGTTGACGATATGATAATACATCCGTTGCGGAAAGAATATCCGCTTGAAGATCAGACGCGCGCCGATAAAGACGATTCGATGTTCGGCCGTTGAAAAACAACCAGCCACAGTAATAATGCCAGATCAGATTTCATCAAAACAAGCAGACGATCTCATCCTGTCGAAAGGCCAGGAGGGCAAAGAGTATCTGACGCTGAACCTCGGGCCTACACATCCTGCAACACATGGAGTATTTCAAAACATCATCAAACTGGACGGTGAGATCATTGTCGAAGCAGAACCCACGATAGGTTATATCCATCGCGCATTTGAAAAACTGGCAGAACGCCGACCATATTATCAGATCGCAACGATCACGGACAGGATGAATTATTGCAGTTCACCAATCAATAATATCGGATGGCACACGACTGTCGAGAAGCTGATCAGGGCGGAGATTCCAAAGCGCGTGGACTATATGCGTGTCATTATCATGGAGCTGGCGCGCATTTCGGATCATATCATTTGTAACAGTGTAATCGGTGTAGATACAGGTGCGCTGACAGGCTTTGTATATATGTTTCAGAAACGTGAGTTTCTCTATGAGATCTATGAAGAGATTTGCGGTGCGCGTCTGACAACCAATATTGGACGGATCGGTGGTTTTGAGCGTGATTTCTCTGATAAGGTTTGGAAAAAAATCGAACAGTTTGTGACAGAATTTCCTGATGTGCTTGAGGAATTCGGCGGCCTGTTGCAACGTAACCGGATATTTATGGATCGGACGATCAACTGTGGTCCTATTACTGCTGAAAGAGCATTAAACTATGGATTTACAGGTCCCAATCTGAGAGCCGCAGGTGTTGACTATGATGTCCGTGTAATGAATCCCTATTGCTCATATCAAGATTTTGATTTTGCGATTCCGATCGGAACACAAGGCGATACCTACGATCGTTTCATGGTACGTCAGCAGGAGATGAGAGAAAGTATCAGCATTATCAAACAGGCAATGTCACGCATGCCGGATGGACCTTTTCATGCAGAGCTTCCGGAATATTATTTACCGGATAAAGAAAAGGTCTACAATAGTATGGAGGCATTGATCTATCATTTTAAAATCGTCATGGGTGAGACGCCTATGCCCGTCGGCGAAGTATATCATTGTGTGGAAGGTGGGAACGGAGAATTAGGATACTATCTCATCAGCGATGGAGGCAGACAACCGTATCGATTGCATTTCCGGAGACCGTGTTTCATTTTTTATCAGGCCTTCCCTGAAATGGTGAGAGGGAATATGCTGAGTGATGCAATTATCACCATGAGCAGTATGAATGTGATTGCCGGTGAACTCGATGCCTAGTTGTTTTTGTGTAAAGCAGATTCATAATGAGTAACGCGAAATTCAGTCCAGTTGCATTAGAAGAATGCAAACGCATTATGGGTCATTTTCCCGCAGGTAAAGAAAAATCTGCAATACTTCCCATCCTGCATATCGCTCAGGCTGAGAATGATGGTTGGTTGAGTGCCGGGACCATGGATGCGGTGGCAGTATTGATTGGTATACAACCGATTGAAGTATACGAAGTGGCTTCGTTTTACTCGATGTTTCATCTGGAGCCCGTTGGTAAATGCGTATTGGAAGTTTGTCGTACAGTGCCTTGCTGGCTCAGAGGTTCTGAACAACTGGTGGAATATCTCGAAGAGAAGCTCAACATTCAAGTAGGACAGACTACTCAGGATGGCATGTTCACGCTCAAAACAGTAGAATGCCTTGGATCCTGTGGCACAGCACCAATGTTGCAATGTGGCGCAGACTACTTTGAGAATCTGACAAATGAAAAGGCCGACGCACTCATTGACCGTTTGAAAAATTTACACAAAAGAAAGTCTTATACAGATATGCCTGTTGAATCCAGCATATAAAATGAATTGACTTCTGAGTAATTAGGATATGTCCAGACAGTTATTATTAAATCATCAGTATGTGCCGGGTATTCAGGGCCTGGATGTCTATCGCAAGATGGGAGGCTATGCTTCGGTGGAAAAAGTTCTGAAGACAATGTCACCGGACAATGTGCTTGATGAAATGAAGAAATCCGGTATCAGAGGACGTGGTGGAGCAGGATTCCCGACATGGAGGAAATGGAGTTTTTTGGCGAAGCCCGAAGGTGTCCCGCGTTATCTTATCTGCAATGCCGATGAAAGCGAACCAGGGACGTTCAAGGATCGCTGGCTCATGGAAAAACTTCCGCATCTTCTGATAGAAGGTATGATCACGAGTAGCTACGCGCTTGGAGCCAATGTCTCTTATATCTATATCAGAGGAGAATACTTCTTTATCTCCCGAATCCTGGAACGGGCGATCGCCGAAGCATACCAGGCAGGATGGCTTGGAAAGAATATTCTTGGTTCTGGTTTCGATCACGATATTTATGTTCATGTTGGCGCAGGAGCCTATATCTGCGGCGAGGAGACGGCCCTGCTGGAATCACTTGAAGGAAAGCGGGGGAATCCACGGATCAAGCCTCCATTCCCGGCGGTAAAAGGTTTGTATGATTGTCCTACTGTGGTGAATAATGTGGAGACGCTCGCCGCTGTAGTTCCTATTATCAACGATGGCGGTGCGGAATATGCTAAGATTGGTACTCCGCAAAGCACAGGTACGAAACTGATCTCTGCCTGTGGAAACATCAACAAGCCGGGAGTCTTTGAGATTGAACTCGGCTTGAGCATTGAAGAATTCATTTTCAGTGACGAATATTGCGGTGGCATTCCGGAGGGCAGGAAATTGAAAGCGTGTGTACCGGGTGGATCATCGGTGCCGGTGTTACCTGCTGACCTGTTGTTGAAAACAGCGAAAGGTGAGCAAAGACTATTAAGCTTTGAGTCACTTGCAGATGGTGGATTTGAAACAGGATCGATGTTGGGGTCAGGTGGTTTTATTGTCTATGATGATAAGGCATGCATGGTACGGAGCACCTGGAATTTCACACGGTTTTATCATCATGAAAGCTGTGGACAATGCAGTCCATGTCGCGAAGGCACCGGCTGGATGGAGAAAGTATTGCATCGCCTCGAGGCAGGACATGGTCATTCGGGAGACATTGATTTGTTATGGGATATTCAGAGGCGAATAGAAGGAAATACGATTTGTCCGTTCGGAGATGCCGCTGCATGGCCGGTTGCTTCTGCGATCAGACACTTCAGACATGAATTTGAATACCATGCGCTTTACCCGGATAAGGTCAGAGATAAAAGGCATGCATCTCCTCCGATGCCCGTATCCTCTGAAATTGTAGAATTAAGGAAGGAGCGTAAAACTTGTCCGTCCGTCTGGGCGGAAGACGTTTCAAGGAAGGAGCGTAAAACTTGTCCGACCGTCTGGGCGGAAGACGTTTCATGGAATTGATAGTGCCAGACATAATTTTATAATCATTAGCAGAATGCCCAAAGTCACCATAGATAATCATGAGGTCGAAGTGCCTCTTGGTACCACAATTCTTGAGGCAGCGCGCAAGATCGGTGGAGCTATTGTCCCACCAGCCATGTGTTACTACTCTAAGCTTGAATCCACCGGCGGATACTGCAGGACGTGTATTGTGAAAGTCGCACAGGTTTCTAAAGATGATCCAAGACCAATACCTAAGCCGGTTGCAAGTTGTCGCACACTTGTCGAAGGCGGCATGGTCGTTTTGAATACGCTATCTCCGGAAATCACTGACGCACGTAAAGGCATCGTTGAGTTCTTGTTGATCAATCATCCTCTCGATTGTCCGATCTGTGATCAGGCTGGTGAATGTGATTTACAGAACCTCGCCTTTGAACATGGCCTGGATACTACACGATATGAATTCGAACGCAGGACATTCAATCAGATCGATATCGGAGATAAAATAAAACTCCACATGTCGCGCTGCATTCTGTGTTATCGCTGCGTAAAAGTCGCTGATCAACTTACAGATGGCAGAGTGCATGGTGTAATAAACCGTACTGATGTCGCAGAGATCAGCACCTATATTCAGAATAGTGTCGACAATGATTTTTCCGGCAATATGATCGATGTTTGTCCGGTAGGTGCACTGACCGACAGTACCTTTCGATTCAAATCACGCGTTTGGTTTGCAAATCCTGTGAATGCACACCGGGATTGTGATAAGTGCAGTGGGAATGCCGTACTGTGGATGAAGGGCGATGAGGTACTGAGAGTGACTGCGAGAAAGGATAAGTATGCAGAGGTCATCGAATGGATTTGCAATGACTGCCGGTTTGACCATAAGCGCAAGGAGGGTTGGAACATTGAAGGACCGAGTCATATTGAACACGCGAGTGTGATCTCACAAAATCACTATGAATTATCTGATGAACCAACGCTGGAAGCAGATGTCACAAGACAACTCAAACTCCAGGGTGGCCGTAAGATTACTGAACATTTTTCCAGAACACAATTCGAAGGAGAGTCACACGAAAAGCCGTAAGTAATGCTATTGGGGTATATCGGATATAAACTTTTTCTGGTTGTCATCGTGTTTATGACGGGACTGATCATTGCCATGTACTCTACCTATGCGGAGAGAAAAGTGGCTGCGTTTTTACAAGACAGACTCGGCCCAAACAGAGCTGGTCCATATGGATTGCTGCAACCACTGGCCGATGGCGTGAAGATGTTTATGAAAGAGGAGATCATTCCGAATGTTGCAAACAGCAGGTTGTTCATCCTTGGCCCATGTATTGCGATGCTCACCGCGTCTGTTACGAGCGTTGTGATTCCCTGGAGCTCACCGCTGCATATTGGTGGAAACACGTATGATCTGCAAATCACAGATATCAATATTGGGATCCTCTATGTCTTTGGTGTTGTCTCGATAGGTGTATACGGAATCATGATTGGTGGGTGGGCGTCCAACAATAAATTCTCATTGCTCGGTGCGCTCCGGGCGTCTGCACAAATGATCAGTTACGAAATTCCAATGGGGATGGCGATCATTGCGCTTGTCATGTTTACCGGGACAATTAGTCTGAAGGAAATTGTAGACCAACAAGCGGGAGGCCATTGGAATATTTTCTATCAGCCGCTGGGTTTCCTGATCTTCATTACCTGCGCCTATGCTGAATGCAATCGCACACCCTTTGATCTGCCAGAATGTGAGACTGAGCTTGTGGGTGGATACCATACGGAGTATAGCTCGATGAAACTTGGTTTTTATTTGTTTGCAGAATACATCAATATGTTTGTTGCGTCTGCGGTCATCAGCACACTTTACTTTGGTGGATATCATATGCCTTTTGTTGGGAGATTTGTACATGATCCGAATATCATGAGTGTACTCGGCATCGTGTTTATGTTTATGAAAATATTCTTCTTCATTTTCCTCTTTATGTGGGTGAGGTGGACCGTACCAAGATTCCGGTATGACCAGTTGATGCATTTGGGTTGGAGAATATTTATTCCGCTTGCGATTGCAAATATTGTCCTCACAGGTTTGATCATGTGGCTCACAGGGAGTTTGGGTTAATTCAACACTATGTCAGAAAAGATGTCATTGACCGGTCGATCAGTAGTTGTCGTCAAGAAGAAGATGACCTTTTGGGAAAGGACCTACTTACCTGCCATCTTATCAGGAATGTTCACGACGATCAGGCATTTTTTTCGGAAGAAAGTAACAATAGATTATCCAAAAGAAAAGAGGCCAATCAGTGCAGTATACAGAGGACTTCATGTATTAAAACGTGATGATCAGGGCCGCGAACGTTGTACTGCTTGTGGTTTGTGCGCTGTCGCATGTCCGGCCGAAGCGATTACAATGATTGCTGATGAAAGGCAACGGGGTGAGGAAGGTCTCTATCGCGAAGAACGATACGCGGCGGTGTATGAGATCAATATGTTGCGATGTATTTTTTGTGGGCTTTGTGAAGAGGCATGTCCAAAAGAAGCGATCTTTTTGACCGACAGATTGGTTCCTGTTGCCGGTGAACGTGATGAGTTGATATATGACAAACCAATGTTGCTCGAAGGCGTTGCAACCGAAGAACGCATCGATGTGAGTAAAAGACAAACTCTTGCTGTGTTGGAATTCAAAAAGAATCCTGATTTCGGACACAATAAGTAAGTGCAATTTCAGAAATGACCGTCAATATTTTTTACGCGTTGTCCGTTGTCGCAGTGTTGAGTGCGCTCATGGTCGTCTTTACAAAGAAGCCAGTGAATAGCGTACTCTTTCTGATTGTTACTCTGTTTTGTATTGCCGGGCATTATATTCTGCTCAATGCGCAGTTTTTGGCGGCCGTTCATGTGATTGTCTATGCAGGTGCAATCATGGTACTGTTTTTATACGTGATCATGATGTTGAATCTGACGGAAGTCCTTCAGGTCAACAAACCTGATCTCTTGAGAATAGCAGCCGTAGTTTCAGGTGGCATTTTACTTATCGTTTTGGTAGGCAGCCTTAAAGGCCTTGATACGGTTGCAAGTGGGGGTGTCGATTCCACTCAGAGCGGACTGATAGAAAGACTGGGATATATGTTGTACAGGGATTATCTCCTGCCATTTGAACTCTCGTCGATCTTGTTTTTGACAGCGATGGTCGGTGCTGTGATGATCGCGAAAAGTGACGAAAAAATTATCAATTAATTGATGGACAATCTGGCACAAACGATGCAGGGCATTCCTTTGGAGTATTATCTCTGGTTGAGTGTAATCCTGTTTTCAATCGGCGTCATGGGTGTATTGCTTCGCAGGAATATCATCATCGTATTTATGTGCATCGAGCTGATGTTGAATTCTGTCAATCTTCTCCTCGCAGCCTTTGGAGCGTATCGCGATGATACCAATGGCCAGGTGTTTGTATTCTTTGTCATGGCTGTTTCTGCTGCGGAAGTGGCCGTAGGTCTGGCGATTCTGGTGATGATCTATAGAAATACGAAATCAGTTGATATTGACGAGCTCAGTAAATTAAAGTGGTAGGAAATCTACAAGCATGACCGAATACACACAATGAGATACCTGATTTCACTGATCCCTGTTTTGCCCCTGGCCGGTTTTCTCATCCTTGCCTTCGTGGGCAAAAGATTGAATAAGGTGAGTGCAGGTGTCATCGCATGTGGCACCGTCTTCAGTGCCTTTATCCTGTCATTGATCGTGTTCATGAATGCTAATGGAAATCCCACGTTTGAAAATGGAATGACAATCACCCTCTTCGATTGGATATCAGTAGGAAGTTTCCGTGCGACATTTTCATTCCTGATCGACCCGTTATCGTTGGTGTTTCTTCTGGTGATCACTGGTGTCGGATTTCTGATTCATCTGTATTCGGTCGGTTACATGAAAGAGGATGAAGGCTATAACAGGTATTTCTCTTATCTCAACCTGTTCATCTTCTTTATGACACTTCTTGTCCTGGGAAATAACTTCCTGCTCATGTTCGTCGGATGGGAAGGTGTAGGGTTTTGTTCCTATCTGCTTATTGGATTCTGGTTTAAGAATAGTGCGTACAACGATGCTGCAGTGAAAGCGTTTGTGATGAACCGCATTGGTGACCTTGGATTTTTGCTGGGCATCATCCTGATCTTTATCACCTTCGGGTCGATCGAATATGCGTCTGTCTTTGCACAGGCTGGTCAAATGCAGCCGGGTGGTTTTGTAATCATTGCCATCACGTTGTTACTATTTCTGGGTGCTATCGGGAAGAGCGCACAGATACCTCTTTATACCTGGCTACCGGATGCAATGGCAGGCCCGACACCTGTCTCTGCACTCATTCATGCAGCGACAATGGTCACCGCTGGTATTTACATGATTGCGCGGACAAACATCTTATATACGATGGCACCGCTCACACTGCAGATCATTGCGGGTATAGGTATTGCTACTGCATTGCTTGGTGCGACAATAGGTCTTGTACAAAATGATATCAAGAAAGTGCTGGCGTATTCAACGGTATCACAATTAGGACTGATGTTTTTAGCATTAGGTGTTGGTGCCTACAATGCTGCCGTGTTTCATGTCGTCACACATGCGTTTTTCAAAGCCTTGTTGTTTCTTGGTGCAGGTTCTGTCATTCACGCGTTGCATGGCGAACAGGACATTCGCCGGATGGGCGGTCTCAGGAAATTGATGCCTGTGACATGGCTCGCATTTTTAATTGCCTCTATTGCAATCTCCGGGATTCCACCCTTCGCAGGGTTCTTTTCTAAAGACGAAATTCTCATGCACGTATATGCAAGCAATCCCATGCTTTGGGTTCTTGCCGTACTTTGTTCAGTCCTTACAGCATTCTATGTCTTTCGCTTGTTCTTTCTCACATTCTCTGGCGAATACCGAGGAGATCCTGCGACGATAGGACATTTACACAAAACACCGATGTCGATGAGCGGACCATTGATCGTATTGGCTGTGCTTTCGGCAGTGGGTGGATTGATCGGTATTCCGGAACTGTTTTCTGGTGGAAATCTGCTGGGACAATTTTTATCACCGGTCTTTGGACAGAGCGCACTACATCTGCATTTGCCGGCCTTGTCACATGAAGTGGAGTATGTACTGATTGGTATTTCTGTTGTTGTTGCGTTGTTGGCAGTTCTCTTTGCGATGTATCTGTATGCGTATAGAAAGGAGGTGTCTGTAACGGAATCAAGCGCATTGAGACCTGTACACAACTTTGTGTATCACAAATATTATGTGGATGAACTATACCAGACCCTGATCACAAAGCCCTTGCAATGGCTTGGAGATAAAACGTATCGTATTCTTGAATTGAAAGTCGTGGATGGTGTGGTAGAATGGATAGGGCGGTTTGTCGTGATGTGTGGTAAGTCGCTCAGGCTTATCCAGAACGGGGAATCGGGGATCTATCTTCTGGCAATGGTGGTGGCGATTATTGTATTGATTGTGACAGCGAATTTTTAGGAATCTCTAGATCGTATGTTAATTATTTTACTGACGGTTCTTCTTTTGGTTGGAAGCATAGTTGTAGCAGCGGGTAAAGCCGGACATGCAAAGAGAGTGGCATTGGTATTTGCGTCAGCAGGTCTTGTCATTTCATTGATCATGTTGTTTCAGTTCCGCTCCGGTGCCGAAGCGCAGTTTGTGACTAGCATCCCCTGGGTACCTTCACTGAATATCCACTTTCATCTTGCAGCCGATGGGATCAGTTTGTTACTTGTACTTCTGACCACTACTCTGACGCCACTCATCATTTATTCCTCATTCAATAAGCAGATAGCACGTGCAAATGTCTTTTATAGTTTGATTCTGTTTATGCAGATGGCGCTTGTAGGAGTATTCACGGCAATGGATGGATTTTTGTTTTATGTTTTCTGGGAGCTGGCGTTGATTCCGATCTACTTTATCTGCCTGCTGTGGGGAGGTGATGGACGGGCGAGGATTACTTTCAAGTTCTTCCTGTACACAATGGTCGGGAGTTTGTTCATGCTTGCTGCATTGATCATCTTATACCTCCACACACCGAATCAGAGTTTTGCAATTGACCAACTGTACCAGGCTCACAATACCTTAAGTCCAACCTTACAACATGGTGTCTTCTGGGGATTGTTTTTGGCCTTTGCAGTCAAGATGCCAATATTTCCCTTTCATACCTGGCAACCTGATACATATACAAATGCACCGACGCAGGGCAGTATGCTCTTGTCCGCGATTATGCTCAAGATGGGTGTGTATGGAATGATCCGCTGGCTCTTGCCGACTGTGCCGTTTGGTATGGATGCGTATGCCGGATTTGCAGCAATACTGGCGGTGATTGGCATTGTGTATGCCTCGTGTATTGCATTGGCGCAGGTGGATTTCAAGAGACTGATCGCTTATTCATCTCTTGCACATGTAGGTTTGATGGCAGCAGGAGTATTGAGTCAGACAGAGCATGGAGTCATTGGAGCGGTGATGCAGATGTTGAGTCATGGTATTGTGGTCTTCGCTCTCTTCTTTGCAGCAGACGTGTTCATCAATCGCACGGGTTCGAGCGCTTTGAATGCACTTGGTGGCATACGAACGTCGGCACCGCTATTTGCAACTAGCTTCCTCATTGTCATTTTGGGAAGTATTGCATTGCCTTTGACAAGTGGATTCCCTGGAGAGTTTTTATTGCTTTCCGGAATATTTCAATTCAACATTATACTGGCTGTGTTTGCAGGACTTACAGTGATCCTTGGGGCTGTCTACATGTTAAGGGCTTATCAAAAAGCATGTTTGGGAGAGAGAAGGGTAGGTGCCGGAGAATTCAGAGATATTACAGGAGTTGAAAAGACAGTGTTTGTTATTGTTGCTGTATGCATTCTCGCGTTAGGGATATTTCCGAAGCCAATATTGGATCTCGCAGGTCCCTCCGTCAGGCGCTTGCTCGAAATCAGTAGTCAATAAATGTTTGTTTTATAAATAAGGAATGAATACGCTGATCGTATTAGTTAGTCTTGGTGTCATAGCATTGTTGAGCGAGCTGCTCAATTTCAAGAAAGTTCTCTTTCCGATTACTTGCGCAGGGCTCGTTGTTGCGACCGGGCTGTCCATGTATGATTGGAATTCAAATGCCTATGTGTACAACAGGATGCTCTACATCGACAATTTTGCGATTGTGATGACGAGTCTGATTTGTGGATTGAGTGTCCTGTGGTTTTGTTTTTCAAAGAAATATTTAGAACGTGATACATATACTACTGACAAATTTGCATTGATTTTGTTTGCCTTGACAGGGGCTGCGGTGATGGTCAGTTACAACAATTTTTGTATGCTGTTTTTAGGAGTGGAAATTCTCTCTCTCAGTATGTACATTCTTGCCGGAAGTGATAAGAAGAGTTTAGCTGGAAATGAGGCGGCGTTAAAGTATTTTATCATCGGGTCGTTTGCGACGGGATTTTTACTTCTTGGTATCGCGTTGATCTATGGTGTGACAGGGACATTTCATCTTGATACGATGATGATGTATATCCAGGCCCATCAAACAGATCTTCCGCAATTGTTCAAAGTCGGCATCCTTCTGATTCTGGTGGCGATGGCCTTCAAAGCAAGTGTGGTTCCATTTCATTATTGGGCTCCGGATGTATACACTGGCTCGCCCACATTAGTGACTGCGTTTATGGCTACGGTCGTAAAGACGGTGGCAATCGTTGCGCTGTTTAGATTGTTTGTGATCGGGTTTGGTGACGCATATGATGTTTGGTTGACTCCAGTCATCATCATGTCCATGCTCACAATGCTTGTCGGAAACCTGATAGCGACCTATCAGAATCAGGTGAAGCGCATGTTGGCGTATAGCAGTATCGCTCATGCAGGTTATCTCCTCATTGCCATCGTAGCGATGAATCAGTATTCCACAGGTGCTGTGTTTTATTATACAATGACCTATTCTATCGCATCCCTACTTGCATTTGGAATTGTCTATTTACTCAAAGACAATATAGAAAGCGTGGGTGTTGAGGAATTCAATGGGTTATCAAAGCGGAGTCCATTCCTGGCTTTTGGAATGACCGTGGCGATGCTGAGCCTTGCAGGGATACCGCCTATTGCTGGTTTTTTTGCGAAGTACTTCCTGTTTAGTGCAGCATTAAAGGAAGAGTACTATGCGCTGGTCATTGTCGCCATCATCGCATCCCTGATTGGCATCTACTACTACTTCAAGGTCATCATTGCCATCTACTTCAAGGAATCGAAAGAAGCTCAAGTGGCCGAGGTGAATACGACGAATAAAGCCCTCATCGGTTTGTGCATTATCTTGTTGATTGGATTATCAGTTATTCCGGAAGTGTTCTTACGCCTGAGATTTTAGACAACAAGACAATTAAAATGTCAGCCAAAGGCTGACCAGTCTCTGGCTGGAAAATCAAAAGGCAGCCTGTTCTTTAAATTTTGATTTTGATTGCAATTTTGATAGTCATTTTGATTTTGATGTATTCCCCAATGCGCGATCTTTCTTCAATACTCAAGAAACATACTCTACACTACGGTGATGACCTTGAGGTACTTGCTAGCCAATATGCAGGTTTTGTCTCTGGTATTGCACCATATCTCCGTGGGCCATATAGCACCATGTACACTGCACGGCCATGGACGATCAGACAGTATGCGGGCTTTAGTACAGCGGAAGAGAGCAATGCATTTTACCGGCGCAATCTCAAGGCGGGACAAAAGGGTCTTTCAATTGCATTTGATCTCCCAACACATCGAGGCTATGACTCTGATCACCCGCGGGTAAAAGGAGATGTCGGCAAAGCCGGGGTCGCGATTGATACTGTGGAGGACATGAAGATCCTCTTTGATCAGATTCCACTTGATCAGATGTCTGTATCGATGACAATGAATGGTGCAGTGATTCCAATCATGGCGTTCTTCATTGTCGCTGCAGAAGAGCAAGGTCTAAGTCCTGAAATGCTGGACGGTACCATTCAAAATGATATCCTGAAGGAATTCATGGTGCGCAATACATACATCTATCCTCCGAAGCCATCGATGCGCATTGTGAGGGACATCTTCGCATATCTCTCCAAGCACTTACCGAAATTCAATTCCGTCAGCATCAGTGGATATCATATGCATGAAGCAGGAGCGACAGCGGAATTGGAACTGGCATACACACTTGCTGATGGCATGGAATATCTGCGTGCAGGTCTTGAGGCGGGACTGGATATCGATGCGTTTGCTCCGAGTCTTTCTTTTTTCTGGGGAATCGGCATGCTCCATTTCACAGAAGTGGCAAAGATGCGCGCTGCCAGATTGCTATGGACAAAAATTGTAAAACAGTTTAATCCAAAGAATGAAAAGTCGCTATTGCTGCGTACGCATTGTCAGACATCGGGATGGAGTCTGAGTGCGCAGGATCCATTTAATAATGTTGCACGTACATGTATCGAAGCACTTTCTGCGGTCTTTGGAGGAACGCAATCCCTGCACACCAATGCACTCGATGAAGCCATCGCACTGCCATCGGACTTCTCTGCAAAAATTGCGCGCGACACACAGTTGATATTACAAAAGGAAACAGGTATTACACATGCTGTCGATCCTTTCGGTGGGTCAAAATATCTCGAACAACTCACCGCGGATCTCGCAGAGCGTGCCTGGATGTACATCGAAGAAGTAGAATCACTTGGTGGCATGGCCCAGGCAATAGAACAGGGGATACCCAAGATGCGTATTGAAGAAGCTGCGGCGATAAAACAGGCAAGGATTGATGCAGGAGAGGAGAAACTTGTTGGTGTGAATATCTTCAAGGAAGGTTATGGTCACTCTGATTTAAATACATTGACAGTCGACAATGACACAGTGAGAGAAAATCAAATCAAACGTCTTGAAGCTGTAAAAGCTTCGCGAGATAAGCAAGCTGTTGTCAAAGCACTTGATCATCTTCAGTCAGTTGCTTCAGGAACAGAAGGCAATCTCCTTGATGCAGCAATCAAAGCAGCACGCACAAGAGCGACATTAGGAGAGATCAGTGATGCCATGGAAAGTGCATTTGGCCGTTATGTAGCGCATCCGAGGTCGATCACAGGAGTATATTTACGGGCAAGTGGTATGCAGGAGTCAGTAATCAAAGCACGGGAATTATCAAATGCGTTTCTCAAAAAGGCGGGAAGACGCCCACGGATCCTTGTCGCAAAGCTTGGGCAGGATGGGCACGATCGTGGTGCACGTGTAATCGCATCCAGTTTTGCTGATCTCGGATTTGATGTAGATCTCGGGCCGTTATTTCAGACACCAGCCGAAGCTGCGATGCAAGCGGCGGAGAATGATGTTCACTTTCTTGGTATCTCGTCATTAGCCGGAGGCCACAATACCCTGGTACCGGAAGCAATTGAAGCTCTGAAGAATCTGGGCCGTGGAGATATCCGGGTTGTAGTAGGTGGTATTGTCCCTGAGCAAGATCATGAAGCGCTTTTTAATAAAGGTGTCAAAGCGATTTTCGGACCAGGCACGGTCATCTCGAAGGCGGCGGTGGAGTTGATGGAGGAGTTGATGGAAACCGGTAATCGGTAGTCCGCCTATGCTAGCTTCGGCGGACAAAGTCGGCAATCGGTGTAAGTAAGTAAGTTGACAGTTTGTAGTTGATAGGGGATGTGCTGTAGACCTTGAAGCGTCTTTTAGCTGCCGAAGCAAATGCGTAGGAATGCCTTAGACCTTGAAGCGTCTGAGTTGAGGTGCATGGTTTACATTTCGCATATTACCAGACCGATTATGTCATTCAGGCGCGCGTCTACTAGAATCCTCGATTGTTTACGACGTGTAGATGTCATCTTCCTACAGCATTGCCTGTATTCCCAAATGAAGAATTAGCCGTTCAAGTGAACCAATGCTCGATTGAAATCTTGTATCAATCGGAATGTCAATAAGCAGTAACAAACTCATTCGTTTGCTAATCATTTGGACAGGTTTGGTTTTGATACCAATGGTCCCCACAATGTGATCCATTTCGTGTTTTTCGAATCTACTATACACGAGAACTTCCGGTGGATTATAAGGATAGTATGGCGAATTGGGGTCTGGCCCAAACTGAAAGTAGTAGGTAGTTCTCTCAATACTATGATTGATCTTTGAACTTAAGATAGTCCTATATGTAAGCCCTGCTAACAATTGTAGATTGGAATCAAATACATTTAAGGAAACGACTGCAGGGAGTTGAAAGCTCAGGAATCTCACTTCATATTGCCCCCTATATTCGTGTGTCCTGTCTGACAAAACATCCTCCCATTTACTTTCTATGTAGGCATGTCGATAGCGTTGATAATCAAGCCGTGCACCTATGCTAATACCAAGGGGTGCTGTTTCTTTTTTTCGGCGTTCTAACATGAGTCCGACGGATAAACCCGCGAAAGGGTTTTGATCGGATATCTGTAAATCATGATGTCCACTGTATGATTCAGTTTGATAGTTAGCTAACCCAAGTACTGAAATGTTGCTGACCTGCAGATTGAGGTTTGTTTGGCTTACCAGGTTCGAGCTAGTTAAGGCGCAAATACAGGCAATTAAACATAATGTGACACTACACTGCAAACAACTTTGAAACAATTTGGTCGGCAAAGCTTGAAAATAGGGACATCTCCTCAAATCAGAGCGCTTTATATTCTTGAATAAATTACTCTGCGATCACTTCTTCGTACAAAAAACTTGGATTGTCAGAAGTAGCTTTGGCATGTTCGATTGTCACGGCTACCACTTTGCCGTTGGCATCAAGATCAAGAAGCACGTTTTCATTGATCTCCTTCGTTTCAGCCGGAGTGCCACTTCGTAAAGCGATGTAAAGTGTATCAGTATCTTGAAAATATGTGACTCTCATGTTACTTGGTTATTTAAAATCTCGATCAAAGAATGCATTGTGGACTGTCTCACCATCTTCTAATAAGATGACACGAAGATACCTATTACCTGCTTCAGGTATCTTTCTCCATTGTTTTATCCGGCCATCCTGTTGAACCTCCTTTGCCTCAGGGGAGTTAATGGTGCGTCTAATCCATTCGTCAAGTATTCCAATACGATCGGGTTGTTGACGTCTGAAATCGAAGTATCTAGTGGTTTTCATGATCTATTAGATTAGATTCAAAGTTAGCTCTCAAACCAACTCAAACCGCAAACAACTCCGATGCAATCCTATCCGCAAACAATCTTCCTTCTCGTGTCAGACTCAACATTCCGCCAATATTCTTCATTTGACCAGATTCAAGATACGATATCACAGAAGTCTTAAAATAGTCCACGTAGTCCTGCCCAAATCTCGTCAGATAATCGGTATCAACTCCTTCCATAGTCCGTAATCCCGTCATCACATATTCGTTATACCGCTCCTTATCAGTTAATGTTTCAATGTCTTCTCGCGCGGTTCCAACTTCAATGCCATTGATATAAAGCGTATTGTTTGAAAGATTCCATTCCCGCTCTCTGCCATTGAAAGAATGTGCGGAAGGTCCAATACCGAGATAGGAAATGCCTTTCCAATAGTTTGAATTATGGACAGCACGATGACCGCGTGTTGCCAGGTTTGAAATCTCATAGTGTTCATAGCCTGATTCTTCAGCCCACTCCATCAGCATTTCAAACTGTCGTACTGTGGCTTCATCATTCGGGGCAGGGGAGAGGCCTTTCTTGATCTGATGACCGAGCGTGGTTTTTGATTCAATCGTCAGTTGATATGCCGAGAGATGTGGAATGCCGATATGAGCAACTCTGTTTAGGCTATCTCTCCATCGGTGTTCAGTCAGGAAGGGTGTACCATAGATTAGGTCCATCGTCAGAGATCTGAAACCTGCCTGCATTGCGCGTTCTAAAGCATCCACACCTTCTTGTGCAGTATGCGCACGGTTCATGTATTTCAGCTCATCTTCATAAAATGATTGAATCCCGATGCTCAGTCTGTTTATCGAAGTATCACGGAGGGCTAGAATTTTCTCTGATGTGAGATCATCCGGATTCGCTTCGAGCGTGATCTCAGCGTCAGATGAAACAGGATGTGATGATGCAATCGTATCCAGAAGACTATTGATCTCCCTGGCAGAAAGCAAAGAAGGTGTTCCTCCACCAAAATAGATGGATTCAATAAGAGTGCCATCGAGGTAAGTCTGTCGCAATGTGAGCTCTTCATGCAACGCAATGAGCAATGCATCCTTATTCGCGAGGCTTGTAGAAAAGTGAAAGTTGCAATACGAACAAGCTTGTTTGCAAAAGGGGATATGAAGATAGATGCCGGCCATTCAATAATTGCCGTTTGCCATTAGCCGTTCGCCGTTCGCCTGTAGTGTTTGCACTTGCACTTGTGTTTGAGTTTCTCTTACGCCCCTTCAGGGCTCAAAACAATAATGAATTTTCGCGCAATGGGCAATGCCCATTGCTATGAATATATCGCCCCTTCAGGGCTTGTACTTGCGCTTGAGTTTGCACTTGTGTTTGAGTTTTACAGCTTCCTCACCATCATAATCCCATCTCTCAGCGGTAACAACGTACACTCTACCCTTGTATCATTCAATATGGTTTTCGCTAGCACCCTCAGCACATTCGCCTCTTCATCATCGATATTCTCAGGCACCTTACCGTCCCATAGCATATTGTCCAGAAGGATCAGACCACCTGGTCGTGTTTTATGCATTACTCCTTCATAGTATTCCGGATATTCGCGTTTTCCCGCATCGATGAACACAAGATCATAGGGACCTGGTAAGGTTTTTAGGATCACACGGGCATCACCATTGTGGAGTTTGATTCTATCACTCAGTCCAGCCTGCCTGACGTACTTATGAAACAGTTGTGTGTATTCAGGATCGAATTCAATGGTGTCTATCATGCCACCTGGCTTCAAACCACGCGCGAAACAGATCGCAGAGTATCCCGTAAAACTCCCGATCTCGAGAATTCTTTCGGGTTGCAGCAATGTACTCAGCATCTGCAGAAATTTTCCCTGGTGTGCCCCTGCCAGCATCTGTGGTGCGATCGTTTTCAGATGGGTCTCGCGCTCGAGAGCATTTAGGATGTCGTCTGCGGGAGTAGAAAGTTTTGCGCAGTATTCGCCGATAAAGTCGAAAGGTAGATTGATCATTGCGTAAAGTTACGAGTTGCGCGTTACGGGTTACGAGGTTTGACGAAGCGAGTGTACTATAACATGCACAGTGTTAAGTACGGCCCATCCCTTTGACACTCGCTCCAAAGGAGTCCCTTTCGGAAAAGTCTAAGGACGCCCGCCTGATCCGATCATTCGGGCAGGCTTCGAGCTTGCCTGACGACAGGCAGGGTCAAGCCTCTCCTTTAGTGGTAAAAAGTACAGTTTTTGATACACGCAGCGACGCAGCACTATGTCTGTCGTTAAATGCAGAGAGAGAAACCAACTTTAAGGATGTGGTTTACTCGAGTTCAGATGTTCAGGTTTTATCGGACTATGCCTTTATCTTCACCTCAAGCCTGTAAGCTCCGTCTTTCAGACCATTGGCTCCTGCCACACCAATGACTACCTGGTAAGGATTCGCCAGGGCAAGAATATCCCGAACGTGTCGTGTATGATCCTGCGTTTTGCCTCTCACTTTATAGTCCCATTTATGGTCTGCCTCACATCGAATGCATTGGCTGAGGTTTGGAACCGTGTTGCTTTCGGAAATGGTGCCAATTTCATAGGCATAGATACTGAAGTTTGCGTTCTGGTCGGCAGGGATCAGGTCGATCTCAATTTCCGTATAGGAGGGAAGATCCAATGCATAAAGAACATGCTTGCCGGTAAACTTGGATGCCCGTGTCCCTGGAAAACAAGCCACTGCACTGTTCCAAGCCCAGGACAAGTCGGGCATGTCGATACCCTGGGAGAGATTGCCTTCGATCGCGGTCACTTCGCCACTTTTAAATTCGAGCCAGGTGATATTCGATTGTTGACTCTGGACGGGCTTGCTGAAACAGAGGAAGCCGATAAGGAGTACTGAGAGATGTTTCATATGCCTAAGATAGAAGAATGGTTTTATTTCTCATCGCCTGGTATCCTTTCCGCCCTTTTGTATTTCCACCATTTCTTAACAGGATAAAGAAAAACAATGCCAATAATCATGACGACACCGAGGTAAAATCCAATCGACAACTCCTGGTTTTCTTTCAATAACAACCAGGCAAGGAGGATCCCATAGACCGGTTCAAGGTTGACGACCAGATTCGCTGCGAAAGCGGAAAGATGATGTAATGCTTTTACTGCAAGGACATAAGCGAACGTCGTGCATACAAGCGCGAGAATGAAGAGATACACCCAGTCCATGCCTTTTGGCAGATGAAGTCTGAAATCAATACCCTGCAGAATGCCATTATCAGGTAACATGAATTGGATAATTAGAAGCACTAAACTCACAAACAGGAATGCGCTGCTGAGTTCGAAAAAGGTAATCTGAACAGGCTCCGCATATGAGATCATAAATTTATTCAGGCTTGCAAAGAATGCCGCGAGAATTGCAGAGGTTAATCCAAGCCATATACCCATATGCATTTCCGGATCTATTCCACGAACAACGAGTATCATTGCCGGCACAATAAAGAGGCCCAAAAGAATCTCAAAGCCTGACGCACGCTGACGCGTAATGAGTGGTTCGAGCAAGGACGTAAAAAAAGAAGTTGTCGCAAACGTAACGAGTGCGATACTCACATTCGAGGCTTTGATTGATCCAAAGAAGGTGACCCAGTGCAATGCAACAATACAACCAATGCCCATGTATTGAAGAATATGCTTTCGCGGAACTTCTCTGAGGGTGCGTATTATTCCTACAAGCAGGAGCAGACTTACACTCGTAATCATCACACGCCACCATACCAATGAAACCGCCGGAATCGAAATGAGCTTTCCCAGAATAGCCGTAAAGCCGAAGAGGAAGACGGCGATATGTAATTCGATGTAGGCTTTGCGCATGAAAGAAAAAAAGGGTGAACGGTTAAAGGTAAATAGTGCAAAAGAAACCTGGTACTTGGTACGGGTTACGAGTAACGAGGAAATCCAAAAAGAAATCAAGAAGACTGTGCATACCACATTCCTCGTACACTTACCTCGTACACGTACCTCGTAACACGTACCTCGTACACGTACCTCGTAACACGTACCTCGTAACACGTACCTCGTAACACGTACCTCGTAACACGTACCTCGTACCTCGTAACACGTACCTCGTTCGATTCAAATTTTACCTTTGAGTGCTAATTGATAAACCATGATCGTCAAAAAAGGAACCCGTGCTCCTGACTTCATTCTCTACTCTTCAGAGAAAACACAAGTACATCTCGCCGATCTGCATGATAAAAATGTTTTGATCCTGTTTTTCCCACTGGCTTTTACAAGTACTTGTACAAAAGAACTTTGCATGATGCGCGATGATCTCGCAAGATATCAGGATCTGAATGCAACGATACTGGCGATCTCCGTGGATTCACCGCAGACGCTGGCGAAATACAAAGAAGTTCAGCAGCTCAACTTTACCTTGTTGTCTGATTTTAACAAAGAGGTGTCACGTGCGTATGGCGCGCAGTATGAGGAGTTTTCGCTCGGTATGCGTGGTGTCGCTAAGCGTGCAGCGTTTGTGATTGACAAGGCTGGTCTTGTTCAGTATGCCGAAGTGTTGGAAAATGCCGGCCATTTGCCAAACTTTGATGAGATAAATGCAACACTTGAAGGATTGAATTGATTACCTTTGCGCGCGATCTGATACTCCCTTGACATGAATACAGAATTCGATACCGACGTCCTTGAGGATATCCTCATCGATGATGCGACAAGCACAGGCACGATGTCTGAACTTGTCGTCTATAATGACGACTTCAATACATTCGAATGGGTCATTGAATGTTTTATGGAAGTCCTCTCCCATACCAGCGAGCAGGCTGAGCAACTTTCACTCATGATCCACTACAATGGAAAAGCCATAGTGAAGACTGCTACATTCAATGTACTGCGGCCATTTAAGGATGCGCTGGTAGATCGTGGCCTGAGTGCTGTGATCGAGACTGTGTCCGTGTAGTTTCATTGCATGCCCGTTTGGTATCTCTCCGAACAACTCCTATTTCCCCATCCTCTTTCTGCGTCCAGTGAAGGTATTCTTGCCATTGGAGGTGATCTTTCGCCTGAGCGACTGAAACTTGCCTATGCGCACGGTATTTTCCCCTGGTATTCGTTGGAAGAGCCGATCCTGTGGTGGTTTCCGGATCCACGTTGTGTGATGAAACCGGACGGTGTTGTAGTGTCAAAAACGATGCACAGGCTGTTGAGAAAAAATCCATTCAGGATTACATTCGATACGGTATTCGAACAGGTCATTAAGAAATGTCGAAGCATTAAACGGAAAAATCAAAAAGGTACCTGGATACAACCCGAGATGGTCGAAGCTTACACTAAACTCCATGAAGCAGGTTATGCACACAGTGCGGAAGTATGGCTTGAAAATGAACTGGTTGGTGGGCTCTATGGTGTGGCCTACGGAAAAATCTTTTTCGGCGAATCCATGTTCAGCCTGGTCACAGATGCATCGAAATTCGCTTTGATCATGCTTGCAGAATTGTTGATGAAGAAGGGATTCATACTTATTGACTGTCAGGAAAACACCCCGCATATCAGGAGTATGGGTGCAGATCTGATCTCCGCTGCAGATTTTCATACGGTGCTCAAAAAAAACAGGCTCAATGCGCCAGCGCCGGGTAAATGGACAAACACGGAAGCACAATTACATTTATAGCTGATATGTCATCACCATCTATTTTTATCACGGGCGCTACAGGCCTGCTTGGTTCACATCTTGCGCGCTTGTTGTTGGGAAGAGGCTATGACCGGATCACGGCGATTCGAAGACCCATCAGCAGAATGGATTTACTGGGAGAGGATATGAATAGGATTCAATGGATCACCGGTGATGTATTGGATACGGACGCTCTGGAGGAGGGTATGCAAGGGGCTGATTGGGTTTTTCACAGCGCAGGTCTGATTTCATATCATCCCGGACATGCGAAACAGATGCACGCAATCAACGTAGAAGGCACAGCCAATGTCGTGAATACAGCACTGAAATGCGGCATAAAAAAACTGCTCCACATGAGCTCGGTGTCTGTTCTTGCTCGGAGTGGCAAATATCATCATGTGAATGAATCCACGCCATGGCAGCAAACCCGTTATACATCGATGTATGGTCTCACAAAGCACCTCGCCGAGAAAGAGGTGCAACGTGGGATCGCAGAAGGCTTGCAGGCATCTATAGTTATACCGTCTATTATCCTGGGTGCCGGTGTTTGGCAAGAGGGCTCTGCGACGGTTTTCCACCGTATTGGTCAGGGAATGCCCGTTTACCCTAAAGGGCAGAATGGATATGTCGATGTCCGCGACGTGGCTTTGCTGGCTATTTATTTGATGGAGCAGGAGCAATCCTATCGTGTGCTTGCAAATGGACATACCATCGGGTATCGCGAGTTGTTTTCACAAATAGCAGAAAGACTGGATGCCGTAAAGCCCAGGTTTGCAATAGGCCCGATTGCTTCAGAGCTTGCCTGGCGTTTGATAGTCCCTGCACGCTGGATCACTGGTAAGCAATCTGTGATAAACAAAGAGACCGCGCGCGCCTCGCAATGTTTCCCTGAGTATGACAATAGCGCCTCACTGAAGGTGCCGGGTTTTAGATATACGCCTCTTGAAAAATCCCTTGACGACATTGCTGTGAAATACCTGGAGGCACGCGAAAAAAAATTTTCTCCTGGTTTTCTGGATTTCTCAGCGGAATACCTGATCTGAGTTATTCCATTCCAATTGATTAGGCATAAGCATAAATCTTTATAGGTTCATAGCGTCTTGAGAGTATCAGACATGCCGCTTTGAGCTATGAATTTTGTGGTTAAATTGGCTACTCTGACTTCCGCACCTTAGACTTTGATGACAATGTGCCGGAGTGTAGCAGGTTTGATTCAACACTTTTATTCTTTTTATAAGCAAACAGTCAAATGAGTTGGGATACCAAAAACATCAGGAATGTTGTGCTGCTGGGTCACAGCGGATCCGGCAAGACCACACTTGCAGAAACCATGGTTTTTGAGTCAGGTGCGATATCGCGTCGAGGCGATGTAGAATCCGGGAATACCTTGTCGGATTTCACGGAAATAGAACGCGAACGAGGCAATTCGATCTTCAGCACTCTCCTGCATGTCAGCTGGCGGAGTAATAAGATCAATATCGTCGATACACCGGGATCGGATGATTTTGTAGGGGATATCCTGTGTTCATTGAAGGTGGCAGATACAGCTCTCGTGGTAGTCAATGCAGTGAATGGAGTCGAAGTAGGTACCGAGCTGACATGGGAATATATCGAACAGTACAAGACCCCTGCAATTTTTGTGATCAATCAACTCGATCATGAAAAAGCAAATTTTGATCAGACGCTGGATCAAATCAAAACGCGGTTTGGACATAAAGTCATTCCTGTTCAATATCCATTGAATCCTGGCTCCCAATTCAACACGATCGTCGATGCATTGCGGATGACGATGTATGTGTTCGATGATACGGGAGGCAAGCCAAAGAAAGTTCCTATTCCGGATTCTGAAATCCAACTGGCACAGGAAATGCATAATGCACTGGTAGAAGCTGCAGCGGAAAATGACGAAGCACTTATGGAGAAGTTCTTTGACCACGGTTCGCTGACAGAGGATGAGCTTTCGGCAGGCTTGCATCTGGCACTGGCCAAAAATCAAATTTATCCGGTCTTCTGCGTGTCTGCTGCGAAGAATATCGGCAGCGGTCGATTGATGGGCTTTATCAATGACATTGCACCTTCGCCTGCTGAACGGTCACCGATGCCATTACAGGGAGGAGGAGCATTAGTATGTGATTCTAAAGACGGTACGACAATCTTTATTTATAAGACGATGTCTGAACCACAGGTTGGCAATGTGTCTTATTTCAAAGTCTGCTCAGGCATACTGAAGACGAGCGACGAATTGATCAACCAGCAGAACAGTTCGCTTGAAAGATTCAATCAACTTTTTGAATCTAACGGTAAGAGTCGCACAGCCGTAGATCAACTTCGCGCGGGCGATCTTGGTGTGACTGTCAAATTGAAAAATTCACACACAAACAATACGCTTTCAGTAAAGGGTAAGGATCGCATTGTGGATCCGATCCATTTTCCAGAACCACGTATTCGGGTCGCTATAAAGCCACCGAGTAAAGCGGATATGGAAAAACTTGCCAGAGCCCTCCAGCTATTGCATGAGGAAGATCCGACACTCATTGTGGAGCATAGCCCTGAACTCAAGCAGACTCTTCTTCATGGACAGGGACAACTTCATCTGGATATCACTCGATACCGCATCGACAAAGTCTATGGACTGAATATGGAATTTATCAAACCCAGGATACCGTATCGTGAGACAATCACCAAGGAAGCGAATGAGGTGTACCGGCATAAAAAACAAACCGGAGGTGCCGGTCAGTTTGCCGAAGTACATATGCGTATCGAACCATATCATGAAGGTATGCCAGATCCACATGGGCTCACTGTACGCCATCGTGAGTATGATGATCTGGCGGCTGGGGGTAAGCTTGCGTTTTATTGGTGCATTGTAGGGGGCTCTATCGATACGCGTTTTTCAAGTGCAATCAAGAAAGGCGTCATGTCCAAGATGATGGAAGGCCCGCTCACAGGTTCTTATTGTCGCGATATCCGTGTCTGTATTTTTGACGGTAAGATGCATGCCGTAGATTCGAATGATATGGCCTTCCAGCTTGCAGGTACTATGGCCTTCAAGAGTGCATTCCAACATGCAGGAGCACAACTTCTTGAACCGATCTATGATCTTGAAATTCTTTGTTCAGGAGATGTCATGGGAGATATCATGGGCGACCTTCAGACGCGGCGTGCAATGATCATGGGGATGGAAGCAGAAGGACATTATCAGAAAATCCTCGCACGTGTGCCTCTCGCTGAGTTGTATCAGTACAGTTCGACGCTACGTTCGTTGACGCAGGGAAAGGCGAAATTTTCATTCCGCTTTGCTGACTTTGCTTCTGTGCCGTCGGAGATACAGCATAAGCTGATCGCGGAATATCAGACTGAGATGCAGGAGGCGTAAAAAATGCCGTTCGCTTTTCGCCGTTGGCCTTTCGCTGAAGACTATGTCACCATGAAGCCATCTCTGCCGGCAGGCACGGCGTTCGCCGGCAGGAGAACCTTCAAGCGTTGAAATCCGAAATGAAATTGCGTAATCGGAATGCTGTCCTCTTTATTATCGTCATCGCACAATTTCTTTGTACATCATTGTGGTTTGCGAGTAATGGTATCCTGCATGACCTCATCACAAATTATTCTCTCTCGGAAAGTGCGCTTGGTCATCTGACTACCGCGATTCAATTCGGTTTTATCTGTGGCACATTGGTTTTTGCAGTCTATAGGATTGCGGATAGATATTCACCATCTTTTGTCTTCCTTTGGTGTGCAATAGTTGGTGCGCTTGCCAACGCTTGTGTAATCCTTCCGGCCAATACATTTACAAGTTTGCTTGCATTACGGTTTCTGACAGGATTTTTTCTTGCCGGGGTCTATCCGGTTGGGATGAAAATTGCTGCTGACTACTTTGAACAGGGACTTGGCAAAGCGTTGGGTTTATTAGTTGCTGCTCTTGTCGTTGGTACGGGACTTCCTCACTTCCTCAGATATGTCGGATCAGAATTGGATTGGAGATTTGTACTCATCTCTGTCTCAGTGCTTGCGATAGCAGGTGGTGTCTTGGTCGGCTGGTTAGTGAAAGATGGACCATACCGAAGAACAGGACAAGGTGTAGATTTTAAGGCTATGATGCACGTGTTGAGTATCCGCAAATTCAGAAAGGCGTCTTTCGGATACTTTGGACATATGTGGGAGCTCTATGCATTCTGGGCATTTGTTCCAGTGATACTTACGTATTATCAACGAACACATCTTCTATCCCGGTTTGATATCTCCCTTTGGTCATTTGTCGTAATAGGTATTGGCGGGGTAGCCTGCGTGCTCAATGGTTATTTGTCAAACCGCATTGGTCCCGTTAAAGCTGCTGTAGGTCCTTTGATGATCTCTGCCGTATGCTGTGCAATATCACCTATGATGTTGCAACATGGATCTCTTCTTTTGTTTTTGACCTTCATGATCATCTGGGGAATGACTGTGGTTGCTGACTCACCGATGTTTTCTACGCTCGTGGCTCAGGAGGCTCCGGCAGAGTTGAGAGGTACCGCGCTCACCCTCGTCGTATGTATTGGGTTCGCGATTACAATTCTGAGTATACAACTGCTCAATTGGTTGAGTGTGGTGATAGAAACTCAATATCTTTTTCTGTTTTTAGTTCCTGGCCCTGTGGCAGGACTCCTTGGAATGATGGATTCAGGAAATAAACGGTCTGTGATAGTGAAATGAAAGAGCGCGAAATACAATATGCAGTATTGGTTCTCGCTGCCGGTGAAAGCCGGAGATATGGGAGTGCGAAACAACTGGCATTGATAGAAGGAGAGCCAATGATTCGTCACGTATTGTGCAACGTCATTGATCTGGATTTGTATCATACTGTAGTTGTCATAGGTGCGCACGCAGATAGAATTCAGCCAATCATTGCAGATATACCTTTGGATGTCGTAGTGAATTCTGAATGGGCTTCAGGTATTTCTGCATCTGTGCGATCAGGTATTTCCTTCGTTCAGAATAATTTACCTCAGGTAATAGGGATAGTCATCGTCCTTGGAGACCAATGGCAGATCAAAGTAGATCATGTGAGAGCGTTGATCGCCAATGCAAAAGCAAACCCAGAGTTAATTGTTGCAACAAATTATGCAGGAGAGCCCGGCGTGCCTGTGTATTTTCCCAGGAAGGAGTGGCCTATTTTATCATCTCTGCAAGGTGATGAAGGAGCGAAGCAGATATTACAGTCAAGAAATGATATCGTGCTCATCGATTTACCGGAAGCAAAAATTGATTTGGACTATCCGAAGACTGAATAGTTCGTCGGAAGAAATCTCAATCGGTACTTCATTTATTCTCGTGGAGATTTTTTGAATTTAGCTCCCCATCCAAGACCAAGAGCAAGAGTTGCATTGATCATTGGTCGCCAGTACCAGGTATTAAGAGATGCATTTTGCCAGGGTGGAGGAAAAAAATCCTGTGGGATGTCCTCTGGCATCGTCGTACGTAGGGAATATGATTTCACCCCTACCTGTATGCTTCCTTCCACGACGAAAGTTCCAAAACAATCAAAGTAAGATCCATAGGTTGCACCGAAGCCAAATTGCTTTAGGTCTCCTTTCACATGCATAGTTTCAAAATAGGAGCCACCATGTCGTGAAAATTCATCTTCATAATTCACCCATCCTGACTGAAACATCACGTGAGGCGCAAAATAATAATGGTGATTCCAGAGGTCGCGGGCATTCCCACCGCCTGTGTAGAATCTGCGCTCTGCTCTCACCTTAATGCCTTGTATGTCGCGATGATGCAGTTCATAAAAAATCAATTCGTTGTGAAAATATCCGAGCTCGACGTGCAATGCATTTCTCTGATTGTAGTGATACTCATATCCAAGCTGAAGTGTTTGGTGTAAAGGGTTGATGAGGGACAATGGAATCGCCTTGATGGTATGTACATGACGGGGTTGTGCCTGCAGCATGCACATCCACGACAGTACAGCGAGAGTAAATAATGCTTTAGACGCCATGTTCTATCGCCGACAACAATCTGATCTGGCTAATGTCAGAGTAGTCGAATTGAAGAATCTGATTCCGCGTGATGACGATAAGGACCTGATTGTGGGCGATCACATCGATGGCTTCAAACCCCGGGATGCCCGTTGTTTGCTCGATTGGCACACCAGCTTCATCCAATGTAAAGACAACTACTCCGCGAGTTCCATCACACACAAAGAGATAATCACCGTCCAATCCGAGTCCTTTTGGATGTTCCATCCAATGGGTAGACATCAACGTAGGGTGTTGCTTAATAGAAATGTCAATGGTTTGCAAGACATTGGTCTCAATGATACCCCTTCCTGCACAGGCGTTGCCTGATCTCAGTGTGACATACGCCCTTTCAGAGTTGGCGACAACAGGATCGCAAGTAAGTACGTGTTCATAATGAGAGAGCAATTCCGGCGCAGAAGGATCTGATATAGAATACATGTACATCCCTGTTTGAGCCCCAACAAACAGTACATCTCCAAGGTTAAACAAAGTCTCCGGACCGAATCCAATCTCTATTGTACCTCTAGCCGCCGGATGCAAGGGATCTGTCAGAGAGAAAAGACGTAAGTCGCTACCATCTATCACATAGAGAAAGTCACTGACTACCTTAAATTTTGTGAGTGATCCTGAAATTGCAGAGTCTCCCGAATTCAACGAACCAGAATCTGCAAGATCACACGAGAAACAGAATGTGGAAGCAAGGATGATGAGTGTGAGGTATTTCATTATCGTCTGCACTTAGGATTGAGTAAGTCAACTTCTATCCAATCAATGACAAATCCTTTTGATGGATCCGCGCATTCGAAATATCCATTGTGATTCGCAGGGTATGATGGGATCTCGGATTTGTACAAGCCTTCTATGCGTTCGGTGATCTCGATATTGAAATCCGGAAGCATACGTATGGCAACCAAATCGCTGAAGTTGTCAGCATAAAGCATATCACCTTTAAAATCGAAATCCGTATTTCCAGGTATGTCGATAAAACCTACAGGTATCGGATCCTCGGGATTCCGGTTGTCAATGATGTGGATACCTTTCATACGCTCGTTTACATAGAGATAT
This sequence comes from Bacteroidota bacterium, assembly GCA_031400515.1. Lineage (GTDB taxonomy): Bacteria > Bacteroidota > Bacteroidia > Chitinophagales > Saprospiraceae > DATDQA01. Next base: position 54,734 of record JANNQA010000093.1, read on the forward strand.
CCGCCCTTCATTGCAAGCTTACCTAACTGAGTAATGGCATGTGGTGATTCAATTGAAATCTCCTGCCAGTCGGATTGTGCATATACCGGCCGCAATCCCTTCACTACAAGATCCTTGCCTACATCAGGGTCGCATGAAATGACAGAGAAGAGCCCTGCGATGAGCAGGAGCAAGGCTGGTGTATTTTTCCGTATTCCCATTTTGCTAAACATTTGTATCCGTGAATATTTCTTTGACCCGGTGATCATGTCTAGCGATGCCTGATCGTGAAGAAGTGGCGAAATAATTCTCTTTGGATCATGTACATATGGGCACCTTGATTTCAAAGTGACACTATCCGGGACCGGGAATACCCGCCTGAATAACATAGCCAGCAAGGAATCCCGCACCTAGGACAATCCCACCCGACCTCCTGATTTTATTACCTTGCCCGCCAATTCAAAATACGACATCAAATGACTCTGAAACAACTCATCAAACTGGAAAACCAGGCCACAGAAGTCTGGGTCATCAGCCCGACATTACATTATGACACAGAAAACAAAGATTTTTCTGAGTTGGTAAGTGTAAACCTTGGCGAGAAGACGAAGTATCGCTACATCGTGCCAGCGACACCACAAGTGGAGAAGAATCTGGGTCTATACAAAAAACTTTACCAGGTAAGCGACGAGGTGATTGCCCGCAATTTTCTCATCCTTCCAGCTTCGGAATTCAATCCATTTATAGCTGAGTGTGCTATTTACAATGCTTCTACAGAATGCATTGCATGCATTGCGCCTGCGACCGAAGATAGTAACGATGTGATCCGGTTTAATGCCGAGACATCGAAAGAGATGGCGAAACACTTCAGAGCTTTGTGGAAAAGATATAAACGGACGAATCCTTAAACGCTGATCAGTCCACAGTCTTCAGTCCTCAGTCCGTATCATATTGTCGGCTGAGTACTGAAAACTGTATACTGAAGACTTAGTTTAATTCAATTTCCTCCAGTGTAGTCACCTTGTTGTCTTTGTGCTCAACTATTGATCTTTTGAATTTCCAAGAGTAATGTAGTGTGCGACAAACGCCTGGCTTTGTCGTGGCACTATTGAGGGTAGTGTAGGTTTACTTACTTACGATAAATTTTCTATCAGGCATACGAAATTCACTTTTGTTTATCGATCCAGGTTTCATTCCATAAATTTCCTGCACTTCTAGAGTATCTCCTGTTTGAAGTCTGGACAGAAATAGTAGACTTTTATCACAAAGCGTAGGTCCGGAATTATAAGAAACCACAGGATCGATCTTTGAATAATTGCAAACTATCAAAAAATGTATTACATCTATTGGCTCGGGAATTTCGTAATTCAGATCCTCAAGAGTCTTGGCCAATGGAATTTTTTTCATCGAAATGGAGTCAATGACAATTTGTCCATTGGATACATTATTCCCGACAAAGAAAATTAATATCACAATCAGTTTCTTCATGATATATCGTCATTACGCCTAATAGACCATCGAAATCAAAAGTCAAAAATGATTTCACCCACTTCTGCATTTTGCATTTGAGTCTACTCCGAAAAGACAGGGATTGACGGAGACGACCTCTCGCTTGCATAGACAAGCAGAGAAGTCAAAATATCAAATATCAAAGTCCGAATTCCGAAGTATGTCCAGAAGAACTTCGGAATTCGATATTCCGGCATTTTACCCGTCCGAATGGATTCGTCCGGGCGGAAATTTTGACTTTAATCCCTCTTCTTACCAGCTTCCCCCGCCGCCACCGCCACTTCCGCCACCACTAAATCCGCCGCCTCCACCTCCGGATCCACTGCTACTCGGAGCGCTACTGAACACGGAGCCGATTTGATTGATTTCAGAAGGGAAACTCTCAGAGAAAGTATTCCAGGAGTGTGTCAGAGCAGCGCCATGCATGCCATAACCCCGATACCACGATGGAGGCTGTGTCAGCAGACCGTCAAACAGGTTGTTCCACTTCTTGAGGTAGCCAAAAGCAAGAGCATAAGGCATTGTCTTATCATAATAGAGTGGATCTTCTTTCATCAATCTCTCAATTACCGGACGCTCAGCCTTCGCAACGAATTGACGGAAGCCTTCCAGTTTACGGTAGGTTTCATTTCCTGCCACAGTCCGTTTATTGAATTTTCCTGCAAAGAAAAAGAGCACGATGCCCGTCACAATCAATGCAATGCCATCAAAGTTTTGCTTTCCGAAGAGTGCATATGCTCCCCAGGCCAGTGCTCCTAGTCCGGCTAAACCAGTAACACACCCCAGTGCTTTCTGATCGGGTTCGTACCATCCTTGTTCCTTTATCCAATTACGCACGGATACTTTGACTGCGGACATGTGCATATGAAACTTGTCTTTGAGATCACGGAGTTCTACCCGATCTCCTGTAGCAAATAGCGCATCGAAAAACTCTTTTTCAAAATGAAGCAATTCCGTTCCGGCATCTTTCAGTTTGTGAAAAATGATATTGTCTTTTTTAAAAACACCTTCTCCTTCTTCCGCTTCCATACTTAAATATCCTTTATTCGCAAGATGTGGAATGAGGCAAAGGACATCGTTGTTGTCGACGCTATGATCAACAAAACCTCCTGCAATCGCCGGTGAAATTCCATCAGGAGGAAAATACTCGGTCATGATCGTTTGATGTCGGTTTCGGGCCATGAACTTTGCAAGGATTCCTCCAAGAAGAAAAAGGATTGGCGCTAATAAAAGGCCATGCTTCTCTCTGAGACTTTTCCATTGTGACATTGGTACAAAGTCATCCTTTGCGAGACGTATGGCAACCGTCAGTCCTTCTCCAGGAACAAATCGACGGGTTGTATTTCCTTGTATTTGTTTTGGTACAATGCTCACAACAGCATCTCGTCCCTGAGAACCTGCCTCGCCGGTATAGAAGTATACATCAGCGGGCGCCAATTGGACTTTATCGGGGAAGGAAATGCTGAACGTGAATGCCTCAATGTCAACAGGCCATTTGATTCCAATCAGATCCCAATAGAATTCGCTGTGTTCATCATAAAAATTCAGTGGATTAAGTACACGATAACGAATGCGATACGTTTGTCGTCCCTCTACCCATGTATCTGCGTCACCGATCTTCAGAACCAGGTTTTGATTTTCATTAGATGTTGACACCTTGAAACCTTCTACCTTGATATCGCGAATGATACGGTCGACATTTTTGCCAGCGATTTCACTCCTTAATGGAATGAAACGGAATATCCCATGTCGTGCCTCCGAAAATTCTACTTCAATCACTTCTTCAAAGTCAGCATAGCCTTCCTCAGTGAATGAGACCGCGATATGATAGCGCTTGATGACGAAAAATTCTGCATGTACAAGAACAGTACTTGCACATAGCGCAAGCAGGGATAAGAACAAACGTTTTATCATAGGATCAGAATTGCACCTTTACGTTTTGTGTTTCCGCCTCACTCACTTCGAAGTAGCTCATTCGGGCAAAACCAAAAGGTCCGGCAATAAGATTATTGGGAAAAACTTCAACAGCATCGTTGAGATCGCGTGCTGATGCATTGTAATAACGACGCGCACGTTGAATACTCTCTTCCAATCCGGTAAGTGTCTCCTGTAATTGAAGAAAATCTTTACTCGCTTTCAGGTCAGGATAGTTTTCTGCAAGCGCAAAGACAGTTTTGAGTGCTCCGCTTAAGGCCAGTTCTGAGGCACCGCCATCTTTACCACCGGCGTTCATAGCCTGACTGCGGAGTTGGACGATTTTCTCCAGCGTACCACTCTCATATTGTGTGTACCCTTTGATCGTATTTACAAGGTTGGGAATCAGATCATAGCGCTGTTTGAGGAACACGTTGATGGATTCGAATGCTTCTTCGGCACCATTGCGCATCCGAACCAGTTTGTTGTAAATGCCCATAATGAACAGGCCACCGAGAACAACGATCACGACGAGAACGATTATAAGTGTCATAGTTGGAAAATGATTTTATGAGATGAGGTTCAAATATACAAAGTCGTGCCTTTTGGGGCAGGAAAGTTACTTTCTGGGTAGTGCATCAGTTCACGCAGGGCCATCTCACGCCCGTCCGAATGGCCAGGGCCGGGCGGGCAAAGGCCAGCCAAAGTATACCTACCTCTGGTAGGGCTGATCAACCTCTGTTTGACGCACCTCACTTCGCCTAGGCTTCGGCGGTTAAAAAAAGGACGCGAAGAAATTGATACAAAGTCTATTTATGTGTGCACTACTACTTTCTGGCCCCCGATGCGCGAATTACCCCGTTTTCGACCTCCGTAGTTTTAGAGAAGGAGGTTCGGTCCTGGCTTATATTGAAAGTCAGGTAAAACGAGTCGGCTAGATTAAGGAGATGCGAATGCCAACTCCTGTTAACGTGTTCTTAAACTGTTAAAAGGAACTGAAGGATACGATTCTTCATCGCTGTTTCCCATCTTTGCCCCATATGTCAGACTATACCCAGATTAGAAAATCTTACACCGGTTCAGGATTAGAATTGACCAGTGTTCCTGATCCCACTCAGCTTCTTCATACATGGCTTGAAGAGGCAATGGCTGCGGGAATTGAAGAACCTAATGCGATGGCTCTTTCCACGGTAGATACCCTTGGACAGCCTTCGAGCAGAATGGTTTTGCTCCGCGGACTTTCTGAGAAAGGACTGGAGTTTTATACCAATTATACGAGCCGGAAAGCTGTAGAACTTGCAGACAATGCACAGGTGGCCCTCCTGTTTTTTTGGTCATCAATGCATCGTCAGGTACGTGTAGAAGGTCATGTGATATTTTCTGAAGACATTGCATCTGATGCGTATTTCAATGAGCGTCCAAGAGAGCACCAAATCGGCGCATGGGCTTCTCCTCAAAGTGCAACTATCCCGGATCGCAAAGCAATCGAAGATAATGTCCTGAGATATGAGAAGTTGTTTGCAGACAAAGAAGTAAAGCGACCAAGTTTTTGGGGAGGCTATGTCGTGATTCCTCAGAAAATGGAATTCTGGCAGGGCAGAGAAAGCAGATTACATGATCGTTATCGATTTCAACGCACGACGGAAGGATGGAAGATGGAAAGGCTGGCGCCTTGAGTGTGAGAATGTGAGAGAGTGAGAATGTGAGAGAAGAAAAATTCAAGCGCAAGTGCAAGCGCAAGTGCAAATGAAGACTGGAGTAGACAAAGACGGAGGTTTGGGATTTAATGATTAAGCCCTGAACGGGCGACGATATTTATTGCAATGGGCAATGCCCATTGCGCGAATTCGTTATTGATTTCAGCCCTGAAGGGGCGTAAGAGAAACTCAAACGCACGCTAAACACAACATAAAGTTCAAAGCCCAAATAAAATTAACCCAAGCCGTACCCCCTATCTCGTACCTTGTAACACGTACCTCATTTTATGATTCAATACAGCAGACACTTACTCGACAACGGACTTCGTGTGGTCATTCATGAAGACTTTAGTACACCGATAGTCGCGATCAACATGCTCTACAATGTCGGGAGTCGTGATGATCATCCGGAGAGGACAGGATTTGCTCATCTGTTTGAACATCTCATGTTCGGTGGATCGAAGAATGCCCCATCATACGATGATCCGATTCAATTTGCTGGTGGCGAAAGCAATGCCTTTACAAATACTGATGTCACCAATTTCTTTTGTGTACTTCCGGCGGAGAATTTTGAATTGGGATTATTTCTCGAGGCCGATAGAATGCAGCATCTCAAACTGGACAAGCATCTGTTGGAGGTGGAGCAACAAGTTGTTTGTGAAGAATTTAAAGAAACATGTCTGAGTGAACCCTATGGCGATGTATGGCATCTGATGTCCGCGCTTTCATATCATGATCATCCATATCGTTGGCCTGTCATTGGTGTGTCAATGGATCACATCGCAGGCGCGAAAATCGATGATGTTCAGCGATTTTATCAGGATTTCTATGGCCCGAACAACGCGATTTGTGTAGTGGCCGGTCCAATAAAAACCGACGTTGCACTGGAACAGGTGATTAAGCATTTTGGACATATTGAAAAACGGTCGCGGCCAACTCCGATGTTAAGTGCTGAGCAATCACAAGTTGCAATCAGGACAACAGAACATCTATCGGAAGTCCCGGTAGATGCTGTGTTCATGACGTTTCATATGGGTGGGAGGATGGATGCAGGTTACTATGAAGCGGATTTGCTTGCCGACATCCTCGCGAGTGGGTATGCTTCGAGGATGCATAATGTGCTCGTGAAAGAAATGCAATGTGCTTCGTCGATCGATGCTTATATCACGGGTACAAGTGATCCGGGATTATTTGTGATTGAAGCAAAATGTGCCGATGGCTATACTCCTTCCCAGGTTGAATCAGCAATCTGGCCTCTGCTTCATGATCTTGGGAAGTCTCTGGTAGAAGAAAGAGAACTCAAGCGACATATTCATAAGAGTGAAAGCAGCATTGCGTTTTCCAATATGAGCGTCCTTAATAAAGCCATGAATCTTGCCTATTTCGAACTCATCGGAGATACCGAGCTCATTAATTCAGAGCAGGAGATGTATGAAAGAATAACAGCAGAAATGCTACAACAAACCGCATCAACGTTGTTTCAAAAACATAACTGTTCGGTATTGTATTACCACAAAAAAGAGGAGTCCTAAACCCTAAACATTGAGTCGACTCGGAAAAGTCAGTATGGACAAACCATAGTTTTCTCGCAAAATGTTATTTCGTTGATTTTAAGGACTCACCCCCCGCCCGAACGTGCGTTCGGTACGGGCGGGCTTTCCCTCCCTTTTGAAGAAGGGAGGGATCAGTGGTACGAAATAACATTTTGCTCGATATCTCACTTAAGTTATGAACGGATTAAAATGATCCTTTTCGGAGTAGACTCAACATTAAACCCTAAACATTAACCAATTAAACAGTTTATTTTATTCAATACCCCTTATACTTAAATGGATGAAATGCTTTGAGATCCACGAGTATAGAAATGCGTTTGAGTATGGTATCTCTTTCCAGATAGGTTAGGCTATTTCGAATGTCTTTGCTTTCAATGATTGGAATATAGATTTCAAAGACATCCTTTTGAATCACCACGGCCAATCCTCCACTGTAGCTCACTCCTGCACCACTTTCAAAGGGATCGTTATATACAGCCACATCAAAGTAGGGTTGCACGGGAATCAGTAATGGTAGTTCCATCGCGATACCTGCGGCAACCATCCATCGGTCACTGATGCCCCCATTGTACAATGTTTTAAGTTGAGCATCTTTCTGAAAGACAAGTTGTGATGCAAGTCCATCTGCAGCGCTACGTGCGAAAAGTAACTCATCATATAAATAATCACGTGACGAAATTCCTGAACTTTGGATTCCGTTAAAATTGAAATTCACGTTTATGTTTGGATTTTCGAGATAGGGAAGGACGCCTCCGAAGGCATGGATATAAATTGCCTTTCCGGATTTCTGATAGACAATGCGTTGTCGGGTATCTGCAGTCAATCGCACAAAACCTTTTCCGGTATGGATCGTCCCATCAAAACGTCCTGAGATCAGGTTGCGTACTCTTTCCCATTCATACGTTACCTCATGTACGCCATATGTGCGCGTCTTTTCTTCCCAAATGAAATCGTCAAAGTCGATGCCCTGTCCATAGTCCTGTCTGACGTACACAAATCGATATTGCAGATGTTGTCTGGAAGTTTGGGACATCCGTTGATCACCGAAACCAAACCTAATTCGCGGTGCAAATCTTAAATAGCGATCGTAGAATCCATAGTGGGTATCCTGTTCAAAGTGAAATGATCTGATCCCTATTCCGAGTTCAAGACTGAATGGTTTTGTTTCTGGCAGAAAACGGTATTGGATCTCGCCGGCGCCGGTGAGTGATTGCGTTTCAATGGAATATAGCGGAACTACGCCCCATTGCAGATTGCGAGGTGGCCAATATGTATTGGAAATTGCCAATCCAACCATTCCCTTATCAACATGATTCCATCCAACCATCGGAATGATATTGAGATACTGCTCATTGGATACTTGCTTACCACCAAACATGCGAAACTTCAATTTCGAACTTGATGCTTTACCATTGTTAAGCCGTATGACATTGTTGGAAGGAGTGGCATCTAATGAATACACTTCATCATAGATCTGTAGACGATCGGCATCAGGTAGTTCAATGCTAAATTTTCGCAGTCCGTCGAATCCTTCATACCATTCATTGAGAACGACTACGGTGTCACTGAACGCGATCAGCTGAACTGGTGCGTTGATGTTTCCCCGATTTTCTAGCGTTATCTGATCACCTTCCAATTCGACAATACGGTAATCAATCAATGCGTCGGTCCTCAGCAATCCATCAAATAGCCACGCCAGATCGCAGTTACACCACGCTGTAAGTATTGTCAATAAATCCGCAGGCTGTGGATGACGAAATTTCCATGTGTCGAAAAATTCTTTCATAGCGCTTGCAAAAACATCCTTACCCATGTACTCTTGCAACATGTCAAATGCCAAAGCTGGTTTGAAATACGCTCCGAAGAAGGTCTGCCATTCGCTGGTATACTCTGGATCTGTCTCAGGAGCGACGAGTTGTTTTTCACCGGTCATATGTTGTAGTACGCGTTGTTCGTCCGACATCTCATCCGGCTTTGCTGGTTTGTGTAAAAGGAAATGCTCAGACCATGACTGATACTTTTCACGCAGATACTCAAACTCATAAAACGTATTGATACCCTCATCCATCCAGGGATGACTGCGTTCATTTGATGCCAGCACACCATAGAACCAATTGTGTCCCACTTCATGTGCAAGGACATCGTCAAGTAATTTTGCATTTCCTGCGAGATTGATCGATGTGATCATCGGATACTCCATTCCAAAGTCTCGTCCAAGAGGAATCTGCACTGCTGTCATCTGCGGATAAGGATATGTGCCGATTTGCTTTGAATAAAAATGCAAGGCATCGCTTAGATAGTCAGTGGCATGCTCCCAGAGTGCTTGCTCGATGGTGGTAAAGAAAGCCCAGCAGTCAATATCTCTTCCGGCAAAACTTGTCGTTTTCTTTCGTACAGCGAATCGTGTATCCGCAAACCAGGCAAAGTCATGCACATTAGCTGCACGGTATTGCCATGTTCGAGTCTGATTTATTTGGGCCGGGAAATTCTGCAATGGTGCATTCCTGACCTCCGCAAGTGAATCAAGCATACGCATGGCCTCAAGTGTTTGTAATTCACCTGTCGCTGCAACGAGATAATTTTTGGGTAATGTGATACTGACATTCAGAGAACCAAACTCGCTATAGAATTCACCCTGATTGAGATAGGAGAGAGGATGCCAGCCTTCCTGATCATAGACGGCAGGTTTTGGATACCATTGTGTGATCTGGTATGAATCATCGATCCTTCCCAATCGTGAAAAGGCCTTTGGAATTTTGATCCGCAATGGACTTGTTACGCGTATTTGCTGTCCAGGCAGGAGCGGTTCTATCAAATCTAATATTGCGATATCCGGATGTTGCTTGTCGAGCGACCAGTGAATGCGAGTATCATCAACCAGGAAATCCAGACTGTCAATGCCTCCGAGATCTGATGGTTTTGCAAAATGAAAATCAAAAATGCCAAGTCGTAATTGTTGTTTTGCAAAAGCTGTTTGGTTGGAGCTATATGCATTTGGATAGAGATGCATGAATAGCTTCTGTAGTGTATCCGGTGAGTTATTGTGATACACCATCTCCCAATGGCCTCGCAGAACGTGCTGTCGTGTATCAAGGTTTACCGAGATATTGAAATCTGCCTGCTGTTGAAAATATTGCGCCTGCACACAAGTGAATCCCATCCAATTAATAAGCACGGTCCATAGGTACGGTCGTAAGATCATGGTGGGAAGATAGACAGCATAGTGCAGAGGGCATAGAGCAAAGCAAACACAATCGCAAGTTCAAACACAAACTCAACGAAGAAAACAAAAGGATTTGACTTCAGAGAAGTCACATATTGGTAGCCGCAAAGCGGCGCAAAAAAAAACGACCCCGTAGGG
>JANNQA010000120.1:0-37622 GCA_031400515.1 Bacteroidota bacterium
CTTGCTCGGAATGACAAGAAAGCAGAAGGTGAGATAGTGAGAGGGTGAGAGAAGAAAAACACAAACACAAATGCAAGCGCAAGAAATCTAAACGCCAAGAGGCCAATAGCGAACAGCAAACAGCGAAAAGCGAACAGCAGATTATGAATCTCACTAAAGAAAACAAACTCTTCATCACCATCGGCGGCTTCTTTGTCGCGAATGCGATTCTCGCTGAGTTTATTGGTGTGAAGGTGTTTTCACTGGAGAAGACGCTGGGCATTAATCCTGCAGATATTTCTTTATTCGGAAGCAAAGGGTTGTCATTCAATCTCACTGCGGGAGTATTGCTCTGGCCGGTCGTCTTTGTCATGACGGACATCATTAATGAATACTACGGTAGACGTGGTGTGCGCATGCTTTCATTTCTCGCCGCCGGATTGATCTGTTATGCATTCCTGATGTGCTTTCTTGCAATTCACCTCGTGCCTGCGGATTTCTGGCCTCAAAGTCATATCAATCCTTCTCTGAGTGAAGCAGATCAATCTGCCTTGAGGGTAAAAGTAGGTGACTACAATGCTGCCTTTCGTCTCGTGTTCGGACAAGGGCTCTGGATTATTTTCGGCTCGTTGATTGCTTTTCTGGTTGGCCAGATAGTCGACGTCTTGATATTTCATAGAATCAAGCGTTTCACTGGTGAAAAATTACTTTGGCTTCGGGCGACCGGTTCTACAATTATCTCACAGCTCCTGGATAGCTATGTCGTGTTGACGATAGCGTTTTATGTCGGCGCCAATTGGCCGCTAAGCCTGGTGTTGGCAATCGGTACCGTCAACTTCATTTACAAATTCATCATGGCTATTGGCCTGACTCCTGTCATCTACGCGATCCATTGGATTATTGAAAAGTATCTGGGTCATGAAGTAGCCGAGAGAATGAAGGCTGAGGCGCATTCCTCGACTCCTTCGTCGCTCGGAATGACAAGCGACTGAGAAGAAAGGCGGAGGCTGTCGACTTCGCTAAAGCTTCGTCGACCGAAGAAGGCTAAGGCGGAGGAAACCAAAAAGTCCACAGTCTTCAGTCTGCAGTCCTCATTTGAAACCTCGGAACGTTCGATCCGCCATAGGCGGAAGAACTTACGAGCGTTTCACTAAACCCTCAACCCATAACCCATAGACCTATTAACCATTAAACCCTTAAACAGTTAAACCATTTTAACAAAAATTTCACATCTCATTTCATTTTCGCAGTTACCTTTGCGCGCAACAAGTTCTTTTTTCAGATCGCTTATCAAGAAAGGCTGAGGGAATGGCCCGATGACGCCTTAGCAACCTGCCAGAGACTTTATGTCTGTGGAGATGGTGCTAATTCCATCTTCGATCTCATGATCGGAGAGAGATAAGTAGGAAGCACGAAATATTTTAAACTCGGCTCTCCTGACTTATCAGGGGAGCTTTTGTATTTAAAGGCTCTTCCTGATCCTATCCTGGTAGGCGTAATTTTTTTTATTATCAAAAAATAACGCTGCCATGAGTGGAACAACCACAAGAATTCTTCAATCAGTACCTGTCGATCCATTGACTGGATCCATTACTGTGCCTGTGTATCAGACTGCCACGTTTGTACAGGAGTCACCGGGTGTACACAAAGGATATGATTACGGCCGGACAAATAACCCGACACGTAAAGTCCTTGAAGATCTTATCAATAATCTCGAGGAGGGCGCAGGCGGATGCGCTTTTGCCACCGGTCTTGCCGCTATCGATGCAGTCCTGAAACTGCTGTCATCAGGTGATGAGATTATTGCCGTCGATGATATCTATGGCGGTGCTTATCGACTTTTTACACACATCTATGAGAAGCTGGGTATCAAAGTACATTATGTCGATACTACCGATCCGGTAAATATTCTCGACAAACTCAATAGCAAAACACGATTGATCTGGATCGAATCACCAACGAATCCAACGTTGAAGATCTCAGATATCACAGCGATCGCGGGGATTGCGAAGACAGTAAATGCCCTCCTTGTTGTCGACAATACTTTTGCGAGTCCCCTCATTCAGAAGCCCTTGCTACTTGGTGCTGACATCGTCGTGCATAGTGCTACCAAGTACATCGCTGGTCATTCTGATCTGGTAGGAGGATTGGTCGTGGCAAAATCACAAGAACTCTATGAGAAGATCAAATTCATACAGAATGCTTCTGGTGGAGTACCTGGTCCGTGGGATTGTTTTCTTACGATTCGCGGAGCTGAAACACTTGCATTGCGATTGGAAAGACAGAGTGCAAGCGCATTGGCAGTTGCAAAATTATTGGAGGCATCGGCAGAGGTTGACAAAGTCTACTATCCCGGTCTTACTTCACATTTGAATCATGAGATCGCTAAGAAACAGCAAGGCAATTTATTTGGTGGAGTGATTTCATTTTCACTCAAAGAAGATACTGTTGCTGCTGCAGAGGCATTCGTAAAATCTACAAAACTTTTTCACCTGGCGGAAAGTCTTGGTGGTGTCAAGAGTCTTGTCTGCCATCCTGCCCAGATGACTCATGCTTCTATTCCGCGTGAACGCAGGCATGCATCGGGAATTGCCGATTCCCTGGTCCGTCTCTCATGTGGAATCGAAGACACTGCTGATCTTCTGGAGGATATCAAAGCAGCTTTTGTGGCAATTTCCAAAACAGCTAAACGCGCAGTCGCCGTATGAAAACACTCACAATTGGCCTGTTCGGATTTGGTGTAGTAGGAGAGGGCATCTATCGCGTACTTCTCGAACGTCCTGAACTCGGTACACGCATCAAACGCATTTGTATCAGGAATCCAGAAAAAAACAGAAATGCGCCGAAGGAATTGTTTACAACACTTGCCGGAGATATCCTCGATGATCCTGAAATCGATCTGGTAGTAGAACTGATCGATGATGCCGATGCTGCTTTACGTATCTGTCGGAAGGCAATGCAATCCGGGAAAGTTGTTGTGAGTGCAAATAAAAAGATGATTGCCGAAAATCTTACGGAACTCGTAGCCTTGCAGACGAAACACAATGTATCGTTCCTCTATGAAGCAGCAGTGTGTGGAAGCGTACCTATCATACGTAACCTGGAAGAGTATTTCGACAACGATTGGTTGCATTCTATCAGTGGCATCGTAAATGGTTCTACAAACTATATTCTTACGCAGATGAGTCTGAATGGTCATGCCTATGATGAAGTACTGACAAAAGCACAAGAGCTTGGCTTCGCAGAAAGTGATCCATCGCTTGATGTTGAAGGGATTGATGCGACTTATAAACTTTGCCTGATCCTCTTTCATGCATTTGGTGTCATTGTCGATCCACATTCTATCTTGAGGAAAGGGATCACGTCACTGCATCCATTCGATATGCAATATGCCCATGAAAAAGGAAAGCGGATCAAACTCATTGCAAGAACAAACAGAGTAAATGGAACACAATATTCGGCCGCAGTCTTGCCCGGATTTGTTGGCCACTCCAGCAAACTCTTTGATGTCAACAATGAGTACAACGGACTCCTCATCGGCAGCAGCCTTGCGGATGAACAATTTCTTTCAGGCAAAGGAGCCGGAAGATATCCTACGGCTTCTGCCGTGCTCAGTGATATCAGTGCGTTGCGTTATGGGTATAAATATGAATATCGCAAGCATTCGATTGGGGTTGACCTCAGTTCACATGACAAGACGACGGTGGAGCTTTACCTGAGCTATCCTGCACGCAAAAAAATTGATGATTCTGTCTTCAGTCAGATACATGAAAGCTACAGAGGCACAGATCGCGGATACCTCACAGGTTCAATCACAATCGGGCATATCCGTGAATCCGATTGGTTGAAGGATAACACGGTTTCTGTGATTACGCTGAATTAAGTGGCCGCTCAGTTGTTTCTAAGTGGCTCCTCAGTGGCTTCTAAGTGGCTTGTAGTTGCTCTTTCTCTTTCTGCCGTTCTGCCTTTCCGCCGTTCTGCCCTTCTTTTGTTTTACCATTTTTGCTTTGTACTCACGAATGTGCTGACTGATTTTTTCTCTTTCTTCTTTAGTCAGAGGTCTTGGGTCAACATAAAAATCAACGTCCAAAGGTTCTCTTATAAGTCCCATAATTTATGATTTAAAGTATTTTTCAATTAATGCTTTTGCAGGTAATGTATCAATTATCATTAAGTGTCCGCCGAAATGATATGCACCTAAAGTCTTTATATAATGGTCAATGAGTTTGGTTTTAGAATGAAAAGAAACGAAGCCGTCAAAACCCTTTTGAAATGAAAGTCGACAGGAATATGCAATTAAATTTCCGGGAACACCTAAATAAACTTTTGTTCTGCCCTTGTTGAACGGTGCGCTTTCAATTAGGTGCATGTAAATGTGGTCAACATCCATACTTAAACTCACTAACCCTTGAATGACATTTGGATTACCCTGAATTGTCAGTTTGTAAACTTCCCGCTCAGGTGCATCCAATTCACTTTTCCAATTAAAAATCCATCCATTTTTCTTTGACACTTGTTTAAGGTCAGCCTTAACTAAATGTGAAATGTCTGTTGGAAAACTATCGCCTGTCGCAACATTTTCAATGGAACGAGTTAACCTGTCAATCTCGAAATCAAGAAAATTTATCTTAGCTTTTTTCACTATCGCAAGATACTAAAAGCTCAAGGGAAAAGACACCCGGAGAGTGAAAGTCTCTTATGCGCTGACCAAAAGTTCATCGGTATCTCATTCACATTATTGACCGCCGGATACGTACCCGAGGGAAAGCGTCCCCGGGGCCATTTCCGAAGGGTAGGATTAAATCCCAGTGCGAGATCAAATCAATCAAAATCAAATTGAAATCAAAATTGCAATGAAGAAGGACAGAGATCAAATCAATCAAAATCAAAATGGCAATCAAAATTGCAATGAAGAAGGACAGAGATCAAATCAATCAAAATCAAAATGGCAATCAAAATTGCAATGAAGAAGGACAGAGATCAGATTTCTCCATGTTTTCATTGCAATTGCCATTTTGATTGATATTTTGATTCTTCCTTGGCCACATCGCAATAGGGGTTTGTCTATGCCTTAAAATTTGCCCATAGAGGTGTTTAGCTACTTAAATAAGAAATTTGTGCTAAACAAATCTTTTTGCTTCCTCCACCATATACATCGTCTTGCAATTTTTACAGAGGAAGTAATATTCAAAGTAATATCTCTGATTTGGCTTTATCTCTCTCTTTTTGGTGGGCTTAAGTATTACCGCATTGCCACATTTCCTACAAGGATCACCTTCCTTCTTTATTTTTCCACGAGATTTAGTGTTTTGGTTCTTATTCTGTTCATTCAACATTGCGACAGTTGGCATCGATATCGCTGGATGAATTTCAAAACCTGTGTTTTTAAAAACATTCTCCTCATACACATTATCCTCGAGAAGCTGCTCACTATGTATTGCCATGTTGGCAAGTTCATCGCATCTTTCATTCTCAGGATGTCCAACATGCCCTCGTATCCAGTTGAATGTTACTTCCTGTTGCCTGGAAATAAGAATCAACAGCCGATCCCACAAGTCCCAGTTGACAGCGAGTTCTGTTTTGGTTCGATACCAATTGTTTGACTTCCACTTTTCAGCCCAGCCCTCTGTAATTCCGTCCACGACATAACGCGAATCACTGTAAACACGCACAATAGACTTTGTTTTTAAGCGCTCAAGTCCATGAATTACGCCCATTAATTCCATACGATTATTTGTGGTCAACCTGAAACCCTGGCTAAATTCTTTTTTATGTCCTTTATAAGACATCACGACGCCAAAACCGCCTGTACCCGGGTTGGGTTCAGCGCCTCCGTCAGAATACAGATGAATTTCCGGAGTCTCTTCCCATTTCATATGGCTTGTTTTTAGGGTCGATGTCGGCAAAATACAGAGGGTTCGCATTGTTCAGGTAAGCCAACTACGAGCCCATTGTGAGCCAACTGAGCCAACTATGAGCCAACCCTCAGTTTGTATATAGCACTTGATCCCTTTGTGCCTGTATTTTTCAATAACCCTTTATCCTCCAATTCCTTAATGTCTCTGGTTGCCGTAGCCTTTGAAACATCAGCAAGTTCCTGATATTTTGAATTGGTGATCTCTTTGTATTGCCTGGTGTACAACATGGCTTTAACCTGTCGTTCATTCAATCCCATACGCTTCAAATTATCCTCAGAAAATAGGTCCTTCAAAAAAGTGATTTGCAAACCACCTGCCATTTCTTCAATGGTTGGCTCCGGAAGTCCTGCTTTCCGGCAGGTTTCCAATATCATAGAAATCCCCCTTCCCCAGGCTTCAATGTATCCAGCCTTAAAGAAAATGTCGGCAATAACCTTGTTGCGTGGGTATGAAGGATGTTTCCTTTTTAGCATTTCGATATTTAACTCGTCCGGTAGTGCGCCGGGATTCCAAAGGATTAGTTTGTCATCATATACACTGAGTTGGATCGTAGAGCCCTTGTAGTCCTTGTGAACTATAGCGTTCAGGATAGCTTCCCGCAAGGCCGGTTCCGGATATTCCAGTTCTTCGATACGCTGCATACCTTCATAATGGATCGGAGAAGTTAGATATTTGCCTTTGAGTATTTCCATGACCATGTCCGCCATTTCAATGAGGTTGCCTTCCACGACATCATGAAACTTTAAGTCGGCATCCGATTCGCCGAACCGCCCGATCTTGAAATATGCTGACGTAAAATATTTTTTGGGGTCTTTCCCGAAAAGGAGTAGGGCGGCATTTTTCAGCTTGCCATTGTCATTCGTCAGATGCAGGTTGCTCAAAAGTGTCCTGATATCTTCTTCCTCAGCATCCGGTGCAATGCGATTGCTTTTCTGTGCTTTTTTGATGAAGAATTTTATTGCTTCTTCATCAATATCCTCTAACGTCGCCGTTTCTACCGGAAGATCGTCCCATGTTTTTCCGGTACGTTTCAAAATGAACTCATTCAATGCCGGCCCTTTCAGTTCCTGCAAGGTGCTGCCGGTGCGGACATAGTATTTACCCCTTACTGATATAGGCACTTCATAGCGGGGAACAACAATTTCAAGATACTGATTGCCTTTATCCTCTTGCAAGTTGACTTCCGCATACACTCCCAAAATATCCCGGAATTTGTTGGGCAGTTGTTCCAGCAACTCGCTGTGGTTGTCAATGCCCGTTACGTTGCCTTTATCGTCAATGCCGATGTACAACTTGCCACCGCTCGCATTGGCAAAGCCGCATATCCATTTGAGGCAGTCATCGTGCCAGCTTTGTTTGTATTCGGTGTTTTGTTGTTCAGGCATGTCGCTCTATAAAAAAATCTATTATCAAGAACTCTTTTTGTCCTCTTACTACACTAATATATCTGTTTAACTAAAAGCGGATAGAATCTTTCCTTTACTAGTACTTAAAATGCGCCTGAGCAAACGATCATGGGAATCTCGTTTACATCATGAACCGCAGTCTCGCTGATGAACAATTTCTCTCCGGCAAAGGAGCAGGGAGATATCCTACTGCTTCTGCCGTGCTCAGTGATATCAGCGCTTTACGGTATGGGTATAAGTATGAATACAGGAAACATGCGAAGGGTTCTGACCTCACACCATGGGAAAAGACAACAGCGGAATTGTATGTAAGTCATCCTTCCGGACAAGAATTGGATACATCAGCATTTAGTAAGATTCATGAGAGCTTTCGCGGTCAAGAGCGCGGCTATGTGATTGGAACCGCCGTCATGCAAGATGTCACGGAGACGGCTTGGTGGAATGACTGAAATCCTTTGTAAACCGAAAAATAGTCAATAGCAAATCATAGGTTACTTTATAAACCGGTAAGTCGCTGGATAGTGCCAAATTTTAGAAAATTTCAACCCCGCTTCGCGGTTAAATGGCTAAAATGATAAATAGTTAAAAAGCCCGAACTGCACGGACACTGTATGGGAAGTCCTTTACGTCTTCGGTCTGGAAGCCTGTGAGGAAGAACTGGACCAAGGCGAGGTGGACAAACCCCGACGAGGACTCCGTGGAACTCCAGTAGTAGTCATTGGCAAAACCGCCAATGGCTACCTTATTTATATACAATTTATTAAGTTCGTTTTGTGATGGCATATACCAGTCGCTATAACCGTTTAATGACAGGTCGCCGCATATTCTTGCAGCAATTCCCGCGGTAGCACAGACTGCCATGATGTCTATGGTGTTCTGATTGCCCGTTCCCAGGGCAGTACCACTGGCTCCGGTCATATCTGTACTACAACCCCATTCGGCTTCAGTACTTTGGTCTGCGGCGGCGGCAATTAAGCCATGGGTTTGTCCGGCAATATAACCCGGGTCGCCGGGTTGTAGTATGTAGGCTATTTTTCCGCCCTGAAATGTATCGCCAATGGCAAGCGGCGGGGTTGCGGCTCCTCCAATCATATTTGTCCAGGTAGCGCCATTAAATCCCTGCCATTCTCCATACACTCCACAGTTGGTACAGTAAATCATTAATCCGACAGCAGGATTACTAATAGCTTCTCTCTGTGTATTGGTCATGCGTGGTGGTAAAAAACCTTTGGTAGTGCTGTTTACATCCAACAGCGCTGATGCAGTGGGAGTAATAGTTCCAATACCCACATTGCCATCATCGGTAATGCTGAGTCTTTCCAATAATCCATTGGGTGAAGGATCCGCATAAGTAAATAATCCCAGCCTTGCAACATTTGTTCCCTGACCGATCGTTTTTATCGCGCCTGTATAAGGGTAAGCACCGGAGCCCGTTTTAAAATACAGGGCATTACTCACACCTGTCGCCAGGGATTGCGCATTCTCCAACAGCAGCACCGCACTGTCTGCACTTTGTACATGCAGTTTCATTAAAGGGCTGATTGTTCCAATACCCATTTTACCAGAAATGCCAATGAACATGGCGGACTCACCTGCAATGCTGTTGGCATGCCTGCGGATATTTAACCCTTGTGAAGATTGTCTGTCGTCACTTTCAATGGTAAAACCATATGCATTTGTATAATGATTGAGTTTGATTCCACTTCTGTGGGTGTTGCCACCTACACTCGCAACCGTGATATACACACTATCGGGATCAGAAAAAAAATCACCGACCTGTAATTTGGTGCCCGGCGTTAAAGTACCTATGCCTACATTCTGTGCAGATGCTCCTACACCCATTAGTACCATGAGTATAATAAAAAAATGCTGTCTCATGATTGTTTCAATTTTAAGAAATGAGTTTATCAGTATCCAGATTAACAGGCACGTCAACGGATAGTGCCATTTTTTGAAATTACGGCATGACATATTTCCAATGATCGCTAACGTCCCAATATACGCAACCCTCCAGGAGTTCTTCCTAAAAATCAACCTCCTGGTATAGCGCAATTCTAGTGTCCATTGCGTATTTCCAGACTTGCGCTTCTTAAACTTACCGATTCGCGTTGAGGACACATCGATAATGAAAATTACTTAATGTCACTCACCAGTTCCCCTCATCTCCGGCCTCACATACCACATCACCCCGGCCGGCGCCATAGGCTTTGGCCGTCCGCGTGCCGCCGAAGCTTTAGCGGAGGAGCACGGCGCCCAAACACACCAGATTCGCGATCCCCATAAAATGATAATAATCTAAAACATCCACCAGGTGCGTCCCAATAATATCCCGCCCCATGATCGCCAGGACAATCATCAGAAAGCCTGCAAGGATTAATAGGAATTTGCCCACAGATGTAACCCTTATCTGTGATCCGGGAATCATACACATGATGAGATAAGCGCCTGCCGGAACAAAATAGAGCATCGAGTACTTCATCTGATGTGGAAAAATGAGCAGAGTCACAAGACAGAGCAACGCCATTTCCCAGAGAAAGATGCGTGGGTTGAATTCAGGCTTTGTAGTGTTTTTGGCGAAATCGGATTTGAGAGTTTGCCAAAAGCGTTGGATCAATTTCCCCGGGCTGCCATAAATCCAACTGCGTGGAAGAAGTGCCAGAAGAAATATGCCAAGAACCAGGAGTCGGCTCAGTAATAAAATCACGCGCAGCGTTTCATAAGGGATGTGCAAAATTCTTCTCGGATAATCGACATTCCGTTTATAGGGAGGAATAGAACGTTCGATTGACTCAAAGTCAAAGAAGTACGCAGGCAGCAAAGCATTCAGTGAATGACAACCATCATTGTCTTCAAACGCAAACCGTTCGCCTGAAGGATTGATCACGCGTTTCCATGCAGATAAGAGTTCAGCATTGTACTTGAAACCAATAAAGAGCGCGGGTAGCAAAAGTGTGAATCCTAAACACACAAGTGTAAATGTCAGCGCTTTGAACTGTCCTTTGACTCCCAGGTAGACCAACGCGAGCAATGGAATGATCTTGAAATTGATACCAAGTGCAAGTAATGCTGATCCTATCAACTTATTTCCATGCTGGATCTGAAAAACACCTTCAATGGTCAACCATAGGATCAGGATTGTCACCTGGCCCAGCGCAAAATTGTGATTCAAAAAGCCGAGTGATAGAACGACAACGCTGATCGTCCATACTCTTCTGTTTGAAGGGGAAAGGGTAAGCGCCATGGGGCGCAACAAATACCAAATACGTATCACAATCGCGAGATTGATAAACATCCAGATGACACGTGCCACGGATATTTCCAACAACGTGAGAGGTGAGAGCGTCAATGCGAAGAGCGGACTGTACAGATAGAAGTTGTAAGGGTTTTGTGTGTAGATATTCTGACTGGTTAGCAATTGTTCGGCGGCATAGAGATAGACATTGATATCGTTACCTCCCCGATATGCCCTGGCGATCAGGTATCCAAGAGCAGCAATTCCAAGCAAGGCCAGAAACCCTGACGCCACGTGCTTTCTCCAATCTTGATTTGTGAAGGACATCACCGCAATCTGAGAAAAGTTCTGGTAAGCAACAAATACGAGAACTATGGCTACAGATTTTACTAGAAATCCATTGAGAAATAGAACCCGTTTGGAGCAGCTGATAATGAGATATTCCTGTGACCCCGGTTGCGATGTAAATGCGGAACCAGAAATCCTACTGCCGCCCCCAGCGCATAACCGCCAATCACATCAGTAGGGTAGTGCTTTCCTGCGCGTACCCGGAGATATCCTGTGACCGCCGGTACAAATGCCGCCGCGGTCCATACAACAGGTTTCCATGCACTATCCGGATAAAAATCACAATACACTTTGGCCATAAAGAAGGTCGACGCTGCTGTACTGGATACATGACCTGAAACAAAAGATGCTTGTGCATTTACCGATTGTATACTCGACAAGCTCGCCTCTCCATTGAACACATAAGGGCGTGGTCGATGTACTGCATATTTCGTAACCATTGTAAGGCTTCCGTTGATGAGCATTGTCTCTCCGTACATGACGGCAATCTGACCAAAATGACGACGTGTCTTTTTTCCTGCAAGAAAAATGACAGGCATAAGTTGTGCAGTGCTCATGAAAACATCACTCACACGATCTGCCGGCTCAAAGAGTAAGTGGGTTGCACGCCGGTCAAGATTATTTACATAGATCCGGTCCAATCTTTCTAATTCGTCAGGGGTAAATAGTGTGATCCGCTTCCGGAGATATTCCGCCGTGCCCAGTGTGGCCATACCAGCACCCGTAAAGGCGAGATCTTTACTCCAGGATAGGCGATACGGTGATTGTGCAGGGAGGTTAATTTGAAGAAGAATTGCGATAATAAATACAAATCCGCATTCATAAGAACAACGCCGGATATATGTGACTATGGAATTCATCTAATGTCAATGAGTTCTATTTCTTCACCCGTAGTAAGGTTTACTTCCTTGATGAGGCCTATTCCAGGAGCGTAGATTTTATGCTCGAGGATATCAGGTTCGAGTTCCGACCATTCCGTTATCACTAAACAATCATGAAAAGTCCCCATTGCTGTCGTCACGCTAGAACCGGTCGATGCTATTTCTGCCTGGTTTTCTGCTACATTGAAGTAATATTCCTGCCTGTATTTCATGCCGATTTGTGGATTTGCCAACATCACGATACCAGGTTTAGCACCATCGCTTCCTGAAATCCAGCTCGCATGATTATTGATGATAGCGCCTGAAGTATTAAAGTTCTTTACTGCAGCACCAAGAGTCCATACATTGCCTTCAAGGTCTTCAGCAACGTATGTCGCTTCTTCTTCAATGATATCGCCATTTACCCTGGTATCTTCTACGATGATCGCACAGGTAATTCCAAGGATCTCATATTGCTCCGTAGACAATGTAACCTCAATTTGCTCGTCCCCTTCGTCGCCACGTCCGGTGTACACATATGTCTTGCCAACCTGATGCCTGATATATTGGTTATTCACCTGACCATGGGGTTGAAAATGGGCAGCATTGAGTTGAGGACTGTAGGATGATTCAGGACTTCGCGAAGGATCGACGCCTTTCTCTTTCGAGCATGAAAGCAACGATCCAATCAAACACATTGAGGTCAGTAGTTTATGCTGCATCTTGCTGTGAGTTTGTATCAAAACGTAATAATCATGTCATTCATTGTCCGACTCCTCACCCAGGAAATTTCCTTCAGCATCATACATCACCTCAATTACCTCACCCTCGCGTGTAATCTCTACATCATAGGTGATGCTCCCATCATCCTGTGTTATTCTATCTGCCTCTTTAAGAGCCGAGCCTGCATAGCTGCGTGCTATGGCATCAAGCACTGCCTGAGGCAAGTCAGATAATTCGATTTCAACTTCATTTTCCTCTTCTGTCGCATCATCCAGTTCTTCATCCTCATCTATTGCAGACCGCGATTGAACAGTGTCGGTATTTCTCTGCCTGAATGCACTATCCTGTGCGCAGGAAAAGAAGCCTACGCTGACAACAAGTGTGCAGAAGAGAATAAGATTTTTCATGGTTTTTGAATTGAATAGAAGGTAAGTTACCACCTAAGATTGGAGAGAAATTGGATTTACGATCATCAGGTGTGTATCACAGATCGCACTAAAGACTATGAGACTATGGCTTTTGTCATTCCGAGCGAGGAGAGTAGCGACGAGTCGAGGAATGAGATCCATTACTCACAAGTGTCCCGCGAACTCGTGAAGACGCGTCTTCACGAGCTCACGGGTAGTATTGTCGCGAACCGTTGCTATTCCTCGACTCACTATGTTCGCTGCCAATGACAAGTTTCAAAGGATGACTTCATCAACCCCATTTCTAAGGTTAGTCCTATTGTCATCCTGAGCGACCGCAGGGAGTCGAAGGATGACGGAATGCCTAAACTTTCCATTTCGAGGGAGTGAGGAGCGTAGCAAACTTGCCCTGAACCTGTCGAAGGGAGCGAGTCGAGAAATCCTGTTGGTCAGTAATAGGATCTCTGCGCCACCGCTAAAGCTAGCGCCTCCGCAGAGTAGCCTACGGCGCTCGCGGAAGGCGGCACGCGGTCGACTCACCATTCGTGCTCCTCGTTACACTCGGATCACTCATGGCTCCCTGCCTGCGGCGAGGCAGGGCTCGAGATTAGTACTATGCAGTCGCTTGCATCCTTCGACTTGCTCCTTCGTCGCTCGCTCAGGATGACAAGGGATCGACTCCTCACTGCCTTCCCTTCGGCGAGCTCAGGGCAAGCTGTGCTCAGGATGACAATCTATTTTTGTCATTTCAAACAGGTATATCGCATGGCGAGATATAGTTCTCGGAATGACAAAAACCAGACTTGTGCCAGTTTGTGATACACACATTATCAGTACTTGTCGGGTGACATAGACCTAGATGGCAAAGGGCCCAAATGCTACCCTGACCTCATGCCATTTTCCTTCGTTTCGATACGAAATGCGCCATCCGTGCTGAACACAGATCTCCTGAACTATAGCCAGTCCCAGGCCGGTACTTGTTCCCGACTCATCGTCTTTGCTAAAACGCTTGAAGAGGAGCTCTGGTGTTTTAGTCAAAGGACGTCCTGTATTTCGGATCAGGAGAACACGATCAGCCAGGACAATCTCAACGATGCCATTTGAGAGATTGTGCCGGATTGCATTCATCAGGAGATTACTCAGCAGGCTTTCGAGTAAATAGGGATTGGCGAGCACTTCCGTGTGATGTAATTCATGCAGTATTTCAATTTGGATTCCTTCAGTAAGTGGTTTAAGAGTATCTACTTTTGATTTGAGTATCACATCCACCTGAACTGATTTAATTTCGGCGAATTGTCTGTTCTCAATACGCGCTAAGAGCAAGAGTGAGTGATTGATGCCTGCGAGCTTACTAGCGGCGGCACGGATATCATCCACATGCTGAAGTTGTTGTTGATCGTCTATACTCTGATACAAGAGCTCCGTCTTTGTCTGCATGACGGCCAGTGGAGTTTGTATTTCATGGCTTGCATTCTCTGTAAACTGCTTTAAGGCCACATAGTCCTGTAGCATTTTGCCCGTCATCTGATGTAGTTCCCGGTTCAGATCATCGAATTCGTCAATACCACTGAGAGGTTGTGAATGCGCCTTGTGTGTGCCCAACGAAAACGTCTTGATAGATTGTAGTGCACGATAAAATGGTGACCAGGTGTATTTGGCAACGCGACGATTTACCATATTCAGAATCAGAATCAGCACGAACAGTATGCCAAATGTCCATCCTCCGATATTGATCAGAATGTCTTTGTTTTCAATTCTCTTTCGGCAGATTGCGACTTCATAGACTTTCTTCCCCAGGGTCGTATGGAAAGTATATTTGCGAAAGGGCTCAATTTCTCCTTCAATCGTTGAGTAAAAGGAAGTATCGGTGAAAGTTTCCTTTGTTGAACTGTGTGAGATTGGTCTTAAAAAAATCAAATCTCCCAGTAATTCCTGTCCAAATGGTTCTTCATGAAAGATTTCAGGATTTTTCTCAATACTTGTCCGCACATAGTGAAGACTATCATCAAGTTCTTCCCGGATCAGGTGCTTCATCGTAAAATACAAGCCCAGGCTCCCTGCCAGCAAAACAGCTATTGAGTAAAGGAGAAATTGGCGTCCTGTATGTTGAATGAGTTTCATTTAGGCGCTGAGTTTATAGCCGATGCCATAAATCGCTTTGATGTGATCTGCGCCTCCGGCGTCAACAATCTTCTTTCTCAGGTTCTTGATATGAGAATAGACAAATTTGAAATCGTCCAGATGGTCAGCTTCTTCTCCGATGAGATGTTCTGCTAAACTCTCATGAGAGACAATTCGGTTTTTGTTTGCAATGAGGTAGACCAATAAATCATATTCGCTCCGTGTAAGGAAAATTTCAACATCGAAAACTTTTACTGATCGTGAAATTGGATTGATCGTGATTTCCCCAAAGACAATGACTGCATCACCCTGATGCTGATTGCGGCGTACAAGCGCTTTTATCCGGGCATTGAGTTCAGATAAATGGAATGGCTTGGTCAGATAGTCGTCGGCTCCAATTTCCAGTCCGGTGATTTTATCATCAAGCGAATTCTTTGCAGAGATCACGATGATTCCTGCTTTACTCTGGCACCGTTTCATCTCTCGAATCACATCTAGCCCTGTACCACCAGGAAGAGTAATATCTACGAGGACACAATCATAATCGTAGAGTCCGGATTTGGTGATACCGTCAGCGAATTTTTCAGCGACTTCACATATACATCCGTCTTGCTCTAGATATAGCCTGATGCTTTGAGCCAGGGTATCTTCATCTTCAATGATAAGGATCTTCATACAAGTATAGGTACCCGCTAATGTTCATCCGGGCGCGAACCCTGACAATACTACGGGATAATTTGGGAGAGAAGTTGATGTCAATTTGAGGGATTTGGATCAGGCTTCAGTGTGTATCTGGTATTTTACATGAGAAATATGCCAAATGCATAATTAAATTCCTACATTTCGGCAGCGGTTTCACTAAAAAAAGAGTCTTATTGATATGATCCGCGTCTCTCCCAAATCAAAAATTCCTGCTTTATGCGTATTGCTACTTTGACATTAGGCATATTTATTTCTGCCACTATATATGCACAGAACACAGTTATACTTGGTGCCGGAGGTACTCAACCTGCACAGGTGTTTACGAGTGACGACTACCAGGCTCCGTCGTGGGATCAACGGGCAGAAGGGAGCAAAACAGTAAATGGTGATGGCCTTGACGGGCGTCTTCTGGAGACCTCGCGATTTCTTTCTCAGGCTGCTTTTGGTGCCGATCTCGAGACTATTCGTACTGTGTCAAAGCTTGATTTCGAAGATTGGATTGATGCGCAGTATGAAGAACCGATGAGTTCGATGCTTGACGAAACACAAGCCGTATGGAGTGAAGTCCTCGATTGGTATTTTCTGAATGGTGGTGATAGTGCAGATGTCGATCTTGGAAGACCGTATTGGAATATATTCAGCTATGCCTGGTGGAATCTGAACCTCACGAATTCAGATGAACTTCGTCAAAAAGTCGCATTTGCCTTAAGTGAGATTTTTGTCGTTTCCCTGATCACAGATCTTGGTGGAAATGCCTATGGCCTTGGAAGTTACTACGATGTCCTTTCGCGTAATGCATTTGGAAACTATCGTGATCTTATGTACGATGTCACATTGCATCCAGCGATGGGTTTTTATCTGAGTCATCTCAATAATCCAAAAGCGATACCCGAGGACAATATCCATCCCGATGAAAACTATGCGCGTGAAGTCCAACAACTCTTCTCAATTGGACTTTATGAACTCAATCAGGATGGTAGCCGGAAAACAAATGCACAGGGTGATTGGATTCCCACTTATGGACAAATTCAGATCAAGGAATTTGCAAAAGTCTTCACTGGTCTGGGTCTCTCTGCAGTGATGCCAAACATGTATATAGACGAACCGGAATTCTTTGTTGGTATCTATCTGGCTGACATGACCAAGCCGATGAAGATGTATGAAGAATGGCATCAACAGGGCCAAAAGAATTTACTCAAGGGATTTGTCGTTCCTGCCGGACAGACTGGAATGGAAGATGTCAACGATGCAATTGATAATCTTTTTAATCATCCCAATGTTGGTCCATTCGTCGGGAAACAATTAATTCAAAGGTTAGTCACTTCAAATCCTTCTCCTGGATACATTTCCCGGGTAGCTGCTGCTTTCAATGACAATGGCGAGGGAGTGCGTGGAGATATGAAAGCTGTCATCAAGGCGATCTTTCTTGACCCTGAGGCAAGAACCTGTGAAGCATTACAAAATCCAACGAACGGAAAATTACGTGAGCCCTTTGCACGCTATACGCATTTTGCAGTGTCAATGGAATTGGAACAGTATTTTGGGAGATATTGGAATTCCGGATATGGATTTTATCTGGCAACAGGACAGATGCCGCTCGCATCACCGAGTGTGTTCAATTTCTTCCTCCCTGAATTTCGCCCCAATGGCGCGATTAATGATGCCGGTCTTGTAGGGCCCGAATTTCAAATCCATAACTCCCGAACGAGTATCGAATACATCAATCAGGTCAACGACTGGGCTGTATGGCAATATATGTTTGGAAGCTGGGAATCAGACGATCCTTATACAACGGTTGTTCTCGATGATCTTGAAGATTTAGCCCGGGATCCGGAAGTGTTGATTAATCATTTGGATCGGATTTTCACTCATGGCACATTGTCTGATCAGACGCGCGAAATTATTAAAGAAGCCATTGAGCCATTTATCTTCGGAGATTATAGATATGACCGTGCGAGATTGGCTCTTTACCTGATTATGATATCTCCTGATTATGCGATTTTGAAATAGGGCAGAATGGCGGAAAGGCAGAAGGGCAGAATGAATAAAGCAACTTACAAGCAACCCTTGCGCCACCGCTAAAGCTATGGCGGCACGCGGTCGACTCACTGCGTTCGCTCAGGGCATGCTTAGAAAACAACTTAGAAACAACTTAGAACATGGTAATTAATAAAAACGGCTTGCTGAGAAACGGAATGTCCAGACGGAATTTCATCGGGCAGG
This sequence comes from Bacteroidota bacterium, assembly GCA_031400515.1. Taxonomy (GTDB): domain Bacteria; phylum Bacteroidota; class Bacteroidia; order Chitinophagales; family Saprospiraceae; genus DATDQA01. The sequence continues at coordinate 17,920 of JANNQA010000120.1, forward strand.
CGAGTTGTGCGGCATTGGGATATTCTACTCTGATGTCTTCACTTGTCAATCTGAAAGCGATCAATGCATCGGCATTTGCCAATTCTGCAGTCAATGCAGGTGATGATTATAAGGCTCTCGTCTGTTTTATGCAATCGGGTGGCAATGATTCATTTCAGATGCTCCTTGCCCGCAGTGCTGCGGAATATGCTGAATATGCAACCACACGATCAAATCTAGCCATTCCATTAAATGAAATACTACCTATCAATCCAATCACGTCTGATGGCCGGGATTTTGGAGTGCATCCATCGATGGCTCAGGTTCAACAACTATTCAATGATCGCAAACTTGCTTTCGTTTCAAACGTTGGTACACTTCTGGATCACACCAATCCAACAGACTACTATAGTTATCAGGGCCTGCCTTTAGGATTGTACTCACATGCTGATCAGGTTCAGCAATGGCAAACAGGCCTTCCGCATGTTCGCGCGTCTCAAGGGTGGGGTGGTAAAGTCGCTGATCTCATTCATGACATGAATATCAATCAGGATATCTCGATGAATGTCTCCCTCGCCGGAACGAATGTCTTCCAGACAGGAGAAAGTACGATCGAATATGCCCTTGATCCATATAATGGAAGTATCGGCATCTATGGATACGGAGTCACCGACATGTACGATGTCTTCAACACGATGCGTACGCGTGCCATCGACAATATGCTTGATCAGGAGTATCAGGATATGTTCAAAAAAACTTACGTCGATGTCATCCGCAAGTCTCGTGATGCAAACCTGCAATTCCAGGGTGCCCTTGAAGTGGTACCAGAATTTCAGACTCAGTTTACTGACAACTATGTCTCTCAGAGTTTCCGTATGGTTGCAAAAACAATTGCAGCGCGTCAGGCTCTGGGGATGAAGAGACAGATCTTCTTCGTTGATTTTGGAGGCTGGGATCATCATGATGAGGTACTGCAAAATCAACTTGAAATGCTGGGAATCGTATCGACTGCCTTAGGAGAGTTCAACGCAGCTCTTGAAGAATTAAGCGTGTCAGAATGTGTGACCACGTTTACGATGTCTGAATTTTCAAGAACACTCACCTCAAATGGCAATGGAACTGATCACGCCTGGGGATCCAATGTCATGGTGATGGGCGGCAATGTCCGCGGTGGAGAGATCTATGGTCAGTTTCCTACGATTACAACAAACGGACCTCGTGTAGTCAGCGATGGCGTACTCATACCGACTACCTCTACTGATCAATATTTCGCGGAGATGGCGATCTGGTTTGGTGTACCAAAATCAGACCTCGCCCTCATTTTTCCGAACCTTGGCAATTTCTATGATGCCGGTTCACAAAACAATCCGATCGGATTTATGAATTCCTAAAAAAGTCATGGTCATGCGTCATTTGATACTTATGATTTCTCTTTTCCTTGGCATGCAGAGTCTTTTGTATGCACAATGCTATCCTGATCGTCACAGCACAAATTGGTTTGATGGTTGGATATCCTGCGAGCCAGCCCCGAATCCAAATGGATCTCCGGACATGTCGCATTGGATCATGTATGAATTCGGAGAAGTCTATAAACTGGGACAGACGACGATCTGGAATACAAACGATCCCGCGCACCTGGATTGGGGAATGCGTGAAGTGATCATGGAGATATCCCTGGATGGTCTGGAATGGACAAGTGCCGGAACATATAATTTCGAGCAAGCGAGTGGATCAAGTACTTATGAGGGATTCCCCGGACCTGATCTTGGAGGTGTTGAAGCCAGATATCTCCTAGTGACTGCGCAAAGCAACTGGGGTGGAGAATGCTATGGTCTTAGTGAAATCAGAATTGCCGCGGAAGAGACCGTTGTTTCATCGGTAACAGATCTTTCAGAGAATTCCTGCTTTTCTATATCCGCTTCGCCAAATCCATTTTCTATTGATACCGATGTCCAGATCAATTCGCAGTGTCCCGAGCCTTTCAAGTACCAATTGATTGATGTCCTGGGCAGGACAGTGCGCAATGGAGATCATGAAAGTGTGATCGGTACATTCAACGTAAAAATGAACCTGCAGGAATTACCACAAGGCACATATTATTTGAGAGTCACTCAGGAAGAGAACACAGCACAGCTTACGTTGGTAAAATTTAATCGGAGTTAGGAATATCAATACTGACAGTGAGAATTTCCGCTATGCATTAGAAAGGGTGCAATTCCACGCCAATGATCTCGGTTCAATCTGTACCTTTCCACTATGCGTGTAAATATCCTGTGCCTTGCAGCATGCTTTGCCTTAACGCTTGAGTGTCTTACAGCACAGGAGGCAGACACGTTTCCTGAATACACTCCTGACAAGATCAGTGAAATTCGTAATGAATTCTCCAGGCAAGTCCGCTTTGAAGATGGTTTGAAATTTCTTCGTGCCTGGCAAGCATTCAAAGGAGTCCCTGCAACATATGAGGATAGCATCGGCTGGTATTCTGTACAGGATGCGATGGCGCGAACATTCTTTGATCTGCGGCAAATGGATTCATCAGAAATTGTGCTCAAACCAATTTTGGATGTTTCACCGACCAGGTTTCCAAGACAATGTCTGCAGATTCAAAACTCATGGGGCGTGCGACTCAACTATGGCGGTAGATTTGCTGATGCAAAGAAACACTATGAGAAGTTGCGCATTCTGTTGGATACGAAAGTACTCCCATCTACGCCAGAGCAATATTGTAATACGTTACATAATCTTGGTGTCGCGTATTCACATCTTGGTGATACCGATGCCGCACTGGAAGTCTTTCATCATGTAGAAGATGTCGTTCGTGAGAGTGACTTTGTCAACTTGCGACTGCAGGCACTATTGCAATTGAATCTCGCCAGTGCGTATTCTGCGCTTGGCGACTATGGAAAAAGTCTTGAGCATAGCCGGAATGCTTATGCTCTTCATTTAAAAAATTACGGACTGGATCATCCAGAGACCGGTCAGACATTGAACAGTGTCGCGAACGGCATGAAACAGACTGGTGATGTAGAAGGGGCACTCAAGACTTATCAGCAAGTGCTTGATATCTATGATAGAATTGGTCGCCAAGAGCATCCTCTGCGTGCAGTGACATTACTCAACGTTGCGGAGACATTGGATAAAATTGGCAGGACTGAGGAAGCAATGGAATATATCCTTCCGTGTATCGCGATCAGGACAAAAGCCTATGGGATGAAGCATTCAGAGGTTGCCCGTTCATATAAAGCGAAGGGTACTATCCTTGGTCACCTGGGCCGTTTTGACGAAGCAGTGATGAGTCTTGATACGGCGCTACTGGCACTTGGCTATGATCCGCATTCGGATAATCCCTATTCAGGTGTCGATGCGATGTTCAATCTCTTTTATACACTTGATCATCGCGCAGATGTTTTTTATGATCGGGTAAAACGTGATCCTGCAGAGACAAATCTAGTGGCTGCACGCGATGCCTATATCAATGGTATTCATGTCTTGAATGATCTCAGAGTGCATTTCAAGGGTAAACTTGCCAAAGGCAATCTCAATCATAAGTCTTATAGTTTCTATGAGCCCGCAATAGATGTCAGTCTGCAACTTTATGAGAAAACCAAAAGCGCGAAAGATCTGGAACAAGCGATGCAATGGTCCGGTGAAAGCAAAGGCAATGATTTCTATGATTTGATTCGTGGTGAGAATGCCATGGTATCTGCGAAAGTCCCCGATAGCATTCGCACAAAGGATGATCAATTTCAACAAGATCTTGCAGAGCTTTCAAGCGCATGGTACGATGTCCGAAGTGAAGACCAGGCAAAAGTCTCTGCGGCCCGCCAAATCCTTGATGACACAAAGCAACAATACCGCTCCTGGTTGGAGACAGTGGAAAAACGCTATCCCCGCTATTACGATTTGCTTTATGCGAATACCACTCTCGACATAAAAGCCAGACGTGCTGAGTTGATCTCTACTTCGTCACAACTCATCGAGTACTTCGTAGGTGACTCGAATGCCTATGCCTTTGTGTTGACTTCGGAATCCTTGCACTATGTCAGACTTGCACATCCAAGGGTGATCGAAAAGGCAGTGCATGCATGGCGTGACCAGGTGGCGGCATCGTCAGTGAATGCACAAGAGGAATTATCCAAATTGTTGTGGCATCCTCTCTCACAGTATCTCCGCGAAGAAGAGCATATTGTCATCATTCCGGATGGCATCTTGTCTTCGGTGCCTTTTGAAATTCTTCAGAGTGATAAAAGAGATCTTCTTTTGGACAATTACAATATCAGTTATGACTATGCTTCACGAAATGCGGTACCACTTTCAAATGGGAGAAAAAATCAAAAATGGCTTGGACTCGCCCCAGAGTATGATTTAGATGGCGGCATTATGGCCATGGCATCACGGGGTCTGGACACCGCAGCAATGGCATTGAGAGATGTGGAATGGATGAAACTCCCTGGTGCAAAATCAGAAGTACAGGCGATCAATGAACTCGCTGGCGGAGAACAACGGATTGGAAAAACAGCGACGGAAAGATTCTTCAGGACAATGGCCGGAAAATTTGGAATACTTCATCTTTCAATGCATGCCTGGACAGATGATGACGAGCCATTATTGAGTACGCTGATCTTTTCTGAAGATGATACAGATACTACTTATGATGGAAGACTTTACGCACACGAAATATTTCAACTTGATCTTCCTGCACGATTGGCAGTCCTCTCCGCTTGCAACACTGGTGTGGGTGCATTCAGACGTGGAGAAGGGATCTCATCACTTGCGAGAGCGTTTATGTATGCAGGTACAGAAGCTACAGTGATGAGCTTGTGGAAAGTACCTGATGAGAGCACAGCGAAAATTATGCAAGCCTTTTATAAACATCTGAAATCCGGAAAACGGAAGGACGAAGCATTGCGCGATGCCAAACTTGACTATCTGAATTCAGTCACTGAGCCAGAACAAAAGACTCCATACTTCTGGGCAGGATTTATTCTGATGGGCGATACGTCACCGGTGTATGGCAGTGGATTTCCATACGCATTGGTCGGCATCATCGGCGGATTGCTGTTGCTTGGTGGGTTGATGATCTGGATGAAGAAGAGGGCCGGAAGTAATTCTTGATTCTCAATTCTCGATTCTTTAGAGAAATGGGAACATCAATAAGAATCCCGCGGCCCCTGCAATAAACCCAACAAACGCCAGCCAGGTAATATTCTTCAGATACCAGAGGAAATCAATACGCTCCATACCCATCGCTGCAACTCCTGCTGCAGAACCAATCACCAACATACTCCCACCGGTCCCCGCAGCATAAGCAATGAAATGCCAGACTTTTGCATCAATAGGTTCGGTAAACATACCCATCGCAGCCGCAACTAACGGCACATTGTCAATAATCGCTGAACCAATTCCCAATAACATCACGACGATATCCTGATTCGGAATGGCACGCTCAAGACCTTGAGCAAATTGAAGCAATAGTCCAAGAGATTCTAATGCTGCCACTGCCATGAGTATGCCAAGGAAAAACAGAATGCTCGAGAGTTCTATACGAGACAATGCCTTCTGAGCTGAATACTGATGTCTTTGGTCTTCCTGAAAATTTTCTTCAGGATGGATATACTCTGAGACTAGCCATACAACTCCAAGTCCAAGCATCATTCCAATGTATGGCGGCAGATGTGTGATTGTCTTGAAGAGAGGTACAAATACAATTGCTCCAAGTCCAAGAAACAGCATCGTACGACTTGATTTGAGGTCCTTCTTTTCTGGCAAATCATCTGTTGCAATAGAAACCGTTCCTTTGAAAGGCTTGAGAAATGACGCAATAAACACCGGAACCGCAGCACAAAGTATAGAGGGTACCACAAGATGTGAGATCAAGCCCATTGAAGTGACTTTCTTTCCAATCCAGAGCATCGTAGTAGTGACATCTCCGATTGGAGACCAGGCGCCACCAGCATTCGCGGCAATGATGACAATACAGGCGTACCAGATGCGCTCTTCACGATTTTGAATCAGCTTGCGCAGGATCGTGACCAGTACGATCGTTGCAGTGAGATTATCAATGATTGCCGAAAGGAAGAAACCAAGTATTGAGATGATAAAAAGCAATTTGCGTTTACTTCTTGTATGCACCCATCCCTTGATGACTTCAAAGCCCATATGCAGATCGATGATTTCAACAATGGTCATTGCTCCGATCAAAAACACAAGGATTTCTGCTGTCTTTCCAATATGATGGAGGAGCACACCCTCCAGGTCGCCTTCCACAAGATGGCCATCATGAAACTCCATCACCGGTTCATGACCAACAGCTACAAGCGCCCAACATAATGATGCCGTAAGCAATGCAGGGACGGTCTTGTCCATCTTCAATGGTTGTTCAAGTACAATCACCAGATATCCGATGATGAAGCATATGATTATTGCAATGGTCATAATTATGTCTTAAAACAAAAGGATGCGTGATTGAATAAGGCAAAATAATAAGTTTAGTCTTAAGGGTATAGATAAGGTATCCTTTGAAGAATAGAGATGACTTGCCGTACTAACCCGGTCTGACCGTCGCGGGCAGGCGTTCGAACGGTTAGCTTTTTGCCCCAGTTTTGCAGTACTAGTCCTTCGATTCAGCCTGAAAAATCAGGTGTCAAGTCAAAATTTATCTTAACCGCATTATCCGTACTAACCGTTCGAACGGTTAATCTTTTAGCTCAGTTTTCTGGCGCCATTCCGGCGAGGCAGCCTAAAAAATCACGTGTAACTCATAAATGATACTAAGCGTACTAACCGTTCGAACGGTTAATCTTTTTGCCCAGTTTTCTGGCGCCATTCCGTCGAATCAGCCTGAAAAATCAGGTGTCAAGTCAAATTTATCTTAACCACATTATCCGTACTAACCGTTCGAACGGTTAATCTTTTAGCTCAGTTTTCTGGCGCCATTCCGGCGAGGCAGCTAAAAAATCACGTGTAACTCACAAATGATACTAAGCGTACTAACGGTTCGAACGGTTAATCTTTTAGTCCAGTGTAGCGTCGCCATTACGGGCGAATCAGCAAGCAAAATCAATTGTAAGTCAGTAATTATATTAATCGCATTATCCATACTAACCCCCTGACCGTCGGGCAGGCGTTCAAATGGCTACCTAAACATTCGTTTTAGCCAGCAAGACTGGGTTTTCGTGTAGTGCTTCAGTTTGCATTCATTTCTTCGCGCTCTTTTTTTAACCGCCGAAGCCTCGGCGAAGTGCGGTGCGCCAACCAGAGGTTGATCAGCCTTTGGCTGGCCTTTGCCCGCCTGGCCCCTGGCCATTCGGACGGGCGTGAGAAGGCTTTGCGTGAAATGAGGCACTACCGGTTTTCATACCCGATTTCTCGCTTTAACGGCCGCCGTGTACCTTTGCGACTTTAACAAAGTAAGGTTGGATTATTCCCGCCAGTAGATCATGGTGAAAATCGGCAACATAGAACTCGGTGAATTCCCCCTCCTCCTCGCACCAATGGAGGATGTGAGTGATCCACCTTTCCGCGTCTTGTGCAAAGAACAGGGTTGCGATATGATGTACACTGAGTTTATCTCTGTAGAAGGCTTGGTGCGTGATGCAGCAGTCAGCGTAAAAAAGCTCGATATCTATGACGAAGAACGACCCATCGGTATTCAGATCTTCGGTGCGAAACTGGACAATATGATGCGCGCTGCGGCTATCGTGGAAGAAGCACGCCCTGAAGTGCTCGACATCAACTATGGCTGCCCTGTAAAGAATGTGGTTTGCAGAGAAGAGGGTGCTGGCATTCTGCGCAACATCGATAAGATGGTGAAGCTCACAGATGCTGTCGTGCGTTCCACAAATTTGCCCGTGACTGTGAAGACCCGGCTGGGTTGGGATGAGAATACCATGTATGTATGTGATGTAGCAGAGAGGTTGCAGGATATTGGTATCAAAGCAATGTCGATCCATGGGAGGACACGATCACAGATGTATAAAGGTGAGGCCGATTGGACCTTGATCGCTGCCATAAAGAATAATCCACGGATACACATCCCCATCTTTGGAAATGGCGATATCAATACTCCACAAAAAGCACTTGAGTATCGAAATAGGTATGGTGTGGATGGAATCATGATCGGTCGGGCTGCTATTGGCTATCCATGGATTTTCAGAGACATCAAAGAGTTCTTTAAGACCGGAGTGGTACCTCCACCTCCAACTACAGAAGAAAGAGTCTATGCTGCCAAGAAGCATCTTGTACGCTCGGTGGAATGGAAGGGATTGAAACTTGGCGTCCTGGAAATGCGTCGTCATTATACAAACTATTTTAAAGGACTTCCTTTTATCAAAGAATATCGCTCGAGACTGGTCACTGAAGAGGATCCTGCTATATTGGTTGAGATCCTTGATACGATAGCTGAGATATACGCATCGGAAACTGTCTTATCAGAAGCGATCTGATCCATGCGCTTTGAAATCAACGCGATCGAACAACGCCTCTTCGATGTCATCGGGGAAGCTGGAAAAGCACTGGGCTATCCTGTCTATGTGATCGGAGGTCATGTCCGTGATAATCTGCTCGGCGTTCCGTCCAATGATATTGATATTGTGTGTGAAGGGAGTGGCATTCGTCTTGCAGAAGAAGTTGCAGAACGACTTTCACCAAGACCGCATGTCGTTGTGTATAAAAACTTCGGCACCGCACTATTGAAGCACGATGACTATGATATCGAGTTTGTCGGTGCAAGAAAAGAATCCTATAGATCAGAATCCCGGAAGCCTGTTGTCGAAGATGGATCGTTGCAGGATGATCAACTGCGCCGTGATTTTACCATCAATGCATTGGCTGTGAGTCTGAATGAAAAAGATTACGGGACAATCGTCGATCCGTTTGATGGCATTCAGCATCTTGAAGAAAGACTTATCAAGACACCATTGGAACCAGGACGGACTTTTTCTGATGATCCGTTGCGCATGCTTCGCGCGATTCGTTTTGTTGCACAACTTGGATTTCATATCGAAGACAAGACACTTGAAGCTATTTCAGAGAATCGTGATCGGCTGCAGATTGTCTCCAAGGAACGTATCACGGATGAGCTCAATAAAATGTTGATGTGCCCTCAACCATCACGTGCGTTTGAATTACTCTTGCATACCGGATTGATACATCTTATCCTTCCTGAGCTTCCGAAACTCGTCGGTGTGGAATACGTAGATGGGAAGGGACATAAAGACAACTTCTTTCATACACTTGAAGTCGTAGACAATGTCGCTGCGACATCAGACAATCTCTGGTTGCGTTGGGCTGCACTACTCCATGATATCGCAAAGCCGCAAACAAAACGTTTTGAGGAGGGTCATGGATGGACCTTTCATGGTCATGATGCAATAGGAGCTGCAATGGTGCCTCGCATCTTTCGCAGTTTAAAATTGCCAACTGATGCCAAGATGCAGTATGTGCAGGAGCTCGTGCGCTTGCATCTCCGGCCAATCAGTCTGACGAAAGAAGCGATCACTGACTCAGCGATCCGTCGCCTGCTCTATGATGCAGGAGAAAATCTCGAAGACCTGTTGATCCTCTGCAGCGCAGACATTACTTCAAAAAATCCAGCCAAGCGAAAGAAATACAGGGAGAACTACGAGATTGTGAAACAACGACTCATAGAAGTAGAAGAGAAAGATCACCTGCGCAATTGGCAGCCGCCGATCACCGGTGAGCTCATCATGAAGACATTTGGAATACCACCTTCACGTCTTGTTGGTGATATCAAGACTGCTATTCGTGAGGCGATCTTGGATGGGAAGTTGTCGAATGATTATGAGGCTGCATATGAGTATATGTTGGAATTAGGCAAATCACATAGCCTTTCTATCGTAGCTTAGGAGCCTCTTTGCAAGCTTGTCACGGTAGAGACTTCAATATGGCTGCATGGCAATGTTTCGCATGGACAAACGTTTTCACCTAAAGCGTCGTCTACCTGACTATGATGAGACGGTCACACTCCTTTCAGATATGGGTATTGGGAGTCTTCCTGATGGCCGCGACTGCTATGTCTGCTCAGGACCCTGACTCTGACCACTCCATACGCATCTCCTTTCATCAGACTCAGCTCAGCCAGGCACTCAAAGAGATCAGTATTGCCAGTGGTATCAATGTCGTCTTCAGCCCGGATATGGTCCCCGACCGCATCATAAACAGGGTGTACAATGCAAATCTCAAGACCATTCTCATTTCACTGCTGGATGATACAGAACTTGCCTTTCGCACACAGGATGGACAGATCATTCTTTATCGCGATCCGGAATATTTTGCCCCGTTCAATGTAAGTGGTTATGTGGAGGATATCGAAACGGGCGAGCGCCTCTATGCAGTACACGTTTACGATCTGATCTCTGGAGCTGGCGCCGTGACGAATGAATATGGTTTCTTCATTCTTCAATCTAGAGGAAAAAATGCCTTGTTGAGGGTTTCTTATGTCGGTAGCCGTCACGATACAATCTTTATTGACAGAACCAGCGCGAAGGCTACTCAGCTTATTCAGTTGGACAGGCTCATCGTTTTGAGAGAAGCCGTCATTGAGGATGAGGCAAGCAGACATCTGATCATCGAACCATTGAGCCGACATCACTACAGTGACCGGCAGCTTGCTTCTAAATCTTTTCTTGGTGGCGAATGGGATGTGCAACGCTATGCTGAGACACTACCGGGGGTTTCGATCGGCACAGATGGAGTAGGAGGTATGCACGTGCGCGGTGGCAATGGCGATCAGAACCTTGTGCTTTTCGATGGCGTCCCGATCTATCATGCCACGCATGCCATTGGAATACTTTCCGTCTTCAATCCGTTGATGATGCGTGAGGTGAGTTTGATGAAAGGCGACTTTCCGGCACGTTATGCAGGGCGTCTCTCGTCTGTACTTGATGTCAGGACAAATGAAGGGAACAACCGTGAGTGGTCAGCTCAGACGAGTATAGGTCTCGCGACTGCAAATGTGCTTATCGAAGGACCGATTGTAAAAGACAAAGTAGGTATCCTTGTAGCAGCTCGACGTTTTCTTCCCGGATTATATCTCCGCAAGCTATCCAGTAATGAAAAGGTTGATAATGGCCTTACCGGTGAAACGAATTATGCATTTACAGATCTCAATGCTAAGTGCAATATCGTGTTGACACCCAAGGATAGAATCTACCTAAGCTACTATCGTGGAGATGATAAATACAAGGATATCACGAATACCCTGACTGTAGAACAACAGAGTACGCTCACCGAATCTTTCGAACGCAAGCTCAACTGGGGCAACTCCGTCGGTATTCTCAGATGGAATCATCAATTTGGACAACACATCTTTGCGAACACCACTTTCACATTGAGCAGTTTTGAGTTGCAATCACTGGACTATGTAGACTTTTTGCAAACACTTCCTTCATCGCAGGTGCAGGGATTCACGAGCAGGGAGTTCAAAAGCACGATTAAAGACGTCGGAGCCAAATTTGACATCGATCATTTTTTGAATAATTCGCATAGACTGCGTTATGGCGTCACTTATACCAGACATTCTATAGCACCAAAGAGTATTGTCTTTGATGATGCCGCGCAAATCGATGACTTCTTTATTGACGAAGGGACCCTGGATGATGCCCTGTTTTCAAAACTTAAGACGAGCGCGACTGAAGCTGGGCTATATATAGAAGACTATGCAGAGATCAGTTCCGCCGTGTCCATTTCAAGCGGCTTGCACCTTGGTGCTTTTGATGTACGCGACAAAATCTACTGGTCCCTGCAACCCCGGCTAAGTGTGCGCATTGAGATGTTGAAAAATTTCTTCGGACATGTCAGTGCAAACGCCATGACCCAATACATGCACTTGCTGACGAGTAGCGGTATCGGCTTACCTACTGACCTATGGGTTCCTTCAACAGCAACTGTAAAGCCACAACAGGTGAAACAATTTGCTGCAGGATTGTCATGGCAAATTTCACCGCGACTCAGTTTACAGAGCGAGGCATACTATCGTGTAATGCAAAATCTGATTTCCTATCGTGAAGGCGCAAGTTTCTTGTTTCGTGAAGGCTCCGTGCAGAGTGGCATTCTCGATGCTGCGAACTGGGAGGATAAAGTCACTCAGGGATCCGGTAAAGCGTATGGCGTCGAAACACAGATGAGTTACACAGGAGAATGGTGCAACGTAGAACTTTCTTACACGCGCGCGCATTCAACCAGGCACTTTCCTGATTTGAATTTTGGTAATCCTTTTGACTTTCGCTTTGACCGTCGACATGCTGTATCAGTGTCAGGTGTGGTTCATGTCACGGATCAATTCATGGTATCACTAGGGTGGAACTATGCCTCTGGTATACCGATCACGTTGGCAGAATCAAAATTTGCACATCCGGCATCTTCACCATTCTTTCCGCCTGTAGTGGTACTCGAGTTCAGCGAATACAATTCATTTCGTTTACCGGATTATCACAGGTTGGATTTAGGTGCCAGATATTATTGGAGGAAGCCAAAGGCGACACACAGTCTGCATTTGGATATCTACAATCTATACAACAGACACAATGTGCTATACATCGCTCTTGTACAGGATGGAGATCAATTCAGGAATCAAAAATTTACGGTCTTGCCTTTTATTCCATCATTGAGTTATCAGCTTAAAATCTGAATACGTTTAATGTGTATTGTTTAATGTTTAATGGACCGGATTCGCCGACTTCACAGATTCCCCGGCTTCCCCGGCTTCACCAGTTTCCCCGGCTTCACCGGTTTTAACTTATATTTGAAACACTGTGAAAAGACAGCTTGGATCGATTTGTATGACAATTGTTTTTTTTGCGCTTCTGGGTGCATGCGCCGAGGATGCCTTTGTGAGCTATGACCATATCAAACCAAAGATCGTTGTTCAGGGCCAACTTTCTCCGGATACCACATTCAAAATCAGTATTACTTCGAGCCTTTCTCCTGTAGACGATGGAGAGTATATTATCCCGGAGGATATGGCGATTTCACTCATCAATCTTTCCACGGGTTCGGTTGTCAATCTCTATCGGGAGAACGGACTTTTCGTTGCACCACAATCTTATCCTACTGCAGGGCATTCTTACAAATTGTTTATTGTCGCGCCCGGATATCAGTCAATAGAAGCACAAACCTTTATACCACAGGCAGTGGAACTGGAGAATGGCAGAATACTTAATCTCAGAGTGGAAGAATCGGAGGTCACCCCTGATAAAATGAATGTCATCTATGACCTGATGCTGGACTTCAAACCTCACAATCATCAATATTTTCATTTCAGCTTTGTGCAGACAACAACAATCAATGTAGGGACCACCAATAATCCAGACATGCAGGAGCGCGCATACTTTATCAATCCCCAGTTTCCGGATGAAGACGGCTACTATCAGCACCATGAGACAGGTGTGCTCATCGATGCATTTAAGACAGGGGCTTCTTCGTCACTCAGTTTTTCTTTCGTGGACTATACTCTCGGGGATATCGAAGAACTAGGCAATCTGTTAATCGAAGTGCGTTCCGTGACTCCGGAATATTATGACTACTTCACTTCATTAACCAGGCAATTGATATCGCGCGATGATCCATTTGCCGAACCAATTCCCGTATTCAATAATATCAAGGGAGGCTTAGGAAATCTCTCAGGATATAACAGGTTAGTTTATCAGATACCGATCGTTCCTTAAAGACAGTCTTCAGTCCTCAGTCCACAGTCCTCAAATCACGTAATCGGTAATCGGTATTCGGTGAAGTAGGTAAGTTCTCAGTCTTCAGTATATAGAATGTAGAACAGCAATCAGAAATCCCTGCTCCGAAATCCGAAATCCGAAATTATCTTAAAGTGGCCATATCTCTTATCAACACACTCCTGCGATTGAAGTAGATCATATTGGATTTGCGCAAGTCATTGAGTACCGATGTCACTGTCTGACGAGATGTACCTGTGAAGTTGGCGATATCCTGTTGCGTGAAATTGTGTTTAAACATCATCTCATAGCCCACTTGCATGCCATGCTTTTCTGCATTCTGTTTCAGAAAATCCACGATTCTTTCACGCGCGTCTTTGAAGATGAGAGACTCGAGTCGTTTCTCTGTATGCTTGAGTTTCCTGCCGATCATACTCAGGATGTTGAAGTAGAGACCTGGACATCTCTGAAGTAGTCCACGGAAGTCCTGAATACTGATACGATAGAGTTGCACTTCTGTATTGAAGGTGAGTGCGTAGTTATTATGTCGTTCATCGCAAATGACACTGAGCTCTCCGAAGATCGCCTCTGGATGGAGGATTTGTTTGATGATTTCTCTTCCATCAGAATGAAACGTGCCGATCTTGACTACTCCTTGTGCGAGGAGGAACAGATGCAAGGCAGGGTCACCCTGATGATAGACGAATTGAAATTTAGGAACAGTCATCGGTTCCATCATCTTCCTGAGCAGATCCAGGGAGTCCGGATCCATGCCTTCGAAAATGGAGAGCCTGCTGATCAACTCGTCCTTCCGGCTTTCGGCAGTAGTCTGGGGTACAATCGCTTCTTTCAAAACCATGAGGATTCGATTTAGAGTTAAGACACACGCTTTTAGGTATGCCCCTATGTGTACTGCCAGTTTTCTGCTGCTGGCTACTGGCTGCTGGCTACTAGCTGCTGGTTGTTGGCTATTGGCCGTTAACCGTTAACCGTTAACCGTTGCTCCGTTGCCCCGTTCGCCTTTTTCTCTACCTTACACATACGATTAAATACTCCAATCCGGATGTCAAAGAATCTCAGTCATCTCTCCGGCCGTAAGGGCCTTAAGTATAATCTCTTCGATGAATTAGGTCAACTCGCTATTGAAACAGGAACCCCTCGCACAGAAGACCTCCAGCGTCTCGCAGATGAATTCATGATCGGCCTCGCGAATACGTATGGCTCAGCAACTTTCTATGACTTTACTAAACCGGAAAATCAGGGAAAGAAAGTCTATGTCTGCAATGGCTCAGTGTGTCTATGTGCAGGTACACAGGATAAACTTGTGGAAGATCTCAAGCAACATTTCCAAGAAGATGAGATCGGTGAAATGTGTTGCCTTGGAAGATGTCATGAGAATGCCGCGTTTTACTACAATGGAAAAAACTATTCTGCAGCAACACCGGAGTTGATTTCCAAAGTGATCAATGGAAGCGCGAATGGCAGTAATGAGGACAATTATAATTCAACAGCTCTTGGTCCGGCATTACTCACAGCTCCCTTTGAGGGAATGCAGACTTTCAAAGAAGCATTGCAAAGTGCACTCGCAAATAATTCTCCCGAACAAATCATCGCCAATATCAAAGCATCTGGTTTGCGTGGAAGGGGAGGAGCTGGCTTTCCAATGGGAATGAAATTTGAATTCTGCCGGAATGCGGATGGCAATACGAAGTTCATCATCTGCAACGCTGACGAAGGCGATCCCGGTGCATACTCTGATCGGTATCTTCTTGAACAACGTCCGCATTCGGTTCTATTCGGCATGATGATCGGCGCATTTGCGATTGGTGCAGAATGGGGAGTGCTCTACATCCGGGCGGAATATCCGGAATCTGTTGAAGTCATTGAAAGGACAATTGAAGAATTAGAACAACATCATCTTCTCGGTGATAATATTCTTGGCACTGGTTTCAATTTTCGTTTCAAGATCATCAAAGCGCAAGGCGCATACATCTGTGGTGAAGAGACGGCGTTGATCAATTCCATCGAAGGTCAACGTCCTGAAGTCCGTGTACGTCCTCCTTATCCTGCTCAGTATGGTCTCTTCGGCAAACCTACTGTTGTCAATAATGTCGAGACGCTGGCATCTCTATACTGGATCATGCAGAACGGTGGTGAAGCGTATGCACGCATCGGTACGCAAAAATCTCCCGGCACCAAACTCGTCTGTCTCGACAGTCGTTTTAGAAATCCCGGCTGCTATGAAGTAGAGATGGGCACACCATTACGCGATGTGATTGAAAAATGCGGTCATGGTTGGAAAGTATCTGTCAAAGCACTCCACATCGGTGGTCCGCTAGGTGGCTTGGTCCCGATTCATAAAGTAGATGATCTCACCATCGACTTCGAGTCCTTTGCCAGCGCCGGTTTTCTATTAGGACATGCGTCTGTCGTGTGCATCCCCGGCGACTTCCCGATGGTGAAGTACCTCGAACATCTTTTCCAATTCGCTGCGCATGAAAGCTGTGGCAAATGTTTCCCCTGTCGTCTTGGTACAAAGCGTGCCGAAGAGATGCTTTCAAAAGCTCAACTTGAGGGCTATAAGATCGATCGCGTCTTATTCGATGATCTCCTGCATACGCTGACGATTGGTTCGCTATGTGCTCATGGTGGTGGGATTCCGCTGCCGGTGAGGAATGCATTGGAGTATTTTGAGGCGGAGTTGAAGGAGTATTTTATTTGAACGAACTCGTAGCTGACCTCGGAACGTCCGCAGGACTTACGAGCGTCAGCGGTACTAGAAACTTTTTACCTTCAACCCATGCCACCTAAACTCCCACTCCAACCAGGGGCCTACTACCATATTTACAATCGAGGTTTTGAACAAAGCCCCACTCTTTACGAGTGACACAGATTTCGATCATTTTCTCCAATTGATGGAAGCGTATCTCGGTTCTGTCTCTGACGTATTGAGTTATGCACTGATGAGAAACCACTTCCATATTGCCTTACGGATAAAAGCAGAAAATGAAACCGGCTGGCTGAGGACTGCGAATGCTGACAGTGAAGATCCTTTTGTGAAGTGGTCTACGTCACTTGACCCTCCCACAGATGCGAACAGAAAAAAGCCGGAGATACAGTTCATGCTCCGTCACTTGCTAGGTGCATATTCTAAATGGTTCAACGTCAGATATCATCGAAGTGGTAAACTCTTCGAAGAGCGACATGAAAGAAAGATTGTGAACTCGGAAGATCACTTAAGACAGCTTATTCTTTACATCAACAGGAATCCAGAGAAACACAAGGTGACGAAGGCGTTTTACGAATATGAGTGGATCTCTTATCACACTTTGATCAGTGACTCGCCGACATGGTTGTCACGCCCGACTGTGTTTGAGCTATTCCAGGATAAGGAGACATTCATGGCTGCGATGAAGAGAGTAGATTTTGATGATTGGTTGAAGGAGTTGGAGTATGAACCTCGATGACCTCGGAGTTCGATGACTTCGAAACGTCCGTAGGACTTACGAACGTCATACTCTGCACCTCACTCTGACGCTCGTAAGTTCTCCTCCGTCGAACGTTCCGAGGTCAGAGTTCCATCGAACGTTCCGAGGTTTGTCCCCTCCCGCTGACCTCGGAACGTCCGTAGGACTTACGAGCGTCAGCACTAACCAGTGACTTTGGATTGCAATTTGTAGGTCAGAAGTATAACTGACGCTAGCCGTCGTCAAAGGCAACGCTCGTAAGTCTTCCTGCGTCAGACGTTCCGAGGTTGCCAAGCGATGGAGGTCAGGTTAAAGTTTTAACTTAGCATCCATGCTCCGCATAGCTCCATCACCGGAATCTACTCCATCACCTCAGCGTGAAAACGGCCACTCCAAAGTCGCCTATATCAACGGCTCCCCTTATCCCATCAAAGAAGGTGAGACCATCCTCTCTTTCCTCCGCCGATATAAAGGCAAAGACTCTGTTCCGACGTTGTGCGATGCCCCGAACCTCGAACCCTTTGGCTCATGCCGCGTATGCAGTGTAGATATCGCGATGAAGGGCAATGGTAAAGTGCGTACCGTCGCCTCTTGCCATACTCCTATCACAGAGGATATGGAGATCATGCCCGATACTCCAAACATCGAACGACTCCGCAGAAATATCGTCGAGCTTGTCCTCACTGACCATCCACTGGATTGTCTCAACTGCAAATCGAATAATCAGTGTGAACTACAGGATGTTGCGGAGCGGGTAGGGATCACTTCTGATACCTATCATTCGCGCTATCCGGAAGGCAAGAATCACTTTCACTACGAAAAGGATCACAGTCATCCGTACATGACTTCTGATCTGTCGACATGTATCAACTGCTATCGTTGCGTGCGCGCATGCGATGAAGTGCAGGGACAGTTTGTCCTGAGTATGGCAGGCAGAGGATTTGATTCGCATATCATCAAAGGCATGGATCAGAGTTTCTTTGATTCTGAATGCGTGAGTTGTGGTGCGTGTTCGCAGGCATGTCCTACGGGTGCGATCTCAGATATCTTCGTTCCAAAGGCGATCAATGCGACAGAGAAGACCCGTACCGTCTGTACCTATTGCGGTGTCGGCTGCAATCTCGAAGTGTCCACCACAGGTGATGAGATTCTTTCTATCCGCGCACCTTACGACGCAGAAGTCAATGCCGGACATACATGTCTGAAGGGCCGCTACGCATTCGGATTTTATAATCATCCCGAGCGATTGCGTGTTCCGTTGATTAAAATCAACGGAAATTTCAGGGAATCGACATGGGATGAAGCATACGACTTCATCGTCGATAAATTCAACACGATAAAATCAGAATACGGCCCAGACTATATCGCTGGCATCTCTTCTTCACGATGCACGAATGAAGAGAACTATCTCATGCAGAAGTTCATCCGCGCAGTGATCGGGACGAATAACATCGATGGCTGTGCCCGTGTCTGTCATTCTCCGACGGCGTTGGGATTGCAACGGACATTCGGAACAGGTGCTGCGACGAACTCTGTGAAGGATCTTGAGTTCACAGACTGCATCATGATCATCGGTGCGAATCCAACTGTCGCACATCCGGTGACAGGTGCGAAGATGAAGCAGCAGGCGATGAAGGGCAAGACACTCATTGTCATCGATCCCCGCGAGATAGAACTCGTGAAGTATGCAGACCATCATCTGCAACTCCGACCAGGTACCAATGTCGCTGTGCTGAACATGATGATGTACTACATCGTAAAGGAAGGTCTCGTCGATCAGAACTTTGTGAGCAACCGCACAACAGGTTATGAAGATTTCAAGAGCGCACTGATGGAACTCGATATCGACAAGATGGAGCAAGTCTCCGGTGTCGATCGCGAACTCGTGCGCAAAGCAGCTATCGCCTATGCTACCGCGCCGAATGCCATGTCCTTCCATGGACTCGGTGTCACAGAACATTCACAAGGCACATTCACGGTGATGCAGATCGCTGACCTCGCATTGCTCACAGGCAATATCGGTCGTCCGGGTGTCGGTGTGAATCCGTTGCGCGGACAAAACAATGTGCAGGGCATGGCGGACATGGGAGCGCAACCACATCAGGGAGCAGGCTATCTCGATGTCACCAAGCCTGAGTACAAAGCGCGGTATGAATCATTCTACGGTGTCTCACTTCCGGGACACGTCGGCTATAAAATTCCGCAGATGTACGATGCTGCCATCGCCGGTAAACTGAAAGCAATGTGGGTGATGGGAGAGGACCTCGTGCAAACAGATCCCAATACAAACCATGTAAAGGAAGCATTGGGCAAGCTCGACATTCTCATCGTACAGGAGATCTTTATGACAGAGACTGCACTGATGGCCGATGTCATTCTACCCGCCTCGTCCTTCCTCGAAAAGAGCGGCACCTTCACCAATGGCGAACGTCGTATCCAACGCGTAAATGCAGTGATCGATCCTATCCCCGGTACAAAAGTGGATGGACAGATCGTCGTCGATATCATGAACCGCATGGGCTATGCTCAACCGGCCTATGATCCTGATACCCTGCTACAGGAGATCTCACAG
>JANNQA010000127.1:0-7318 GCA_031400515.1 Bacteroidota bacterium
CTGCATCACGCAATTCCTGGTTCAACATCCATTCAATCTGCCCATTCACACTACGAAATTCGTCATTAGCCCATCGCTCTATTGCCTGGTAGAGCTCTTCATCAATCCTGAGCACAAATTTTTTTTTCTCCATGAGGCTTACAAATTAGAGCGAAGAATCAATCGTGCAGCTTATTTATTGATATAGCGACCCGGTATTAATTACAGGCGTCGCATCTTTATCGGAGCAGAGGACGATCATAAGGTTGCTCACCATTGTAGCTTTCTTCTCCTCATCCAGGTTTATAATATTCTTTTCCGACAGGTGATGAAGTGCCATATCCACCATACTTACCGCACCTTCCACAATTTTAAAGCGGGCGGCTACAATAGCCTCAGCTTGCTGCCGCTTGAGCATAGCTCCTGCGATCTCTTCTGCATATGCCAGATAGCCGATACGCGCTTCCATCACTTCAATGCCTGCAATGGAAAGCCTTTCTGTGAGAGCCAGTTCCAGAGCATGATTGATTTCTTGTAAGCCAGATCGGAGAGTGACCTCTTTCTGTTCGTCATCAAAGTTGTCATACGAATACTGGCCGGCAAGCCCACGAACAGCAGCATCACTTTGTAATTTCACAAAAACAGTATAATCGTCGACCTCAAATGCTGCTTTAAATGTTTCGCGGACACGCCACACTGTGATGACACTAATCAGGATTGGATTCCCTCGCTTGTCATTAACCTTTACCCTCTCGCTTTCAAAATTGCGCGCACGCAACGAGATTCCTTTCTTGTGATAAAAAGGATTCGCCCAGAAGAATCCATTATCCTTTACAGTCCCTACATACTTGCCGAACAGCGTCATGACATTTGATCCATTAGGTGTGATATAAAAGAACCCAAGTGAGATCAGTAGAAATACGATGACACCTAGCACTGATGGCCATATTGGGCCTGATACCACAAAGTTCCATGTGAAGGCTATACCAATGGGAATCAGCAATACGAGCATAATGTAGGCGGAGACGGGGCGAAATAGCTTTTCCATGATAATGTTGATTTGATATTATTTTGATATCACAAATATATCACAGAGAATTGAGCTTGTCAAGAGATTGATGCATATTTATTTTTTGTAAAAAATTCCCCAGGTTTTGTGGACAGCTACCTGCTGGATTTATCGACTACTTTCCTATTTTACAGCCACTATGATGTTCATCGAAAACCTGGGACGTGGCACATTAGGTGTCGTAGTATTGCTTGGCATTTGTTATTTGATGAGTGCGGATCGGAAGGCGATCAATTGGAGATTGGTTCTTGGCGGGGTTCTTCTTCAGGTTGTGCTGGCGTTGCTGGTCTTCAAAGTTCCTTTTGTCTATCTCATATTTGATGGGATTGCTGATGGCTTTGTATCTCTATTACAATTTGCTGATGCCGGAGCGGCGTTCGTGTTTGGTTTTTGGCCTGATGAAGCCTGGATAATGCATACTGACATGAGTGTCACTCCCCCGGCCCAGGTGCCATTCAGGCTGGGCTTCATGTTTGCCTTCCGTGTATTACCTACCATCGTCTTTTTCTCAGCGTTTGCCACTATCCTCTACTACTTCGGTATTTTACAGAAGGTCATTTATGGGATTGCCTGGGTGATGAGCAAAGTAATGTTGCTTTCTGGAGCGGAATCACTTTCGACAGCTGCAAATGTCTTTGTTGGTCAGACCGAAGCTCCACTGGTCATCAAGCCATATCTCGAAGGCATGACCAAAAGTGAGATCCTGTGTGTAATGACAGGAGGTATGGCCACAATCGCAGGGGGCGTCTTTGCACTGTTCGTGACGATGCTTGGCCCGGAGTATGCCATTCACTTTCTCACCGCTTCTATCATGAGCGCACCAGCGACAATTGTAGCAGCCAAAATGATTTTACCCGAGCAACATCCTGAAAAAATCAACCGTGACCTTTCTGTACCTAAAGAAAAACTGGGAAGCAACGTTCTTGATGCGATTGCATTAGGAACTACAGATGGTGTAAAGTTGGCAGTGAATGTTGGCGCTATGCTCATCGTTTTCCTCGCATTAATAGCACTTGTCAATGCCATCATGACATGGACAGGTGGGCTGATTGGAATCAATGATGCCATCTCTGCCTCGACTGATGGTCGTTTTCAAGGGCTCACAATGGAATATGTGCTTGGGCTGATTTTTTCTCCTATTGCCTGGATTCTTGGTGTCCCGAGTCAGGATATCTTCGAAATAGGCCAACTCCTCGGTAAAAAAACAGCACTGAATGAAGTCATCGCCTATGTCGATCTCGCTGCAATGAAAAACGAAGCCGGCACGATACTGCCAAAATCTGCGCTCATTGCAACTTACGCGCTATGTGGCTTTGCAAACTTCTCGTCGATCGGAATTCAGATAGGTGGTATCAGCGCCATTGCACCAGGCCAAAGAAAAAATCTCACCGAACTCGGCATGAAAGCATTGATTGGTGGTACGATTGCAAGTTTTATGACTGCAGCAATTGCCGGTGTTTTGTTTTGAGAATTGGGAGCTGGGTCCTCGGTGCTGGGTGCTGGGTTCTAGTTCCTTGGTACTGGGCCCTGGTTACATTTTAATTTTCCAGCCAGAGGCTGGTCAGCCTTTGGCTGGCATTTTGATTTTAATTTTTATTTTAATTCACCTGGAATATTCTGATTTAAATAGTAAAAGATGAAAAGGTTATTTCTCCTTCTGCTGATTGCGACATTGTATATCGGTCTGAATGCCCAGCGTGAACAACGACGAAAAGATGCTGCCAAAGACACGACTGAACAAAAGTCAGCATTCTCAGAATCTACATTCGGCGCACTTAAACTCCGTAACATCGGGCCGGCATTTACTTCTGGAAGAATAGCTGATATCGCAATCCATCCGAGTGATGAAAATATCTGGTACGTCGCAGTGGG
This sequence comes from Bacteroidota bacterium, assembly GCA_031400515.1. Lineage (GTDB taxonomy): Bacteria > Bacteroidota > Bacteroidia > Chitinophagales > Saprospiraceae > DATDQA01. Next base: position 2,921 of record JANNQA010000127.1, read on the forward strand.
TTCAGGTGGCGTGTGGAAAACCGAGAATTCTGGCATCACCTGGTCTCCGATTTTTGATGGCGAGAGCTCCTACTCTATCGGTTGTGTAACGATTGATCCCAATAATCCGAGCATCGTATGGGTAGGTACCGGTGAAAATGTTGGTGGTCGTCATGTGGGCTATGGTGATGGCATCTACCGAAGCACTGATAGCGGAAAGAATTGGAAGAATATGGGTCTGAAAAATTCTGAACATCTCTCGAAGATCATCGTGCATCCGACAAACTCTGATGTGGTATTCGTAGCATCACAAGGTCCTCTCTGGAGTGCAGGCGGTGATCGTGGATTCTATAAATCTGCCGACGGAGGAAAAACATGGAAAAAGACATTGGGTGATGATATGTGGACTGGTGTCACTGACATTGCAATAGATCCTCGTGATCCAAATCGTGTCTATGCAGCTACCTGGCAACGACATCGAAATGTCGCTGCACATATGGGAGGCGGCCCTGAGTCTGGTGTGCATCGGAGCCTGGATGGTGGAGAGACATGGGAAAAGCTCTCGGGAGGATTGCCACGAGGAAATATGGGTAAAATCGGTGTTGCAATTTCTTCACACAATCCGGATGTCCTCTATGCTGCCATAGAACTTGATCGCACCACAGGCGGAGTATATAAATCCACTGATCGTGGAGGATCCTGGTCCAAACAATCTGATGTTGTTTCAGGTGGGACCGGCCCGCATTACTACCAGGAGCTTTACGCATGTCCTCACGTCAACGACCGATTGTATTTATGTGATGTGCGTATTCAGGTATCCGATGATGGTGGTAAGACATTCAGACAATTGCAGGAACGTAATAAACACTCGGACAATCATTCCATCGCATTCAGACCTGATGATCCGGACTATCTCCTGGTCGGTTCTGATGGTGGTATTTATGAAAGCTATGACCTCGCTTCAAACTGGCGTTTCATTGACAACCTTCCAGTGACACAATATTATAAGGTAGCCGTCGATGATCAGTTGCCTTTTTATCACGTGTATGGAGGTACTCAGGATAATGGTAGTCATGGAGGACCTTCGCGTACAGATAGATCTGGTAGTATCACGAATGCTGATTGGTATGTCACACTCGGTGCAGACGGACATCAGTCTGCAACTGAACCCGGTAATCCTAATATTATGTATGCAGAAACTCAGGAAGGTGGATTACATCGTGTGGACCGGATTACAAAGGAGCAAGTGTATATTCAACCACAACCACGTGCCGGTGAAGATGCAGAACGTTACAACTGGGACGCTCCAATTCTTGTGAGTCCGCACAAGCCATCCAGGATTTATTTTGCTTCGCAACGTGTCTGGAAATCTGAAAACCGCGGTGATAACTGGACTCCCATTTCTGGAGATCTTACACGTAGTCAAAGTCGTCTTGAACTTCCGATCATGGGGAAGGCACAGAGTTGGGATTCTCCATGGGATCTGAAGGCGATGTCCAATTTCAATACTATTTCTTCACTAGGGGAATCACCATTGCAGGAAGGACTTATCTATGCAGGTACCGATGATGGTATTGTTCAGGTCACCGAAGATGGTGGCGCTAACTGGCGTAAAATTGAAATCACTTCTATGCCAGGAGTACCGGCTACCGCTTTTGTGAATGACGTCAGAGCTGACCTCCATGATGTGAATACCGTGTATGTTGCTTTAGACAATCATAAGAACGGCGACTTCAATCCCTATTTGGTAAAGAGCACCGACAGAGGCAAGACATGGACATCGATCAAAGGCAATATTCCGGAAAGGACTCTTGTCTGGCGCATTGTACAGGATCATATAAAACCGAATTTACTTTTTACCGCTACTGAATTTGGAATCTATTTCACTTTAGATGGTGGAGGTGAATGGATGAAACTCAAAGGAGCTCCGACCATTTCCTTCCGTGATCTTACCATCCAAAGACGTGAGAGTGATCTTGTGTGTGCTTCGTTTGGTCGTGGCTTTTTTATTCTCGATGACATTAGTCCGCTGCGAGAAGTCACTGAAGAAGCAATACAAAAAGACGGGTATTTGTTCAATAGCCGTGATGCACTTTGGTATGCACAGCCTTTCGGGGGCGGAGGGTCTAATGGTGCAAATGCCTATTCGGCGCCAAATCCTCCTTTTGGAGCGGTATTCACGTATCATATCGCAGATGAAGTGAAAACACTGAAGAGTCAACGCGCTGAAACAGAGAAAGAACTTGCGAAAGAAAACAAAGACGTTCCATTTCCTGGCTGGGAAGCACTGGAAGCAGAACGACGTCAACAGAAGCCTCTTGTTTGGCTTTCAATCAAAGACGCTCAAGGAAATGTCATTCGCAGAATAGAAGGCTCATCAGGCAAAGGCATGTCACGTGTCACATGGGATCTCCGTTATCAGTCAAAAGCGCCGATTGATCCGGATGCAAGATCCGCTGCGTCCGAGTCTCCATTCGAGTCATTTCGACGTACAAGTGGGATGGCTGTACCAGGTACATATTCGGTATCGTTGTTGAGAGAAGCAGATGGTCAACTCACTACTCTTGCCGGTCCGGTGAATTTTGACGTTGTCCCCTTGCGCCAGGGAGCTCTGCAAGGAAAATCATTCGAAGAAATGGATGCCTTTAGGGAAACTTTGGATGAATTGTCGAATTCTGTCTCGGCTACCAACATCAATCTCAGAAAAAATATTGATCGAGTTCGGGCAATGCGCACCGCTTTGTCACGCACCGATATTGATTCACCAGAACTCGTCAATCAGCTCTTTAGCTTAAATAATACATTACTTGATCTTGATTCAAAAGTCAATGGCAATAAAGCTAAAGCAGAAATAGGTGAACTTGACGGCCCAACACTTGACTCAAGACTTGGCACTGCAAGAAGAGGATTGAGTACCACCTATGGACCAACAGAAATGCACAAAGAAAGTCTTGAGATCGCAAAGATGCAGTTGAAAGAAATCGAATCATCACTCGACGCTATCACTAATATGGAAATACCAAAGTTAGAACGCGGATTGCAGGAGGCTGGCGCTCCATGGATTGTGGGGCAGGCGCTACCGAGGAGCTAAAGAAAATACAAGTGCAAGTGCAAACTCAAACTCAAATGGAGCGCAGCGACATCCCGATAGATCCGACGCAGGAGGAGCGTCATCGGGACTCAAAAAGAAAAGAGGTTACCGTTTGTCGATAACTTGCGCATCCCAAGCAAACGGCGAACAGCGAATGGCTTCCTCAAAACCATACCTGTGGAATATCTCCTGGATTGAAGATCTTTCGGCGTAAGATGTCTGGCTGCGATACTATTGAACTTTCAACGGGAGTACTTTTGATCATTCCTTCCTCAGGGATGATTGGTTCATATTTATAAATACGCCACTGGCCATCACGCATTTCCAGCGCAGAGAGATTTTCAACCCAATCTCCAGAGTTCATATATGTGACACCTGTTCCATCGGCCATCTCATGTCTGGTGATGGTTGGGCGATGAATGTGACCGCAGATCACATACTGACAATCTTTTTTGACCGCATGTTGAACAGCGAGTTTTTCGAAATCTGAAATATAACGGACAGCATGCTTTACTGAACGCTTTACGGCATGCGCGAAAGAAATTTTGCCCATCCCAAGACGAGCACGCCATCTATTCACAAACCTATTGATACGAATGAGATAGTCATAGCCCAATCCTCCGATTCGGGCAAGTGATGGAGAAATCATAACAGAAGCATCGAAGATGTCTCCATGAAAGAACCAATATTTCTCATTCTGCAATTGAAGGATCAGACTGTCTTTGAGATGGATTGGGCCTGTATCCACATCTGAGAATTTTCGCAGAAAGTCGTCATGATTACCTGTGATATAGTAGACTTTCACTCCCTGGATGGCCATTTGGATCACTTCATGGATGACCTCAAGATGCGTTCGTGGAAAATATTTTTTGCGAAACTGCCATCCATCGATAAAGTCGCCATTGATGATCAAAATTCGTGGCTTTATCGAACGCAGGTACCTCAGGAGTTCCTCAGCGTGACAACCGTAAGTCCCCAGGTGAGCATCTGAGATTACTGAGATATCAAGACTTCTTTTCATATGAAAACAATTGATATTCAGTGGTGAATGTCTATGTCAAACGTCAACTCAGTGTAAAAGGAGATCAAAAGATTACAAAGTATTGGCTGTTTTGAGATAAGCAGCTATAACGCCATTTCAATGGGAGAACAGCAAAACACCGTTTCATGAGGGAACTTGTAAAAAGACGTTTCATGGGAAGGAGTGTAAAACTTGTCCGACTGACCAGGCGGAAGACGTTTCATCGGTAAGGAGCGTAAAACTTGTCCGACCGACTGGGCGGAAGACGTTTCATGAGGAAGGAGCGTAAAACTTGTCCGACCGACTG
>JANNQA010000130.1:0-39229 GCA_031400515.1 Bacteroidota bacterium
TTCAGAAAAAAGTCAGTGCCAATGCGGAAGTCGATGCCATTGTGATCACGTTCCTGCAGGACAATCTCATCCAGCTCCAATCCATTCTGAAAGCTGAGGAAGTACATTTCATTGTAGGATACGCCTTCATTATATCCAAGAGACCCGAATGAATTCAATGACTTATTCCGATAGTTGGCGGTTGCATTCACATTGCCACGTGCTCGCTGACCTTGGCTATAGGTAGTACTAATTGATCCATTTGCACCGAGATTGATATCTTTTTTCAGACGGATGTCAATAATCCCTGCATTACCTTCTGCCTCATAACGTGCACCTGGATTTGAGATGATATCGATACGGTCTATTTGTTCTGCAGGAAGATTCTCCAGATAGTTAGTGAGATTGTCACCTGAGAGCGGCAAGCGTTTCCCGTCCACATAAATAAGGACCCCTGACCTGCTCAGGACAGAGATATTGTTGTTGTTGTCAACGAGGACACCAGGGGCTTTACGGAGCAGGCTGAGTCCATTGTCTCCGGCACTATTGATCGTGCCCTGGACATTGAAGACGGTTCTGTCGGGCTTGATTTCGACTAATGCACGAGTGGCACTCACCACGGCAGTCTCCAGTTCTACCGCAGCCACAGACATCTTAAGCTGACCAAGATCAAGATCCTGCCCTGAAATGACTTCCAGATTAGGAAGCACGAAATTCTCATAGCTAATGCATGTTGTTTCAAGGAAATAGTTACCAGCCTTCACATTAGCAATGGAGAAAGCCCCTGTTTCGTCAGTGGTCTCCACTTTGACAATAGTGCTGTCGGGGGTGTAAAGCACGACGTTAGCAAATTCAACAGGTTTGCCACTATCGTCGGCAAGTGATCCAGTAATAGTAGAATTTTGTGCGTTTGCCTGGAGCAGGCAGCCCAGTAGTACCGGGAGGATTAATAGTCTCATAGGCCGAAGATCAGGTAAAAAGGATATCGTGTTTTTAATTAATAGACGAAGAGATTGCTTGAGGTGGTGTTTGGCCCAATGGATAGGATGAAGGTACCACTCCGCCGCTCGGTGAAACCCCTTTCTTTCACTTGTGCAGCGTGATTTCTGAACGTGTGACCTCCACAAGATTGCCATGAGCAAGTAATTCAATCATCCTTGCCAAATTGTCTGTAAATAACTTAAGTAATTCGGTATTTCGAATATTTCCGGTCTTGACAAGGATCAATTTATCAGGTCTACCCTTCAACAGAAATGTCTCAAGGAAATCATTGTCTTTGGTAATCAACACCCTCTTCTCATCAATTGAAATTTCACGATGCAATTCGATAAATGCTCTTGATCTGAGTGAGACGAGCAGCATATTCAATACACGCCAAAAGATCCTAATGCTCCAAATCAGGATAATCCAATAAGATATCCTCATTGGTCATCCCAGAAGCAAGCAGTTCCAGCATATTCTCAACAGGATATCTCAAGCCTCGAATCGTCGGCTTCCCATGACAAATCTCGGTATCAATGGTAATACGATCAAGCAAATTCATAATGATCAAAAATATGCCATGTTTATTAAAACAACCTTTTTCATCCCTACACCTCCACTTCCTCCAGCACTTCTTCATGCTCTAAAAATCTAAAATCTACTTCGCTCAGGTTCGAGATCCCTTGCTCTTCCATATAGACACCGTAAATCACATCTACAGCCGCCATCGTCTGCTTGTTGTGTGTCACGATCACAAACTGTGAATCGCGGGAAAAGTTTTTGACGATCTTATTGAACTTCTGAATATTTGCATCATCCAGTGGTGCATCTACTTCATCAAATACACAGAACGGTGCAGGCTTCAGGAGGTACAATGAAAAGAGCAATGCTGTTGCTGTAAGCGTCTTTTCGCCGCCGGAAAGTTGACTGAGAGACTTCGGTCGCTTGCCTTTTGGCTTTGCCATGATCTCAATATCTGACTCCAGTGGTTTCGACGGATCAACGAGAATAAGATCACAGGTATCATCTTCTGTAAAGAGATGACGGAAGACATCAATAAAGTATTCACGGATCTTTCCGAACGCTTCAGTGAATCTCAGCGTGGCAGTATTGTCGATTTCGTCTATAGTATCGAGCAGGGATTGTTTTGCATCGAGAATATCCTGTCGTTGCCCGTTGATCGAGTCGTAGCGCTCTTTCATTTCATCATAGACTTCCAATGCCATCGGATTGATCTCTCCGAAGCCTTCGATCCGCTTCCGCATCCGGTCTACTTTCAGATCCAACTCTTCAAGCGGCAAATCTTCATCCGTCGCAAGACTTTCAAGTTCTTCAAGTGTAGTATGAAATTCAATCTTCAAACGTTCTGAAACAGCAGCAAGTTTGAAACGAATCTCATTGTGTTCTTCTTTGAGTTCATTGATGAGGTACTGCGAGTTTTGATGTTCGCGGTTTATCGATCGGATTTTCTCTTCAAGTTCATGGATAATATTCCTTGCTTCAAAATATTTCTGCTCAGACGTAGACAGATCTGCCTCGCGACTTTTTCTTGTGCCGTACAGATCAATCAGATCATTGGTGATGGCTTCTATCTGCATGCCAATCTCACCGATGGATTGCAACTCCGCATCACACTGAACTTTATCTAGTTCCAATTGTGCAAGGAGTTCTTCCATCTGCTGATTGCGAAACGTGATCTCATGTGCAAGATTTTCTACAACGTTGCATTGCTGGACGTATGCGAGATGCGCTTCCTGATGCTCTGCACTTGCATCAGAGAATGTATTGAGCATACGATGAAAGTCAGCATCCATGTCGTCGAGGTCAGAGGTATTCTGGTCTATCGTTCGTCTCAATTCTTCCGCTTCAATCTGTGCCTGATCAAGGGCAAAGCGTACCGAAGACAATGTCGATTCAGCTTCTTCATAGCGTCTGTTTGCAATTGCATATCCAGTCTCTGCGTTGAGTAGGTGCGCTTTGCATTCCGCGAGTTTTTGTTCCTCTACTGAGAGCTTGCGACGCAGTGAGTCGACATCACCGGTGTTTGCGGCATCCTGGAGTTGTGTGAGTTCATCTTCAGACTTTCTCACAATCTGGTTCAGCGTGTCATGCTCTTTATGCAAACGACCAATTTCCGCTTTCAGATGCTCGAGATTCTTCACACGACCCAGGCGATTTCCTTCGAAGAGACCGACGGAACCACCTGACATTGTAGGGCCTGATCTAAACATGATTCCAGCCTTATCTGCAATTGTATATTGAGCATACATGTCACCAGAATAACGACTATCAGCCGGTGAACCATTTGTGACAAACACGTGACCAAGCAATGCACCGACAAGCGCCGAATATTTCGGTTCGAATTCCAGGAATGTCATCAACGGTTCAGTATCCGGAGGAGCCACGGGAGTTTCACTGCTACGACAATGATCAAGAATGAAAAACTGCGCCCTACCCTTCTGAGCATTTGATAATAACTGAATAGCGCGCGCCGCTTCATCTACTGTTTCAACAACAAAATGATTGAGATAAGGAGCTAAAACAAATTCGACTTTAGCGCGATGTACAGGATCGCAATAAATAATATCTGAGAGCAAAGTGGCTTTGACATTCCAGACTGAAGACTTACTGAGATATTTGATAGACTCCGGATAGCCTTCGAGTTTTTCCACCATCTCTTCTATCAGATCGCATTCGTTCTGTTTAGAATCCAATGCGCGATGGGTAACATGGAGTGAGTCTTTCTGCCTTGCAATATCATCCTGCAACTCACGGATTCTCATCAGCCTCGATTCTTCATCCGATTCAAGGACGTGCAACCTCTGAGTCAATGTAGAGAGACTTGCAGAAAGCTCATTCTGCTCACGACTTCTCTTATGGATCTCTTCCTGGAGTTGCTGCATCTCAGCAGCGTAAGCAGACCTGAGAGACGTTGACTGCTCGAGCTGAGCGACATAGGTAGCCTTCCGTTTCTCAAGATCAAGATGGGCATCCTCAATTGCCTGTTGAGATGAAGAGAAGTGATCTCTTTGCGTACGGGCCTGATCATAAGTTTGCTGAACACTTTCTTTATGCGCCTGCTTTTCACGCACATGTTCTTTCAATGCTTCCGCTTTTTGTGAAGCAGTATTGAGAGCATGTGATTTCTCTTCCAGTGTATTGCGAATGTCATCGGTCTTCGCGCTGTTTGTTGTATTCTGCTTTTCGAGTTTTCTCACAGAATCCTGAAGAAATGCGGTACGCTGTTCAAGCAGACCTTTTTCACTCTCCATACTCCTGATTCGTCCGATCAGAATATTGAGCTCACGCTGTTTCTCACTTACAATCTTTTCACCGTCGAGACTATCTTTTTTAATCCTTTCGAGTTCAGCCTCTTTTTTGTGCATGTTTGCCTCATGTACGCGGAGGACGTCTTTCTCATCTTCGATCTGCACGTTCAATTCTTTGAAACGGAGATTGAGGTGTGCATTCTTACGAACAGCGAGTTGTAGTGAACGGTCTTTATATTTTTCTTTGAGGTCCCGATACTGTTTTGTTCTACGGGCTTGTGTCTCTAGCGTCTTCAGATTGCCTTCGATTTCAAACAAGAGATCATCGACGCGATCCAGATCTATAGAGGTGCTCTTCAACTTGAGAAGAGTCTCATGCTTATGTTGTTTATACTTGGATATCCCGGCCGCTTGTTCAAACATCCGGCGTCTCGCATGATCCTTGTCCTGAAGGATGTCATCTACCATTCCAAGGGCGATGATAGCATAGGAGTTTGATCCGATACCGGTATCCAGCAGGAGTTCGCGAATATCCCTGAGTCGGCAGGTGACACCATTGAGACGGTATTCACTTTCACCACTGCGGTACAGGATGCGGGTAATTTCAACAGACTGATATTCTGTCGGGAGAATGTTTTTGGTGTTGTCGAATTCGATGGAGACCTGGGCTACATTTCCTCCCTTTCGTTTCTTGGTCCCGTTGAAGAGAACATCACCCATACTCTCGAGCCGGAGTTCCTTTCCTTTCTGTTCACCAAGCACCCATCGGATGGCATCAACGATATTAGACTTCCCAGAGCCGTTCGGACCAACAATACCAATGACATCATGATCAAAATGGATCACGGTCTCGTCGGCGAAACTCTTGAAGCCCTTGAGTTTTAGACTTTTCAGACGCATATCGCGCGAATATAGACCAAATATCTGTCATATATGAGATGTGTGAATGTGTCTGAAGAAAGGGTGAAATCGGTGAAATCGGGAAAACAGGAGAAGCTGGAATGGCGGAAGGGCAGAACGGCGGAATGGCGGAAGGGCAGAAGGGTTGAATGTGGATTCTCAATTGTCAATTGTCCATTCGACTGGCAAACAAGGTGCAAATGAACTTCTGACTGGCCGGTTTATTCTTGGAGGACATTAAACCATACATCAATCGAGAATTGAGAATCGGCAATTGAAAATTCTTTCCGCCTTTCTGCCATTCCGCCTTTCTGCCTTTCTTTAAAAATTCCACAACCGGCTCATGTTGAAGCCGATGAGGATCTCGTTGTCTCCGAAGTTGTTCTGGTTGAAGGAATTATTGTATTGCGGAAGTATACTCTTGTAGTTACCAACAAAGACCTGAAATGCGTGTGAACTGGTCACCATCTCGAGGCCAATGCTCAGACTGGGATAAGGGTCAGCAAATCGGTGGTTTGTTATTGGTTGGTCATAGGCAACGATCACACCCAGAACATTTGAGAACTTCAATCTCGCCAGAGCACCTGCACTGAAATGCGCATTTTTATCTCGTCCCAAAGGCACACCTTCAATATCGAACACAGGATCTTTGAAATTGAACCAGGAAGCATTTCCATGGATCTGCAATGACAAAGCCTCAGAGATTTTTCTTGCCACCATCACCTGATGAAAGAAGGACCACCTGTCCGTGCTTTCTGTAAAATTCGTTTTGCCTTCTTTTCGTGAATCAAGGGCCGCATTGACATAGTAAGTCATACTAAGCGGAGAACCTCCTGATCTTCCTTGTCGAAGCAATGCATACTTGCCTGAAAAATCCCAGAGCAGGTCTTGCTTTGTAAAGCCGAACCCAACAAGCAACCTTTCTGCGGGAACATATTCGAACCCAATCCGCATATTCGATGGAGCAAATACACCGAAGAAATCATCATAACCTTTCTCCCATGTTCCAAATCGATGCTGGATATCCATCTCAAGCGTCCCTTTGATTGGCACCATCACTGTCTGGTTGTCAATGAGCCAGATACTTTCGAAGGTATTTTTCACCGGCCTGACGTCTTTTTCCACGGACAGCACTTCATCTTGAGCTGTAACGGTATTCACTACGCTTGAGGCAAGAAACAGTATCAGGAAAAATAAACAGGCTTTCCGAATCAACCTCACTTGTGGACTAGTTACGCTTTGCATTGCATGATGTATTTACAATACGTCCTTTAATGTATCGACTATTGTAAGACAGCAATTGAGTTTACGAGCAGTGCATTTGCATACTTGAAGTTATGTACGCCTCTGCTGTGATCCTCCTGTACGAACCTATAATTGAATAGGGCTCCCGCCTCGTGTCCTTCGAATGATCCTGGAATTGCGAGATCGGTGGTGGCATTGAGTAATCCACGGGCGATAAGGAGCAGCCTCAGTTCTTCCAAACGCGCATCGATCTGTCCCTGACGATCATCCACCAGAGCCGACAAATCATTCGCAACGGCATGACACTCTACGCATGCCGCCGTGTTGATGGCCCCTTCTTCACTGATGACCCGGAAGGTATGGCCACCGGACGCAATACCTTGTACTGTGGCCATATGACAAGCGATACAAGCATGGCGCACGTTATTCGCGAGAAGCAATGTATGGGCTGAGTTTTCATATGCTTGCGGTCCAGGAACCTCATATCCATTGATACCAGGAAGCATTTCTCCCTGCGGTCCGTGATGCGGTCCATATCTCGAACTTGTAATGTTCACCGTTCCGCCCGTCGTAGGATCCGGAAGTGCCGGTGTATAAGTCCTAGATTGGTGACAACTGATACAAAGATTTGCTTTTCCAAAATCCAGGGTTTGTCCACCACCCCAGAGTGTAACAGGAGCTTGTTGAGTGAGTGCCCAATCTGCCTGCGTATAACTCTGGTGTATTTTATGACAGGTATAACAATTGATCGGAAGTGGATCCTCAATTGCCGCTGCCGTGGTAGTTCCACCTGTACCTATCCTTTCGATAAAACCCTGACTGGTATGACAAATCGCACAGTTGGTTGCATTCCGGTCGAAATGCCCTCCTGTGGCATGTACAGAATTCTCCCACTGAAAGAGTTTTGCGGTGATTAATTGCGAATTCCCATGACAGTCGATACAATTCTGGGCTCCATTTTCACCCATCGGGCCTAAAGGACCCTGCGGGCCAATTGGTCCAAGTGGACCCTGATCTCCCTCACAAGATGAGATTCCCAAAATCCCCATCAGAAAAAGTAGGTTGAAAATCCAAACATTGCTTCTCATAGCTATTTTGTTTTATAGGTTGTCTAACTAATCTCTCACTCTCAATTCTCAATCACATCGGTAAAATTCGAGCACCACTGTCATAATCATCATGATCTGAGACAGGTGTCACCCTGATCTTTGTCATGTCACTGCTCATGATCGTTTTCTAAATGGGGAAAAGAAACTAAAACTTACTCAGCAAATTGCCGCATGTAATGCACCAATTGCCAGATATCTTCAGGATCCGGAAGTTTCTTTTTGTAAGACGGCATATCGTCTCTACCTTCTAAGGTTTTGTAAAACAATGCGCCATCGCTTTGTTTTTGAAAGGTTGCTGTAGAGAAATCGCCACTTGGCGTATCAAGTTGAGCAGCTTTTGGACCATCTCCAAGGCCTTCCTTGCCATGACATGACTTACAATGCGTAGTATACAATGCTGCTGCCGCTGTCTTATCAAAAGTGACAGGGTTCTTCATTGCTTTATAACTGTCAGGTACTGGCCATGGTTTCGTCTCCTTAGGAGCTGAAATAAACGCCATCACTACAACCGCGATTACGATCAGACCGGCCATTACAAGAATATTCGTTTTCATAATTTAAAATGCTGTTTGTTAAGAGAATAAACAAAAGTATATAACATCAACTATTCAAACGTGTCAAGAGACATTATGTTTCAATTTGTGCCCCTTCTCGTTCAAATGACTTCTGTGACTTTATGCGGAACAATTGGTAAATAATCACAATATAGTGCCCCCATACAGCGACCATAAGTACAAAAAAGGTAATGACCATCCATTTAGGAGGGTGTGGACTCCACAATGCCCGTGGAGCCTGTGTAAACTCATAGGAGACGGCATAACCCCATTTTTGAGTCATTGTCGTGGACAAATTCCCAAATTCTTCAGTTTCTTCTATAATTGCGGTGATTTCAAGATTCGCATCCTGATCTCCTGCCAGGTCATTTGGAAATGTAATTTCTACTGATCCTGTCTCATCGGTCGTACCCTCACCGACTTTCAATGAACTGAACATCCGCTTGACAAACACTGAAACGACAGCATTTGCAATCGGCTGGATGCTATCACCGGAAAGAGATACTGCACTCAGTGCAACTGCATAAGAACTGTCTGAAGGGACAGGTGTCATTTCAAGTATTGCCCGTTGAATTCGCAAATCCCCTTCACTTCCTGTCATCTCATCATTTCCATCGAATCGCGCAATGAATGATAGATATCCTTCACTATCCTTAGACAAGCTTCCGGCATCGACTTTTATTGTAGCAATGCCATTTGCACCAGACTTCAGCTCACCTATTGCCGTTTCTGCTCCATCAGCGGATAAATTGAAAAACGTAATGTTTGCATTTGGTACCTTCTGATATGCGCCGTCGATTCGCGCACGTAACAGGGCATTGAGTTCTAAGGTAGAATCTGGAAACTGATTCACAGTCAATGCCATTCTTGATTTGATTACTTCTTCTTCCTTTGGTGCGTCCTCTGCCGGTGCCCCGGCATTCTCATCTTGCCCGATGAGTGAAGTAAAAGCCGCAGTTGTGAAGAAGGCAATAAATAACATGCGAATACACCAATGTTCGCAAACACCTTGATATGTTGTTCTCATATTCATGACTGCTTCTGAGTATTCTGTGTTCCCGCTTGTACACTTTCAGCGACTCCTGATACGGGGATCAAGGTGACAAAGTTGGCAGCAAGGGTAAGTAACAATAAAAACAAGGCGACTCCACCAAAAGACATCGCCCATTCAACCCAAGTGATAGAGTACTTCACATACTCAGGACGTATATCCTGCACGGGCAACAAAGGAGTCTCCAGCGTTGGGACAACAATCAGATAACGCTTGACCCACATAGCAACAACCATAATACCAGATGCCAGAGCCAAATAACCAGGCTTGCGCAATCGAGGTATGGCAGCTACAGTGATTGGAAGGACTACGCCGGCCACGTTAGCAAAAAGTGTCCACCAACCATATTCACTTGCCGAGAACAATTTATGGATCAACTCGTTGTCCCATTTTTCTGAACCATACCAGCTGGTGAAATACTCGGAAAACGTAAAGTACCCGTAGCCTGCACCAAGTACTATCAACATATAAGCGAGATACGTGAAATGTTTTTGGGTGATGTATGCTTCCAACTTGTAGAGCTTACGACAGTACCACATAATCACAATCAATACTCCACAACCGGAATAAATCGCACCTAAGACAAAATATGGTCCGAAGATGGTACTATGCCATCCTGGCCTTAATGTCATCCCGAAAATCCATGAAAGAATAGACGCGACAATAATGGATAACGGTATCAGGATAATGGCCAATAGCGTCTGAGAAGTGTTGAGACGTTTGATCTGACTTGCTGCGCCAGTATAGTTGATTGCCAGCCAACGATACAATTTCTGTTGCCATTTTGGAAACTTCAGGTTTGCGTCACGATAAACTGCAAAATCCTGGATCAATCCCAAATAAAGAAACAGCAAACTACCGACAAGAAACGTGATCACAGCAAGGACATCCCAGATCAATGGAGATTGCAGGCGAGGATATATGAATAAATAATGCAGCCGGTCAAATCTCCCTACACATAACAAAATGAAAAGAGGCCCTACGATAATTGAAACGAGCGTCATCAGTTGTGTCATGCGGATGAGGGGCTTGCCCCATTGAACCCGCGACAGTTGCAGGAATCCGCCTATAAAAGCTCCTGCATAGCTCAAGCCAATCAGGAAAATGAAGTTTGCAATAAAAATTCCCCACACTACATTGTCTCGCATTCCTGTCACAGAATGTCCGATGGTTATCTGAAGATATAGCGCGTATGCAGCGATTGCCATTACAACAAGGAGAAAAGCAATCCACACTTTCTCTCTTTTACTCGTACGCTCCATTTGTGGGGCAAATATTCTCAGGACGTCCGCGCCTATGCTAGATATTTTCATGATGTGATGACAGACTATATTATTTAGTTCCCTTGTATTTCTGATTTAGTTCTCATTCCATGATATCCTTAAATCTGTCCTTGATATTATCAGGGAGATCTTCAAGTCCACGTTCAACAGGGAAAATTCTGTCACGTGGAGGGAGATACCATACCCTTGGCTCAGTGCCTAACTCCTCTGCAAACCGATACCCACCACGATCCTTGATTACTTCACTAAAACGGATTGTCTCATCTCCATTTGTGACGACATCTTCATTTTGATCACCGAAATAGAATACACCATTCGGACAAGCGGTAACACAATCAGGCAACTGTCCAATGCGAGCCATGTCAGGACAGAAGTCACACTTCTCCACAGTACCAACTTTAGACGGCACGCTTGTCTCAGGAGAAAATTCCATGCAACTGATCTCCTCAGGTAGATCGGGTTCGGCCCAATTGAATACCCGGGTAGAATATGGACATGCCGCCATGCAGAATTTGCACCCGATACAACGTTCATTGTCAATGAGGACAAGCCCATCCTGGCGTTTGAAGGTTGCATCTACGGGACATACTTTAACGCAGGGAGGGTTGTCGCAATGGAAACACGTCTTTGGAAACCAATAAGGTGCAGCTTCAGGACTATCCTTCATCAATTTTACCTGCAACCATTCTTTCTCCTCCGGAAGGTGATGCATCTTCTGACAAGCAGTGACGCACTTTCTTGCATTATTACATCGTGCGAGGTCAATGACCATGACGAATTTCCGGCCAGGAATTCCTATACGTGCTTCTTCAGCAGAAACAATGCTTTTATGTGCATATCTCAACTCAGAAGAATCAATTTCAACCAACTCACCGTCTGGAGAGAGCAACTGCACCTTCTCCCCTTCTGAGGGGCTTTTACTCTTGCATGAGCAAACGGCACTACCACATGCAGCCGCTGCAACTCCGAGGGCACTCGTAATCAGAAAATCCCTACGTGGGTTTGCCTCTTCCTCTTCGATATGACGCATGCTATTTTGCTTTATTTGCCGTAGTCGACCATTTCAAAATATCTTCATTGCGGGCCTTACTCCGATTCTCACTTTTTGCTACAACTGATTTCTTTACTTCGACAAGTTTTCCATCAGGCGTGAGCATTTTTATTGTTTCGGTATCCTCTGACTCAATTCCCTGGGCTGCAGCGGGAGTAATCAAAGAGGCACTAGTAAGCAGACCGAGTGAAAGAAATTTTCGTCGTGAACTTTGGGTTTTTGGAGTTTTTTCCATTTCATCAATTAAAGCGTATGAATAAATAAATGCGTCAATTAGAAATTCCAGAGTCTTGTAATGTTGAAGCCAATGAGGATTTCACC
Source organism: Bacteroidota bacterium (assembly GCA_031400515.1). GTDB lineage: Bacteria > Bacteroidota > Bacteroidia > Chitinophagales > Saprospiraceae > DATDQA01. The sequence continues at coordinate 11,744 of JANNQA010000130.1, forward strand.
ATCACCAAAGCTGTTATTATTAAACACATTATTTCGTTGCGGGGTAATGTTGTAGAAATTCCCAGCGAAAATCTGGAACTGATGAGAGCTGGATGTCAACTCAAGTCCGAAAGACATATTTGGTTGTGGATCTACTAACTCATGTTCTGAAAGTGGATGATCGTAGTTTGCAATGACATTGACCCAGGACGCAATATGATAGCGCGCCGATACAGCTAATGCCAGGTGATCATTATTCCATCTGTTCACAATTTCACCCTGTGGGTTCTCAAATGCATCCACGGTATTGAAATGCGATAAACTCCCTGCGAGTTGTAACGAAAACCTGTCCGTAAACTTCCTTGCAAGCATTACCTGATGGAAGTATGAAACACGATCCGCAGACTCAACGACCGCGGGATTTGTAAAGAAGTCTTTATCTCGTGTATCTATTGCGGCATTTACGAAGTAGCTGATACTTAAAGGGCTTCCCCCAGACCGGGCCTGTTGCAATAGTGCATATTTGGCATTCAGATCCCACGTGAGGTTTGTTTTAGTAATTCCAAAGCCGAGCATCAACCGATCAATAGGAACGTAACCAAATCCTAACCGGATATTCGCAGGAGCGTATAATCCGAAGAGATCCTCATATCCATTTTTCACTATCCCGAAGCGATGCAGAATATCAAATTCAAATGTGCCCTTTACAGGTACTAACACAGTCTGGTTGTCAATGATCCAGATACTCTCAAACATGTTTTTTACAGGACGTTTGTCCACCGTGGTAGTGATTTCAGTTTCCTGCGCAAAAGCGAAGACGGCTGGTATAGTGAGCAACAGAAGAATATTAAGTACTCTCTGCGCGCTGCTGATTTGTGATTTCATGTCCACACAATTAATATTTATCATCAATTGTCAATCGCTCCCTGTTCGATCCATTGGAGCACAGTCGATGCATATGTTGCATTCACACCTTCCAGGGGCATTGGCAGTCCGCGTGCCCCGGTCATCCATAAATAGAGTTCGCTATTCTCAGGGATCATGGTATCTATATAAGAGCCACTCCAAAGGGATTCATAGGCTACCGATGGTCTGAGGTCGGGATCTGGTCCTGAGCCATTGTGGCAACCAGATACATTGCAGCCTGAATTGAAGATGAGTAAGACATCTGAACTGAAGCTGACCTCAACTCCCGGATCAGGTTGCACTGGCAAGACTTCATCATACTTGCAGGACATCATGAATAAGCAGGTAAGTAAGACTATTGTGGTGGTGGTTTTCATCGTGTTTATCGCAAATTCCATCTGCAAAATCTAGCTAGTGAATTAGAGACTGTCAAAAGTATCTGTGGAACCTTTCGGGACAGATGAGATATATCAGCGTGGCCAGTGATATTGCTCACACCAGTGCAATGACAGGAAATGCTAAGGGCTGATTTATGACTCGGCTTTGCCTGAGATGTGCATTTGGTAGGCGGTGCAACTTGATGAACAAGAGCAATCTTCTCCAGATCGAGCCAGATTTCGAACTTATCAAACATTTCAGCGAATGCTGCCTTCATTTGATCATTCATTACGTGCTAATCTGGTGTCCCGACAAATAGAAAATCGATAATTGAGAATCGACAATCCGCTCAAACTTCCATTCCGTACCAACTTCGTGAAAAGAGATACCAATGCGTAAGACCGATGGCTACCGCCCAATAGACAATCTCAGCTCCCCAAACCCATAACAGACTTGCGTGCAGCACATTGACCGCGATAACGATATATACAACATATACGATAGAACAGATCAACTGCACAAGTAACGCTTTGCCCGAAGCTCCAGTCCCGCTGAGGCCGTTGAAATAAATTCCGCCAAATGAGAAGAGACTCAGAATGACAATGAGTAATAACAGCAGCGGCTGTGCATCAGTGAGGATGGAGAGATCAGTGCCACCGAAGAGGGGATAAAGGAAAAATTTGGGCAGCAGGATGACTGGCAATGCAATCGTCAATGTAGAGGCAAGCGTGATTTTGGCCGTTTTAAGAATCAGTGGTACGACTGCCTGCCGCTTCTGCATACCGATGAACTGACTGACCATTGTATTAATGCCGGTGGCATAACCCCAAACCGGTATACTCAAAATGAGATATACAATGCGACCGACATTAGATACAGCCAATGCGCGTTCTCCCATATTTTCTATGATTCCAAAGAACACAAACCAACTTCCGATGCCAACGATACTTTGAACAACCATGGGAGACGATAGACTCAGCATTTGCCTTATCAATTTTAAACTGATTTTAGGCCATGCGAACAAGTGAAATTTTCGTACTTGCTTATCGCGTAAGATGTAAATGATAAACACAACAAAGGCCACAACCTCAGCTATCGTACTCGCCAATCCAGCTCCTGCAATACCCATCGCAGGCATACCCCAGTGACCAAAGACAAGCGCATAGCACAACAAGCCGTTGACTACTGCGAGGATGATAGTATCTATGACAATAAATGCTGTGCGCGCAATGCCGGTGTAAAGTGCAATGAGTGATACTCCCAAATAGCTGAAGAATACACCATAGCTTCGGGGCTCCAGATATTCCATGCTCTTTTCTAAGATCGCTGGCGACTGGACAAATATTTCAAACACATAGAGCGCACCGTATTTCATAAACAAGAACATCACCAGCGCCAGTAACAATGAGAAATACAACATTGCATAGAAACTTTTCCCTACACCCTGTGTGTCTGCCTCTCCCGCCCTGCGCGCAATCATGATTTGACCACCCTTTGAAAAGGCAAAGCCAATCGCTGCGATGACGAGGTAAAACACGCCAACGAAACCCATCGCTGCAAAGTCCGTCTCACTGTGGTGATAAAGGAAGATACTGTCAGTAAGTGCTACAATATTCTGTACAGCGCTGCCAAGCATGATAGGCAGCGAGATAGTGATGATCTGTTTATATGAGGTACCTAGTCTCAAACGTCTCTGGATATGTCACAGACAGTAAACATAAAGAAAACTGCTCTTGCAGTGGATTTGTTTTCGGCAATTTCAACATTATCAATTTCAGCGGCTGCATGAGCTCACTGCTCAAACTTTAAATTCATCGAGCACATAGTCTCGTGTGTCTACGAATACAGCCATTCCGCAAGATGATTAGGCCTAATATGTATCTTCGCGGGCCTTTCCAATAAAAAAAGAGGACCATGAATAAGATTGTCATTTTCATCACATTACCTGGCGCGCTTTTGCTCAGCGACTGTCAGACCGAACACAAACAAAACCCTATGCCAAGTGAAATGTATCCTAAGGCCGTCGCCCTTCAGCCTCCTGTCGCCGCCAAAAAACAGAAAGAACTGACAATCCACGGTGATACGAGAATCGACAATTATTATTGGCTCAATGATCGTACGAATGAAGAGGTAATCAACCATCTCACCGCGGAGAATACCTATCGTGACGAGGTCATGTCTCATCTAAAAGACTATCAGGACAAATTGTTTGAAGAACTCAAAGGTCGTATCAAACAGACCGATATGTCTGTCCCTTACCTTGATAACGGTTACCACTACATTACTAAACATGAGGAGGGCAAAGAGTATCCTATCTATATACGCACGAAAAACGCCGCGCAAGCACAGGAGGAAGTTCTGCTTGATGTCAATGTCCTTGCTGCTGACCACGAATACTTTCAGATCGGAGATCTGGCGGTAAGCCCAAGCAACGACATCCTTGCCTATAGTGAAGACACATTGAGCAGACGCATCTATACATTGCGTTTCAAAGACATTAATACCGGCAAATTATATCCTGAATCAATACAGAATACCGATGGATATGGAGTCTGGGGTAATGACAACGAAACGGTGTTTTATCTGACAAAGGATGCACAGACTCTGAGACCGGATAAAATCTGGCGGCATAAACTGGGAACCGATCAATCGCAGGATGTCATGATCTGGCATGAAGCGGATGACACGTTTTACCCATTCATTTTCAAATCAAAATCCAAGAAGTATCTGATACAAGGCTCTTCTCAAACCCTCTCAACTGAATTCCGGATTCTGGAAGCTGATAACCCTAATGGAGAATTCCGCATGTTTCAACCACGTGAACGCGATCTTGAGTATAGCATCGAACACATGGACGACAACTGGTACGTGAAGACAAATCTCAATGCGAAGAACTTCCGACTCCTGAAATGCCCTGAAACAAAAACAACAAAGGAACAGTGGGTCGAAGTGATTCCACACCGCGAAGATGTACTCCTCGAAGACATGGAGCTGTTTTCAGATTATATCGTCTTGTCAGAACGCATCAACGGTATCCGTAATCTGCGCATAATGCATCAGGATGGCGCGGAGCATTACGTCGATTTCGGCGAAGACGCTTACGTTGCTTATGCTACTACGAATCTTGAATTCAACACCGACATTTTGCGGATCGCTTATCAGTCAATGACGACTCCGTCAACTGTGTATGATTACAACATGCAAAGTCGTGAGAAAAAACTCTTGAAGCAGACAGAGGTACTGGGTGGATTCAATCCCGCAAATTATGTTTCAGAGCGTATCTATGCTACTGCACGGGATGGGGCAAAAGTGCCTGTTTCGATCGTCTATCACAAAGACACACCCATAGATGCTACAAGTCCCTGTCTGCTCTACGCCTACGGGTCTTACGGCGCGAGTATGGATCCTTCATTCAGTCATACGCGCTTGTCGTTACTTGATCGTGGTTTCGTGTGGGCTATCGCACATATTCGCGGAGGTGAAGAAATGGGAAGGCATTGGTACGAAGATGGTAAACTGCTTAAAAAGAAAAACACCTTCAATGACTTTATTGATTGCGGGCAATACCTCATCGAGAATAAATATTCAGCACCTGACAATCTGTTTGCAATGGGAGGAAGTGCGGGAGGTCTCCTGATGGGTGCAGTCGTGAATATGAAACCTGAATTGTGGAAAGGTGTGATCGCTGCTGTTCCTTTTGTGGACGTGATTACAACAATGCTTGATGAGAACATTCCACTCACCACTGGTGAATATGATGAATGGGGCAATCCCAATGACAAGACATCTTATGACTATATGCTCTCCTATTCTCCATACGACAATGTAGAAGCAAAGGATTATCCTGCTATGATGGTGACGACGGGGTTACACGACAGCCAGGTGCAATATTGGGAACCTGCAAAGTGGGTTGCAAAACTCCGCGAGATGAAAACAGATAAAAATCCACTCGTGATGTATTGCAATATGGAAACAGGTCACGGCGGCGCCTCCGGCCGATTCGAACGTCTTCGCGAGACCGCAATGGAATGGGCTTTCTTAATTGATCTTGCAGGGAAGAGGGAGAGCGAGCTGAAGGGATAGGGCAATTTTCAATTCTCGATTTTCAATTCTTGATTCCTAATTTCCAATTCTTATTTCTCGCTTTGAAATCAAAATATTGAATTGTTGATTCTCGATGTATACTACTGCGAGGCAGTCTTGACTAATTGAAAATCGGGAATCGAAAATCGAGAATCAATTCTTCCCCCACATCAGATACGCTTTCAGAAAGGCGTCGAGGTCACCATTGAGGACAGCGTCGGTATTTCCAGTCTGATGCTGAGTCCGATGATCTTTTACGCGGCGATCGTCGAGGACATAGCTACGGATCTGTGAACCCCACTCGTTTTTCATCTTACCTGATTCAACTTTTTCGCGTTCTGCATGCTGCTTTTGGAGTTCGCGTTCATAGAGACGGGACTTGAGCATTTGGAGTGCTTTGTCACGGTTCATATGTTGCGAGCGCTCCTGCTGGCATTCTACAGCGATACCGGTTGGAAGATGCCTTACACGAACGGCGGACTCTGTTTTATTTACGTGCTGACCACCTGCGCCACTGGAACGGAATGTATCCCATTCAATATCTGCAGGATTGATTTCAATTTCTATCGTATCATCGATTTCAGGATGGACAAATACAGATGCGAAACTCGTCATGCGCTTGCCTTGAGAATTAAATGGGCTTACCCGTACAAGACGATGTACACCATTTTCTCCTTTGAGCATACCATAGACATATTCGCCCTGGATCTCGAGACCCGCAGATTTGATGCCGGCAACATCACCATTCGTGCGCCAGAGTTCTGACACTTTATAACCTGATTTTTCTCCCCACATCAGGTACATACGTAAGAGCATCTCAGCCCAGTCACAACTCTCGGTACCACCCGCACCGGCGTTGATCTCAAGGATGGCGTTGAGCTCATCTTCAGGCTTGTCGAGGGTAGATCGGAATTCTATATCATCGATGATCTCAAGGGCATGGCGATACTTTGCATCGACTTCATCCTCGGATGCTTCACCACTTTGCTGAAACTCCATGAAAATTTCAATCTCATCGAGAGCTTCTTTCACAATATTGTATTGTGCGATCCAGTGCTTGTGAGTCTTAATCTCAGACATCACTTTGCGCGCATTCTCCTGCTGTGTCCAGAAATCGGGATTGAGCGTAAGCTGCTCTTTCTCGTCCAGTTGATTTATCCTGTTATCGACGTCAAAGATACCTCCTTAAGACGTCGGCACGCTGTTGTAGCGCTTTGAAGTGTTCAGTTGTCATTGCAATTATTGTTTTGTTGATAGACGCGATCCGAATTAATCCACCTCACCGATACCGACGAATTCTACATAAAAGAACAGATCGGAATTGGGAGGAATACCACCGGGGTGGCCTTGCTCACCATATGCCAGTTTTGAAGGCACATACAGGACAGCCTTATCACCTTTGGCAAGAAGCGCAAATGCGATTTCCCATCCCTTGTTCATTGTATTCATGCCAAGTGGAAAATCGTAAGTGGCACCACCGGTGAATGAACTGTCAAATTTTTTCCCATCCGATACAAAGAAACCATATGAGTGCGCCCTCACAATTTCTCCTGGCTTTGCTTTAAGCCCAGACGCACCTTTTTCCAATACAATGTATTTCAGACCTGAATCTGTTGTCTGCCATAGGGCATCTTTTTCACCCCGTTTGAAAGATTCATAAAACGATGCCATCGATTCTACTACGCCCTGCTCGCGTTGTTGAGCTTCTTTGAGAGGCGCGTTTACTTTTTCACGTTCTGCGTCCATATAGGCTTGTACTTCTTCATCAGTTTCGAAAATATCGAGAACCACGAGGTCATAAGTCACCTCTTCAAAGTCTTTCAATCTTGGTGGTTTGGTCGGAAATGAATCAATCGGATAAAACAGTCTTGCGCTATCGCCGACACTCATGAGTTCAAGCAAATCCTGCACTGGAGCTGAACCACCCCTGCGATCTGCTTCATTCGCTTCCACCTTGACCACAGTTGGTCTTCCCTGGCCCAGGCGTGTATCTGTGAGCACTGAGTCATTGTGACTCATGACTGAATGCAAAAGGACATATTGGCCACCCAGCACGTTCGTGCCTGCTTCATCCCTGGCAAGAATGTATTTGAATCCGGATTTTGTGGTTTTAATCCCTCCCTTTTGGGATTGCATATCCTGGCATGCAAAAAGCGCTGCAAGGCAAAGTGCAGTATAAATTCCTGTTCTCATAACGATGTTATTTATCGATTTTCAAAATAATGATGACTATTTCACACTGAGCAATCCCTGCTTCTGCAGATACATGGGCAGGATTTCTTTCACTTCACGGATTACTTCCGGAAGACTTTTTTTACTACTTCCGCCGGATGCATTCTTATGACCTCCTCCTCCAAAATATTCACGTGCAAGTTCCTGAACGGAGACATTCCCTTTTGAACGGAACGACAATTTTACCACGTTGTTTTGATCTGTAATGAAGACAGCTATTCGCATGCTTCGCAACATCAGGACATAATTGACAATCCCTTCCGTATCACCGCGCCCTATGCTGTAATCTTTGAAGTCCTCCTGGGTCAAATGAATGATGCCCGTTTTATATTCAGGAATCAATTCCATCCGGTTTGCAAGACAATGTCCAATCAATCTGAGTTGCTTCTCACTCATACTGTTGAAAATCAGATTCTGAAGCTTGTTGTCATCGACACCCTTCTCTTTCAAATCAGCGCAAATACGAAATACTCTGGAATTCGTAGCAAATCTAAATGAACCTGTGTCTGTGATAATTCCAGTGAACAAGGCTTCAGCAATTTCTTTTGTGATACGACCTTCTTCACCAAGCATTTTGATGAATTCATAAATCAATTCTGCAGTAGAACTGGCAGATGGATCAGAAAGTACCCAGTCTGCAATATCCTCAGGATCCAAATGATGATCAATCAGGAGTTTTGCTGCTATTGATTTTGTCACTGCAGGTCCCATCTCATCAATACGATCGATAGCATTCAGATCGAGAAGGAAAATGACTCCTGCTTTGTTGATTACATTGATTGCACCATCTCTGTCCCTGTCGAAGATGATGACATCATGGACACCTTTGAGAAATCCATAAACTACAGGCCAGTCACTCGGCAATACAACCTGCACGTCATGTCCATTCAATTCGAGGTATCCCTGCAATGCAAGACTCGCTCCGATCGCGTCACCATCTGGATTGCGATGAGACAATATCACAATGCGTTGTTTTGTGGAAAACAACTTTTGTATTGAATCTATATCCGTTAAGTTATTCAAATGCTCTTGTTTGTTAGAAGTCCTTCCCTGCACTAAACCTTGCAGGACTTGCCTACGCTCTAAACCTTGCAGGATCAGCCTACGCTCACTGCTCTGCTAGACCCCGCCCGACTCGACGTCGTTCGGGCGAGCTGCCAGAGCCTGCCCCGCTTCAGGCGGGGTTTGCTGTCCCGAAATCCGAAATCCACAATCCGAAATCCGAAATCTGATCAAAACATCTCAATGCCTGCAAAATGAAACGCAGATTCAATCGCAGCATTTTCATCACTATCCGAACCATGCACTGCATTTTCACCGACATCCTTTGCATACAAGGCACGTATAGTACCAGGTGCAGCATCTTTTGGATTTGTTGAACCGATAAGGGTGCGAAAATCCTCTACAGCGTTTTCTTTTTCCAGTACCGCAGCTACGATAGGTCCTGAGGACATGAAGTCGACTAATTCATTGTAAAAACCTCGCTCGCGGTGTACTTCATAAAATACTCCTGCTTTTACCCTCGAAAGCCTGGTCAGTTTCATCGCCACAAACCGGAAGCCTGCTTTTTCAATTTGTGCCAGGATCGCAGCTGTATGCCCGGCCTTTACCGCATCGGGCTTGATCATTGTAAACGTTCTATTCCCTGCCATAAACTCAATCTATTTGTTAAAAAGGTGGGCGAAGGTAAGCATAGCATGCCAGAGAGCCAAGATCGGTCAGAAATGGGTAGTGCATCAGTTCACGCAGGGCGATCTCACGCAAAGGCGCACCGCACTTCTCAGAGGCTTCGGCGGTTAAAAAAGGACGCGAAGAGATTAAGACATAGTCTATTAAAGTGATGCACTACTCTGAAATGATCACAAATCCACCACTGTCATCCCGCTACCTCCCTGCTGATCTACTGGTTGCGTGATTTGCCTGACTTTATACTCCCTGAGCTTATCATAGACAAGTCTTTTCAGTGCGCCGGTACCTTTGCCGTGAATGATCTGTACTGAGTGTGCATTCGAGACCAGGGCCATGTCCATGAAGCGTTCCATGATCTCAAGCGCTTCTTCAGGACGCATTCCTCTGAGATCCAACTTTGTATCAAATCTTGTCTGTGTTTCGATGTCGCGTTGCACTGATCTCTCGGATTTAATATCCAAAGGATCATTCGCCGTAAGTAATTCACTCAGCGGCACATCCAGGCGCATCAGACCCATGATAATTGTTGCTTTGTTCTTTGAAATGCGTTCAATCTTTCCTGTTTGGGTGCTATTGTGAACGCGAACAAAGTCGCCGGGATGAAACACCGTTTTTGCATTTGGCAATCTTGCTTTAATAGACTCGTTGATTTGGCCAATTTCTTCGCGTGTTGTGGTCTGTACTGTCTTCACTTCCCGGAGCTTTTCCTGCGCAGCCGCAATGTCTTTCTCTTCCCGAATCGCACGAATCGATTTCTCGAGCTCGCGATTCATCTGTGAGAGATGTGCATAATCTCTTTCCTTTTGCTCCAACTTCAGACGATGTCTTTGTGCAGTAAGATCATTTTGCATGCGCTCATAGGATTGCACAAGTTGATCAAGTTGCTGGCTACGCACTTCACTTTGTCTCAGCGTCTCATCGAGTTTGCGTTTTTGTTGATCGAGATCCGCAAGCAGTTCTTCCATTGCACGCAGGTTCTGACCGGTTTTGCTTGCTGCGTATGTCAGGATTTCTTCAGGCAACCCTGACTTTCTGGCGATTTCAAACGTAAATGAACTTCCAGGCTTTCCAACCATAAGCTCATACGTCGGCACAAGATGTTCTTTGTCAAAGACCATTGCACCATTTACAATACCACGCTTCTTGTACGCATACACTTTGAGTTCTGAATAATGTGTCGTGATCACTGCGAATGCATGTTTTGCACAAAGCGATTCAAGTATCCCTTCTGCGATTGCACCTCCAAGGCGAGGATCAGTGCCTGAACCAAACTCATCTATGAGCACGAGTGATTTTTCACCTGCGTGTTCAAGACAAGCTTTCATCTCCATGAGTTTGGAGCTATACGTACTCAGGTCGTTTTCGATAGACTGATGATCGCCTAATGACGCCGAGATTTGTCCAAAGACACCGAAGACTGAATCAGGTGAGACAGGTATCGGAATACCGGATTGCACCATGAGTTGCAGCAAACCAACCGCTTTCATGAGGATAGATTTTCCTCCGGCATTCGGACCACTGAGGAGGAGAATACGATTGGGTGGATGAAGGTCCAAATCAAAAGGCACTGTCTTCTTCCCTGCAGCGAGATTTTTCAACAACAGTAATGGATGTTGTGCCCGGCGAATACTCAATCTTGGTGATGGATCCAGCACAGGCACATTGGCACGCATTGCACTACCAAGACGTCCTTTTGCAAGATGAAGATCCAATTCAGTGATATGGATCTGCGCTTCACGAATAGAATCGATCGAAGACCTGAGTGTAGCACAAAGTAACCTCAACAAATTCCGCACTTCTGCCTTGTATTGCGCACGCAGATCAAACAAGTCATTGTTGATACCGATCACTTCCTCAGGTTCAACAAGAACTGTTTTTCCAGATGCTGATTGATCATGCAGGATACCGCGTATCTGGCGTTTATACTCTGATTTGACAGCAAGCACGCGCCGTTCATTCCGAATACTTTCTAATATTTCCGATAACCAATCCTTTGAGGCGTAATGTCTCACCAACTTCTGGAACTCAACATCACATTGATGGCTGACATTTTGAATCTCACGGGAGATCCGCAGCAGTTCACGCGAGGCATCGGGACGTACCTGACCAGATTCGTCAAGAATGCGCAGGATGGCAGAGGTGATTGAGGACGGATCATGCATTCGGTGTGCAATTGCACTGAGCTTTGGGGAAACTTCCTCCCGCTCTTCGTCAAAGAACACTTTTACTTCCGCGACAAGGTGGAGCAGTCTGTATATCTCCAGGATCTCCTGTGATTCAAGGATGAATCCATCTACGGAGAGGCGTTGCAGTATTTGCTCAAGATCCTCATAGCCGTGTGCGAATACAGTCTCCCCGCTTTCGATAATCCGTTGGGCTTCCTGTGCACACTGTAGCTCATATCGAATCCAATCGATGTGAGTTTCGGGGGTGATGGCCGGGCAGATTGCAGCTGCAGTCGGGCCTGTGCAATAGGCTTGTAATCGACCCAGGACTTTATCAAATTCCAGGATCTGATAGACATTATGTGGAATGCAATGCATGTGTGGTAGTCAGACGATTGCAAAGTAACGATGAAATACGATTGCTTAATGTCTAGGAGATATGATTATTGAACTACTGTATACAAACCCGGGACTATTCGGTTTCCTGCCCAGGCAACTCAGCCTCGACATTCGGTATTTCTTTCGAAAGCTCCTCAGAATGACTTCCCTTCTGTTCGGCTTTATCCAAAGTCCATTCATCCGTAGTCGTAGTTTGCAACCAGAGATTTCCAGACCGTCTGAATACTTGGGCATGAAGGCCAAGTTCTTTATCAAGCAAGGTTTCGAATTCACTGATCTTCGTGCCACCATCCAATGTCAGAACATATTCCTTACCTGTCGAGGATAGATCCCCTAAGGATTGTTCTGGATTAAGTTTTTGGCGATCTGCGGTTCCTTTACCAGGCTCATGTCGCTTGCTATAGAATTCCAGTCTCAGATGAGGAAATTTTTTGCTAAATGCATTTTGGATATCAGCGAGTTTGGTATTGTGATCGATTTTCATTGTGCAGGTATTTTATAGAAACAAGAAACAACGTTTTTAGAAAAAGAATTGTCCACTAAACGATATCCGTCCAAATTGCTGGGCCGGGGTAGGCGAATTTCAGGAAAGAAAAACACCATAAGAAAGACACCAAATCACATTTTGTTAATGACTTATCCTACGTAATACATTCACATCCCTGATTACGATATCATTTCCATCTATTTCAATAAGACCATCTTCTTTGAATTCGGACAAGGTACGGATAACGGTTTCTTTTGCTGTACCAGCCAGGCTCGCAAGATCCTCACGCAGGAGAGGAATACGTGAAACACCATCCTGCTGGTATCGTTCACAGAGAATGGCTAATACTCCGGAGACCTTTTCCCGCACTGCATCGTATGCGAGGTGCAACAGGTGAAGTTCCGTTTCTTCAATTTGTCGTGCCAGTACCTTGATCATTGCAGCAGATACTTCCTTTTGCGAAAACACGAGTTTGAGAAAATCCTCTTTAGGTACAAGCCTGATCTCGCATGGTTCAAGCGCCATCGCAGAATCCGTGTATTTTTCACCACGGAGAAGAGGGATCATACCGAGAAAATCTCCTGGCGCGGACACCTTAGTGATCAACTCTTTGCCGATGTCATTTACGCGATAAGATTTCGCTTTACCTGATACCACAAAAAACAGCCAGCGTGCAATCTGTCCTTCTGCATAAATCACATCACGCTTTTCATATCGTCTGATCTCCCGATCGTCTGCGAGTGCGAGCAGATTGTCCTGAGCTTTTGCTTCATTGAAAAATTGCTGCAAGCCATGTTCAGTACCATCGAAACTATTGCGTAACCGATTGCTTCGTTTCAGCCTCAGCTCAATCGTATCAAGCAACATGACATCGTCAAATGGTTTTGTGATATAGTCATCCGCACCCAGACCCATCCCCCTTCTGAAATCCTCTCTCTCTGCTTTTGCTGTGAGAAAAATAAACGGGGTACCTGATGTCGCAGGATTCTTGCTGAGGATCCGCAGAACACCAAAGCCATCCAATTCGGGCATCATGATGTCGCATAAAATCAGGTCAGGCTTGTGTAAAATCGCTTGCTCGACACCTGCCTTGCCGTGTTCTGCGACAAACACCTCATAGCCCGCAAGTGCGAGTATTTCGGCAATGTTTTCACGCACATCCCGATTGTCTTCGATGACCAGAATCTTATGCCTTTGATTGCTCATTGAAATGGAATTGTAACGATGAATGTCGACCCTTTGCTTTCGGTGCTATGAAAGGTGATCTTACCTTTTAGCAGTTTCACATAGCCACTCACAATATAAAGCCCCAGGCCCGTACCTTGAACATTTGTTGCATTGTATGCTCTGAAAAATCTTTCAAAAAGATGTTTCTGTTCTGAGGCAGGAATACCCATTCCATGATCAGTTACAGAAATACTGAGAATCCCATTCGCACATTGAGACTTGCATTCGATTGTGCCGGCACCTGAGTATTTAATTGCATTGGAGAACAAATTAAAGAGAATGTTCTTCAGAACACCTTTATCGGAGGTAATGACCAATCCATCTGTTTCATCAATGTCGATTAACTCCTGACCATCTTTCAGTAGCCCTTCTATTTCCTCAAAGGTCTCTTTCAACAACTCCTGGACTTGAATCGTATCAGCTTTCAAAACGATTTCACCCTGTTCGAGTTTACTCAGAGAAAGGAAGTCGTTTAGAATTGTGTTCAGTGTATTGACTGATGACTTGATACGCGTGATATGTTTTTCGCGTTGTTCTTGTTGTTCTGACAGTGGATAGCGTCCGATCAGTGCCGCTGATGACTGTATTGTACTTAGAGGTGTGCGAAATTCATGAGATGCCGTAGACACAAACCTGGATTTGAGTTCACTGAGCTCTCGTTCTTTTTCAAATGCGTCCTTCAGATCCTGTTGTGATTTCCGTAAGGCTTCTTCAGCGTAGCGTCGTTCGCTGATTTCATGTTCGAGCTTTTTGTTGATTTGAAGTAATCTATTGATGGCGATTTGGAGTTCATCGGTGCGTTCCTTAACCTTCATCTCCAATTCACGGGTAAGGCCTAGTATTTCCTCTTCACGTGCTTTGATATCTGTAAGATCATGCAGAACACCGGTGAAGAATCTCATATCTCCTACGAGTACTTCACTTACTGCGAGGCGAACGGGAATTCTTGAACCGTCTTTCCGCACTGCTTCGACTTCACGACCAATACCGATGATACCGGCTACACCTGTTTGTTGATATTTGGCCAGGTACCCGTCATGTGCGGAATGGTGAGGATCAGGCATGAGGATATTGACATTCCGATTCAAAACTTCCTCTGCCGTATATCCAAAGAGTTTCGCGGCCGCGGCATTAAATCTCAGTATCGCACCTCGCACGGAGATGATGATGATAGAGTCAATAGCGCCTTCTATCACAGCGTCCAGAATCTGACCATGGACTACGGGAATCACATCTGTTGTTGACATCAGTGGCGAAAATACTGAGAGACAATGTTATGAGGATCGATCATGTGCAATAATGATCAGAATCATAGAGCAAGCTGACTAAAGTCATACACAACCCTTTAGCTCCAATATAATTTGGCATCAAAATTCGCAATCTTTAAAATCTGATGTTATGAAACTTTTCAATCTCAATTTGGAGACGACGGTACTGCGTCTTTATCTGATGATGCTGGTTGTTATCGTTGCGGGATTCAGCGGGATTTGGGCACTGTCCTTCCTTGCGTTGCCAATTTTTCTTTCGTGCTTACTTGGACTTGACCTTAGTGCAAAGAATTTACAGATACAGTCCAGATCGCTGACACAAAGTATGTTGAAACGTATTAAAAATTTGCGTCTTCCGATCCATCATACTGCCTGACAGATCGAATTAGATATTAAAAGGCAGTCAACCTTGCAAGCCTGGCCGGAGGATGTCCTGCGTATTCTATGCAGTGTATCCTCTTGTTCGGCTTTAGGTCGTTATTTCAAATCGTTACAATTTTATTAATCATGGTTACTCAAGTACAACGCTCAATGAACCTACAAGCACCTGTTTCTACGATCATGTCAACGCAATTGTTGACAGTCGAGCCAAATGTTACGCTTAAAGAAGTTAAAGCAGTCTTCGATCAGCACAGGTTTCATCATCTACCTGTCGTACGTAATAAAACTCTGGTAGGAATCATCAGCAAAACGGACCTGCAGCACTTCACGCGAGGGATGAAGCATACAGCAGATGACGAGAGGGAGTCCTCACGACTTGAGAACTATGTTGCCGAGGACATTATGACAAAAGGCCTTGCGAAGCTCGAAGCCAATGACAGGATCAATGTGGCGATAGAAGTATTCAGAGAGAATTTGTTTCATGCCCTGCCAGTAATGGAAGATGGCGAGCTTGTGGGAATCATAACCACATTTGATATTATCAGGCTGCTATCCGATGAAGACAATCAACGTATTGCCGCACTTAAGACATAACCATACGCGCAAATCCATGCCAGTATCCATTGAGATTTTCGGTGTGAAGGGCTATGTCTACGACGTACTCAAGACTCTATTACAGGAAGCGCTTGGTAAAGCAGGACTGGAATATGTCATTCAGGATGTGCAAAAAATTGAAGAGTTCATCGCAGAAGGCCTGGATGGAGTTCCTACAGTCCGCATTGATCATAAAAAGAGTTTTACAAAAACTGATGACATTTCTTCCCAGACGATTGTAAAGGCTGTGATTGAGTACATCCTGGCAAACAATGTCCAATATGCCATCTGTCCCATAGATTTTTCTGACCATTCTATCCACGCGGCATCGTGGGCTTTGCAACTCTCGAAGGCGCTGCGCATGTCTCTCAAACTTTTACACGTTTATAAGCCGATCGCAGAATTCTCCTATTCATTACCAACAACAACGGACGTACCCGTTCTGCTTGATCGACTGAATGATGAAATCAAAGCAGTCTCAAAGAAAATCAGTTCAGGGATCTCGCCCTCGCCTGTCACACATGTAGAAGTAGGTGATCCGCTTCAAGTCATCGTACACATCTCCAAGGAACCTTCCAGCGGCATGATTGTCATGGGCACACAAGGCGCAGGTAGCCTGGCCAGAAGATTTTTCGGCACCATTTCTTCTGCAGTCGCTCGTCATGCAAATGTTCCGGTCCTACTCATACCACCACTTGCAGCATATAAAAAGCCACAACAGATCATGATCGCATTTCATGAAGAACTGCTCTCACATGGTGTATTAAGTAAACTTCTGAAATTCAATCACCACCTCAAAGCACATCTGCATTTTGTACATGTGCGGGAAATTGATGGGGACTTCCATGAAATCCGCGACAACCTTATGGATAAGCTGACAAACAATTCTCTCCCGGATTTTTCATTCGATGTACAGGAGATAGAATCAGGAATCAGACCCATCCTTCAGGCATTGTTGATCTATGCAGAAGTGATCCAACCCCATATGATCGTTTTTGTGACAAAACACCGTAATGTCATCAGAAGGCTTCTACAACCAAGGAGCACACAGCAAACCGAAACAGGAATGAAATGGCCACTTCTCATCATGAGAAATGGATAAATGCCGTACTTTGATTTTCAATTAAGATCTCTTGTCTGCAAGCAGATAAAGCGCTGCCATCCGAATCGCGACTCCATTCTCCACTTGTTGCAGGATAATAGAATGATCGGCTGAGTCCGCGACCGCGCTCTCAATTTCTACTCCACGGTTGATTGGACCCGGATGCATAATCACAATAGGTTTGTCCAGGCTGTCAACAAGTTTTCGGGTGACACCAAAATATTGCGCGTATTCTCTGATCGAAGGAATGTATTTGATATCCTGTCTTTCCAATTGAATTCTCAAGACGTTTGCCACATCACACCATTGCAATGCCTCACGCACATCATGTGTCGTCGTGACTCCAAGTTTTTCGATAAATCGCGGCATCAGGGTTGGAGGACCACAAAGCTTGACTTTTGCACCAAGCTTTAGCAAACAGAAAATATTACTGAGCGCAACCCGGCTGTGCATGATATCGCCAATGATGGCAACTTTGACATTTCGTAATGAACCCAATTTTTCACGGATCGAATATGCGTCCAACAGGGCCTGAGTCGGATGTTCATGCGTGCCGTCACCTGCATTCACAATGCGGGCCTTGATATGCTTCGAGAGAAACATCGGCGCTCCAGGAGCAGGATGACGCATCACGATCATATCCACTTTCATCGACAGGATATTGTTCACGGTATCCAGCAATGTCTCTCCTTTCTTCAATGAACTGGAAGAGGCACTGAAATTCACAACATCGGCAGAAAGACGTTTTTCAGCTAATTCAAAAGAAATCCGCGTCCGTGTAGAATCTTCGAAGAACAAGTTGGCAATTGTGACATCACGCAATGATGGCACTTTCTTAATAGGCCTGTTGATCACTTCTTTGAAATGATCAGTTGTCTCGAAGATGAGATTGATATCCCCGGCAGTCATGTACTTCGTGCCAAGAATATGTTGTGTACTGAGTTCACTTTGCGCCATCTCGATCAGTTCCCCTTTGAGTATAATCTAATACGGTCTGCACCATCTTTTTCCTTCCATTCTACCTTCACATAGGCTTCATCCAATGAGTCTACTGCCATGCCAACATAATCGCAATGTATCGGAAGATGCCGGTTGAATCTTCGATCGATCAAAGCCAGGAGCTCGACTTTAGCAGGCCTTCCAAAATCCTGTAATGCAGACATCGCAGCGTGGGTCGTCCTTCCCGTATACAAGACGTCATCGATCAGAATCACGCGTTTGTTTTCCACAAGGAAATTTATCACGGTAGCATTGCCGGCAAGTGGTTTTTCCCGATGGCGAAAGTCGTCCCGATAAAAGGTGACGTCAAGCTTTCCATCATCGAAGCGCACCTCTGGTATCAACTCACGCAGACGATTGGCAATCCTGTCAGTCAGTGGGATTCCATTTTGCTGGATGCCAATCAGGCAGGTATCAGCGAAGTCACCATAGTTCTCGATAAGCTGACGGCAGAGCCGCTCAATCATCAGTTGAAATTTTGCCCCTTCGAGAATGACCTTTCCACGTGACATGGCGGCAAAAGTAATGTGTTTAAGGTCAGATGAGCTTTTATAAGTGACAATAGCACATTTGAAAAAATGAGATAGGCCATATCTCTTTTTAAACATCGAAAAGCAAAAACGTTTTTGCACCTTTGTAATTACAAAAGACTTACGCAAATGCAGGTGCCACTCATTCAGATAGGAAATTCAAAGGGAATTCGATTGACGAAGACCATTATTGAACAGTATCGCTTTGCCGACAAAGTAGAACTGATTTTCAAAGAAGGGTTCATCATACTAAGACCGGTGAACAATTCCCGCGCTGGCTGGGATGAAGCATTTCAGGTCATGCATCAACAAGGTGATGACAAGTTGCTTATCGATGATTTGTTTGAAGATGAGAATATCGAAGAATGACATTTATCCGTCAATACCAGGTTGTGATTGTAAATCTGGATCCCACCATCGGCAGAGAAATAAAGAAGACGCGACCTTGTCTTGTGATTTCACCTGATGAAATGAACAGAAATCTTGGAACGGTCACGATTGCTCCAATTACATCGTCATCAAAGTCGTATCCAACAAGAGTCATTATTGATCTTGAAGGTCAATCGAATTGGGTAGTTATTGATCAGATCAGGACAATCGATCAGAGCAGAATTATAAAAACAATAGGGACGCTATCTGCATCAGAGATACTTGTGGTCAAAGCTATCATCAAACAGACCTTTGTTGACTAATACAAACAACAATAATAGGACGGACTTTAACATTGAGTCTATTCCGAAAAGTCTTTATATGGGTATACTCTCGTTTTCTCTCTCACCATCTCACCTTCTCACCTTCTGTTTCTATTCCTCTGCTCTCATCCAAAATCCACTCGCTCCACGAGCCCGGATACAATTTCGCAACGCCAAGTCCTGCATGTCTGAACGCAAGTACGTTGTGGCAAGCCGTCACCCCTGATCCGCAGTAGAAAGCGATTTCATCACATGTCGTATCCTTCAGTAGTGAGGTGAAGCGAGCACGAAGTTCAGATATGGATTTCCAGGTACCATCGGGATTGATATTCTCTGCAAAGGGCTTGTTGATTGCACCTGGGATATGACCAGCAACGGGATCGATTAATTCTTCGATACCATCATAGCGACGTGCTTCACGCGAATCAACTACTGTGTGTTTGTGGTCACATGCCCATTGACCAACTTTATTGACATCCACGATAAGATCGTGACGAAAAGACGGAGTGTATACTTTGGTCTTTGTATGCGGAACACTATCATCGGCGTGCAATCCAGCTTTTTGCCATGCAGCCCATCCACCATCGAGTACTGCTACCGCTTTGTGTCCGATCCATTGCATCAGCCACCAGAGTCTTGCAGCGTAACCACCTCCAGCCTGGTCATAAGCGATGACCTGAGTCTCATTCGAAATACCCATCTTCTGCACCCAGGCAAGAAATTTCTCAGTATCAGGAAGCGGATGCCTGCCCGTCTTGCCGGGAATAACCGGACCTGACAGGTCTTCATTGACATGCGCATAGACTGCATCAGGGATATGACTGTGTTGATATTCCCCGAGGCCCCAATTCGCATTTGCAAGTGAAAAGCGACAGTCTACGATTATGCAATCCGGACCTGCATTCTTTACGATGTCAGAAAGTGCGTCAGCAGAAATTATTGTCTCGTACATTGGCTTACTAATCTATTCCTGGCGATGAATGTACGGCAAAGTCTGACTGTGTTTCTGATCATGTCATTCCTGATATCGATTCTTTGTTTCTCTGGATGTGAATTGGAAAAACAAGTCGATCATTCACAGTATATCAAAGAGATAGAACAATGGCGTGTTGATCGCTTTGAAAGATTGCGAGGACCGAAGAGCTGGCTGTCATTGATAGGCCGGTATCCATTACAGTCTGGAGCAAATAGTGTAGGGTCTCGTGATACGAATGGCGTGAGATTTCCAGATAAAGAGATAAAGGATGTTGCGGTAGTACTTGTGGATTCGAGTGGAATAAGAATGCAACCAGCGTCAGGAACGAGAATACTTCTTGATGATGGTACAATGTTTACCGGGGGGACAATTGACATGAGCGCCCCACCCTACTTTCATATTGATGCGTTGTATTGGACATTCCTTGAGCGTGCCGGTCAGTACTACTTTAGGCTTTGGGATACACTCAGTGCGGCTCGAAATGATTTTCATGAAATCCCAACCTACCCGATCGATCCGGCGTGGAATATTGATGTTGTCTTCACTCCTGCAGATTCAGGGGCGTTCATTATTCTTGATGATGTTCAGGGACAGAAGCGAGAAAATAAACTTGAAGGCACGATCAGGGGGATTTGGAGAGATACGGTATTCACGTTACTCGCATTAGATGGTGGAGAAGATGAACTCTTCATTATTATCGAAGATGCCACGACAGATCTTGAAACCTATCCCGGGGGGCGATATCTGGATATTCCGAGAGCTGATTCAACAGGACACACGAAGATCGATTTCAACAAAGCATACACACCTCCTTGTGCCTTCACAGAATTTGCCACTTGCTTACTGCCTCCGCATGAGAATCGTTTACCTTTTGCGGTCAGGGCCGGAGAGAAGGGAGTAGAGCATGAATGATGGGTGATTGGTGATGAGTGATTGAAGAATTCTCGATTCGCAATTTTCAATTCTCAAAAAGAAGGATGAAATAAATTCAAAGTTTCATTTTCAATGTTCGAAATCAGATGGATTCTTCTTAAACATTGAACTTTGAACCCTTCGACCAAGCTCAGGGCAAGCATGTAACATTCAGCATTCAATATTCCAACTTCCCTTCCCCAGTCAGCTCAGCGATAAAGTGCAGGCCGCGAACATCTGTGCGCAGCTCGTGAAGATTGAACGATTGTGTGTTAAAGGAAAGAGTCCCTCCTTTCGGAAGTGGTAAACTCTTTATCTGGCTGAGGATGTCATTAAGCATCGCCATAAATTTTTCATTGACGACGCCTTCCAGCTTCCCATCAAGTTTGTCGGAAAACATATTGTTCACAAACTTGCTTGCCATTTTGGCAAACATACTATCGTCTGCAAGCTCAAGGTTAAGATCATGCAATGCGAAACGCTTAGAAGCATTGTCAAACGTCACTTTGAACTGCACGATGACTTTGCCATTGTAAGGACCTTTTACATCAGCCACCGCATATAGCCATTCGACATCACCCTTCATTTGTAAACCCAGAATCGTGACACCTCCAGGTATTGATAGTTCGCCCTGACCGGCCAACATCTTATTGATCCGCTCAAAAAGGATCGTCGTGTCGAGGTTAATCAATGTACTTTTCTCCATATGTGGCCAAGTTAGTACGGATTCTGAATTCTCAATTGTGTAGGACGCACACCCCGACCCCCTCCCTTTGATATAAAATCGTCCTCAGGATGAACTTTGAGCAAGGGAGGGGGAGCCTACATGTGGAGATTGGCAATGTGATTTTCATAAATTGCATGCATTCAGTAACCAAGTCGAAAACAATCGGATCATGAAAGCAGCACTCTATCTCGTCACACTGACTTCGTGCTTATCATTCAGCAACGTAATTATTGCTCAGCGCGAAAAAAATGTCACCACATCATCGACGATCACCTATGATGAATCACTCTACAATTCCATGCAGTGGAGATGTGTCGGCCCATTCCGTGGAGGAAGATCAGCAGCAGTGACCGGAGTGCCCGGCAAGGCTAATCTATACTACATGGGATCTACAGGAGGTGGAGTATGGCGCACAAAAGATGGCGGGCAGACATGGGAGAATATCTCTGATAGTTTCTTCGGTGGATCGATCGGAGCAGTCGAAGTCGCCCAATCAGACAACAATGTGATCTATGTGGGTGGGGGAGAAAAAACTGTACGTGGAAATACTTCTTATGGTTACGGCATGTGGAGATCTGTCGATGCCGGAAAAACATGGAAGCATATCGGCTTGAAAAATGCACGACATATTCCGCGTATTCGTGTCCATCCAAAGGATCCCGATCTCGTCTATGCAGCCGTACTCGGAGATCTCTTCCAATCGAGCGATGAACGTGGAATCTTTCGCAGTAAGGATGGCGGTACGACATGGGAAAAAATTCTCTTCGCAAATACAGATGCTGGTGCCGTCGATCTGATACTGGATCCAAACAATCCACGCATCCTCTTCGCATCCACATGGCGTATACGTCGCACACCATATAGTCTTGAAAGTGGCGGAGATGGTTCTGCGCTTTGGAAAAGTACAGACAGCGGTGATACATGGACAAATATTTCCGCAAATGATGGACTACCAAAAGGTCTCTGGGGGATCGTGGGTGTCAGTGTATCGCCTGTGAATTCCGATCGGGTCTACGCAATTATTGAAAACGAAAATGGCGGCGTCTATCGCTCAGATGATGCAGGCAAGACATGGAGGCTGCTGAATAGTGATCGCAGTCTACGCCAACGGGCATGGTACTATTCGCGCATCTATGCAGACACACAGGATGAAGACGGTGTCTATGTGATGAATGTAGACTTTCATCATTCAAAAGATGGCGGAAAAACTTTCTCATCCTATAATACCCCGCATGGAGATCATCACGATCTCTGGATTGCTCCAGAAGACAATCAACGCATGATCGTCGGCGATGATGGTGGTGGTCAGGTGAGCTTCGATGGTGGAGCAAACTGGTCTACGTATCACAATCAACCCACATCACAGTTTTATCGCGTGACAACTGATAATCATTTCCCCTATCGTATCTATGGTGCTCAGCAAGACAATAGCACTGTTCGTATTCCGCATCGTACAAATGAAGGTTCTATCGGTGAACGCGATTGGGAAGAGACAGCAGGCGGAGAAAGCGCACATATCGCTATCAATCCATTGGACAATGACATCGTCTATGGCGGCAGTTATGGAGGATTCCTGACACGCTACAATCACCGAACTAAACAGATACAAGCGATCAATGTCTGGCCAGATAATCCGATGGGACATGGTGCAGAAGGTATGCGCTACCGGTTTCAATGGAATTTCCCGGTATTCTTTTCTCCCCATGACCCAAAGAAACTTTATACAACATCCAATCGCGTACATGTCTCATACGATGGTGGGAATTCATGGGAGATCATCAGCCCTGATCTCACACACAATGACACGACTAAACTCAAAGCATCCGGAGGTCCGATCACAAAGGACAATACAAGTGTGGAATATTACTGTACCATTTTCGCTGGTTGCGAGTCTCAGTATGAAAAGGATCTGCTCTGGATGGGATCTGATGATGGTCTCATTCACATGTCACCTGATGGTGGCAAAAATTGGTCTGATGTCACTCCACCTCAAATGCCAAAATGGTTGATGATCAATAGTATTGATCCGGACCCATTTACAAAAGGTGGTGCCTATGTCGCAGGTACGCGATACAAGTCTGGTGATTACCGGCCTTATCTCTACAAGACAGAAGATTATGGAAAGTCATGGAAACTTATTGTGACAGGTATATCAACGGAACATTTTACACGCGTTGTGCGTGCTGATCCAAAACGTAAAGGATTGTTGTATGCAGGGACGGAAAGCGGGATGTATGTATCCTTTGATGATGGTGCCAACTGGAAACCGTTTCAGTTAAACCTTCCGATTGTTCCAATCACTGATCTCACGATTAAAAATGACAACCTGATTGCGGCGACACAAGGAAGAAGCTTCTGGGTGATCGACGATCTTACATTATTGTATCAACTCAATGATGCGTCGGCTAAATCAGACGAAACATTATACAAGCCAATGCAAAGCTATCGTATGGATGGATCGGGCTCAGCAGGCTCGCGTACACAGGGTCAGAATCATCCTGGTGGTGTGCAAATTCACTATACCGTAAAAGACACGACTGAGAAAGATCTTATGATCAGTTTTTTTGAAGCAGATGGTGATAGCATCATCACATACTCAGAAACATCTAAGGTCGCTGCTCAAAAGCTTGGAGGAATAAAGAAGGGTGGAAATGTTTTTCAATGGAATATGCGATATCCTTCAGCAAAAGACTTCGATGGGCGCATCTTCTGGGCAGGAAGCCTATCCGGCCCCATGGCTTTGCCGGGAAAATATAAAGTGAGGCTGACCATAGATAGCACATTTCATGAAGAGGAATTTGAAATCCTCCCGGATCCTCGTTCAGAGGCTACGCAAGAAGACCTTATTGCACAATTCAATTTTGTGGATGCGATCAATGACAAAGTCACCCAGGCGCATGAAGTGATCATCGAGATCCGCGATATCCGTCAGCAATTGAACTCACTGAAAGAACGTCTCAAAGATGATGACCGCAGCAAACATATCATACAGCAGGCAACGAGGATCGACTCTGTCATGACCATTGTTGAAAATGAATTGTATCAGACAAAGAACAAAAGCGGACAGGATCCATTGAATTTCCCCATCAGGCTCACAGACAAACTCGCAGGGGTGAAATCATTAAGTGGATATGGCAATGCACGGCCAACTGCTCAGGCTATTGCTGTGAAAGACGAACTGACAGCACTCATCGATGCGCAACTCATCTCTTATGCAAAAATCAGGGATGAAGGTATTGCTGAGTTGAATAAGATGGTGAGGGAGAATTTGGTGGATGCGATTGTGGTGAAAAGAAAACCGTAAAGAAAACTCAAGTGCAAACTCAAACTCAAACTCAAATTCAAAGAATCCAAACCTAAATCCCATGAAGACTCAAGATAAACCATATGATATTGAGGATCGGCTCGTCAGATTTGCTGGAGAAGTTATTCTGTTCACTAAAAATCTGGCTTCTGATGATGCAGGGCGTTATTTTAGAGATCAATTATCCCGATCTGCCAGTGCATCGGCATTAAACTATGGAGAAACTCAGGGAGCTGGATCAACCAAGGACACGAATCATAAACTTGCGATGGTGCTAAAAGAGCTCAAAGAAACTAGAGTAAGTCTTAAGATTACAAACTATCTCAAAATTGGAAATACGGATAGTCGGTCATTGCTCTTAGCAGAAGTGGAAGAACTTGTCGCCATAATAGCAACTATAAAGAAGAACAAATCGCAAGGTCAGTAGCTCTAAAAGTTTGACGCATTAACTTAACATGATTTGTTTTCCTTGAGTTTGAATTTGAGTTTGAGTTTGAGTTTTTCTTCTCGCTTTCTCACCTTCTCACATTCTCACTTTCTATGCTCTTAAGGCATAGTCCATAACCGACTGCGTGCGATCAACAGGAACGACAGGAGATAAAGCGATATGTTTTCCGGAGGTACAGTCTTCTTTTCTGACCCAGCCATTGTGATGAGCAGTAATCACCTGGTACCAGCCATCGGATTCGTGGGTGATGCCGATCCAGGAGTTTGCAGGGAGGAGCGCCATGAGATCACCAAGGGGATCTGTGTATATCTCGGTGCCCGAGGGCTGAGCATAGCGATGGAATTTTACGGTCTTCATAGTGTGTACGTTTTCCCGGTGATCAGACAACTTCGGATTTGCCATTAGGCTCAATCCTAAGTGTCCGGAATCTTTCCGATGTTACCAAGAACGACAGAAACTTATATTATTAGATACGGGGATTGTTAAATTCGGGTTTTCGGGATGTCAAATTCAGATCTCCATACGAGCGACCGCAAGATTATCCATATCGATATGGATGCCTTCTTTGCTTCTGTCGAACAACGGGACAATCCGGATCTGCGTGGAAAACCAATTGCTGTTGGAGGTAGTGGCGCCCGCGGGGTAATTGCTGCGGCGAGCTATGAATCAAGGGTTTTTGGAGTGCGGTCGGCGATGCCCACTTCGACAGCTCTACGTAAGTGCCCGCAGTTGATCATCGTGCCACCACATTTCAATGTCTACCAAAGAGACTCGCAAATCATCCGAGATATCATGTTGGGAGTCACTGACTTAGTAGAACCTCTCTCACTCGATGAAGCATATCTGGATGTGACGCCTTTACATCTGGATTGGGAAGAGACAATCAAGCTTGCTGTGAGGCTGAAGCAGGAAATTTTCGACGCTATCCTACTTACCGCTACTGCAGGTATTTCAATCAATAAGTTTCTCGCAAAGATTGCTTCAGGTCAGAACAAGCCAGATGGCCTTACCGTCATTCTGCCAGGGCAAGTCCAGAATTTTCTTGATGAATTGCCAGTGGAAGATTTTTATGGAGTAGGAAGGGTCACGGCGCAGAAGATGCACAGTTTGGGTATCCGCAGCGGTCGGGATCTGAAGGTCCTGTCAGAGATGGAACTTGTGAAGAGGTTTGGTAAGATCGGCCGGTATTTCTATGGGGTTGTGCGCGGTCATGACGATAGACCCGTAGAACCAAATCGCGAACGCAAGTCACTCAGCGTCGAACGTACCTTTGAACGAGATCTGGATACGCCGGATGAAATCATTACCGCTCTCAAAAAACTTTTGACAGAACTCATGAAGCGCTACGAACATGATGATAAATCGGCGCACACCGTCATATTAAAGATCCGCTTTGATGATTTCAGTACCCATACCAGGCAGAAAACATTTGATCAGATTGTTCACAATGCAGACCTGATTCTCACTACATGTTTGGAATTGCTCAATCAATTGCCTAAACCATTACGACCAATAAGACTGCTTGGGATCGGATTATCCGGATTTGAAGCAGAGAAGCAATTGATGCTGGAACTTTGAAATGAGGTACGAGGTACGGGGTACGAGGTACGGGGTACGGGGTACGACGTGTACCCGTGGAGAAGCTAACCTGGCAGGTTTAGCGATGGCAGGTGCGTGAGCTGTACCCGCAAGGTTTCGCACGGGGTGGGTAAGTGTTACGAGGTACGGGGTACGAGGTACGTGTTACGAGGTACGTGTTACGAGGTACGTGTTACGAGGCACGTGTTACGACGTGTACCCGTGGAGAAGCTAACCTGGCAGGTTTAGCGATGGCAGGTGCGTGAGCTGTACCTGCAAGGTTTCGCACGAGGTACGTGTTACGAGGTACGTGTTACGACGTGTACCCGTGGAGAAGCTAACCTGGCAGGTTTAGCGATGGCAGGTGCGTGAGCTGTACCTGCAAGGTTTCGCACGGGGTGGGTACGTGTTACGAGGTACGTGTTACGAG
>JANNQA010000147.1:0-39072 GCA_031400515.1 Bacteroidota bacterium
CCAAGCTCTCGAACAAGATCGCACAAGACGGTCGCCCCCACGTTCTTACCGAAGAGGGCCTTGCCAAACTTGTGGTCCAAGACGCGGAGTCCTACCAACGGATCCTCAATGCTCTCGATCGAGCGGAAGCCGTCCAGGGGATCCGTGCAGGCCTGAAATCCATGAAGCATGGGACGGGGCGGTCCGCCCGAAAGGTCTTCACCGATCTACGCCGCAAGCACAAGATTCCGCGTGATGCTTGAAGCGATTCCACGTCATGAGCCCGTCCCTATGGCCCGATGATCACATCCAGTGCATCCGACAACATCGTGTTGTTCGGCGCAGGGAAGCCTGGATCGCGGCCCCAGGCCTGACACTGGTAGTTGTTGCCGGGGACGAGCAGGAACGGCGATGGGTTTCCGCCCAGCAGGCCGGCTGCGAAGGCATTGAAGTCGATCGAAAGGACGCCGGAGCAGTCGCTCGCGGGCAACGCTGTCCCGCCCGATGAAGTCCCGGGTGTGCGCCGGATGCCGGTCGGCCCGACGCACAAAGTTCCGCCCTGGAACGGCTGCGCCGCTTGCGCGCCGTTCATCGTGTAGAGGAACAGGCCGGGCTTCTGGTTTCGAATCTGGTTGACGCTCACGACGAACGCTGCGGCGTTGGAAGCACTCGGATTGCCCGCACCAAGGATCGCCGGTGTACAACCGAGCGAATTGATCTTCGCCGTGCAGTACGTCGTGAATTCACCGCCGCGGATCGTCGCGAAAATGTCGCGCAGGCCGTTCGTGTCGCCCGGGACGATGTTGCTCGCCGTCGACGTGAACGTGATCACCCTGAGGTCGGGAGTCATGTGCGGGACGAAGCTGTCGCTGTTCGCCTGGGAACCATCGAAGCCGAAGCCGACGCGCTCGGTCGATTGCAGCAGGCGATCGCGAAGGAACGAATCCTGGAAGCCGTTCGTGTCGCCGGCGACGAGGTTGGACGAGAGCGAGGCAAAGATGACGAAGCGCCCGTCGCTGCTCAACGCCGTGGGCGAACGGACGTAGCTGTTGGCCTGCGTTCCATTCGGCTGCAGGTTCAGACGTGTCGTCACGCCGGCTTGGATGTCGTACGCGAACACGTCGAACTGGCCGTTCGAGTCGCCGCTGACGAGATTGCCGGCGGCGCTGCAATACGTCACGGTCTGACCGTCGCCGGAAATGCTGGGCCAGATGGATTCGTTGTTCGCCTGCACTCCGGCGCTCGAGACGTTCACGCGCAGGCATGCGCCGGTCGACATCTCCTTCCAGAAAACGTCGGCCCAGCCGTTCGTGTCGCCGGTGACCAGGTTGCTCGCGCTCGAGAAGAAGCACACGTACTGCCCGTCGTCGGACGGCTGGGCCGCGTAGCTGATCGAGTTTCCAGGAACGCCTGCCGAGGAAGAGCTGACCAGTTCGAGCAGGCCAAAGTTGCGATCGAGTCGATAGCAGTCCTTGATCCCGTTCGTGTCGCCGGCGATCAGATCCGCATCGGATTCGAAGGTCACGAAGCGAGCGTCGGGAGTGATGCGCGGTTGATTCCAGATTCATGAATTGATTTGCCGGTACATTCATGGGTAAGATATACTCACCATGAGCTCTCAGAATAGCCGGGAAGATGAGGCAGTGAAATACAATGTTGTCTTTACCGATGAAATGAATTAATGCTGATTCAGAATCCTGCCAATACGGCCTCCAGTCATTGCCGGTATCAATCGCCCATTGCTTCGTTGCGGAGATATAACCGATCGGGGCATCCATCCAGACATAGAGTTTCTTTCCTTGCGAGCCAGGTATCTCAGGTGGGACGTCAACACCCCAATTGAGATCACGTGTAATAGCTCTAGGTTGGAGACCACTGTCAAGCCATGACTTGCATTGACCCATCACATGCGCCTTCCATTCCTCCGGATCATGGACTGGTATACCGTTCAGTTTTCCTGCTTCAATCCATTCACGTAGCCATACTTCATCTTTATTCAAAGGGAGGTACCAATGCATCGTTTCTTTCAATATCGGTTTCGACCCACTGAGCGTTGATACAGGATTAATAAGATCAGTAGGACTTAGTGAGCTGCCACAATTTTCACACTGATCACCATAGGCATCCGGATGTGCACACTTAGGACATGTGCCTTTGATGTAGCGATCGGCAAGAAACTGTGCGGCCTTTTCATCATAGTATTGCTCTGTCGTGCGCTCTTCAAAGACACCTTTAGCATATAGTGTCCGAAAGAATTCCTGCGACGTCTCATGATGAAGCGCAGAAGATGTGCGATGATAGATATCAAAGGAGATCCCAAGTTTCGCAAATGAATCCTGCAGCATCACGTGATATCGATCTACCACTTCCTGAGGTGTGAGACCTTCTTTCATTGCGCGCATTGTGATTGCTGCTCCGTGTTCATCAGAGCCACAGACCCACACCACGTCTTTACCGAGTAGTCTTAAGAAGCGCACATAGATATCTGCGGAGATATAAGCTCCGGTAAGGTGACCGATATGTAATGGTCCATTCGCATATGGTAATGCGGAAGTGACGAGATAGCGTTTGGGATAGATCATAGGGAAACGTTTTTAATAGGGCGTGCGAAGATAGAGTGTGACATGAATAGATGAAATATGATAAAAGGACATTGTCGTTTCAAATAGTACTGCCTTCCATTCACTGATATTCGTTGGGAGGGATTCTCGCCTGATCGAATCGTTTGGACGGGTATTCCCGCACTGATTGATTCGTTATTCCCGGAGCCGGAGGATTTATTCCTTAGGTCCAAGAATGTTATTCCCATCCGACTGAATAGTGTGTTTTTCATTTGCTGATGATTTCTGAGAAATGAGGAATTGCGACACTGCGGCTAAAGGCAGTTTCAAATACAATCACAGTATTGGTGCCTTCAACACCGGTGATTGCCTGGATTTTGTCATAAATGATGTCTCTGAGGTGGCTATTGTTCTGTGCGTAAATGCGCACCATGACATCATAGCGTCCGGCGATATTCACACACTCAGTGATCTCGGGGATTTTTTGGAGTTCGGCGACGACATTCCTGATGTCATGTGCCTGGGCAAGAATGAGTTGACAAAATGCACTAGTCTGATATCCGAGAATAATTGGATTTAATGTGAAAACCGGCTCTTGTAGTAGGCCGCTGTCCTTGAGTTTTTTTACCCTTTGATGGATCAGGGAGTTTGAGACACCCAGAATTTCAGCAACCTGGGAGAAGGCAATCCGTGCATTGGCCGAAAGCTGTTCGACAATCCGAAAATCGAGGCTGTCAAACTGACTATCAGGATCTGTCGGTTGCACGGTCTCATGTTAATTTGCTACAATAATACCATAATATTGGTCAAATAGATACTGTATGTTAAACAATTGAAAAGAATTGCCTTTAATAGCAACATTATAGTGTCATAAAACGTATTTTTACAAACCAAACAACGGATTTTGACATGTTTAGTGCTGCTGCCATATTAACCACCTCGCTTATCCTTTTCTCGGTGATCGACATCATCGGGTCCTTACCCGTGATACTCGATATGAAGCAAAAGGGAATTCGCATCCATGCTATTACTTCCACACTTGCCGCTGGCATTCTGATGATCGCCTTCCTGTTCTTCGGAACAGCGATCCTGGGCTTATTCGGTCTAAAAGTCAGCTCTTTTGCCCTTGCAGGGTCGCTTATCATTTTCTTTATCGGGTTGGAAATGGTGTTGGGTATTCGGTTTTTCCGTGACCATGAAGAGGACGGGGCTACAGGATCTATTGTGCCAGTCGCATTCCCGATTTTGGCAGGTGCGGGTACTCTGACGACGGTGATTTCGCTACGAGCCAGCTACACTATTCCTGATATTATCATGGCGATTATGATCAATCTGGCTCTGATCTATATGGTCTTACGCGCCACAGGATGGATCGAACGCAAAATGCCCGCCCCGGTGAAATCAACCCTTCGCAAGATTTTTGGGATACTCCTGATTGCCATTGCCGTCCAGATGTTTCAGACGAATTGGTAAGAATGGGAGAATCCGGTAAAGCCGGTGAAACTGGTAAAATCGGAACAGGTTTTTACTCTCATTTTTTTGAACGTAACTCCTCAACTAGCATGGTATTGGATTTCCGGTTTTACCGATTTCGCCTGTTTCACCCGCCGTTCCGCCCTTCCGCCGTTCCGCCTTTCCACAGTTAAAGCCCTGTTAAAACACCAACCCTGAGCCTCGATAGCAGTGTCCTTGCGTTAGGACAAAACCGAATAGTCTTATTTTAGCGCACTATGGTAAATAGAACCTTTTACATTCTCATCGCTTTCGTGGCATTGACGCTTGGTCTCTTGCCGAATGTCATTTCACAGAGTTCCGAGACATCAGTAGTGCAATTTTCTGGTGTGGTCATGACAGATGACCGGGGCGGATTGGAGCCCTTGCCATATGTCAATGTGTTTATACAGGCAACCCGACGGGGGACATTTACAGGTAGTGATGGCTTCTTTTCTTTAGTTGGTCGTAAAGGCGATGTGGTGATCTTCTCCTCAATTGGATACAAGGATGTAGAATATGTGATTCCTGATACGCTTACCACTGATCGCTATTCGATGTTTCAAATCATGACACGTGATACCATTCTGCTTCCTGAAACATTTATCTACCCCTGGCCGAGTCGTGAACATTTCAAGCTGGAATTTCTTGCAATGGATGTCACCAATGAACTTGAAGACCGTGCTGCCGAGAATCTTTCTGAACGCGCGCTTGCTCAAATGATGCTCTATCTGCCTACCGATGGTGATGAAAATGTAGACTTCTATCTGAGACAACAGGCTGAATCATACTACTATGCCGGTCAGGTGCGCCCTATCCAGATCCTCAACGCATTTGCCTGGAAACAATTCATCGATGCGATGAAAAGAGGAGATTTTAAGAGAAAGAAATAGGGGGCAATTCTCGATTCTCAATTCTTTATTCTCGATTTGTTAAATGCCTTTACTTTCCTTCTTAAGCGTTTAATTCAATATACCTACAGGTAATGCCAAAGTTTCTTGATTTAGATCAATGGCTCAAAGTCTCGAACTTCTATTGGTGTAGAAACTTGTGTTGCTCAAGAATCTTGCCCGCACTAGTGGAAATACGTAGTATGTATCCTCCGGGTTGAAGGTGTTCGACGGGAATAATGTACTGAGCGCCTGATGATAAATCATGTAATAGAGTTGAATTCAGTGCTCTGCCTGTCATATCAATGATAGAAATCCGAATATCCCCTTGTAGCTCAGAAAGGCCAAGCAGATAGATTTCTGACGTCGCGGGGTTAGGATACATCCGAAATAAATTGTGCTTATCATCTTCGGTGTCATCAACATCTACACTATCGTTACACCCTGGGACAAGACATCCATCTTTATCAAGTTGCAGTAACCAGGCTCGTACAATTCCCAACTCACGATCGGCAATGGTTCCAGCAACAATTAGATTATCATTTGCAGTCGTTTTGATGTCATTGAATTCTATCCAAGACGCGCGTGTAGAGTCCCAGCCCACAGGAATATAATGTCTCATCCATAAACTGTCTCCTTCTTTACTTGCTTTGAACAGGAGGCCCGTTGACGGATATATTTCCTGAATGCTTGAGATTCTGAATCCAGCACTAACAAAGCCATCTGAACATTCTGCACTTGAATGGACAACATGTTGTATACGTGGATGAATTGGTATATCAGAGAATCTTATCTCCCAGTTTACAGAATCAAACTCTGGACTAACGCTTAACATATATGGCACATATTGTCTGCAATACCAGCAACTGTCAATGCCTAGCAATTCTCCTGCAGAAATAATCCAATTTTCTAACTCATCTTTCAAAACCGTGTAGGAAAAAGCCCATACGAATCGTAAGTGTACTGATGTAGGGGCAAGCCTCGAATCCAGTATCGTCCCGGTTGTATCAACGCGCATATAGAAAATATCCGCGGTATCAAAATCAGCTACTCCATCCCGTCTTGATTCCCCAATTAGTATAAAACTTCCTTCATCCGCAAATGCAATATGCTGCGGAATATTATGTCGTTTTGGCTCAATGTTGCCGTTAACTTCAATGCTCTGAATAACATTGAATGAAGTATCTAGCCTTGTGATAAATACAGAATTTGTGTCACCGCGCCACAAAATATTGGCAACGGCCAGTTCATCGATTCCATTATAAGTAACTGCGCATGTGGCGAAATGATCACCTACAGGTGGCGAGAGAAGTTTGCTTCTTGTCAACGTTGCGTTTAACAAGTCTATTTCAAGTAAATAACTGGTGAAATAATCTCCACCCATGTCACGATAAGCATAGTAAT
This sequence comes from Bacteroidota bacterium, assembly GCA_031400515.1. Classification (GTDB taxonomy): domain Bacteria; phylum Bacteroidota; class Bacteroidia; order Chitinophagales; family Saprospiraceae; genus DATDQA01. Next base: position 6,326 of record JANNQA010000147.1, read on the forward strand.
ACAGGGTACTATCATTCTTTAGTATAGAAGAATAATGATCAGCGTGGAATGCGTATGAATAGCTGGTATCAACAAGTACAGTGTTATGAAGGAGGGTGCCTTCATAATCGAATTTTGCCAGCCACGGCCATATCCCTGGTTCTAAACCTATAAGAGAGGAATCGATATAGTCACCGATCACAACAAAATGCTCCTGGTAGGGCATGATGAGAAAGGTTTGAGCTTGCCCATCATGCCCGCCCATATCAGGCAACACACTAAAGTACTCTTGCGCCTGAACGGAGCCGAAACAGATAAAGGATACAAAAACACTTGTAAAAGCCTTGTGCATTATGTAAACTAAACAAACTAAGTACTAGTTAACTATCAATTTTATACTTTCCCACCTCCCATCAATACTCTCGAATTCGACAACGTAAAGGCCTTGCACTGCATCATCAATACATACTTTGTTGCTTCTCCAGTCGGTGTGAGAGGTGACTTGATTGCCAAGGTAATCATAAACGTAGATTCCCTTAAGCTCGTCTGCTTGTATCAAATTAAAATAGACGCATCCCGATGAGGGATTGGGAAAAACTTCCACAGTCGGCTTGGATGTTGGTGGAGACATTTGATAATACGGTTTGGTGTCATGCAATGCTGTGTCCAAAGGCCATGGAACTCTAACGTTATATTCAAGACACAAGAAATCCCGTAATATATTCGTGTAGTCGCCGTAGGAAGCGGATGCCAAATCAGACAATGTATCGACGTCAACAGTTAGTAGTTGGAACAGATTTCTACCGGAACTTGAAATAACTCGCAGAACTTCAGATGCAATCAACAGTGTTTGTACGTCTGCGTCCTCACTTTCTTTCAATAAATCTTGAATTGAATCAAAGTCCTGGGAATACCATAACCACCGCAATTCAGAAAGTTGATCAACTCCGGAGTTGCTCCTGGGAAGCCAGATCGAATCGATATTGTCGTCGCCATCTGTGATACTCGTGAGTACGACACGGACAGTATCACTCATTTCTTGCTGGATGCTGGCGATTTCTTCCAGTAACAACTTCGCTTGAGATGAGTTTGCCGTTGCCAGTGACTCCTCTTTGTCAGTTCTCACACTGTCGAGATATTTCCAACGTATATCTGCTTCTTGATAGTCTGCAGGCCCTGGTAAGGTGTAATTTGTAATCCCTATTGGAGGGCTAGTGGGATATGTACTATAAACGCAACCAGCATTGCCTTGCGCAGCTTGTCCAGTAAATTCGAGAAGATATTGGAATTGCTGACTTGCAGGTTGGCCACTATAGTTAATTATTGGAGCGGTTTCGGATAGAAATGTTGGAGAACTCATCGTAAGATATTTGTTACCTGAAGGTCTGTTGGCTAAACCCCAACTCGGAGGTAACTCTGCATTCTCGACAGCAAATACAACTATCCCTGTTTGATTCCATTCATTACACAAGGAAAATGTCTTGCTGTTATTTGAATATAGTTCTGCCGAAAGATCAAACAAATTCTCATTTAACAGTGTTGACTCCTGAGGATCTTGAATAATGAAAGTATTGGACGAAATGTTGTTTGATCTCCAGCTAGAGTGGCTTAGTCCCTCCAAAGTTACATTCCCTTCAATAAATGAATGCGATATTCCAACTAACTGAGATGTATTGATAATCGCATCTTTAGCTTCTAAAATAGAAGCATGTCTCATAAGCAGGCCTCTCGATCCGCAAGGAATATATATGTCCGCCAGTTTTACAATACCGGTTTGAAAATCCTCTATAACTGATCCGTTAAGAATTGATAGTTTACCCCGCCCGGAAGTAATGGCTGTTATGTCTTCCATGATCCCGTTAGTATTGACAATCTCGGAATTATTTATTGTGACATTCGCGCCACTTGATTTAATTTGTACTGAGGCAATGATTTCCTCATTTTCGGAAGCATCATATACCGTAATCTCAGAGGAAGAAATATGCACTTTGGGTTGAGGGTTAGAAAGATAGTATAGACAAGGATCATTTCGATAATCAGCTTTCGAGTCGCCCGAGGTACTAAAGGGCCAAGGATCTCTAACATCCATAATTGCCAAATTATCTCTCAAAATGCCATCAGTAATAATTACTTCATGAAAACTGTTGTTGGCTTTGATTCCATTCCGCGAGAATTCAACAATCGAACCATTGACGACATAAAGGCTACCGAAAAATGTTGGTAGTCCATATCCATCAAGAACTTTGCTCTTTCCTTCAATATATAATATATGCCATCCCAGAAATCATCGTAAAGGTCTAAACAATTCTCATTTGGTCCTTCATTTTTTCGAGTAAGTTTGGAATTATTCAAGGTCAAGGTTCCATTTTCGGTAATCACTATGCGCTGACCAGGAGCCAGTTCGACTGTTATATCTTCCCAAATTATGGGTTCATCTATTACAATGTCCAGGCTAAGCTCTTCACAAGTCAATATCACTTCAGGATTATCTAGCGATACCATTTCGTTAGCTAAGCCAAGTTGACAAGGCGAAAACTCATACTGACATCCCAAGTAGTATGACATATAATTGCTAAACGGAGGATTCCAATGATTATCTCCGCAGCCGTCCAAATAATTAAATATGTCAGGATTAAGTGTGCATGTACCCCATTTATCCTGATCCGCCTGATTATCTTCATCTAAATCTAATGACCATGGATCTACAGGTGTATCACAAATCATATCTCCATACATCATGCAAAGTGGCTCTTGTGTAATCGGATCAAGCGCTTCAGGATCATTGCAATAATTAGCAAGATCCTCTATACTGTTGATTCCACCGTCCAAAGTACCAAAAGTATGATCTAGGGAAAACAAGTGTCCAACCTCGTGTATCACTCTGAATGGTTCCGATACGTGATCATGATGCAGCACACACAATCTAAGTGGATAATTGGCTCTGGCTCTACCTACAAGCCCTTGAACAAAATAAATATTAAATGCCTCTTCATCATACTCCAACTGCGGATCAGGATCAAGTACCCCAAATTCGTCAACTACATAACCATATAGGTCTGTTGCGGTTTCAATGTCTAGAGTAACATCATCTCTGTGGACACATTCACCGTTTAGCGACAGCTGAATTTTACCAGGCCGGAAGGCTTGGTTTACTTGGGTTAATAGGATAGCAAATTCCTCATCAGCAATTGAACTCATTGCATTGCCTGTTGGATTAATAAAATGAAACTTAATTTTTACACACACCGGAGTTAAGTTATCCAAATTGCACTCCGGATCAGGTGGAGGATTCGGTGAGTGCATTGCAGGATTCCCCACGGATTCGCACCAATTCTTTTGTCCGTAACTGCTAATAATACACATGGCTAATAGTAGAGTACCCAATAAATACCTTTTGGTTTTCATGATTTGAAATTTTTTAGTTGTTAAAAAAAAATATAGTGAACTAATTTTCTGCCGTGGGATGAGGTAACTATAGGAAGAACAATCTCTTAGCCGCCGACAAGATTATTTGAATATGTCTTTGACTAAGCACAAAGCGATAGCCTTCTGCGGCGCGCATCGCAGAATGCAATACAACAGGTGTTCTTATAGACTAAAAAACTATAGGCGGGATGAAAGAGGATAGGTTCAAAGAATATGATGCAAGGTCAGGAGGTTTGAAATCAATTGCAAGAGAAAAATGCGGACAACAATAGACAGTTACGGACAGGATTGGACAAGGTGAGTCACAATGAACAATTTGGACATTGTTTACAGATTATATGTCAGGACCTGTGTAGGGTATCAAGTTGTGATCATCGATCCATATGAACAGTGGTCTTCCCAGTACTCTGTATACTTTTATCTGATCCTTTGGCATGACGCGTCCATCAGGGATCTTGATCCTGAGTTTTATCAACCTTCTCCTGAGGGTACGTGCACTCATCCCATACTCTGTGGCGATTTGCTCCCTTGTCTTGAGGAAAGTCGGAAAAGGCATTTGATTTTTCATCATCCCATTTTTTAAATTGAATAATGCAGAGTCCGAAATAAATGAAAACGGAGCTGCGATTCACATCGTATAGGGGGAGGCCACAAAGGGCGAAATGCAATGGGTACCTCAAAGGGCGATGCCTTAGATACTTACTTCATGTCTCTTGTATATAAAAGGACTACACTAAGCAGTTAAAGAACAAAATGTCGGCTCTTAGCTAACAGCTAATAGCCAGCAGCCAAAGATTTCCAGCAAATAGCCGCTTTTAATAGCTTTGCGTCAATTATGAAAGTGACTGAATATTTCCAGAATGCGGGTGGAAAGACTCTGATCTCATTTGAAATTCTTCCGCCATTGAAAGGTGGGAGTGTCGAAGATATCTTTCGTGTCCTGGATCCTCTCATGGAGTTCAAACCTCCGTTTGTAGATGTGACGTACCATCGGGAAGAATATATCTATCAACGCAAGGACGATGGCTACTATGAGAAGAGTTCTATTCGCAAGAGACCTGGCACTGTTGGTATCTGTGCGTCGATCATGCATCATTATGGCGTAGATGCTGTTCCCCATCTCATCTGTGGAGGATTTACGAAGGAGGATACCGAGAATGCACTCATAGATCTCAGCTTTCTGAACATCGACAATGTACTCGTGATCCGTGGTGACGCCATGCAGTTTGAAGATAAATTCAATCCGACCAGTGGTGGACATAGATATGCTCTCGACCTGGTCGCTCAGGTTTCACAAATGAACCGCGGGCATTACCTCGATCCGCTTATTGAAAATGGCGTGAATACAAATTTCTGCATTGGCGTAGCCGGCTATCCGGAAAAGCATTTCGAATCTCCGAATATCGGAAGCGATATGCTTTATACCAAAGAGAAGATCAATGCAGGTGCATCTTATATTGTGACACAGATGTTTTTCGACAATAAGAAATTCCTTTCCTATGTCGCACAGTGCAGAGCACAAGGCATTGATGTGCCAATTGTTCCCGGACTCAAACCATTGACGAAAAAGTATCAGCTCAAATCTATTCCCCGCAAGTTCTTCGTAGACATGCCGGATGATCTGGTGCGTGCAGCAGAAGCAGCAAAGGATGATAAAGCAGTGACAGAAGTCGGTATCGAATGGTGCATTCAGCAATCAAAAGAACTCAAAGCCGCCGGCGTGCCTTGTTTGCATTATTATACGATGGGAGACTCGCTCACGGTAAGAAGGATTGTAAGCGCTGTGGGTTAAATAAGAAATATCAGCGGTTAAACCATGGGCTCCCCTCCCTTGCGACAAAGTTTCGGGAGTAGTAGAGATCTCATTCAAAGGGAGGGGTCGGGGGTGAGTTCGCCTATGAGTGCCACGCCTCCATTATTATGCAATGGGGGACTCGCTGACTGTGAGGAGGATTGTCAGTGCTGTGATGTAGCGACGCCAGTACATTCCAACTTCGTACTTTTCCGCCCTCCTTTTTAAAGCAATTGAATCCGAACTGAAATTTATGAGACACTTCTTCCTGTTGTTGAGCATTGCGCTCACGGTGCCCACGTTTCTTTTTTCACAACTCAAATCTCCCGCTGAGTTTCTTCCGCATTCATATACAAAAGAGTTCACGCCACATCATTTACTCGTGGATTATTTTGAGCATGTTGCTGCAAACTCTTCGATGGTCCGGTTACAGGAAATTGGTAGGACAAATGAGCATAGGCCAATGTTTCTCGCATTCGTCTCTTCATCAGACAACCTTGCAAATCTGGAACAAATCAGGATGCGGAATCTCAGGCTTGCAGGACTCGAAGCAGGTACTTCTGATGCTGCAAATGCAAAGGCTATTGTCTGGCTTGGATATACTGTGCATGGCAATGAAGCATCAGGTGCAGAAGCATCCATGCAAGTACTTTACGATCTCGTGACTGGTCATATGGATGCTGAACAATGGCTCGACAATACCGTAGTCATCATGGAGCCTTGTGTAAATCCGGATGGATACAACAGATATTCAAATTGGAACAATCAGGTGAGTTCAAAGCCCTTCAATGCATCCTCCGATGCACGCGAGCATGACGAACCCTGGCCCGGTGGACGTGTAAATCACTACCTCTTCGATCTCAATCGTGACTGGGCGTGGCAAACTCAAATAGAATCACAGCACCGCATTCGTGAATACCGTCGATGGATGCCGCATGTCGTGGCAGATCTGCATGAGATGGGATATACAAGTCCGTATTATTTTGCTCCTGCAGCACAACCATATCATGAATTTATTACAGACTGGCAGAGTGACTTTCAGGTGACGATAGGAAAAAACCATGCGAAGTACTTTGATCGTGAGGGATGGTCATATTTCACCAAAGAATTTTTCGACTTGTTCTATCCTTCATATGGGGATACGTATCCTGTTTACAATGGAGCAATCGGAATGACTTATGAACAGGGGGGGCATGGCTTCGCAGGACGTGCGATTACCCTTCCAAATGGAGATACGCTCAGGCTTGCAGATCGGATTGCGCATCATGCAATGACCTCGCTTTCTACAATAGAAATCACTTCCCTGAATGCAGGCAATGTGATCAGGGAGTTTGCCGACTATTTTAAGCGGTCACAGGAGAATCCACCTGGTCAATTCAAAACCTATGTAGTCAAAGGCACAAACAATAAAGGCAGGCTCAATGCCCTTTGCCGCTTTCTCGATCTGCAGGGAATTGTCTATGGCACCACAACTTCCGGCCGTTCAAAGACTGCGTATGATTACAATACCGGTCAGGACCATGAGATGACAATCGAAGGGACAGATCTTGTCATCAGTGCACATCAGCCACGGGGATTACTTGCACAGGTTTTGTTCGATGCCGAAAGCAGATTGGTGGATTCGATTACTTACGATATCACATGCTGGTCTATACCATTTGCGTATGGTGTGGAAGCGTATGCACTCAAAGAAAAAACAGAAGTAAAGCCGGGTTATGATCTCACTCATCTCCCCTGGACCTATACCGGGAACGCATATGCTTATGCCGTCCGTTGGAGTTCACTCGCAGATGGCAGGTTGTTGGCAGCGGCGTTGAAAGCAGGGTTGCGTCCGCGTTTTGCAGAAACTGGATTTACAGTAGATGGAAAGCAATTCGATCCTGGTACAGTACTCTTTATGCGTACGGATCATAAGCATGCTGATGACTTTCCGGAGAAGCTGTTTGAACTCAGCAATGAACATGATGTCTTCCTGGAATCGATCACCACCGGATTTGCAGATCGTGGCAAAGACCTGGGATCAACATCATACCGATTGATCGATCAGCCGAAAGTGCTCACTTTTTCAGGAGATAAAGTGTCTCCGAATGAGTTTGGACAAGTATGGCACTTTTTCGAACAGGTGCTGAACTATCCTTTGACCGTTGTGGATATTGACAATCTTGGTTCTGTCCAATGGAGTGATTACAATATTCTGATCATGCCTGAAGGATACCATTCTATTCCTGAATATGCGATGAAGTCTATTCAAACCTGGGTGAATGAAGGAGGTAAGATCATTGCAATCGGTTCAGCGCTTTCAGAGTTTCGCGACAAGGAAGGCTATGCACTGAAACGCTTTGCAGAAACTTCCAAACTCGAGGATGTCAAAAAAGCTGAGGAAAAAGATAGATTGCAACTACGTCTTGAAGCATATGAAAGTGCGGATCGTCGGGACATCTCTTCTCAGATTCCAGGAGCAGTGTTCAAAGCTAAAGTCGACCACACACATCCATTGGGATTTGGTCTGGGCGAATATTATTATACACTAAAAACAGATGCGGTCAGTTATGAACACCTCGTGGGTGCTGCGAATGTCGTTTACCTTGAGGAAGATTTGACTTACTTCGGATTCGCCGGTGCAAAGGCTCTTGAGAAACAGAAGAACTCGGTGATATTTGCTGTAGAGAATAGGGGAGGTGGTACGATCGTCTATCTCGTCGACAATCCACTCTTCAGATCCTTCTGGGAAAATGGAAAGTTTGTGTTTTGTAATGCGCTCTTTTTTGCGGGAAATTGAAATTTAAAAAAGGCTGAGGCGACCCTTCGACAGGCTCAGGGTCCGAAATCCGACATCCGAAATCCGACATCCGAAATGAACTCCTGGATTCCAATAAATCATAATTCCGACTTCCCACTGCAAAACATTCCATTTGGCATTTACCAAAAAGGAAACGAACAACCATGCGTGTGCTCTATCATTGGTGATCAGGTCATTGATCTTTCTGTGTTGCATGTGCATGAATTGCTGACAGCCCCTGGGTTGTCACAAAAAGAGCTGATCAATAGATATCTCAATGACTTCATTGGACTGGGGAAAACAGTGACAAGACAGGTGCGTACACGGTTGATGGAAATCTTTTCTGAGAATGCGGATCACACAATGCGGGACAGAGCTGCGCTTAGTTTGATACCTCTGTCTGAAGTGCAAATGCTGCTTCCATTGCGTATCGGCAACTACACAGATTTTTATTCAAGTAAAGAACATGCGACGAATGTAGGCTCGATGTTTCGTGATCCTGCGAATGCACTTCTGCCAAACTGGTTACATCTCCCTGTTGGCTATCACGGCCGAGCTTCTTCAATTGTCGTTTCAGGAACATCGATCAAAAGACCTTCAGGACAAACTACGCCGGGAGAAAATGGTGTGCCGGGGTTTGGTCCCACAAAATCCCTGGACTTCGAACTCGAGATGGGTTTTGTGATCGGGAAAGAAACACAACTTGGTCAACAGGTCTCTACTGCAGAAGCAGAAGAATACATTTTTGGATTGGTGTTGTTCAATGACTGGTCGGCGCGAGATATACAACAATGGGAGTATGTGCCCCTTGGTCCGTTTTTAGCAAAGAATTTTGCTTCGACGATGTCTCCGTGGATTGTCACTCTGGACGCTCTTGAGCCATTCAGAGTAGATGGACCTGTACAGTCACCTCCAGTTCTTCCGTATTTGCAATATTCTGGAAAGAAAAACTATGATATTCAATTGCAGGTGGATATCACGACAGCAAATGAACATCGGAAGACAGTATCCAATTCCAATTTCAAATTCATGTATTGGAACATGTGCCAGCAACTCGCTCATCATACCGTGAATGGCTGCAACATCCAGGTTGGCGATCTCTACGCATCGGGTACGATCAGCGGTCCCGATCCTTCATCATATGGTTCGATGCTCGAGCTATCGTGGAAAGGAACAAAGCCTCTTGTGATGCCGGATGGCACACAACGCAAGTTTATTGAAAACGGAGACACCGTAACACTCCGTGGATACGCAGAGAAGGATGGAGTGCGTATTGGATTTGGCGAGGCGATAGGGAAGATTATTGCATAAGTCCTTCAACCCGATAATAATAAATGAAGAATAAAGGAAGTTGCAAACTTCCTAAAGCTGTTACTACAAGATCCGAAGTTTCAAACTTCGGATAGGTCTTGGTCCCTTTTGGGCAGTGTTTCCTTCGCCTCAGCCTTCGCCTTCTTCTCACGCCTTCAAAAACTCTTCTTTCGTCCTCGCCTTGATTGGCGCGATCCCTGCGCTTTCAAGTACCTTATTGATGGCAGGTAATTGTAAGATGAGTGCCTCCAATTTTGTTTCTGATTCACGCAACTTCCCTTCAAGCAATTTCATGTTGTCCAGTTGTGCATTGGTTGGTCTTCCGGCATAACTTACGATCGCGCTGTACAAGCTGGAGATTTTCTCTCTGAGCTGTGGTTCAGCAGAGCCGACATAGTTATCACCCTTCATTACGACAAGTGGTTCTTTCACATCTCGCAGTTGTTGCGCAAAAGGCTGTAGTGATTTCTGTACTTTTTTATTCGTCGATTTAGCAAGGATTGAATCTGCAGCACCTTGTATCATATTGATCTGATCCACATCATACGCCAGATCTTCACTCATCCTGTAGAGTTTCATCGATGCTTCATACTGGTCTATGCGTTCTTCCTCAGTATAAATTGATTCCGGATCATATTTTACCTCCAACGGCGTCTCAAAGACTTCCTTGCCCTTTGTCATCCTTACTGTATATGTCCCAGCCAATACCCGTGGAGAACTGAATCCACCGAAAGCAAACGTTTTGCCTTTTGCTGTCTTTGGCAGTCTGTGTTGATAATTCCACTCAACGATGTTGATCCCTTTCGCCTTTTCGGGTGTCAATTCTGAAATCACGTTTCCGTGGGTATCCAGAATTTCAATTTTCATTGGTCCGAAGGTGTGACGGCTTTTCAGGAAATAGACGATCTGCGCAGCATTACTCGGATTCGATCCGACAAACTCACCGGTACTGCTGTAACCTCCAAAAGCACCTGCATCACGCATGATATTCGGCTGCCGATCAAAGAACTCAATGCTCTTAGAAGTGAGATCTGATGTCATCTGACGCAATGGTGTCACGTCGTCCATGATTATCACACCACGTCCGTGTGTTGCCAGCACCAATGCATGATCACGCGGATGCAGCTCTAGATGATGCACAGCTACTGATGGCATATTGTTTTTGAACTGCGCCCAACTCTGCCCACCATCGAGAGTAATAAATAAACCGAATTCCGTACCGAGATAGAGCAATTGTGGATTTACATAGTCTTCCTGAATACAGCGGGCAAATCCTTTGATCTCATCAGTCACGATCGAGATCCATGTCTTGCCGCCATCCTGCGTGCGATAGACATAAGGCTTTTTGTCATTGCGAGTATGGCCATCGAAGACAATGTAGGCACTGAGTTTATTGAAATTACTTGCTTCGATATGATAAGTCCAGGTATTCTTTGGCAAGCCAGGAATGTGCATTGTGACATTGGTCCATGTTGTTCCGCCATCCGTTGTGAGCTGGACATTGCCATCATCGGTACCAACCCAAATGACTTGTTCATCCAATGGAGATTCTGCGATAGTGAAAATTGTGCAATGATTCTCAGCACCGGAATTGTCAGCGCTCAATCCGCCACTTTCTTCCTGTAGTTGTTTTGTCGGATCATTTGTCGTCAGATCAGGAGAAATTTTTCGCCAAGTCTCACCGCGATCCTCTGATCGATGCAGAAACTGACTTCCGATGTACAATCTGTCCGGCTTGTGTATGCTTGTGCTGATCGGTGAATTCCAATTGAAGCGGAGTTTCGGATCACCTTCTACTGCAAAAGGTTTCACCGTCTTCGCCTGATTTTTCTGCAGATCTACGCGCCACACCGCATCAGCACCCTGCATCTCTGAATACACACTATTTGGATCAGTCGGATGAGGATAGACACGAAATCCATCGCCGTATCCGACACTGACCCAATCGCGACCTTCGATACCACCGGTTTTTGAAGATGGTCCAATCCACGATCCATTGTCCTGTAATCCGCCGTATACATGGAATGGCTGCTGATTGTCTACCGTCACATGATAATACTGTGACAATGGAAGACATCGCACCATATCCCATGCAAAGCCGCCATCAAAGGATCTGTAAGCACCTCCATCTGTGGCCAGGTACATTCGCTTCGAATCATGAATGTCAAACCAAAAGTCATGAATATCTGCATGTGGTCCGCTGATGTTCCTGAAAGTCTTACCGCCATCTTCGCTGATGGAACCACTGAGTCCGGCTTTGCATATGTGATCTGGGTTTCTCGGATCAACGACAATGCGGGAAAAATAAAATGGTCGTACAGCAAGTTCAAAGTTGTTATTCACATGAGCCCAACTTGCTCCACCATCATCAGAACGGTATAATCCTTTGTCCTCATTCTTCTCTGACTCAATGACTGCATACAGTGTCTGTGGTTGAGAAGGTGCTATCGCTATCGCTATGCGACCGAGTTTGCCGGCGGGAAAATTGTTATGAATTTTACTCCAGGTCTTTCCGCCATCAGTTGATTTATACAGCGCACTATTGTTTCCACCCGAATTGAAAGAATATGCATTGCGGCGAAATTCCCAGAAGGCGGCATAGAGTACATTCGGATTGGTGGGGTCCATTGCCAGGTCAGAGCAGCCGGTCGTCGCATCTACATAGAGAATTTTCTCCCATGTTGATCCACCATCCATGCTCTTGTAGACTCCACGATCTTCGCTATCACCCCATAGGGCACCGAGTACTCCTACATAGATTTCATTTGTGTTGTTTGGATTGATATGGATGGCACTGATGCGTTCGGAATTCAGAAGACCTTTGCTTATCCATGTCTTGCCACCGTCGGTAGATTTATAAATACCATCACCGACAGAGACACTGTTCCGTGTCCAGCATTCACCTGTTCCAACCCATAGCACATTGTCTGGTTGCACCGGATCAATAGCGATAGCACCGATGGATTGAGGATAGTCATCGAAAATCGAATTGAAGGTGACGCCACCGTCATTGGAACGCCATACACCACCGCCTGCTGCACCGACATAGATGATCTTATTATCTACCGGATGTCCGCAGAGATCGGTAATCCTTCCACTCATGATTGCAGGCCCGATATGCCTTACGCGCATATTGCCAAAGAGTGAGGATGCATCAAGTTTCTGGGCTGCAATATGCTGGAATGGAAGTAGTATGCTGGTGAATAGGAAGAGGGAAGATGGTTTCATTGAATAATGAATAATGAATAATGAATAATGAATAATGAATAATGAATAATGAATAATGAATAATGAATAATGAAAACGCTTAACTGTTCATATTCTTTCGTTTTGTTTTGATGCTTGTATAAAAGATTGCGAGGAGCTCATTGCATTCTTGCAGGACAGGCAAAACTCTGTTGTCTTGAAAATATGGCTTCCCCTGAATGATCTTGATACAAATCAGGCTTTCCCTGAGCTCTTTGAGGCATATGCTCATTTTGTGGATGAAATCTTTAGGTGATTCATTTGCCTGCACTTCTCCATAGTTTAATGCTATTGAAGTTGAGGATCTGGCAAGTTGATTTGCTAGCACCCGGCTGCCGACGGTATTGGGTAACCTCTCTGTCAAATTCAGAACTTCTATAGCAAATCTGATCAATCTGTTTTCCAGGTCAAAATTGTGGTATTGCATGGCAGTATGTCTGGTTTATAGGCAGATAGATAACAAACGCAATATGAGTATTTCTTATTCATTATTGGACATTCATTATTGGACATTCCTTCAGAATTTCTTCTTCTGGACTTTAGCGTGCCATTCATTGATCATGCCCAGTGTCGCAGAACCATACCAGGGATGAAGCTCCATACTGAGACTACCTGATTTGATAGCAGGATCGGTTGCCGTGAGTGCTTGTGCTTCTTCAATTGATGATACATTGAAGACGTAAATACCACGGATAGTGCCATTATCCATAAATGGCCCCGCAAGTACGAGTTTGCCTTCATCAGCAAGTCTGAAGATATTATCCAGGTGCGCACGCTGAAGTGCAACTGATTTTGCAGAATCCAGTTCAGGTGTCGGGCCTGCCACGAGGAATGCCAGCACATAACGCTTCATACCATAGTCGTCTGCACCCAGTTTTTGCGCAAGGACTGAATCATAAACCATTGCGTCTGCGCTTTCCGCCTGATCAGTTGTTTGTGCATTTTGTTCTGCTTCTTTTGCGCATCCCATGAAAAGAAGGATTCCGATGAAGAATGCACATGTGCGATTCCATTCTGTAGAAGAGTATTTCATGTTATTGTATGCTGATGTGCGTTTCGGTAAGGCCTTTTTCGATGAGATAAGCGTGCAATTCTTCGGCACGAGCGCCGCCTTTGACAGCGTGATGCAATAAGGTAAATCCATGTGCACCTTTTGCCTGGATCAACAGCGGATATTTTTCCAGCACAGGTTTTACCAGAGTTGTTTCGCCGAGCATGGTCAGTACAAATAAATTGACACGTGCACCCTGAGAAATGAGGTACTCCGCAATTTCGCGATCACCCATATGACCTGCACCTTCGATGGCTTCCTCAAAATCTCCATTGCCCCAGTCATATCGGCTGTATATGAGATTCGGATACTCCGCCAACAGTTCCTTCACACGCAGGAGATTGTTATGTCCTACTGTGACAAACTCCTTGACGAGTTCCGGATTCAGTTGATCCGCAGATTGTATTGGCGCTGATGTACTGCGATACAAGGAATATCCTACGATACTGCTCAGACCTGTAAGGCTTGCCTGGAGAAAAACTTTGCGTTTCACGATAAGAGATATTTATTTTTCGTCACTAGTGGGAGTTGCGGGCATCGTAAAAAAATCTTCTGGTATGGCAGCATTCATTTCGATAGAAGTAATCTTCACGTGATACACAGTTTGGCCTTCATATTTTTGGGTAATTGAATGCGCGAAGTATAGACCATTTACTTCCTGGTAATCTCCGACATATGTCTCAGTGGCCTGACCTTTTTGAGGACCTTTCAATGCGAACTCCTTGCTCATGACCGGCACTGCAGTTTCTTTGTCAAAATAATAGTAGACGACATTCTCTGTTTCTTTGCCGTCAACCATGACCGGAAGACGAGTGAGCTTTATGACATGACAAGCTGTTCCTTCTATCGTCTCTTCAGCTTCCTTGTTGACAGAATACCCTTTTTTCTTGTAGTGTATAAATGCATCAGGGAAATCCATTTGAGCTTTCAGAATCTCACTGTCTTCTGCTTCGAATTTCTCAGCAGCCATTGTCATAAAGTTGGTTGACCAGCCTTCTTTTCCGTCGAAAGACATCTGTGTGATTTTCTGACCCTGAAATTCCATATCCATGCGCATCATGTTTGGAGCCTTTTGATACATGACGACAGGTATCTCCATCCCTTGTGCGTTTGCGTTGCAGATATATTTCGCACTCTTGACCTTTGCAAAATTCTCCTCACCACCTATGGCCTCTAGATAGGATGACACAATCTCTTCGGCCGATTGCGCTTGTGTGAAACTCAGGCTGCAGGCGAAAATGAGAGATAAAACCAGAAATTTTTTCATCAGTTTGGTATGTTTAGTGAAAGTAAATGACACTGTAATGACTTTACGGGGTTTGGCGTGGCGAATGTAAAAAAATCGATCAGTGTTCCCCGTATTTTTCGATGAAAGAACCAATCCGCAATCTGAAATCCACCCTCCGAACTCGAATCACCATCTGAATCTCACCTTCATTCCCTTTTCACCACTCATCTCAAGTACTGGTCCGGGCATCTTAAAGACGTTCAACATCCCCAGTAAAGTGCGAACCATCGGACTCCTGGAAGGAATATGTGAGAAGTCTACATCCGGTGACAGATAGAACTGACTGTATCTCGGATACTCAGTTTTGGATAAGACAAATTGCGCTTCATCCCCATCCCATCTGTTGGCGAAACCGCCATACATATTCTCAGCACCATAGCCGACTGCGATATTCAACCATTTTGGAAACCGGCTTTCGGGATTGAGAAAGGAGTAGACATTAACTGAGAGCCATGTGGTCTGAGCATTGTAGTCCTTCAGAAATCGTTCAGCATAGTTATTCCCAAAAAGATCATCGGTACGCATCCGCAAAGAAGACATTGCTTCCCCATTTGTCGAAGGAATCAGAGATTCAGAATAGTTAATGGGTGTGCTACTCACCTTAAACAGAATCCGTTGCTCACCCCACAGTTTTTGTTGTGCCACGAACGCTGCGGAGCCAAGGACATTGAATCCCATGTCGGCGATAGAAAAACCCCATTCCTCAGAAAATCCGTCGAGGACCTCTACGGTGCCCTGAAATACCAGACCGAGGGCAGCTCCTGTCCAGACTGAGGAATTCTCAGACATTCCTGTCCATCGGGAGACTTTGTATGCCCAAAGGCTTTCGAAGTATGAGGTATAGAGATGGCCCATTTTGTCCATATGGCGCCACTCACGGGAATCATCAAAGAAGTGGAACGACGAACGTGGATATTGTTTATACCAGGCCTCATTCAAGGCAATGGCTGTCCCGGTATAGAGGGTGGCTGTGATACCTGTGGCTACCCAAAATCTTCCTTTGTGAAAGGAGTCTGCAGGGACCAGGGAGAGAAATGGATTGCTTCTCTTTCCTTCATGATCCGCATGGTCACTTCGACTAAGCTCAGTGCGTGCTTCGTGGTTGTAAATGATTTCTCTAGGGTTGATGGTCTGTCCAAATGCTGCTCGCCCGCAAAACATGCAAAGTATCAGACAAATCGACCACAACCGACATCTTTGCTGCATGGATTATACTGAATCGTCTATTTTAGATGTTCAATTACCGATAAATTAGCATCTTGCCATTCAAAGTCTTATTCGATTTGAGGACGTTATGATCAGAAACCTTACCCTTTCATTTTGCACCCTCTGCTTAGGTCTTGTCAGTGGTCGTGCTCAAGATATTCATTTTACCCTGTACGACATGATGCCGTTGGTATTCAATCCGGGGGAGACTGGTGCATTCAGTGGTACATATCGAATATCAGCCCTTTATCGTGATCAGTGGCTTTCTGTGACCGGGGTTCCGAATGAATACAAAACTCCTTCGATCTCGGTAGATGTCCCTATCATAAAGGGATTCCGGGACAAGGATTGGGTCGGCGTAGGGTTGATGATGTATAGTGACAAGTCAGGCTCTCTTGCGCTCAAGAACAGTGCCTTCAAACTCAGCGCTGCCTATCATCTTGCCCTGGACAAGAAAGGAAACAGCATTCTGTCTTTCGGATATCAGACGGGCAGTGTTCAAAAGCAAATCAAAAGCCTCGATAAAATAGACTTGATTGAGCCGGATGTACAACTCATTGGACAGGGCGAATTGATGACCAGCTACACAGATCATGTCGGTGGACTACACCTAAAAACATTGATGAATAAGGAAGATGTCCTTCAACTAGGTCTTTCTGTAGGACATTTCGGTAAACCCCGGGGAAGTCTGGATATGGGTGGTGGTGGCGTAGGAGGTGGAGGAGGTGGTGGTTACGAAATACCGATGCGCATCCTTGCTCATGGAAGCTATCGTACGATGTATAATGAACGGCTCGCAATCATACCAAGCGCGTTTTTTCAGACGTTGGGTAAGGATAGTGAGATCATGGTACAAGCCGTCGGCGAATATTTATTTAATGCACAAAAGAAAGTAGTCCTGAAGGGCGGAGTAGGATATCGCGTTGGCGATGCCTTGCAGGTTATTCTTGGAACCGACATCAGGGATTTGAAAATTACCTTTGGCTATGATGTCAATGTGTCACGTCTTGCAAATGCCAGTAATACATTTGGAGGCTTTGAAATATCAGCGATGCTCATCGGTATCATTTATAAGAAACCTGATCCGGATCCAATTCTCTTTTGCCCAAGATTCTAATGGTTAAATGTCTTTTCATGAAGAAGTTATTTCTTGCCTCTATCGCATGTTGGTTTGTATTGAACCTGTCTGCGCAGCCTGTGAAAGAGGTTCCTCCCTATATGAATATTGAGGTGGCAGATGAGCATCTCGCTATCAAAGATTATTACCGGGCACTTGAGTATTATGAAATTGCTTACAAGCAGGAACGCAATGATGTCCTCGCCTATAAGATCGGTATGCTGCATTTCAAACTCCGCGACTATGCACGTGCGGAACGTTGGCTGGCAAGAGTGGTTGAAAATGACAAGACTGGCATGTACCCCGATGCCGTATTGACATATGCGAAGACGCTGAAGATGAGTGGTAAGTATGAGGAGGCGATCGAAGCTTTCAATGTCTATGCGAATATGGTACAGGATGAATCCCTGCTCCTTGAAGCCGATGTCGAAGTAGCAGGAATCCAGATGGCTTCAAAAGCTGAAGCTCCTATCGAATTGGTGATTACCAACCTTGGGAGAAAAGTGAATTCGTCCTATACTGAATACGGTCCTATGATGCATCCGACCGGAACACTCTACCTCGCGGCAATAGACAAGAGCGAGTTGGTGGTGCTAGATGGAAAGACAGACGATTATTTCGCTCAGATCTATACAACCAAGCAAGACAAAGATGGAGATTGGGAAAGTCCGAAAGCGCTATCAAAGCAAATCAATCGCGAAGGTTACCACACCGGGAATGCGCGATTTTCTCCGGATGGAAACAGGATGTATTTCACGCGTGCTCTTACAGATGGTGATGATCTCTCAGAAAGTAAAATCTATGAGGCTACCGGTGGTGATGGAAGCTGGGGCGCTCCAAATGAACTGAAAAATGTCAATGGTGACTATATCGCAACACATCCTGCAGTAGGAGCCCTGCTTGGAAATGAAGTGCTGTTCTTTTCATCGAATATGGATGGGGGACAGGGTGGCTATGATATCTTCTATTGTGTGCGTCGGGGAGCTGGGGACTATAGTCTTCCTGTAAATCTTGGGATTGGCGTGAATACACCCGGTGATGAATGGACGCCTTATTTCCGCGACAACATATTGTATTTCAGCTCGACTGGTCACCCGGGTTTTGGTGGCTTCGATATTTTTTCCACTGAATGGGATGGTACAAAGTGGTCGGAAGTAGAAAATCTTGGCCTGGGTTATAATTCAAACGTTGATGATCTATACTTTACGGCAAATGCAGAAGGTACTCGCGGCTTTATTGTCTCAAATCGGATTTCCGATGAAACACGTTCAGTAAAAAGTAAGACGTGCTGTGATGATGTCTTTACATTCGAGATTCGTGAGATCGTCGTCGACCTTGCGACATATGTTTACGCGCTTGATAAATCTCCTTTGGATAATGCCAAAGTGACCTTGTTCGAAGTTACTGGCAGTCGCACAGGAAACTCAAATACGAAAGACAGTGGTGCAGGTAATACCACAAGATTCTTATTGGATTTTGACAGAACCTATAAAGTCACTGTAGAGCGCGACGGTTACTTCCCGGCAAACTTTGATTTCAATACAGTTGGTCTTGTTGGTGATAACACAATAGAGCGTGAAGTTTTTCTCGAACGAGATCCTTCTCAGGACAAAGAGATGGAGACAATCTCCACTAATGAACCAATCAGGTTGAACAATATCTACTATGATCTGGATGATGACAAAATCCTGCCTGATGCAGAAAAGGATCTTCAATGGCTGCTTGATCTGATGGATCAGTATTCAGATATGGTCATCGAACTCAGTTCTCACACAGATGCACAAGGTTCTGACAAATACAATGAACGGCTCTCACAGCGCCGGGCTCAAAGTGCAATAGACTGGTTGATCAGCCGCGGCGTGGATCCGGATCGGCTTGTTGCAGTAGGTTATGGTGAAAGTCAGATTCTCAATCATTGCGTCAATGGTGTCTCCTGTACTGATACTGAACATCGCCTCAACCGTCGCACGGAATTTAAGATCATCTCTGGTCCGCGCGAGATACAGGTCAAGAAGGATGCCATGGGTAATAATAGCGGAGATCAAAAAAAAAATTGATCATTAGGGAATCTCCCGGTGCATCTCTTGTTTCACTAAAGCCAAAGTACCAACTCACTTTTGACACACTCCTTGTAGACTTCGGCAAGCTGCGTCGTGGCGAAAAGCGCGAATACACATTTGGTTTTCAAAATACAGGGACTGATCCAGTCATGATCGACATTGTCACATCATGTGATTGCACCACGTTGACATGGCCCGAAGCTGAAGTGATCAAGGCTGGTGCTCGTAATCAGATTCATGCGGTATTCGATAGTACAGAGAAGGAAGAAAGCGAGACAGTAGATATTGATGTGATTCTTCAGCAGAGGGATGAAAAGGGGAATCCGATATTGTATATCCTTCAGTATAAGTTTGAGTTAATAAAATAAGGGCCAACGGATCAAGGGATCAACGGATCAATTATCAAAGGCAGAAGGGCAGAAGGGCAGAAGGGAAGAATGCGAAATCCAAATTGCTTTCAGCCTGAGGGGCTGTAATACACTTGCATTGGGCACAGCCCAATGCAAGGATGTGTAACCTCATGAGCTCTGAAGGAGCGTGAAAGAATTTTTTCGTCATACATGGGTTTTTAATAATTTCGATCAACAAACCAGCAAAAACTATGCAAAGAAAAATTCAACGTAATCATGTCCTTACGATCATCCGTAAATTCGTCGGCTCATTCCTATTGATGCTTGGACTCTACAAAGTCCTGCAAGATCTCTTTGATTTCGTGGATCAACTTTTACCTCTTCCTTACATTATTGCAATGATGGTTGCCTTATGGAGCACTGTCGAAGTTGTGAAAGAAATACGAAAGAACAACGCACAGCTTACCGGTTAATCTTAAGTGTACAGTTGACCTTCCGGGAATCGCAATCCGAAATCAGAAACTTGTCCTGAGCGCAGTCGAAGGATCCGAAATCACCCAGGTATTCTCCTCAGCACTGTCCACTTCAAAACCAAATACAACCCCAACCCAATCAATCCCGCGATCAACCATTTATAATATTCCTCACTATATCGATTAAATACACTCACTTCCATCTCTGTCTTCTCAAGCCTGTCAATCTCCGCATAGATCCGCTCCAGGCTCTCTGCAGATGTTGCTCTGAAATACTGACCGCCTGTCATTGAAGCAATCTCCCGCATGAGGTCTTCATCGATCTCCACACGTGTCATACCGAATACATACCTCCCATCATCACGACGACTCATTGGGGCCAGTGCGTCGCCAATTGTCCCGACGCCGATCGTATACACGCGTACATCAAACTCTTTCGCAATCTCTGCTGCAGTGACAGGTTTGATGTAGCCGGCATTGTTTACTCCATCTGTGAGAAGGATGATAACCTTACTCTTTGCTTCACTATCCTTCAATCTGTTCACTCCGGCAGCCAGGCCCATGCCGATTGCGGTACCATCTTGTAAGACCCCACACTGCAGACTGGCCAGAAAATCTTTCACTACCCGATGATCTGTTGTCAAAGGACACTGAGTGAAACTTTCACCGGCAAATACAGCAAGACCGATTCTGTCATAGGGCCTTTTCTCGACAAATTCGATTGCGACACGTTTACTGACTTCGAGTCGATCGGGATTAAAATCTTTGGCAAGCATACTACTGGATAAATCCATCACGAGAAAGATGTCAATACCTTCTGCTTTTACGATTTCTTCTTTCAGTGTTTTCTGCGGACGTGCCAGGGCGACAATCAATGCTGCAAGACTGACATATTGTAGCACAGTCAACACGGGATCAAGTTTTGCACGCCACCCACGATAAGTACTCAACCCCGCCAAACTTGGCATCCCTAACTGAACAATTGTATTCTGCCCTTTCCAACGACGCCAGAAAATCATCGCCGGAATCACAAGCAAGAGCAACAGCCAATATGGATTGGCGAATGTGATTCCGCTAAACATGGCTTGACGTGGTTTGTGGTTCAGGCATTGTCTGCAAAATCAAAGAACGCGCAAAGTCCAGGTATTGTAAATGAATGTCAATGGGAGGTTCTGCTTTTGCAAACTTGATGAGATCTTCAACTTCCATCACCTGGCGGACTTGTTGCAACAAATTTTCCCGCAACTCACTCTTGCGCAAATGCGCGATGATCTCCGTGCTTGTCGATTCTAATGCAGGGATGTGAAATCTGCGTTCCAGGTAAGTCCGCATGATATGATTCATCCGCGAATGATACTCCTTGATCAAACCGCGTTGCCAGAGTTTTTCACTTTCAAGAGCATCGAGTTCTTCCAGTCCTATCACATGCGCTGGTTTCTCATCCCGAATTTCAATGACGTCTTGTTGTTTTGGCTTTCGACGGCGATAATACACGGCAAGAATCACAAGCAAACCTATCACCGCAGCAATGATGGCATAAGGGATATAGTCACTCAATTTCGCAGGTTCCCGCATAATTGACTTTATAGGAGCGAGACCCAGACTATCCGCTACTCCGGAAATCAGTAATGGAATATCATTGGTGTATTGCGTATCGGCACCAAGAGAATTTTGGAGAACAACAGGCATTGGAGGAATACGAATCAACCCTGTGTCGAAAACGGCTATCGTCCATGTCTTCAGAAATTGTGTGTACGAACCCGTGTTACTTTGTTGTACATCCCCCGTCCGAACCACCTCGATCGACCCCACTGTATCCGCCGGCATGACATCGACGTTCATCCATTCCATGTCTGATGGCGTATTAATCTGCAACGTGAGTTCCAGTTGATCTCCAATGAGCGCTTCCGTTTTTTCAATACTTAGTGAGGCTTGCCCATGGGAAAGGCTAAGGCTGAGACTAAGGCTGCCGACTACGCAAAGCTTCGTCGGCCGAAGAAGGAAGAGGAAGAGGCGAAGGCGAAGGAAGAGGAATCTGTAAAGACAATGAGATGTGCTTTCAATGAGAAGTTTATGTATTGCTACTGGCATGACTGGCTTTCAAATCAAATTAATCAATCAACTAGTCCTTTGAATTCTTTAGAGAATTGACAGTACACAATAGAAAATTATTTGCACTACCCATTATAGGTTTAATCAGTTTCAAATCAATTCATCAATGAATCAATCAATTGTTCAATCTATAATCAATCATCTCTCTCCCAATTAAGAATCGAGAATTGAAAATCGAAAATTGAGAATCGAAAATGCCCATCACTTCGCTCTCTTCTTAAAAAAATAATGCAACGCCGTGATATACGAGGCATCCGACTGCAGATAGATTGCGTCAGCATTACTCCTCGCAAATGACTGCTTGTATCCCTGAAGTCGCTCGTTGAACCGGTTCTGATAGACAGATCTTAACGTGGTGCTGGATGTATCCATGAGGAATGTCTCTCCACTTTCACGATCCCTCACAGAAAGTAGTCCTGCATCCGGTAGATCTTTTTCATGACGATCATAGAGCATGAATCCGATCACGTCATGCCTCTTTGCTGCAATCCGCAAAGCTTCGTCATACCCCGTTGTGATAAAATCGCTGAGTACGAATGCAATGCTCCGCTTCTTGATCACATTGTTTAGATAGCGTAGTGGCAATGCAAGGTTTGTACGACGTCCCCTTGGCTCGTGATAGATCAACTCCCGGATGATACGCAGGATATGCGATCGACCTTTCTTCGGAGGAATGTAAAGCTCCACATCATCACTGAAGAGCATGAGTCCGACCTTATCATTGTTTTGAGTCGCTGAGAATGCAAGGACAGCACATATCTCGGTGATCACTTCATGTTTGAACTGATCAATGGTCCCGAAAAAACAAGATTGACTGATATCTACAAGTAGCATCAATGTCAACTCCCGCTCCTCTTCATATATCTTGATATGTGGATCACCAGTACGTGCAGTGACGTTCCAGTCGATATTCCGCACGTCATCACCGTATTGATATTCACGGACTTCACTGAAAGACATGCCACGTCCTTTGAAGGCACTGTGATATTCACCTGAGAAGAGATGCTTGCTCAGTCCTTTTGACTTGATCTCGATTTTCCGAACCTTCTTTAATAATTCCCGTGTATCCATTCAATTCACTCGTTCGAGTATTCTAAGTACATTCTATCGTTTCAGATCGAGTACAAATGCATTGCGTTTCAAGGATTCAGTGTAGTCAGTGTATTTCAATGTCGCCCATGTATCACCGAATACCGGATCAAAATCTGTAAAGAGTACAAACCCATCCATACTTAGCGCGATATGTCTGAAGTCTTGTGTTTGTAGCCAGGCCATAAAGTCAGGATTGTCAGAGTCCCCACTCGTTGCTTCTGCTGCATCTTTCTGTAGAGTATTTGTAAAATCAGCCCTGCGTCCATTCTCCTCCATCGACAGAGGCTTACCACTTTTTACATCAAACGTAAAAGCAGTGCGGTTGTAAACTCCCTTTATCGGATCGTACATCGTCATTACTCCACTGATTTTTTCTGACGTAAGTAATGTGAAGTCAATCCACGCCGACGCCTGGATACTCCATCTTACATCAGGTCCTGGTGTGATCGGAGATTTCTCTAAAGCATCGAGATGACGGCGCACCATCGTATTCCATGTGACAATCTGAACATTGAGCCATGTATCAAAAGCAGGTTCTGACAATACAGGATAAATGCAGTCAACATTACCAACGTATCCCGCATAGTGGATGCGTTTCATCGGATATCTGTTCAGTATAGTTGCGCTGCCTTCTTGTGTTTCATTGGAAGAATCAGTCAACTGCACATTGAACATCGTGCCACGCTGACGAGTGCATCGGAGTACTTGCATTTCACCATCCGGTGGTTTTATATTGAAGCGCATCTTATCACAGATCACATCTTCACATTCGCCAGTCAATCGATACAGGGTTTCATCATTTTCGATAGTACAAAAACCGGATAGAAGATTTGATTCCTCACGTTGGATAGTAAGATTGACGATATGCTTGGCAATACTTCCGGTTAATACCAGTAGCTCAGGATCAAAGGTGCGCAATGCGATGACAGCTTCGTCTCTCAAGGAAATCGATGCCGAGCGAGAAAAATCAGAAGACCACCATTGACCTGTCATCAGGCCATCCGCGATTTCCACCACGAGATATCCGGAGGTACGCCCCGTCTGATCTATCTCCTGGATCATTGCTTTGCCGTCCTGATGATAGCCATGAAGATCAAATAACTCATTGCCAGTCTCGAGGTGTAGTGTTCCATGATAAATGCCGCCATCAAAACCAAGGACAATTTCTATCGGATGAAAATTTTCCCACATTCCTTTAAAAGTATGCACCCATTGCACTGACTGTGGTGTGTTAAATCTTGACTTTACACCGGCATCTGTAGCATTTGTATGCTGTCCGTAACCTTTAAAGGAAGTCGCCAAACAGAAGATGAGAAATAGCAGAAGTGATTTTAAAGACATATCAGGGGACTTCGATCGTGTCGAGAATTTTCTGGATAATAGTTTCCTGATCTATGTTTTCGGCTTCGGCTTCATAACTCAGACCGATACGATGACGCAGGATGTCAAAACAGAGATCACGGATGTCCTCCGGTATCACATAGCCACGTCTCTGTATGAATGCCAATGCCTTTGCTGCTGTCGCAAGGTAAATGCTGGCACGAGGCGAGGCACCATAAGCAATCA
This sequence comes from Bacteroidota bacterium, assembly GCA_031400515.1. GTDB lineage: Bacteria > Bacteroidota > Bacteroidia > Chitinophagales > Saprospiraceae > DATDQA01. The sequence goes on from JANNQA010000147.1 coordinate 31,174, forward strand.
ACGGCGTGAGTTCGCTGAGACCTGCTTTGGCAGGATTGCGTGTGGCAAATATGATATCGAGGATATAGTTCTCTATTTTCTCATCCATGTAGACTTTTTGCACAGTGGCACGCGCCCGAATGATTTCATGTGGCTCAAGGACAGGAGTCACCTGTATAGAGGTTTGGCCATTCAGATTGAAACGGATGATCTGCTGCTCTTCTTCACGCGTAGGATAGCCTATTTTGACTTTCAACATAAACCGGTCTACCTGTGCTTCGGGTAGTGGATAGGTTCCTTCCTGCTCAATCGGATTTTGCGTCGCGAGTACGAGGAAAGGTTCTTCAAGTTTATAGGTCTCCTTTCCGATAGTCACCTGTCTTTCCTGCATTGCTTCAAGCAGAGCGCTCTGCACTTTGGCAGGTGCACGGTTGATCTCATCTGCAAGGATGAAGTTGGCGAAAATCGGCCCTTGCCTTACCGTGAACTGAGACGTAGATGGGTTGTAGATCATTGTCCCGATAATATCCGCCGGCAGCAAGTCTGGCGTGAATTGAATGCGTTGAAATTTGGCATTGATACTCGCAGCCAATGTCTTAATTGCCAGTGTCTTGGCAAGACCTGGCAGCCCCTCCAGGAGCACATGGCCATTAGCCAGGAGACCGAGAAGCAGTCGATTGACCATGTGCTTCTGCCCCACGATTACTTGCTCACAGCTCTTGTAGATGCGATCCACAAAGGCACTGTCTAGGTAGATCTGCTGATTGAGTGCGGCAATATCGACGCCTGTTTGAGAGGTGTCCGAAGAAATTTCCATGTCCCGAAGAAATTTTAAAAAAGATTTTTTACAAAAGTCTTAGCTCATCAGATTCTCTGTTTTGTCTCAGTATGACAGCTTGCATCGATTTTTGCGGTCTTTGCGCCTTTGCGCGATATGACTCTGCGTGAAACTGAGACACTAACAGATCCTCTGAATTTGAGCGGGGTCAAAGATAGAATACATGACAAAAGCGGAAAATCTACTAGATGAAAGAAATCTTGAGCACGCCCGGTCTTCCGCATCACTACACTAAAATTTGAAGAACGAGCATAACAATGTGCGCCTTGTATACGCGATTTCGTACCGTTTTACATGCTATTTAAAATGCTGACTTGAATCAGATTGACCAAATAAATAGCCATCTGATCTGTTTCTCAGAAAGGACATTGCAACGACAGGGATCGGATACACCCCTGACTGCCAAGCCTATGTTTTCTAAATTCACCTATGCTCAAATCAACGAAACGGTATCTGAAAGTACGCGTGCGCTATTTTGCTTGTAGGTTTTACTCCTTTTAGTTGGATATGAAACCGTGACGTATTTTCACCCAATGCCTCTTCGTCCAAAGATTCAACGTCGTTTTGACATACTCGAAGCAAAAACGCTCGACCTTTTCGATGATCTAAACGGAATTCCTACAGAGGTTCTGGTGCGACATCCCGAACCCGGATACTGGAATGCCCTCGAAGCCATCAACCATATCTACCTTGGTGAAAAGTTGTCTTTACAATATGTCCGGCATAAGCTCACGAAGCCAGAGACGATTTCTAAAAGCAGACCAGATGCCTGGATACGAACGCTTGCGCTGAAGTGGGTACTTTACTCACCGTTCAAATTCAAATCGCCTCCACAGATCAATATGCGGAGTGATCAGCCGGTTCTGGCGCTTCCGGAGTTGAAGGATGCATGGAAAGTTCTGAGAGCGGATCTCAGGCACATCCTTGAGCAGCATGAGATTCCTCTTCGCCATAAATTACCCTACAAACAGCCGTATGCCGGCCGGATGACTTTAAACCAAATGATGGTTTTTTTTGAGGATCACCTGGTCCATCATACCCGACAGATTCGCCGCATAATCAAGCAAGTATCAGTCTAAATTAGAACCCATAGACAGCGAATTGTACCTATCCGAAATTTTAATGGTGGGTAAAAGAGTTTTAAAAGAGGGTAAAAGAGTATTGGTTTCTGTAAAGTTCTTTTAACTTTGGCACGTCACCTCGGTGGCTACCCTAACAATGAATAGATGCTCCAGTAGAAGTTTAGCACTAATCGTGCTATAGTGAAGGGTTTATATTTAATGAATAGACAAAATCATGTTGCGTTTGGTTTAGTCAAGGGATGTCTCCACTTGCCTTACTAAGTATATTGTGCGTGACAAATGATCCTTCAGACCTATTTTTTTCCAGAAATTTTTCAACATCACGATCTAATTTTTGAATTTGTATGAAAGAACACTTTTACTCATCCTTAAGAAAGTTCGCTCTGCTAGGTGTGTGCATCCTCTTTGGTGCGGCACTTTCCTTTGCACAGAGAACAATCTCCGGAACTGTTGTAGATAATTCCGGAGAGCCGTTGATCGGGGCAAACGTATTGATCAAGGGAACAACAAACGGTACCATCACCGACATTGATGGAAATTTTACGTTGAGAGCCAATGATGGCGATGTCCTTGTATTCTCTTATACTGGTTATCAGGGACATGAGTTCACAGTTAGTGGCGAGAGTACGATCAACGTGACCCTCTCCCAGGGTCAATTATTGGATGAAATTGTGGTTGTAGGCTATGGAACAGTGCTTAAACGTGATGTGACTGGGTCCGTTGCATCGCTAAAAGCAGAGAACTTCAATAAGGGGATCGTCGTTTCTGCTGACCAATTGCTGCAAGGCCGTCTTGCCGGTGTCAACGTGATCAATAACAGTGGTCAGCCAGGTGGAGAAGCAACGGTAAAGATTCGTGGAAATAATTCAATCCGTGCAGGTGCAAATCCACTCTACGTTGTGGACGGGATTCCGTTGGATGGACGATCTGCAAGAGCAAGTCTTTTTAATACATCTCTTGGGGATATTCCCAATTCGAACCCGCTGAACTTTCTGAATCCATCAGATATCTCATCCATAGAGGTATTGAAAGATGCTTCTTCGGCTGCCATCTTTGGAGCAAGAGCGGCAAATGGTGTCATCCTCGTCACAACAAAACGGTCTGTTTCCGATCAACCAATGATTGATTTCTCAGTGACTGCCGGAGTAAGCAGCATCCTGAAAAAATATGATGTGTTGGATGGTGATCAGTACAGAGCGGCGCTGACTGATTACGGAATTACCGGAGATGGCGGTGCTGATGTCGATGCCTTTGATGAAATCCTTCGCAGTGCGGTTACGCAGAACTACAACTTTTCAATCGGTGGCGGCGGTGAAAACAACAGATATCGGTTGTCTTTTGGATATGCGGACATAGAGGGTATTGTGAGAGAATCTGGTATCAAGAAGTATAATGCTGCGCTGAATACGACATTCGATTTTATGGAAGATCTCATCGGATTAGACGTATTTCTGGTTGCCAATCACGCAACGGAAGATATTGCTCCGATCTCTTCTAATGCAGGATTTACAGGTAACCTTGTCGGTCAGGCTTTGCAATGGAATCCTACTGTGCCTTTGTTGACGGCTAGTGGCGAGTATACCACAGGAGTGAACAACCCATTAGTTGGTAATACCACGATTAATCCTTTGGTCATGCTTGCGGCACACAATGAGCTTGCGAATACAACCACGTTGCTTACTGGTATTTCACCATTTGTAAACATTACAGATAAACTCCAGTATCGCTACCGTTTTGGAGTGAATTACGGCACGGGAACAACGCGCGGGAATATCAGAGGATGGGCGAATGTAGAAGGCATTCAGAATCGTGGATTTGCTGCGGTCTCACGTACTGACCTCCTTTCTATTTTGCACGCACATACATTGACGTTTAACACAGATATCTCATCAAATTTGAGTTTCAACGCACTGGTAGGATATGAATATCAAAAATTTGATTTTAGAGGTGAGGCCTTTGCAGGATTTGGCTTCTCAGTGTTGGATCGGGACAATACGTTCAATCTCCAGAATGCCGCTCCTGCGGACCGTTTGGCATTTTCATTTGCCGATCCCTTATCGGAGCTTCAGTCCTATTTTGGACGTGTGAATTTCAATCTGAACGACAAATACCTCTTAACGGCAACTCTTCGTGCTGATGGATCAAGTAAATTCGGAGAAAACAACAGATACGGATACTTCCCATCAGTCGCTGTAGCCTGGAAATTGAGCAACGAGGATTTTATTTCCGGCGGGATCTTTGATGATCTTAAACTCAGACTTGGTTGGGGGCAAACTGGAAATCAGGAATTTCCGGCGGGCTCGGCTCAAGAGCGTTATGAGTTCGTACAGGGTGGTGTGAGACAGGTAAATGCACCAAATCCGGATTTGCAATGGGAGGCTTCAACCACGACCAATATTGGGTTGGATTTTTCATTGTTTGATTATAAACTCAGTGGTACGATTGAGTATTTCTCCAGAAGTACAGATAACCTCTTGTTAGACCCGCAGGTTAGTGAGCCGGGTCCGGCAGTAAAGGCCTGGAGAAACATTGAAGGCGAAGTAGTGAATAGCGGTCTCGAACTTTCATTAAATGCATTCCTGATTGAAAATGACAATCTGACTTTCCAACTCGGTGGTAATGTATCATTCCTGAATAATGAGTTCAGAAATTATACTGGTGCAGATATACTGGTCGGACAATTGTTTGGGCAAGGGAGTTCAGGTGCTACTGTTCAGGTCATTACGAATGGGCAGCCACTCAATTCGTTCTACACGCGTGATTATATGGGGTTGGATGAAAGCGGGAATAGCATCTATCGTGACAATGGTGATGTCTTTTATTTCTTCGGTGATCCGAATGCTGATATGATCCTTGGCCTTACAGCCGGCCTGGCAATTGACAAATTCTCTGTTGGTTTGAATTTCAACGGGGCTTTCGGACATCAATTGTATAACAATACTGCCAATTCTGTAATTGCGATTGGAAACCTAGGCACACGAAACATTGATGCGAATCTCATTGGTGGCGCAGTTCAGGAAAACATTACAAATGCGATTACCCCTTCTTCAAGGTATATCGAGGATGGCGATTTTCTGAAGTTGGCAAATGCGACTGTAGCATATGCATTCGGTTCAGTTAACTCTTTTGACAATATCACAGTTTCATTGACAGGACAGAATCTGTTTGTAATTACGGATTACACAGGATTCGATCCTGAAGTGAACACTGTAAACCTTAGAAATGGCGTGCCGTCATCAGGTATTGAATATATCCCTTATCCAACTGCACGGTCATTTTTAGTGAGTCTTTCATTCTCATTCTAGTCATCTTATAATTTTAAAGAAATGAAAAATAAATTTTTAGTATATCTTCTGATTCTTACCGGGTCGTTTGCATGTACCGATCTGGAAGAAGAGTTGAGACAGGACATCGATGGCGAACAAGCCAATGAGGATGTGCAGGTAAGTGAGCTATTGCGTGGATCTTATGATTTATTTCGGATGCCGTTTATGCATCATGAGAGATTCTGGGCTGGTCAGGTACATACCACTGATGAGGCTCTGGCCCCAACACGCGGACCAGACTGGGACGACAATGGAATCTGGAGATCATTGCACCAACACACATGGGCTGCAGACCATGCGTTCCTGTCCGCTTCCTTCAGTGAATTGTTGCAAATTGTTTATGCCACGACGAACTTGTTGACATTCGATCCCACACCACAGCAAGCTGCAGAAGCAAGATTTTTGAGAGCGTTTGTGATGTGGAACGTTGCAGACGCATGGGGTCAGGTGCCATTCAGAGAAGCGGGTACCAGCTTGTTGTTAGATGCACAGGTATTGAACGCTGAACAAACATTAGATTTCATCGAGGCCGAAATCGGCGAAATCATGAACGATCTCCCTGATGGCCCGGCATTTGTCGCAAATAAGGATGCAGCGAAGGTGCTCCTGATGAAGGTCGCCCTGAATCGTGGTGCATTCCTGAATCGGCCGACGCCAACTTTCGATAATGGCGATATGCAGGCTGTAATCACCTTGGCTGATCAGATTATCAATTCTGGCAAATACAGTCTTGGTGGATACTTTGAACAATTTGCCTGGAACAATGATGCTGTCGGTACCGAGAACATTTTTACGCATGAAAACCGGGGCGGAGTGAGCAGCGGTATCGTGCGTGCGCGGTGGTTCAGTGGTCTGCATTACAACCAGAATCCAAGTGGATGGAATGGGTTTACCACTCTGAGTGATTTCTATGACACCTTCGAACCAGGGGATGTGCGTCTCGGTGGAGACTATCCTGGACACACAGAAGTCGGTGGTATTAAGACTGGATTTTTGGTCGGTCAGCAATTTAATCAGAATGGCACAGCATTATTGGATCGGAAAGGTAATGCTCTTGCGTTCACCAGAGATGTCGCAATCCGTGAGTCAGGAAATAACCTGGAGATCACAGGTATCCGTGTGATCAAGTATCCAATCGACTATGCAAATGTGGGCAGTGATCATGCAAATAATGATTATGTCTTCTATCGTCTCGCGGATGTCATGTTGATGAAAGCAGAAGCATTGCTCAGAACGGGTGATGCGAATGGTGCGCTTACAATCGTAAATCAAATTCGTGATGTACGTAATGCAAGTGAATTGAATTCGTTGGATCTTGATGTGTTACTTGCTGAACGCGGACGCGAGTTTTATTGGGAAGGTCATCGCAGAACAGACCTGATCCGTTTTGGCAGGTTCCTCAATGCATGGCAGGAGAAGGAAGCTTCAGGACCAGAAAGACTGTTGTTCCCGATTCCTGCGCAATCTTTAGCTGGCAATCCAAATCTTGTACAGAATCCTGGCTATTGATTTAATTGTTAAATACTGAATATTTCAAAAGGCCATCCAATGTTGGGTGGCCTTTTTTTTCCAGCAACATCCATGTATGCGCTGTCATGAGATTATTTAAATCCAATATTCCCTTCAACTGGGTTTGGCTCGTACTCTGCATGATTGCTGCCTGCAATCCTGGCGGAGATTCTGATACTCAAAAGGATGAAGAGCGGCTTTTTGAAAGAATGCTTTCGGATCAGACCGGGATTCATTTTAAGAATACCGTGGAGAATACACGGGAAATGAATATTTTCAGCTATCGCAATTTTTATAACGGTGGTGGCGTCGCTATCGGTGATATCAATAACGACAATCTCCCGGATATCTATTTCACAAACAACACAGGTTCGAATACCCTCTATCTCAATAAGGGAGACTTTAAGTTTGAAGACATCACGACAAAAGCAGGTGTCGGAGGCAGAAACGTTTGGAGTACTGGTGTGGTCATGGTGGATATCAATGCAGATGGCTTCCTGGATATCTATGTATGCAATGCAGGGTTTCGTGACGAAGACGATCGCCAAAACGAGTTATTTATCAACAACGGTGATCTCACATTCACTGAGCGTGCGGCAGAGTATCACTTGAATGAGGCTGGCTATACAACTCATGCGGCATTCTTTGACTACGATACGGATGGTGATCTCGATTGTTATATCCTCAACAATAGTTTTATCCCTGTCAATACACTCAATTATAGCAACAAACGCGAACTCAAAGCACAAGACTGGCCGGTACGGGATTTTCTGAAAGGTGGCGGCGATAAACTGTTGCGCAATGACAATGGAAAATTTACCGATGTCACTGATGCAGCGGGCATTTACAGTAGTCTTATTGGATTTGGACTCGGTGTCACGGTCGGCGATGTAAACGGTGACGACTTGCCGGACATGTATATTTCCAATGACTTCTTCGAACGCGATTATCTGTACATCAACCAGGGAGACGGGACATTTTCGGAAGAAATCAAAGATTGGATCCAACATTTAAGTCTTTCTTCCATGGGAGCGGACATGGCGGATATCAATAATGATGGCTATCCTGAAATCTTTGTCACGGATATGTTGCCCTCTGATGAATATCGCCACAAGACCACCTCTTCATTTGAAACCTACGCAGTCTATGAGCTGAAGCAGGAGCG
>JANNQA010000173.1:0-10889 GCA_031400515.1 Bacteroidota bacterium
GACCTCCTTGATGAAGTGGAAGTGAAGCTCGGCTTACGGGTGACACCATTGAGTTGGCCGGTTGGAATGGGAAAACGCTTCAAAGGTGTGTATAGCTTTTATGAAAAAAAGCTTGTCCTCTTCAGACCGCATGGAAAACAAGATGAAGAGGAAAGTGTAGTGATTGAAGATATCAACGATCCGATATTAGAAACGCACGTTGGCGAGGAAGCCGCAAAAGAACTCAGACATGACATTCATATGGTATTGAGTGTCTACCCGACGTTTGATGTAGAAGAATACAGAAAAGGAAATTTGTCCCCTGTGTTTTTTGGCAGCGCAGTAAATAACTTCGGTGTACGGGAGTTGCTGGACTGCTTTGTGGACATCGCTCCGTCACCATTGCCACGTACCACCGAAGAACGTATTGTGCACCCCGAAGAAGAAGCGCTCACGGGATTTGTATTTAAGATCCATGCCAACATTGATCCACGACATAGGGATCGCATCGCTTTCCTCCGTATCTGCTCCGGTAAATTCGAACGCGGAGAAAATTATTTTTTGGTGCGTCAGGGAAAGAGTTTGCGGTTTTCGAATCCCACTTCATTTATGGCTTCGAAAAAAGAAGTCATCGATATCGCATGGCCTGGCGACATCGTTGGCTTACACGACACGGGTAATTTTAAGATCGGCGATGCTGTGACAGAAGGTGAAGTACTTCACTTCAAAGGGATGCCGAATTTTTCACCGGAGATGTTTCGTCGTGTAGTCAATAGGGATCCCATGAAACACAAGCAACTTGAGAAGGGCCTTGAGCAACTCATGGAAGAGGGCGTTGCGCAGATGTTTACGCTTGAGAGCTTTGGTGATAAGGTCATTGGCACAGTTGGCGCATTGCAATTTGATGTCATTCAGTATCGCCTTGAGCATGAGTACGGCGCGAAGTGTAGTTATGATCCATTGTCAATTCATAAAGCATGTTGGATTGATTCTGATGACCCGGTAAAGCTGAAAGAGTTTATTGATCGCAAGAAAAAAGATATCGCGCGTGATACAGAAGGACGTCTTGTATACCTGGCCGAATCTGCATGGATGCTCAGGATGGCACAGGAAAATTTTCCGCAGGTGAAGTTTATGTTTACTTCGGAACGGTGACGCCTGATAAAACTCCTGAGCGGCAAGAACTTAAGATTGTGGAGAGCGTTATATTAGGGCAACAATCAGAAAAGAACAATGCAATTTACCGCGGTCATAGAAAAAAGTCAATCGGGATGGTTTGTTGGGCAAATAGAAGAAGTTCCTGCCGTCTTGTCCCAGGGAAGAACCTTGGAGGAGTTGAAGGAGAATCTCGCAGACGCATTACAATTAGTCTTTGAAGCAAACCGCGAAAGTATTCAGGCGAATTATTTAGGGAAGACAGTATTTAAGGAATTGGTCGTCCTCCCTCAATGAAAGTTAAAATGTAAAATATCAAAGTCCGAATTCCGAAGTGAACATCACCTTTACATTTTGAATTTTACATTTTACCTGCCCGAGCTGAACTCGTTCAGGCGGGCATTTTGACTTTTCTTCTTCGAATGTCTTATCCTTATCTTTAGTCGTATGGACATCGAACAACTCCGCTTTCCGGTAGGAAAATTCACCCTACCCACTGAAATCACAAAGCACGACATCGATGAATGGATCGACATCATAGAAGCATTTCCATCACGATTATCAAATCTTGTAAGAGGGTTAAGTGAAGATCAGTTAGAGGCACACTATCGCCCCGGAAGCTGGACCATCAGACAGGTGGTACACCATGTCGCAGATAGCCATCTCAATAGCTACATCCGTTTCAAATGGACATTGACAGAAGAGCGGCCAACGATAAAAACCTATGATCAGAATCTCTGGTCGGAAAGACCCGATGCAAGGTCTGCGCCAATAGCATTATCAATAGAGCTTCTCACCGGCCTGCATAAAAGATGGGTATATGTCTTGAGAGGTCTCACGAATGAAGAGCTCAATCGCACATTTATCCATCCCGAGATGAAACGTGAGCTCAATCTAAAATGGCTTATTGGTTTGTATGCGTGGCATTGCAGGCATCACTATGCGCATATAGAATTGGCATTGGCGAATCCTGTCGCGGAATAGAGGCATATGAACGAAAGCGAATGCCCGAACACGTCATCCGCAAAAAAAAAGTGGTCTCCTTTGCAACAAAGAAGACCACTTTTTTTATGGATGATGCCATGCCTGCCGGCAGGCAGGAGTAATAGGTGATGAATGACATCCATCATCTATCATTCATGCTTTATCTCGCGATCACAAATTTCTTTCCGATGATATAGTTCTCATTGCTGATATGCAATGTGTAGTAACCATCCTGCAATCTCGTTACACCTAGTTGTAGTTGTGTATTCGCAGGTTTTAGTTCAGACATTACAAGCTTTCCATTGATATCATATACGCTCAGGTTGATTTCTCCTCTCATATCAATTGCACTCAGATCAATGTTTAGTATGTCATTCGCTGGATTCGGATAAGCTTTGATGCTTGAAGGGTTCAGGACATCTTTAGTAGCGGATCCCAACGGGTCACCAAACGCATATTCACCTGTTACAGAATTCAGGGTCACTCCATACGTCCCTGCAGTAATAACAATATTTGCCCCGTCCTGTACGCCGATACCAGAAGGAAAACCTTCACCAAGGACTGGTGGGCCCCAGTTCGTTGTCCATGCAGCCTCAGCTCTAAATTTGGCCTCGCCGTCTGTAAGGTCGATGGATTGGATCTTCCAGAGATTCTCATCATTTGCATCTTTTTCCATCGGAGAATCCGTAGCCCAGTCACCGCCTGGTGTCGCCGGACCAATAAGCCCCATACTACTGAAAACCCTCAACTCGACAAATCCATACGTCCCGGTGAGTGAATTAAAAAATACGTTGTACTCACCAGCAGTAACGGGAATATTCGCACCGTCACGTAATGCAATGCCGGACGGAAAATCTCCAGCTCCCCAGTTATATGCCCAATCGTGGTTTGCTCTGAATTTAGCCTCACCGTCTGTAAGTATGACTCTCACCTTCCACTCATTCGGGTCATCACCATTGGGCTCCATGTCCGTGTCCGCGTCCCATCCTCCAGGCGTGGCATCTCCGATGATCCCTACAGTCTGAAATACTTCCACGAATTCGTATGCTCCCGTGAATGAATTGAATGTGACGTTGTATTCACCGGCAGTGACCGGAATATTGTCACCATTCTGTACGCCTGTTCCGACTGGAAAAGCAGTAGAACCCCAGTTCACTGCCCAATCATTTTCCGCACGGAATTTAGCCTCGCCATCTATCAGAACAACTCTCAGGGTCCATAAAGATGGATCTGTTGCGTCAGGTACCATATCCGTATCATTATCCCATCCTCCTGGCGTAGCACTTCCGATAATCCCGACGGTAGAGTAAAGAATGACCGCGGCAAACTCATAAGCAAGGGTTTGAGTATTGAACGTAATAACATAGAGTCCGGCCGTGACCGGAATCGTATCATTTGCGTCAGTTGCTGTTCCTGCTGGAAAATCTGTTCCTCCCCAAATCACTACTCCAGAGTCTGCAACAAACTGCAGGCCACCGTCAGTCAGGCTGATATTGAGGGACCATTGATCCAGGCCACTACTTGTCATCGATGTCCCGGTACTCCATCCTCCAGGCGTAGCATCCCCGACAATACTTATGTCGGCAAATCCACTTAACTGAAAGTTGTACGCACCAGTACTTTTATTAAAAGTAATGACATACTCTCCTGCCATTGGAATCGGGATATTTAGGCCGTTCTGCACTCCAATACCGGAAGGGAAGTCAGCAGCACCCCAGTTGATCGCCCAGTCATCATTCTGGCGGAATTTTGCCTCTCCGGCAACCAGATCCAATCTGAGAGTATACACATTTGTATCCACTGGATCCTGGAACATATTTACATCGGCATCCCATCCAAACGGTGCAGCCGAACCAATGATGCCAATATCAGAAGTCACGGAGAAATAATACTCTCCCGTGTTCGAGTTGAACGTGATGTCGTATGTCCCTGCAGTGGCGATCGGAATGTTAGGACCGTCCTGTGTACCGACCCCGATCGGGAAATCTGAAGCCCCCCAGTTAATATCCCATAAATCGTTTGCTCTGAACTTCGCTTCACCAGCTATCAGGCTGATGTTCATAGACCAGAGATGGGCGCTGTCAATATCCTGAACCATGTTTGTGTCAGCGTCCCAACCACCGGGGGTTGCTGAACCAATCAGACCCACTGTTTCGACCTGGGCCTTGACAGGGACCAGCATCATTGTGATTATCACAGAAAAAAGTAAACGTAATTTCATCGCTCGTAATTTTAAAGTGAATGTATCTTTGAATTGCTGTAAACTTACGCATTAAAGAGAATTCTACCAAAAAACTTAGAGAGCAAGCTTCAATCTTAAACTTCACTCCTATGAGCAGACTTTACTGTGCGATTTCACGATGGACCTTTTCTGTTTTCCTTGTCATTGGCTTGTCTTTCACACTCGTTGCCCAGCGTACGATCCGGGGTACTGTGACGGATGCCGGCAACGGGGAGTCGCTGATCGGTGCCAATGTTCTTGTCAAAGGTGCTTCGACCGGTACGATTACTGACTTCGACGGTAGCTACTCTCTGGAAGTACCGGATGGGTATGGCATTCTTACGTTCAGCTACACTGGCTATAGAGCGGTGGAGATTACGCTCACCAATGCGGAAGTTGTAGATGTCTCCCTTCAACCCGGTCAGGTTCTTGATGAGGTGGTCGTGATCGGATATGGAACGGTGAAGCGGAACGACGTCACTGGTTCCCTTCAATCAGTTTCATCAGAGAATTTTAACAAAGGCGCGATCACCGGTGCGCAGGAACTTCTTTCTGGAAAAATTCCGGGAGTAGTCATAACGACCGGCGGAGCACCAGGAGATGGAGCAACAATCCGTGTGCGGGGTGAGTCATCGATTGGGGCATCCAATGACCCTTTGATCGTGATTGATGGAGTACCGATTGACAATGGTGGTATTAATGGAGGGCGCAATCCCCTCAACGTGATTAATCCCAATGATATTGAAACCTTTACTGTCCTGAAAGACGCTTCAGCAGCAGCGATTTATGGCAACCGTGCGGCGGCAGGGGTGATCCTGATCACGACAAAAAAAGGGAGTGTTGGGGAAAAAATGAAAATCGGCTATAGCGGAAATGTTTCCATAGGAAAGGCAACCGACTTCATCGATGTCCTGAATGGGGATGAGTTTCGCGCCCTGATCGAACAACGGTACGACTCCACCCATATGGCAAGGGAGTTGGTCGGTGATGCAAATACCGATTGGCAGAAGGAGATTTACCAAACAGCATTTGGGCATGATCATAACCTGTACGTCTCGGGTGGTGTTGCGAACATCCCTTATCGTGTGTCCCTGGGTTATACCGACAAGGAGGGTATCCTGAAGACCGACAAATTCAGTCGTATTACGACAGGGATAAATCTCAACCCTGGATTCCTGGATAATACATTACAGGTCAATTTGCATTTCAAGGGGATGTTTACCCAAAATCAATTTGCCGACCGAGGCGCAATTGGTAATGCTTTGAACTTTGACCCAACACAACCCGTGCGGAATCCTGAAAGTCCTTACGGAGGATTTACGACATGGTACCTCAACAATAGTATAAACCCGAATACCATTTCGCCTACAAATCCCTTGGCGCTTCTCGAACTCAGGGATGATCATTCGGATGAACAGCGGTTTCTCACGAATCTTTCCGCGGACTATCGATTCTCATTTCTGCCAGCCTTGAGAGCAAACCTGAATCTGGCGTATGATTATACCAAGGGCGAAGGGGAGGTAATTGTGCCGACGAATGCGGCATTTGCATTTGATGCGCAGAATGGTGGTGGTGTGAATAATACCTATAGCCAGACCAAAGAAAACACGCTCCTCGAGTTTTATCTGAACTACAAGACGAATTTTGCCAAGCATGGAATGGACTTGCTTGCAGGCTATTCCTGGCAACACTTTGAAGTAGACAGCGATTTTCGGAATTCAGATGAAGCAGGTACTCCATCTGAGACAACTATTGGATCTGATCCTGCGGAATACTTCCTGTTATCTGTTTTTGGGAGGGCCAATTATAGTTACAACGACCGGTATTTACTCACGGCTACATTGCGGAGAGATGGAACCTCACGTTTTTCACCTGACAACCGATGGGGACTTTTCCCGGCAGTGGCTTTAGCTGTGAAAGTATTGGACAACGACAACACCCATTTTAACAGCCTCAAAGTGAGAGCAGGCTGGGGCATCACAGGTCAGCAGGATATTGGAGATTACTATGCATACCTCGCGCGGTATCAATTGGGAAATGAGAGTGCGCGGTATCAATTTGGCGAAGAATTCATTACTACATTAAGACCAAATGGGTACGATGTGAATATCAGATGGGAAGAAACCAAAACTTACAATCTTGGATTGGATTTCTCAATCATTCGAGACAGACTTTCTGGTACTCTGGATGTGTATAAGAGATATACCAAGGACCTTTTGAATAGGATTCCAGTACCCGCAGGTACTAACCTGACTAATTTTATCACAACAAATGTGGGCAACATGGAAAACCAAGGTGTGGAAGTTGCCTTCTTTATTACTCCTGTTGCAACGAATAAAGTGACCTGGGATTTGAGTGTCAATGGTGCGTATAATCAGAATGAAATCACAAAGCTGACCGCAACCGATGATCCGGACTATATCGGTGTATTGACTGGTGGAATTGCTGGTGGAGTAGGAAGCCAAATTCAGATATATACTGTCGGCTATGCACCGAAATCATTCTATGTGAATGAGCAGTTGTATGATGAACAAGGCAACATCCTTGAGAATATGTTTGTCGATCGCAACAATGATGGAGTAGTGAACGCCGCGGACAGATATCGGTATGAAAAAGCTGCCGCCGACTACACGTTTGGTTTTACGAATCGTCTCGAACTCGGCAACTTCGATTTTAGTTTTGCTGGTCGTATCAGTCTTGGCAACTATGTCTATAACAATGTGCAGACTGATAGAGGTTATCTCGGCCGGCTTTTTCTTTCTACAGGTGGCCTATCACTCTGGAACGTCCATCGGTCTGCTGTAGAGTTGAATGTGGTAAATCAGGCCAGTCTGACTTTCAGTGATCACTTTGTGAAGAAAGCGGATTATCTGAAAGTAGATCATATCACGGCAGGTTACAATTTTGATAATCTCATAGGTGAATTTTTAAGAGTATATGTCACAGTGCAGAATCCATTTATCGTGACTGATTACGATGGACTTGATCCTGAAATCTTCAATGGTATTGATAACAGTATTTATCCACGCCCTCGCACGTTTGTGTTTGGTGTAAATGTGGAATTCTAAAAAACTCCTTCGCATGAAAACGCAAACAATACTCAAATCCGGAATTTGCATCGTTCTTCTTGGGCTAATGAATAATAGTTGTGTCAAAGATCTTGACACGATTCCTTTGGATGAGGACGTCGTCACAGCAGGAGTTGTATTCGATGATCCGGATGCATATCTCCAGGTACTGGCTAAAGTCTACTCCGGACTTGCCTTGACAGGTCAGCAAGGTCCTGCAGGACAAGCCGACATCGAAGGAATTGATGAAGGCTTCGGTCAATATTTACGTGGCTATTGGTATCATCAGGAACTCTCAACTGATGAAGCAGTGATTGGATGGAATGACCAAACGATAAAAGACTTTCACGAGCAGGATTGGACAGGAGATGATGGTTTTATTTTTGCACTGTATAGCCGGCTCTTTTACCAGATTGTGATCTGCAATGAATATCTGCGTGAAACCACACAGGAAAAACTTTCGGGTCGTGGAGTTGATGCGACTTTGGCTGACCAAATCCATGGCTACAGGGCTGAAGTACGTTTTCTGCGCGCGCTCAGTTACTGGCACGCCCTTGATCTGTTCAGGAATGTGCCTTTCGTAACTGAAGACGATCCCGTAGGTTCATTTTTTCCAGAGCAAATTTTCGCTCCCGAACTGTTTGCTTATATCGAATCAGAACTTCTCGCCATCGAAAACGAAATTGCTCCTGCACGAACCAATGTCTATGGTCGTGCCGATCAGGGCGCAGTATGGACTTTGCTTGCAAAACTCTATCTCAATTCCGTGCAATACATTGGCACACCGAGATACAATGACTGCCTGACGTATTGTGAGAAAGTGATCAATGCCGGATATACGCTTGAAGAAGACTATGAAGATTTATTTCTTGCGGACAATCACCGTTCAAATGAGATCATCTTCCCGATTACGTTTGATGGGATCAATACAAGAACATATGGTGGAACAACATTTCTTGTCTTTGGAGGAATTGGTGGAAGTATGGCACCTGCTGAATCTGGCGTCTCCGGTGCCTGGGGTGGCATGCGTACGACGAAGCAGTTTGTAGCAAAATTTCCAGAGGATATCGGCGGGATAGTCACTGTTCCGAATGAAGGGGTTACTGGCAGCTACGTAAGATTGTATGTCCCGGGAGCCTATCAGGGATGGAGTGCGACAAACACTAAAACTTCGCTATCACAGGTAGTGACTGGAAGCAAAATCTTTGAAGGGCATGTTTACTTTCCGGAAGACAATAGTCCATTTCTGTTTACAATTCAACCAACGTTTGGATTACGTCTAGGTGACAATGGCGGTGATGGCACATTAGAAATGAATGGTGATACAATCAGAGCCGGTGTGGCTGGCTTATACCACATCCGGGTCGATCGGAATACGAACACCTACACAATGGAACGTCGCGAATGGGGGATAGCAGGTGATGCAACTCCCGGTGGATGGGATGTCGATCAGAATTTGACCTGGAATGCTGAAACAGAAGCGATGGAAATTGCCATCGACCTGACTTCGGGAGAATTTAAGTTCAGAGCAAATGATGATTGGGCAGTGAACCTTGGTGATCCGTTGGGTGATGCGATCCTGCAGTATAATGGTGCGAATATTCCGATTGACGGAGGATCTTATCTCATTCGACTCTTCCTAGACAGGCCTGACTATACTTACGAGATACTCTCCACCAGCTTCGATAAGCGTGGGCTCTTCTATACCGCAGGGCAGAGTCTCGATATCAATGATATTACCTTGTTTACGCATGGATATGCGATCCGTAAATTCCGGAACATCACTTCCGCCGGAGTGCCGGGTTCGAATGCTGACTTTCCGGATACAGATTTTCCAATGTTCAGACTTGCTGATGTATTGTTGATGGCGAGTGAAGCATTGGTAAGAGACAATGGTGATCGGGGACGTGCACTTAACTATTTCAATCAGGTGCGCAATCGGGCATATGGGGGTTCCGGTGGTGGAGTTTTGGATGCTGAACTCACACTTCAAATGCTGATCGATGAGCGTGCCCGTGAGTTGTATTGGGAGTGTCATCGAAGGACAGACCTGGTTCGCTTCGGACAGTTCAGTGCAACAAACTATACCTGGGCATGGAAAGGCGGTGTGTTTGATGGAAGATCTGTGGAAGCTTTCAGGGATGTCTATCCAATACCGACCGCAGATATCGGAGCGAATCCGACGCTGGATCAGAATGAGGGGTATTAAGGGAAAGGCTGAGGCGAAGGCGAAGGCTGAGGAAGAAGAATTCTCGATTCTTGATTTTCGATTTTAGAAGCCCTGAAGGGGCGAAATATTCATAGCATTGGGCCATGCCCAATGCTATGAATGATTTTTGATATAAAGCTCTGAAGGAGCGAAAGAGAATATTTACCTCACGAGTACTTGAGCATATTGCCAGGCAGTCACACAATGCCCTACGTGATATTTACAATTCAGAGTTGAGTGCTAAGAAAAGAGCGTAACGCCTGATGAAATTCCCGATTCTCCATTCTCCATTCTCGATGCAATTGACATGGATGGTCTTGAGATGATGGTTCATCATTCTGCCCACTTCGACTGCGCTCAGTGCGTGCTTCCGCCCTTCTGCCGTTTTTCTCACTCCTTCACAACTTTCCCTACAAAATAGCCACCGTCCGTCCTCACACTCAAGACATACATCCCATTCGACAAATCTTCAGGGATCCACAAACTAAAGCCTTCATCATCCACCGAATACCTTGCTTTGACTTGTCTGCCGGCCATATCAGTGAGTGACACTGACTGAATTTTTGCCTCTTCAGGAAGATTTCCATCAATCCATGTATTCCCTGAAACAAGATTTGGAAACACATTGATTTGAATGGCAGGAAGATCCAGCGTCGCTGATACAAATCCTTGCGGAGGCACAATCCGCTTTGAGGAATAAATCCGATACTCGCCGGGGCCAAACGTCAGGATCGCCTGAGTATTACTCACTTCAATGCTATCACCGGTAAAGTATTCATACCAGACTCCGGGATATTGAAACTTCGGATTGAGGTTTGAATTGATCACCCGAAAATTCACCAGCGTGACAGCATCCATGTCGGGATGATTCAGATGCACTGTCTTGAGAAATAAGTTTCCATCATTGAAGAGGAAGTCATCGGTAGAAAAGGTCGGATAAGTGGTATGTAAATGCATCACTGCTGCAGTCACCTGACGCAACCGTTCACGGCGATAGTCATTCAGGTAATCCCACCTGATTGGCTTTGGATCGAGACGGCAATCGTTACTTATCGTGCCATTGACACATCTGTTGATCGAGAATTCATAGCCAAGCTCGCCAAATTGCCATAGCATCTTAGGACCCGGAATGGAATAGAAGAGTGCGCTCGTGGCTTCACTCCGTTGCAACGCTGTTGTCAATGCTCGCGTATTGTATTCACCTTCACTATCTCCTTCTGTCAACACGCGATACATCAGTCGTTCTTCATCATGACTTTCCATATAGCCGACG
>JANNQA010000007.1:0-15813 GCA_031400515.1 Bacteroidota bacterium
CAGAACCATAGAGTTGCACCTCATTACCTGGCTTTCCTGCTCTCTGCAACACCATCTGCTTCATAAACTGCACGTCTCCGGAAAGCGGGAGAAGGATATTCCATCCATGCTCGACCAGTTCCACCCATTCCGTCTCGGGTCGCAATGTCACGCAAGGCACTCTATGAAAGAAGGCTTCCTTTTGTACACCCCCCGAGTCAGTGAGAATTACTCTCGCATTGCGTTCCAGTTCTATCATGTCCAGGTAACCGACAGGCTCTATGCATTGCACATGATTGAGTTTGATACCAAATTGCAGCATTTGTTTTTTCGCACGGGGATGAACAGGCCAGAGTACTTTTACGTCTTTCGCAATCGCTTCCAGTAGATCACACACTTGCTTCAATGCCTCAGGTGTATCTGTATTCTGAGGTCTATGGATCGTGGCCAGAAAAAATGACTTTGGCTCAAGTTTACAATCCTCAAGGATATGACTTCCGGATGATGCGAGATCAGAGAAGTGAAGCGTGGCGTCATACATCACATCACCGACCTGAAATATTTTGCTCTGAGGTATGCTTTCGCGGGCAAGGTTATGATCTGCATGTTCGGTAGGGGTAAATAATATCTCTGCCACATGATCTGTAAGTACGCGATTGACTTCTTCCGGTATGGATTTATTGAATGCGCGAAGTCCAGCTTCTACATGCGCAATAGGAATATTGAGTTTTGCTGCTGCCAGTGCTCCCGCAAGAGTAGAATCTGTATCACCATAGACAAGAACAAACTCCGGTTGTATCTGCATCAGGATTTTTTCGATTCCTTCCAGCATTCTGCCAGTCATCGCTCCATGATTCATGCCGTGGATTCCGAGATGATAATCAGGATCCCGGATCCCTAACTCACTGAAAAAGATATCGGACATATTCTTGTCAAAGTGCTGACCGGTATGAATCATTACTTCATTAATCGAAGGATGTTGTGCAAACGCCCTGGACACAGCCGCTGCTTTAATGAATTGCGGTCTGGCTCCAAGTATTGTAGCTATTTGCATCGTGTATCGTTTAATTAACTGTGGTAAATGATGACTTAGTGGTTTCCTGAAAACGGATGAATGGAGACACCCAGATTTGTCAGTGGATGTTTTTCACCGAGAGTACTCAGGTTTTCTGCTCTCCGGATTTCATACACCAACTGTATTGAATTTCTGGCCTCCTCCATTGAGAATCCATTTCCGTCCAGAATGTGCTGATAACTCAGTGTATGAAGATCAGCAAATCCTTCACTGAATTCAAACTCTTCGTTTTGAATAGTCAGTGACCGGTATGTGCGAGCACCCTTTGCCCGTAGCTCTTCAGGAATTGTCTCAGCGTTGATACTCAAAAACCATCTTACTCTTGCCCGATCCAATTCCAGGTATCCTGCGGCACGATCATGCGTGTAGAGGTGTACATAGTTGGCTTTCACATCACCAAAGATCCATTGTAGCATATCAAAAAAATGCACGCCGATATTCGTCGCTATACCTCCGGACTTTCGTTCATCGCCCTTCCAACTTGTATAGTACCAGTTGCCTCGTGAAGTAATATAAGAGAGATCGACATCGTAGATCATATCCTTAGGCCCATTCAGAATTTTTTCACGGAGTGCAATGACTTTCGGATGTAAACGCAGTTGCAGAATATTGTTGACGCGATGATGAGTCTCTTGTTCTATTTCCTGGAGGGCATCAATGTTCCATGGATTGAGTACAACGGGTTTTTCACAGATGACGTCAGCGCCATAGCGTAATGCAAAACGGATGTGAGCATCATGCAGATAGTTTGGCGAGCAGATACTGATATACTCTACACCGAGACCTTTGCGGCGCAATTTCTCCAAATGTCTGTCAAAACGTTCAAACTCTACAAAGAATGCTGCCTGTGGAAAATAACTATCGATCACTCCTACAGAATCAAATGGATCGAAGGCTGCAACAAGGTTGTTTCCTGTGTCTTTGATCGCTTTCATATGCCTGGGTGCTACAAAACCCGCCGCTCCAATCAAGGCAAAACTCTTAGACATGTTGTACTATATTTGAGCCAAATTTACAAACGTTCGTGTATCGTGTTTTATTGATTACATACTATTGGCCACCAGCGGGTGGCGGAGGTGTGCAGCGATGGCTGAAATTCAGTAAATATCTCCGCGAGTTTGATATCGAACCCATCATCTATACTCCTTCAAATCCGGACTATCCTGCAATTGATGAAAGTTTGTTGGAAGAAGTGGCACCAGGTCTCCAGGTATGGCGACATCCGATATGGGAGCCATATACATATTATCGCAAGTTTACCGGCCAACCAGCAGATAAAAAGATTTATTCCGGATTCATCACGGACAATGCGCAAGAAACACTGACGCAAAAAATCTCCGTATTCATTCGTGGTAATCTATTTATACCCGATGCGAGAAAATTCTGGATTAAACCCTCGGTGAAATATTTAAATCAGAAACTGTTGCAGGATCCTGTAGATCTCATTGTCTCCACTGGACCACCCCATTCGATGCACATGATTGCATTGGGAGTTGCTAAACAGACGTGTATCCCATGGATCGCAGATTTTCGTGATCCCTGGACAGGAATAGATTTCTATGATAAACTCCGTCTCACTTCATGGGCAGATAAGATCCATCACAACAAAGAGCGTCGTGTCCTTCAGGCAGCCGATGCGGTTGTGACTGTATCTCCTTATTGTGTCAAGCACCTGGAAGAACTCTCAGGCCGGCAAATCCATCTAATCACAAACGGCTATGATGAAAAAGATTTCACCGGTGAGTCTACGCTCTCAAAGGAATTTTCTATTACGCACATCGGATCTATTAATCCGGATCGCAATCCAGCCGCACTCTGGGATGCCTTGGAAGCATTGCTTATGTCAAACACACAATTTCAACATGATCTGAAAGTGAACATCATCGGGCCGATCGATCGCTCTGTACAAGTCATGCTCGACAAATACCCGTTGCTGAAGTCACATATTCATACAGTGGACTGGCTTGAGCATCATGATGCGATACACAGTATGCGTGCATCCCAGGTACTCCTTCTCTTACTCAATGATACTCCGAATACAAAAGGATTGTTGCCCGGAAAACTCTTCGAATATTTGGGTGCAGGCCGACCAATCCTGTGCATTGGCGCTGAAGATGGTGATGCGGCACAACTTATTCATGCAAGTTCTTCCGGGACCGCCATAGATTTTCACAAGACAGAAAAAATAAAAGAAACGATTTCTGCTTATTACAATTTATATCTCGAAGATCACCTCAATACCACAGAAGCAAATACTGCTATCCAGAAGTATGCGCGCAGAAATATTGTGCGTACGTATGCCGGACTGATGAAAGACGTGCTGAAAAAATCAAAAGCCTTGCGCAACTAAAAACATAGCCATCGTGAAAAATACATCCATCTCAGGTCTCTTTGCAGCTTTGACTCCACATCTTATTGCAGTTGCCATCTTTCTCACCCTCAGTTGCATTTATTTCTATCCACAGTTTTCAGGAAAACAAATACCGCAATCGGATATCATGCAATTTCAGGGGATGGCACAGGAAGCGATATCGTATCATGAAGAAACAGGGATTCAGACACTCTGGACGAACTCCATGTTTTCAGGTATGCCAACGTACCAGATCACTGCATGGCCTGATGCAAATAAAATCAGTTGGGTTGAGAGTGCAATGAATCTGTTTATCCCACGCCCTGTCGGGTACTTCATTTTTGCACAACTGGGTTTCTACCTGATGCTCATTCTCCTTGGCGTCAACAGGTGGATTGCGATTCCTGCGGCAATTGCATTTGCATTCACGACAAATAATATTATGTTGTTCGAAGCAGGACACACGTCTAAGTTGCGCACATTGTTTTCAGCACCATTGGTGATCGCAGGCATGATCCTTGCGTTTCGGAACAAGTATCTCATCGGTGGCGTGCTATTCTGTGTGGGGCTTGCCATGAACATCTTTACAAATCACCCGCAGATCACTTACTACCTGGGACTCTGTCTTGGCATCCTGGGAATCATTGAACTTGTCAAAGCAATAAAAGGTAAAACACTACCGGCATTTGCAAAATCTTCGGCGATCCTCATCGCAGGGGCCGTGCTTGCTTTTGCTGCAGGTATACACATGCTCATCTCAACTCTGGAATACTCGCACGAAACGATGCGCGGGAAGCCAACACTTAATGAGCCGGCAACTGGTGATGTAGCGACGAACAGTAGTCAGGTAGACGGCCTGGCATGGGACTATGCGATGCAATGGAGCAATGGCGTGGAAGATGTATTTGCGACATTGATACCGAGAGCGGCAGGTGGTTCTTCTTCCGAACCTACTCCTGAAGATTCTGAATGGAACAAGATGCTTCGGCAACGTGGAATACCCTCTCAGAATGCACCTCTCTACTGGGGCCCATTGCCCTTTACGAGCGGGCCATCGTATTTCGGTGCGATCATGTTTTTTCTTTTTGTTCTCGGCGCTTTCATTGTACGTGGTCATCTGAAGTGGTGGCTTGTCGGCATTGTTGTGATGACGATCTTATTTTCCATGGGCAAACATTTCGCGATACTGAATCATGCTGTCTTCGATTTTCTGCCCCTCTACAATAAATTCAGGGCTCCGAGTTCTATCCTGACAATTACAGCGATGTTCGTCCCTATCCTGGGTGCACTTGCCGTTTCGGAATTATTTAAATCAGATGTGCAGTCGAACACAATTAAAAATGGTCTGATCTGGAGTTACATTGGCGTAGGTGGATTCACACTACTTCTTGCACTCATCGGTACGGGATTATTTGATTTCACGAATGCAGGAGATGCACGCTATGCAGAAGCAGGAATCATGGATGCAGTCATTGCAGATCGCAAAGCATTGTTTCGTGGAGATGCATTCCGTTCCTTTTTCTTCATCACGCTTGCAATGGGTATTCTGTGGGCTGTGCATAAAACATGGATCAAAAAATCATGGATAGCGATACTTCTTTTAGGCGTGTTTACATTGATCGACCTTTGGGGTGTTGACAAGAGATATATTTCACCAGAAGATTTTGTTCCGGAAAGACAAATCAACAGCAATTTTACACCTGACGCGATCGATCAGGAAATT
This sequence comes from Bacteroidota bacterium, assembly GCA_031400515.1. Taxonomy (GTDB): domain Bacteria; phylum Bacteroidota; class Bacteroidia; order Chitinophagales; family Saprospiraceae; genus DATDQA01. The sequence goes on from JANNQA010000007.1 coordinate 5,128, forward strand.
CTCAAGGATCAGGATCTGCATTACAGGGTACATGACCTGAGCACAGATCCGTTCAACAATTCGACGCGTGCATACTTCCATCATATGATCGGCGGGTATCACGCAGCAAAACTTCAGCGATACCAGGATATCATCGAGAGATATCTATCAAAGAATCATCAGGGTGTGCTGAATATGCTCAATATGCGTTACGCTATTGTCCCGGATGCAGAAGGAAATCCAATCGTGCGTCGGAATATGCAGGCTCTTGGCAATGCATGGTTTGTAGAAGGGATCCGGATGGTAGACAGTCCCGAAGCCGAGATCGCTGAATTGGAGAACCTTGATCCTCTGGCAGACGTCATCGTACATCGCGAGTTTGAACATCTTGTCAAAGGATTCGACCCTGTGAAGGGAGGCACGATTGAGCTCACAGAATACGCTCCAAACAAACTCAAGTACACAGCGAATGCACAGGGTGATCAACTCGCAGTCTTCTCTGAGGTATGGTATGGCCCGGATAAAGGATGGCACGCATATATCGACGGACAGCCAGCAGAGCTTCTGAGAGCGAATTATATATTACGTGCTTTGAATGTGCCCAATGGGCAGCATGAGATTGTGATGGAGTTTCGGCCGGAGAGGTATTATGTGCTGAAGACTGTCTCGACGATCGTTTCTGTGATGATCATTTGTGGAATTGTTTTTCTGGTTTATTACATGTCACGACAACAACTTAGCAGCTTACAAGATCCGGAAGCAAAGCCTTCTGTTGCACCGCATGCTGGAAAAAGCAAAATGCAGCTTCAGAAACGCCAGGGAAAACATAAGAAACAGTAAGAATCTCTTCTTGCAGGATTTCGAAACGTATACTTATTCGTACATGAATGATACACTCCATCAATAGACAGATTTAACTTACAACAATGGCCATTCGCATAATTCTCGCGCATCACATTCGCAAAAATATCAACCGCGTAAGGATCATCTTCAATGCAATTGTCGATTGTATCATCTATTACATTGCTCCCCGCAAGAACATAAATATTTCAAAGGATGGTTATCAGACTTACTTGTTTTTATGTCATGACCTGGCGCCACATTTTCCAAGAATGGTGAAATGGATTTGTCGTAATAAGAAATTGAATCCCGTACTTCTTGTCGTACAACGCGGGAATATATCCGAATATAACATCGAGTATTTTTCAAAAGTGATTACCTATCGTAGCATCTGGCAGTTACGTCAGCGGTTACGCGATTTAAAAGGATATGATCTGCTTTACACTACGGGTGCGGTTGCCTGGCCAATGCGTGTCGGGATCGAAAAATCCATCGCACCGGTAATATGTGATGTCAAGGATACATATATCGTCAATTATGGTTTCAATCCACCACAGTTGTATATGAAACTTGATCTGAAAAATGAGAAATACACACTAGAACATTCTCACGGCATTGTATCACAAAGTATAGAAGCGTGGTTTGCATATCGGTTCTATGGAATACAGAAAAGACCACCTTCGCTTTTCTTTCCGCTTTATTGCGATGACGATTATTGTGTCACGAATGAAACGAAATATGGAAACAGTGAAGTGCATCTCGTGTATGTCGGAGCGATTTACGGGTCATCAGCCAGCAAAGCGCATTTTGGAAATGAGATCCTCTTTAATGTCATTGACAGGTTTTCAGCCCAAAGCATTCATTTCCACATCTATCCGTCACCCAGCATACGGCAAGCTGTCATTCAGGAGTATAAAGCATATGCCCTGAAAACTCCATTTCTGCATATTCATGATGTAGTGAGTCAAGATGCCCTTGCCGGAGAAATATCTCAATACCATTTCGGTCTGATTCCCTTCTTCAACGAACGTACAAAACGCCTCACCGCAAAACGCGAGCGAAGTACCACATTAAAGATGTTCAACTACCTCGAAGCAGGCTTACCTGTAATCGTCTCAAATCACTGCCACTTTCAGAAATGGCTAATCTCCCGTTATGGTCACGCGATTGGGATTGAAGAACAGGACCTTGACAGACTTCGCAGCATGATCGAATCTCTGGACTATGCCAACTTGCGTAAGGAAGCGCTGCAGAAAAGACAACAAGCACTTCTCAGTCACCATATCCCGCGTTTGATCACATTTTGCGATGCTATTGTAGGTGCCTCACCAAAATATTTGAAAACCTGATTTATATTGTCTTCATTGATATTCACGGAGTATTTCCAGAAAAATCAGATCATATATGAATCAACCAGACTAATGTCAGATGAATCAATGAAAAAAGAGAAACACCCAGACTTCGCATGAACAGACAGAAAGGTATCCCATATCATCCTGACATCTATAACAAGTTTATTGCGGCATTGGAGCATGATAGAGCCAGGTACGTACACGACTGGCTTGCAACATGGGAATATCAAGAGAAGCGCGAAAAACGCGGTGTACGCTACGAAAAAAACCTGATTCAAAATTTTAATCAATTCAACGGTCCAGGTGAGTTGCTTCAGTGGTTCAATTGGCACCTCATGCAACCGAAGCCGGATTATTTCAATGAAGAGCAAGTGCGGGAGCTTGTCGCGCTTTGTAGAGTGTTCGATGAAAATATCTCCAAAGCGTATAATCTCGAATTAGACTTTCAAAACTATGATCAATACATTGGGCGAAACAATGCTCAGGACTATATCCTGGCCAATTTGTATCCACACCCGGCAGACAATTCAGTGCACAAAATATTGGATTTTGGTGCAGGATACGGCCGACAATCAAATCTATGGACACAGCGACATCCTGATTTAATTTATGTTGGTATGGACGCAATTCCAAACTCTTATTGCCTTCAACATTTGTACTACGCGCATAGCGAAAGACTGGTCTATGATTATGTTTTGAATCCGCAGCAACAACTTCCGGATTTTACCACTTCAGGTATATATCACATCCCAACCTGGCGGGCAGACTTGCTACCTGACAATGCATTCGATAAAATTATCGTCGTACAGGTACTTCCAGAACTCAATGGCAGACTTGTAAAAAATATGATTGCAATGTTTCACCGAATTCTTAAACCTTCAGGTGCATTGTATATCCGAGACCATGACCGTGCGTGGCAACCTGGTCATCGTCTCAATGTTAATACCGTATTACAGAATTCTGGTTTTACGCTAGAATACAGGGCTCATATAGTCAACGATATTGATCTCCATGGTATACCTCGCATCTGGAGGAAGACGAATAAAGCGGTCATTGATACTCAAAAATATAGTTTTGCACAACGCATGTACCAGGCGAAGGTGAATTTGGATGCACTGACGCACGGAAAGATCAAGCGGATACTAAAGTCGTTTTTGGGATCATCAAAATCATCACATTGAAATCACTCGTTACCGGAGGCTGTGGATTTATCGGTTCGCACCTTGTTGACAGGCTATTGAAAGAGGGACATGAAGTTGTTGTGTTGGACAACTTGTCCACTGGCAGGATCCAAAATCTTGAACATCACAAGGGTCACTCTTCGCTCGATATCCATATCGCGGATATTGCTGACTATGACGAGATACTTCCTTTGTTTCATGATGTGGAGTCCGTTTTTCATCTGGCGGCTTTGGCCGATATCGTTCCATCCATTGAGCGACCAAGGGATTACCACAAATCAAATGTAGATGGTACCATTAATGTCCTTGAAGCATCGCGGTTATCCGGTGTAAAGCGATTCGTCTATGCAGCCTCTTCATCGTGCTATGGTATTCCGGATACCTATCCGACTACTGAGAATGCGGACATTCGGCCTCAATATCCCTATGCGCATACAAAGTACATTGGCGAACGCTATGTCATGCATTGGAACCTGGTGTACCAACTACCTGTCACATCTTTGAGGTTTTTCAATGTCTATGGACCACGATCAAGAACTTCCGGAACCTACGGCGCCGTGTTTGGTGTTTTTCTTGCACAAAAAATTCACGGCAGACCTTTTACTGTAGTAGGCGATGGCATGCAAACGCGTGACTTTACTTTTGTAACCGATGTCGCCGATGCCTGCTATATCGCAAGTCGACATCCTGCTGCGGTCGGTAATGTATTTAACGTAGGCAGTGGCAACACGTATAGTGTGAACAAACTGGTAGAATTACTCGGAGGGGAAGTGGAATATATCCCAAAACGCCCTGGTGAACCTGACTGCACGTTTGCTGATATTGGAAAAATTCGGAAGCTGTTGGATTGGAATCCTAAAGTAGGCTTCGAAGAGGGGGTAAACGAAATGCTCAGGAATATCTCATATTGGCGGGAAGCTCCGGTGTGGGATGCGATGTCAATTGCTGATGCCACGAAGGACTGGTTTAAGTATCTCGGCTCGAAAATGTGAATGCATGAATAGCAAAGTAATACCTATAGACAAGATCAATGAAAAGATGCGTGCTCTGAAAAAGCAAGGCAAACGCATCGTGCACTCACATGGCGTATTTGACCTGTTGCATGCAGGGCACATCAGGCATTTTGAATCAGCACGAAAGATGGGAGATATCCTTGTTGTCTCCATTACTGCGGACAGACATGTGAACAAAGGCCCGGGACGTCCTGTATTTGATGAGCTGACACGCGCTGAAGTTCTCGCGTCTCTGCAAATCGTTGATTTTGTCACCATCAATCATGACCTGATGGCGGTGCGTGCCATAGAAGCAATCGAGCCTGATTTCTATGTCAAAGGACAGGAATATCAACACGCTCCTGACGATTTTAGTGGAGGTATTGTCATCGAAAAAAATGCAGTAGAGAGTGTAGGCGGACAGCTTGCATTTACACATGATCCGCAATTCAGTTCTTCACATCTGATAAACCGGTTTATGCACGGTTTTGATAAACGCACTGAAGAGTATCTGGATGGAATACGTCACATTGTTGATTTTGAAAAGATCAAAAACCGATTCGAAGAGATTGCAAAGTATCATGTGTTGGTCATTGGTGATGTCATTCTGGATGAGTATCAATTCATCCGCCCAATTGGTAAGGCATCTAAATCCGCGACGATCACTTCTCTCAAGTTGAGCAGCGAGTTATATGCAGGTGGCGTGCTTGCAGTAGCAAATCACATTGCGGACTTTGTACACAAAGTGACATTGGTCACGACAAGCGGGCTCAATGACGACAAGGACTATCTTCCCTTTATCAGGGAACATCTGCATCCCAATGTAGAACTCATTTGCATGCATATTCCTGACAGACCTACAAATTTGAAGCGCCGCTTTGTCGATGATTTGTTCGGACACAAGCTGTTTGAAGTATGTGAACTTGATGACCACGCTCCACCAAATGATGTGAGCCGCAAATTATGTGAAGCGGTGACTGCGCATTCAGGGGTCGATATGACGATGGTGGCTGATTTCGGGCATGGATTGATTCATGATGAATTGCTGAAAACAATTTGCGGGTTGGATACTTTTCTCAGTGTGAATGCGCAGACGAACAGCACCAACAAGGGATTCAATCTATTGACAAAATATCCCCGGTGCGACTACTTCTCTATCGATAAAGAAGAAGCCAGGCTCGCAACGCATTCGCGATTTGGCGATATTGCAGAAATTCAGGCAGATCTGATGCGACGCACAAAAGCGATGGTTTCTTCGATCACACTTGGAGTCAACGGCACCATGGTACAACGCATCGGAATTCTTCCAGTGACAGCACCAATCCTGAATAATGATGTCGTGGATACCATTGGTGCAGGAGATGCATATCTATCGATTACCTCACTACTTGCAAGACAGGGTGCGTCTGCAGAAGAAATTGCGTTCGTCGGGAATGCCGTTGGTGCTATGGCTGTAAGAATTCTCGGCAATAAATCCTATATCGAAAAAACTTCGTTGCTCAAGTATCTTAAAGCGTTACTTGCATAACACTACTATGATCAAAGACTACATAGAATCATTTTCGGAAATCATTCGTAATACCTCGATTACAGATGACATTGGAAATGGCATTTCTGATCGTGAGGCTTATAAACTTGCCGTCGAAAGTCTGACAGAGATCCGAACCCAACATGGCACCGTGTACCTGATCGGCAATGGAGGGAGCAGTGGTATCATCTCTCATGCAGGTATTGACTTGTTGAATAAAGGCCATTTTAAAGCCAATCCTGTCACTGACAATAGTCTCCTCACATGTCTTTCGAATGATTATGGCTATGAGAATGTGTTTCTCAAAGTCCTGGAGAAATCTGCGACAAGTCATGATGCACTCATTGCCATGAGTAGTTCAGGTCAGTCAGCGAATGTTGTCAATGCAGCAAGGTGGGCCAAAGAGCAAGGCTTGTTTGTGATTACGTTTTCCGGTTTTGATGGAAACAATGCATTGCGTTCTTGTGGTCATGTGAATTTTTGGCTGAATGCAAAGGAGTATGGAAGGGTAGAAATAGGTCATGCATTGCTCTTGCACATCATGACAGATGCGCTTTGGATTAAATAACAACCTACACTGGAAAAGCAAGAAGTGATCCTTATTGCACAATCAAATCGTGGGATATTAAAGAAACTATGAAGCCTCGGAATGCTATCGCTCCTTTTCTTGGATTAATTTTCAAGGATAGAAAAACTCTACTCAAGCAACTGCTTCATTACACCACTGAGGCAGACAAAAGACTCTATTTTCAGAAAAAATATCAGTTGACTTCTCTTCCATTTGTCGATATAAATCAAGTGCTTGGCAACATCGATGAGGAACTTCAGTCGTATACCTTTCTTGATGGCACATCTCTCGTTTCTGACATCCTTCTTCTGAAAGGACTATGTCGGCAATATCCGCATTGTCACTACATGGAAATTGGCTCCTGGCGCGGAGAAAGCCTCTTAAACGTTGCGCAAGTCGCAGAGAAGTGTGTTTCTATTTCACTTTCGAAAGCAGACATCCTTGCAATAGGTATGTCACAGGAAATTGCAGACTCCCAGCGTCTATTTACCAAAGGACTTGACAATGTCATGCATATTGAAGCCAATTCACTGACCTATGATTTTCGTCAGATCCCGGACAAATTCGACGTGGTTTTCATCGACGGCGATCATACCTATGAAGGCGTAAAATCAGATACCGAAAACGCATTTAGATTATTGCGCAATGAGCAATCTGTCATTGTCTGGCATGATTGCGGAACGAGTTTTGAAAACAACCGTTATGAAGTACTCGCTGCGATACTTGATGGTTGTCCACCGGAGAAACGCAAACACTTATATCGCGTGACAAATACTTTGTGTGGAATCTATACCACTCGTCCTTTCGAATCGCGTCAGCTTTCTTTCCCTCAATTCCCGACTAAAATATTCACGGTGCAAGTCCAAAGCTCCCCATATCCTTCTAAGAATTCAACTTCCTGAACAAGTTGAACTCATAGCATGCACAAAGTCCTCATCATAGCATATTACTGGCCTCCTGCAGGTGGTGGTGGTGTGCAGCGCTGGCTGAAGTTTACCAAGTATCTACCGGAATTTGGATGGCATCCTACTGTGTATGTTCCTTATAATCCTCAGTATCCACTTCAGGACGCCTCTCTTGCAACCGAAGTGCCTGCACATGTTGAGGTCATCAGCGGACACATCTGGGAGGCGCGCAGAGTTTATCGGGGATTGAAGAGACTGCGGCATGGCCTGCGCTGGAGTTCGGCACCTGAAATGGACACGTTGTTTTTTCGCGATCCAAAGAAGTTGAGTTGGTTTGGTCAACTTTCACTCTTCCTTCGGTCCAATCTTTTTGTCCCTGATTCCCGTAGCCTTTGGATCAGACCATCGCACAAACGCTTACGGAAATGGTTGGCAAAAAATCCAGTGGATGCGATTATTTCTACCGGTCCACCACACAGTTGTCATTTGATCGGATTGAAACTGAAAAAATCAACCGGGATTCCATGGATTGCAGACTTCAGGGATCCGTGGCTGGAAATTGATTACTTCCCACAACTCATGCTTACCAAGGGTACACGTCGCAAACATGAGAGAATGCAGAAGGAAGTCCTCACGACCGCTGATAAGGTCATCACAGTTTCATGGGCCTGGGCGGATTTGTTCAGAAGCTATGGTGCGAAGGATGTAGAGGTGATCACAAATGGTTTTGATGCCACCGACTTTGATACTACAACTTCGGTCTCTAAATCAGATAACACCTTCATTATTGCAAACATCGGCACATTGGAATGGGATCGTAATCCACGCGGACTTTGGCAGGCTTTACGACGTTTGATCGAAACTAAACCAGAGCTCAGGGCACGGATCGAGATTCATCTTGCAGGAAAAATCGATGGGGCGGCACTCACAGAAGCTGAGGACCTATCTGACATGATCATCAACCATGGATACGTATCTCATGAGGAAGCGTTGTCCATGATGCATCAGGCAGATATCCTTCTGCTGCCTCTGAACGAAATTGACTCTGCCAATACGAAAGGCCGCATTCCAGGGAAGGTCTTTGAATATATCGCGACAGGCAAACCGATATTGATGCTTGGAAATGTAGATTCTGATTGTGCGCGGATCATTTCCGAACTTGGCAACAGTTGGTGCGTGACAAATAACGATGTAGATAAGATTTATGAAATTCTTGTGCGGGCCACATCACACACAGATCAAAGAGACAGTCAGAAACAGTTCGATTCGCTCCGTTTCGAACGCAAAACACTTACCAAAGAGCTGGCCCGCGTGTTGGATGTGGTGAAGAAGTAGAGGGTGAAATTTTAGTAGTGTCTCAGTTCGACATCCGCCAAGATGTTAATGCGTCCCATCTTCGTGTCTTTTACGTCTTTTCTTCTTCGCGTCCTTTGCGCCTTTGCGTGAGAAAATCTCTGCATGCTTTCTTCTCCGCGTTCTTCGCGCCTTTCGTGAGAAAATCTCTACGTGCTTTCTTCTCCGCGTCCTTTGCGCCTTTGCGTGCAACAACTTTGCGTGAAGAAACTTAGACACGGCTCAATTTTTATTCTTGACTCCGCGTAAGACTGTTTTTCGATATTTGCGCGGTGAGCATCATCAGATCCCAGGCAGTACGGTTTAGCATCATCAACTACCTCGCCACCGTACTTGCGGCGATCTCTACGCTATGGATTTACCCGCTGGAGTGGGATGCTTACGGACTTGCACAGTTTCTCGTCTCCTTTGCAACATTATGCATTCCGCTTGCCACGATGGGGACACTCACACTCATTGTAAAGTTTTTCCCTGAGTATAAGGCGCTCGGCTTGCGCAGGTCATACCTGTTCAATGTACTCGTCCTTGGTTTTGGCAGCCTTGCCATTGCGGCAGTCATTGCCGTGTTCATCAACAGGCCTGTGCTGAAATTTCTTGAGTTCTTATCGTTTGACGCATATCTGATTGCTAAGCACAAGTATGCGATCGTGGTTTTTATTGCGATCCTGTTGTACAATAATACCCTTCTTGGTCATGCCACCAACTACAATAAGATTGCAATTCCTTCAGCGTATCAGAATCTTTTGCCAAAGTTTATTCTACCCTTGCTCATCATTGGAGTTTATCTCGAAGCTTTTGATGTCGCTTCCTTTGCCAGATTATGGGTACTATCATTCGGCCTTACTTCAATCGGTCTTACGCTTTATCTGAAGCGTATCGATGGACTTGACTTAGAACCGAAGCTTCATTTCTTCCAGCGCGATCGACTCCGCAAATTGCTGGGATACTCAGGCTACATGGGTGCAGGTACTCTCGCAGGCATCATGGTCGGCAAGATAGACCTGATCATGATTGGTACTTTGATAGGACTGAAAGAAACCGGAATCTATAGCGTGGCACTGTTTATTGGCAATGTGCTTTTGATACCAGCGAGCTCCGTATGGCAGATCGCATCACCGGTCATTGCAGAAGCCTTTGAAAAAAACAATTGGCCGCGCATTACGGAAGTGTATAAGAAATCCTCGGCCAATCTGCTGATCATCGGCATCTTCATTTACTTCTTTATCCTCGGCACCCTGGATGCAGTACTTACGCTTTCACCGAACTACACCGACATTGCGATGACTGTCCCCCTGTTTGCAATCATTGGTTTATCAAAAATGCTGGAGATGGGTGCCAGTGTCAATCAACATATCCTCTCCTACTCTCCGAAATTTCGCAGCATCTTGTTTTTTGTATCCGTCATGGCCATCACAAATATTGTGTTGAACTATTTTCTCATTACAAACATGGGCATTCTGGGTGCTGCGCTCTCGACATGTATCACCACCTATCTCTACCAACTGATCAAATGCTTCTATATCGAAAAACAATATGGCATACATCCCCTGTCGAAGATGACACCACGGATTCTGGTGTTATTTCTGGTAGTGATGTTGTATTATTTATTGATACCCAAATTTGCATCTCCAATCCTGCAGGCAGTGGTTTATGCCACAGGGCTGGTTGTGATCTATGTCGCAGGCATTCGTGCACTTAAGATCAAATCCGATGTGACAGATACGATTGAACTGTATGTCAATCGTGTCCTTGGACGCTTGCGTGGCAAATCCTGATAGAAATGCAGGTTTTTAGATTTCTCGACTCATATCGTCGCTCGAAATCCATATCGCTTGTAATCCTGTAATCCTTCCGCCACCGCTGAGGCCGCGGCCACAGTCTATTGCGTCGGCCCGAAGCTATGGCGGCAGCTATCGACTTGTCATTCTGAGGGAGGAGCACCGTGACGAGTTGACCGCGTGCCGCATTAGCTTCAGCGGTGGCGCAAG
>JANNQA010000010.1:0-10618 GCA_031400515.1 Bacteroidota bacterium
AAATCAAGGCTGTGAATGATTGACCAACTGCGAGTAAGCCTGCTCTGCTGCCCGCGATCAGAGCCGTTCGGCGGTGTGTAATTCCAGTTTTTTATGGGCATTTCGGCGCCTCACTTCGCTGATCGCTTCACACCCACCCGCGCTAACTCGCAGTAAATCAATCCTTCAAGGCCGGTCATCCTTCCATTTGAAGCAATCACTCAAGTTGTAATCATACATTCATTCGGGCAGGCAAATCTGATAGGTTCGTAATTCAGGTTGTTTAACCCACCCCTGGTCCGACTGTCGCAGACAGGGCGGGTTATCCCCTCCCTTTGCCGGACATTTGGCCGTAATATGAAATTCATTTATGTAGGAGAACTGCGCCGCTGTTTCAACGTCAAGCACCCACTTACAGCAATGCTGATGTTTTTCTATTTTGTCTCAATAATATTGCCTGTTTCCACTAATCCTGATCTCAATTTTGATTTTGAATTTCCTTCTACTAAAAAGATGTTAGAAAAATAGGAAGGAAATCCTTCTGCGGAAATTTTTATAGAAGTTCTCATTTCAAAATGCAAATGCGGAAAAAACGAACTCCCCGAAACACCAATGGATGCAATTTCCTGTTTTGCTTTCACACTATCACCAACTTTTATTTTCAAGCTATTCTGTTTCAAATGTCCATAAATACTGATTGCGCCGTTTTTGTGTTGAATAGCGATACAATTGCCATATAATTCAAGTGGATTATTTGCAAGTTCGGGTATATCAAATGTTTTATCGTCTTTGTGCTTGTTCGAAGCATATATGACTTTTCCATCAGCAATGGCATAAACCGTTTTTCCAAATCCAAAGTAATTTTCAGCGATATCTGAACTTCCTTGAAATTGGTTGTATGCATCATCAAGCAGAACGAAGTCGTAAGCATAACGCATAAAATTTGAACTGAGTCCAAGTTGCTTAATTGGTGCAAATTCGTAATCAAATCTTCTATGATGAGCATAAAAGTCGTGTCCGTCATAAACCAATATTTTACCCTTTAATGGAAATGCATACTTTTCCTTTTGCTCATATTTGTTCGGAGAAATAACGGTCGTTACACTAAACTCTTCTTCTTTATTGTTTAAGAATAGAAATTCAAACGTCATTTTGTTAAGAGGCAGGGCTCGATTGAATTCCGTAAAAGGGTTAAAAATGAGTTTGCTTTCTAAACCCAGAAACTCTCTATTGGGGATTGTCTGAATACTCGGTGCCGTACCATTGTTATCTAAAAAACGTGAATGAATTAAACGGTTTTTATTGTTATAGATAGAAACAGAAAGTTTCGATAATCGTAGGGTATCAGTTGAATTATTCTTAACTAAAAAATCAAAATTCAGGAACTGTTTATTGTCACCTTGTTCTATGTAAATGGTTACTGGCTGAGGTTCTATAGAGATTTTATTCTGACTTAGCGAATTGAATCCTAAACAAAATATCATTGAAACTGTCGTAAGGAGTTTATTCATTTATGGTTTAGATTAAGTTGCTAGAAAATACGGAGTGTGTAGTAAAATATCACCGAACTTGTTTATACCTGCACCCGAAAATACCACATACCATTCAATACTCACCTGCTTGGCGCATCTTTTCCGCCAGATTCATGACCAAAGTGCAAGGATGTAGCCACAACATGTGGACGATAGCTCCGCGCTGATCATTCGAGTTTGCGACTGCTTCCTGTTAGAACCTTTCAGATTTGCCTGCAAGTTGTATAACCCACCCCCCCTGTCCGACTGTCACAGACAGGGCGGGCTAACCCCCACGCTAGGGCGTGGCAGGCTCTCCCTTTTTAAAACATTTGACCCAAGTATGAAATCTATCGAAGGAGGGGGAGCGGCTAGCCCGCGCTAAACCTGCCAGCTTAGCCTACCCACACTTCCAACGCTAAAGCTTGCAGGTTTGCCCACACACAGCAGAGGCATTCTTTAACATTAGATGATTTTATTGTGGGCTCCCCTCTCTCGCAACAATTCAACTTAAGCTCAGATTCTCTAAAAGAGAGGGGTCGGTCTCCGTGCTCCTCCGCTAAAGCTTCGGCGGCACGCGGACGGCCAAAGCCTATGGCGACGGACGGGGTGAGTTATCACCGGAATCGTCAGGGTGAGTTAATCCGCTATTTCATAATTCACACTTCGTCCTCCTTCATCCGTTTGTTTCAAGATGCCTTTCTCTGCCAGGTCTTTGATATCCCGTAACGCGGTGTCGGTAGAGGTTTTGGTAATATTTGCCCATTTTGAGGTTTGCAATTTGCATTCAAATCCGTCAAGAAGTTTGTTGAGCATTAAGCGTTGACGTGCGTTGATTGATGAGTGTTCGTGTAATTTCCAAAATTCGGCTTTACGTAAGATTTTTTGTGTGGTGTTTTCGGTGACAAGCATTGCGTTTTTCAGGCAATGTAAAAACCACTCCAACCACTCGGTAATGTCGCCTGTACTGTGTTGTACTTTTTGCAATACTGCGTAATACTGATTGCGTTCAATTAAAATTTGGCTTGACATACTGTAAAAACGTTCGCCACTGCCTTCGGCACGGGCAAGCAACATATCTGTAATTGCACGAGCAATTCGACCGTTGCCGTCATCAAAAGGGTGAATGATGATAAACCAAAAGTGTGCGATGGCAGCTTTCAACACGGGATCAAGGGTGTTGTCGTTGTTGAACCAATTCAGAAACTTGTCCATTTCTGCTTTTACGCGTTCGGGTTTTACGGCTTCGTAATGGACTTTCTCTTTGCTCATTGCACCCGAAACCACTTGCATTTTACCTGTGCGGTATCTGCCAAGTTCTATTTCGTAAGGTCCGCTGTATCCTGTGGGGAACAGTGCTGCGTGCCAACCAAATAACCGTTTTTCGGTTAAAGGCAAGGTGTAGCGTTGGGTAGCATCGAGCATCATTTCTACTACGCCTTCTATGTGGCGGCTGCTCGGCACGAGTCCTGCGGTATTGATACCCAAACGTCTTGCAATGGACGAACGTACCTGGTCGTAATTGAGTAATTCGCCTTCTATTTCAGATGATTTTACGACGTCTAAGGTTAGGGCGGTAAGCATGGCTTCTTCTTTGGCAGAAAATCCGAGTGTTTGCATTTGCCCGATGATTTTGCCTTGCATCAGACGCACCTGGCCAAACACGACATTGATTGCTTTGTCCTGCCACGAAAAATCTGTCCAGTTTCTATGCTCGTAAATGTATTTTGCCATTACCTAGGACCATTATGCGGCAAATGTATGGATTAATTGCCGCAAAATTGCGGTGATTATGTTGGTTTTTCGCCGCCCAGGGCCCGTCAGGGCAGGACGGTAAAGGCAATGGTCTTGCCTATCCAACGGAAAAAATGGCTTGTCGGCGTCGCGCTGAACATGGGCTAAGAATAGGGCGTACCTACGGCACGCTAAAATTTACGGCCCCGCTGGGGCTACCTATAGAATGTTCCTCTGGAACATAATGTAAACCAGAAGCACTTCACCCTTTTGTGTTCAATTTCTTCTTCGCGGTCTTTGCGTCTTTGCGTGCAACTCTTTGCGTGATTCATCTCACATTACACAAATTTCCTATGTATTTTTGCTCTCCCCATGGCGAAGAAAAAAGCTGTTACCGACGTTGATGAAGGCACCATTCATTCCCTCAAAGGGATGTATAAGGACTATTTCCTCGACTATGCGTCCTATGTCATCCTTGAGCGAGCAGTACCCGCTATCAATGACGGTCTCAAACCTGTGCAACGCAGAATCCTGCATAGTATGTGGGAAAAGAACGATGGCCGCTATCATAAAGTCGCCAATCTCATTGGACATACGATGCAGTACCATCCTCACGGTGATGCCGCTATCGGTGATGCTCTCGTAAATCTCGGACAGAAGAACCTCCTCATCGATACACAGGGAAACTGGGGTGATATCCGCACAGGTGATGGCGCCGCTGCTGCCAGATATATCGAAGCACGACTTACAAAATTTGCCCTTGAAGTTGGCTTCAATCCACAGACCACAGAATGGACCCTATCATATGATGGACGGAATAAGGAGCCAATTGCTCTTCCGATAAAATTTCCTCTTCTGCTCGCACAAGGCGCAGATGGTATCGCTGTAGGACTTGCTACAAAACTGCTTCCACACAATTTCATTGAACTCATCAAAGCGTCCATCAAAGCACTCGAAGGAAAGAAACAAAAGATCTATCCTGATTTCGAAACAGGAGGTATCGTCGACGTCACCGACTACCAAAGCGGAAGACGTGGTGGTAAGGTCCGTGTTCGTGCGCGCATCGAACAGGTAGATAAAAAACAAGTCATCATTCGTGAGTTACCATACGGCGTGACGACGTCGACGATGATCGAGAGTATTGTAAAAGCGACAGAGAAGGGGAAGATCAAAATCAAAAAACTGGTAGACAATACTGCGCAGGTTGTTGAAATTGTCATTGACCTTGCTCCGGGGGTATCTCCTGAAGTGACCATCGATGCGCTCTATGCGTTCACCGATTGCGAAGTGTCGATTTCTCCGAATGCATGTGTCATTGTAGACAATAAGCCGCAATTTCTTTCAGTAGAAGAAATCCTCCAGATCTCAGCAGAACGTACGCGTGATTTATTAAAGCTGGAACTGCAGATACGCAAACATGAGCTTGACGAGAAATGGCATTTCGCCAGCCTGGAGAAAATCTTTATTGAAAAACGGATTTACCACGATATCGAAGAATGTGAAAGCTGGGAAGAGGTGATTGAAGCGATTGAAGCTGGCCTGCAGAAATATGTGGCCACGCCAAAGACAATTAAGAAAAATGACAAACGTCTGTCATTACATCGGGAAATCACGCAGGAAGACATCGTCCGGCTTACTGAAATCCGCATCAAGCGCATTTCCAAATACAATACATTCAAGGCTGATGAACTCATCGCGGGCATTGAAGATGAACTTGCACAGGTTCACTATGACCTCAAGCACCTTACCGAGTATGCAATCAAGTACTTTGAAAATCTTCTCGAGAAATATGGCAAGGGACGCGAACGTCGCACAGAGATTGTAGATAATCCTTTCGACAACATTGAAGCAGTACATGTCATCGCCAACAATGCGAAACTGTATGTGAACCGCGAGGAAGGTTTTATTGGCTCCGGTCTGAGGAAAGATGAATTCATTCAGGAATGCTCCGAAATCGATGATATTATTGCTATTCGCAGAGATGGCAAAGCAGTCGTATCGCGAATCAGCGATAAAGTCTTCATGGGCAAAAACATCCTTCATGTAGCTGTGTGGAAAAAGGGTGATGAACGGACGACGTACAATATGATCTATGTAGATGGCAAATCCGGACGAGCCTTTGCGAAGAGATTCAATATCACTGCAGTCACAAGAGATAAAGAATACGATCTCACAACAGGTGCCGAAGGATCGCAAGTCAAGCATCTGACAGCAAACCCTAATGGCGAATCTGAAATTGTGGAAGTGCATCTGACTCCTGGCAGTAAAGCGCGTATCAAAACGTTTGATTTCGATTTCAGCACTCTTGAAATCAAAGGCCGCGGCTCTAAAGGAAACACAGTCACCAAATATCCTGTGCGCAAAGTTGTCCTGAAAGAAGTTGGCAAATCGACACTCGGTGCGCAAAAGCATTGGATGGATACGGCAAGTGGAAGATTGAATCAGGAAGGAAGAGGCAAGTATCTCGGCGCCTTCGATACAGGTGACTATGTCCTGGCCTTGTACAAGGATGGCTCATACATGCTTTCTGAAATCACACCCATTTCGCGTTTTGAGACGGAAGAACTTGAATGGGTTGGGAGATTCAAGTCCGATGCGGTCATCTCTGCGATCTATTTTGATGGTGAGAAAGAATGGACCATGCTCAAGCGTTTTCTGATTGAGACCACGACGACCGGTCAACGCTATAAATTCATTACGGAGTCCAAAGGGTCGAAATTATACTATGCAACCGCTGAACCACAACCCGAGTTACGTTATGCAGTGAAGACCGGAGGTAAAAAAACAGAGCATACGGTTTTCCCCGAAGATTTCATTGATGTGAAGGGATGGAAAGCACTGGGGAATAAACTCTCTGAATATAAAATCATCTCTATCGAAGAAGTAAGTGGTGATCAAAGTTCTATTGAAGTTTCGGAAATAGAAGAAGCTCCTGCTACTCTTCCTTTAGCTCCTGAGAAAGTAAAGCCTGCCAAGGTGCAAGGTGTCTTGTTTCCTGAAGTCATGCCAAAAGAAAAAAGCAAAAAGAAATCAGCACCGGTAAAGCCTGTGAAGAAAAAGGAAGCAAAGAAAGCTTCGGCCAAACAAACGCCGGCTAAGAAACCTGCAAAGACAAAGACCGTATCAAAGAAGAAGTCGAATCCAAAAGGAAAGAACAATGGGAGGTTGAAGGCTGGGGATACGATTGAGTTTGATTTGTAGTTGATTCGGGTAGTTTCATTCCTCCTCTATCCTCTTCAACGCATCTTTCCAAAGCGCATTGAAACTGCTCATCGGTTTCCTGCACAGGTATACGGTCGTTCCATATTCACGCGCATGTGGGTTTGAAATCTTGCCTACAATGATAATATCCTCGAAAAGGTTCTTCACATCTTCGCCAAGTTCGTCGTTGATATAAATCAGAGTTTCAATGTCCGGATCAAAAGAAGTCGGTTTCCAGTAGTAGAAGCTCTCATGAAAACTCACAGGCTCCGGTAGGCCATACTTTTTCCCAATCACAGCTATCGCACCGGCCTGACCATAGTTCTCACAATAAATCAGGCACTTACTTTTGTCTATGACCAGATCATATGCGCGAGATGTAAGCAATGTCAACTCTTCCCAACCCAACTGATCTGCATAGTCCTGAGGAAGAGAGTGAATGGTACCATCTTCAAACGTTCTCCCCAAAACCAAACCATATTGAGTTTCAAGTTTATGAAAATACTTTACCAATGCATCTGGTTTATAAACCGGAATGCCAAATGGTACAATAGGAATCGTGATAAGTATCAACAACACAGCGATGGTCCAGAATACCCACCTGTTCTGTACAAATTTCTCATAGAAAACTGCTCCTGCAGCAACCAGCACCGGAATCACACCGATGGTATAGTAACTTTTACCGCGCAAGAGAAAAAGCATAAGAATGACCAACATGGCGGTAATGCCAACAAACCGGTACTTCTTATTGAACAACAAAAAGATAAATCCGGGTATAGTGAGCAAACTTGCCGCGAACGGACTCATCAACTGATCGATCAAAAACTGACTCCTGTCAACATTCACCAATTGATTTTCATTCAACTCTTGCATGTGATTGATCACCGGTAAGCCATGCAGGATCTGCCAGATCAGATTTGGAAGAAAAATGAGAAGTGCAATTCCGGCCGCGTAGTAAAACTTACGTTTTCGAAAAATACCGGCATCGCCAGTCGATGCCAACGCGATCAGTAATGCGACGAGCAAAAGCGCAACCAGGTATTTATTGAGTAAGGCAATGCCCAGAATCGCGCCGAATACCAGGAGATAGCGGTCCCTGTCTGTGTTCACGAAACGGATAGCGAGATAAAGGAGACAGGTCCAAAGAAACAGATCGATACAAACGGGTTGGAATAAATGAAACGCTCTCAGATTCACAGGCATGACGATCACAGCAATTGCAGTAAGCACTTGTGCCGGTAGCTTTCCTTCCAATTCGCGGGTGATAGAAGTGGTGAGATATAGGAACGCCCCACTCAATAATGCAGGAAAGAGTTTCACCGAAAACAACGTAAATCCAAACACCGTCTGCATGATGAGTGCAACCCATCCGATCATCGGTGGTACTGTCGCATATCCGAATGATGGGTGCAGACCCAGTGCGAAATACAAAAGTTCATCTCTGTGATATTCCAGGTTATTGTAGCATAGTAAATGAATGAGCATGTTTAAAAGCGCAAGGCCGATCAGAATGAAAGCGCCTTTATTGAGTTTAGGATCGACGGACATGAGTCTCAGAATCTATGAGCAACTACGCACTTTTTATTCGAAGTGAAAATAACAATCCTCTTTGACCTACTTTTTTAAACGCTTTTTATCCTTCCCGGTAACCAGTATGTTGGCATTCTGAGAGCTCACAATTTTCTTACCGGTTTTTTCTTCAATCTCTTTCCTTGTATTGCCTGCGATGGTACCACCCTGCCTGGCAATGATTTCGCTTTCGTCAAAAGAGGCAGGATTCTTCTGCTTGCTGATTTCTGTCGTCGTAGCCTCTGCAAGCATGTTCAAAACAAGTTCCAGATTCGTCATATGGTCTCGCAGATTTTCTTTCTTGAGATTTTTATGTTGTTTGTATTCTTTTACGGTCTTGCCGCTCCACGCCTGCGTGATAATATCCGTAAGTGATGCGAATTGCTGCCCTTTCTTTACTCCACGTGATTCCCATTCGTCGGTGAGTTCCTTTCTGACCTCAATGCTTTTGAGCCGTTGATTTATCCATTCTTTGCTGTACCCCTTTTGCAGGTATGTTTGCATCGCACGGTCAAAGGTCAGTTCGGGATTCTGTGTTTCTTCAATGCGTTCAGACCCAACTTTTGCGAGCCATTGTTTGAAGGGTTCTGCTTTCGGTGAGGGAATGGACTGAATGAGTCGTAAAAGTTGCTCGGTGTCAGCCACATCGGTACGGTAGGACTTGCCATCGTCAGATGCTAATTTCAGTTGTCCCAGGTTTTGGGACAACTCACTGCCCTCTGATTTCAACTTGGCCTTAAGGGCACTCCAGTATTTTCTGGGTCGCGGACTATCCGTCAGGACAGCAATAATATCAACGATGCTGAAATACCACTTCTCAGCTTCTGCATTCCAATGACTGCGAATTTTCTTCTGGTTGAAAATCTGAATGTTACTCATGGCTTGATGGTTTAGTTGGATGAATGGTTATTGTGGAACAGAATATCGATCAGGCCTAAGATATGAAATGAATACAAAAATATTCTCGTGAACTACCGCATCATTCCCCACTCTACACTCTGCTCTCGCAGTTTCTCCACACCACGTCTTATCAATACCGTTGCCGTGTATAATTCTTCCTCTGTATTAAATCTTCCCAGGCTTATTCTTAATGACGACTTCGCCTGATCCCGCGACAAACCCATTGCCTGCAATACATGTGAAGGCTCCGGAATCGCAGAGGTACATGCAGACCCGGAAGCGATCGCCAGTTCTTTACTCAATGACGTCATGAGTGCGCCAGCATCGATAGAATCGAAACGGATATTCGAGACATGCGAAAGACGATGTGACGGATCTCCATTCACTGTAGTCGCAAGAAGTGTAAGGAGAGTTGATTCGATCTTGTCGCGGAGTGCGAACAGTCTGGCATTTGTTGCCGGTAAGGCTTCCTGCACTAGTGAAATAGCTTTCCCAAGTCCGACAATATTCGGCACATTCAGAGTACCACTCCGTACACCTTCTTCATGACCACCGCCATGAATGAGCGGAGTGAGTTTTAAGCGCGGAGATTTACGACTGAGATAGAGCGCACCGATGCCTTTTGGTCCATAAAATTTATGTGCAGAGAGGGCAAGCAATTGCACACCTGATGATCTGGGTTTAACTTCAATTTTCCCAACAGCCTGCGTTGCATCCGAAAAAAGCATTGTTCCTTTTTCAGCACAGATCTTCCCTATCTCATCGATTAAATGAACAACACCAGTTTCATTGTTTGCCCACATGATTGCGACCAGGATTGTATCGACCCGTATTGCATCACGTAATAAATCAAGATCAATACATCCTTTTTCATCCACAGGCAAGTATGTAATTTCTGCACCCAGTGTTTCCAGAAAGTGACATGTATCGAGTACCGCCTTATGCTCCGTTGTCACTGTGATGATGTGCTTCCCTTTGCGTTGATACATACCGAACACACCTTTCAACGCGAGATTGCATGCTTCAGTCGCTCCCGATGTAAAGATGATCTCAGCGGGCTCTGCGCCTAGCGCATCCGCAACCTGCTTACGAGCATGATCGACAGCTTCTTCTGCGATCCAACCAAATGCATGTTGTCTGCTGGCCGGATTTCCATAATGCTGAGTGAAATACGGCAGCATTGCATCGAGGACTTCCGGTGCGACGGGAGTGGTTGCGTTGTTGTCGAGATAGATCATGATCTAAGACCGAAAGTACAACAAGCATGGAGAGGTACGTGTTGCGTGGTACGAGTTACGAGAAAAGAAGAGAGCGCAATTTCTTCTTCGCTCTATAGCATTGGAAATGACAAAACCTAAATCTCGCTTGTCTTTCCGAGCCTTGCCTAACGCCAGGCAGGCGACGATCCGCTTTAGGCGGAGAGGAATCGATCCCTTGTCATCCTGAGCGAGCGACGAAGGAGCAAGTCGAAGGATGCAAGCGATCACACCCTCCTTACATCTCGAGGGAACTACGAGTGATCCGAGTGAAGCGAGGAGCGCGAGTGGTGAGTCGAGAGATCTTGTTAATAGAACAGGATTTCTCGACTCGTTCGTCGCGTTGCTCCTCACTCGTTGGAAATAGAAAAAAGGTAAGCTTTCCGTCATCCTTCGACTCCACGTTAAACTCGTCGCTCAGGATTACAAAGATCGACTCGCCACACGCACTTAGGATGACAAAAGATT
>JANNQA010000054.1:0-1978 GCA_031400515.1 Bacteroidota bacterium
GCAAGCTGCGATGAAGTGTGAAGCCGGCATCCCCATCTTCTTCGCAAGCAATCCACTGGTGAGGTTTCCGAGATTTCCACTTGGCACCGCGATGACAGGTGCTGATGACACTTTCATCGCCAGATAATAGTACAACGACTGTGGAAGCCATCGCGCGATATTGATACTGTTTGCAGAAGTGAGATGGAGTTGGGTATTCAGATCCTTATCGAGAAATGACTGCTTCACCAACTTTTGACAATCATCAAATGTCCCTTCTACTGCGATCGTATGGATATTTTCTCCCAAACTCGCCATCTGCAATTCCTGAAGAGATGATACTTTTCCATAAGGATATAACACTACAACCTTCACCCCAGGCACTTTATAGAATCCATGTGCAACTGCACTACCTGTATCACCTGATGTAGCTACCAGTACCAGAATTTCTCTCTTGTCGTCGTCAAGACAGTACGGAAGTACATGCCCCATAAACCTTGCACCGACATCTTTGAAAGCCAATGTCGGACCGTGAAATAATTCCAATGCATAAATACCGTCTCGTATCTCTCTGAGTGGTGTTGGAAAATCTAACGCCTCGTTCAATACAGTGCTTAGTACCTTTTCTTCAATCTCTTCTTCGACAAAAGGCAACAACACTGACATACCGATTTCGGGTAACGTGAGCTCCGGTAGCTTTGAAAAGAATGCTTCTGAGAGTTGCGGGACGCGCTCAGGAAAGTACAAGCCACCGTCGGTTGCCAGCCCTCTGCGGACAGCTTCACAAAAGCCTATCCCGTGACTGGAATCCCTTGTACTTAAGTACTTCATCGATTATACATTGACGATTCGGAGGACATCAGCAAGGACACCTGAGGCAGTCACGGCAGGGCCGGCGCCAGCACCACGGATTACCAATGGCAAGTCTTTGTATCTGTCAGTATACAGCAATACGAGATTGTCCGAACCACTCAGGGTGTATGCCGGATGTGTTGCATCTACTTCCTGCAGTCCGACTTTCGCATTTCCATGATCTATCTCTGCAAGAAACCGGAGTCGGCAATGTTTCTTATCCGCAGCCATCGCACGAGACGCAATCTCAGCATCTGCGTTCTGAAGATTGCGGTACAATTCATCCCAACTCGATGCCTTGAGCAGTGCCGGATCCAGAAATGGCTCGGTATTTACATCGTTCAATTCCATGTGGTAGCCGGCTTCACGTGCAAGGATGAGCGCTTTTCTTCTGACATCAAGACCACTGAGATCAATAGCCGGATCAGGCTCTGTGTATTTCTTTTCTTTAGCCATGGCAACTGCTTCAGAAAATGAAATCTTATCTGAGATGGTATTGAAGATAAAATTCATCGTACCTGACAGGACAGCCTGGACTTTGTGAATCCTGTCTCCGGTGAGCAATAAATCCCGCATCGTCCTGATGACCGGGAGTCCGGCAGCTACATTTGTCTCGAATAGGAATTGCACTCCTTTTTCAATCGCAAGCTTCTTAAGTTTTGCGTACCCGACATACTCTGATGATGCTGCAATTTTGTTTGACGTGACTACATGGACTTTAGACGTGAGCAACTCAGCATAGAGTGCCGCGATTTCTGCAGATGCAGTGTTATCGATGAATATTGTATTGCGCAGATTCAAAGAGCGCAGTTGATTTACGAAATCGGCGGAGTTGAATTTGGTCTCCTCCTTTGTCAGATCTTCTAACCATACGCTCAGAGAAATTCCTTTTTCATCAAATGACATGAAACGACTATTGGCAATCCCTGCAACGCGGAGATCAATGTGATAGGTCTCACGCAAAGATTGTTGCTGTCCCGAAAGTTGTTTAAGAAATTCAGCACCGACATTTCCAACACCGATGACAAAGAGATGAACAACGTGCAGGAGCTATAAATCCTGTGCAGGTTGAAGAAGAACTATCACTCGTTGCGGCTGTAGGTGAAAACATGCGACATCGTCCGGGTATCGCGGGCAAACTCTTTAG
>JANNQA010000061.1:0-14925 GCA_031400515.1 Bacteroidota bacterium
CAAGTTGCCTTAATGGCACAAGATATTTCCCCGGCAGAAGTGGCTTAGGAAGCTCCTGTGTGATACTTTCAACAGTGCCGTTTGGTCGGGTTACCAGTGAAACAAAATATTTGCCACTATGAGCCTCTGCCTGAATTTGCCATTCGGTAGATAAAGCGGTGAAAACATCAGGCGGATTTTCTGTTGCCGGACCAGTATCCAACCAACCAGGCAGGTTAAAGGTGTATGCGACAGAGATATTCCCGGAAAAATTATCATAGTCGAGATAGCTACGCCACGGTGCCCAATTGCGAGAATTCTTTCCTTCAAATGATGGATTGGTTATCAAAATATCTTGTGCCATTAAGGCAACTTGGATGTTCAAGCTGAGCAGATGAATGATGAAGAGTTTCATTGTTAATCTTCACGGTATGAGGTGGTTAAAGATATATTTATCTTTCAAATTCGGTCGGTAAAGGGCTGTTTCAGATAAAATAGCCCATCTTTGCACACTTTTTCCAAAAAACCGATTCCACAATGGATATTCGAAACATAGCGATCATCGCTCACGTAGACCATGGTAAAACAACCCTGGTAGATAAAATCCTTCATGCCACCAAAGTATTCGGAGCACATGAAGACACGGGCGATCTGATCATGGACTCAAATGATCTCGAACGTGAACGGGGCATTACTATTTTTTCAAAAAATGTCGCAGTCGTCTATAAGGGTGTCAAGATCAATGTCATCGATACACCAGGACACTCGGACTTCGGAGGGGAGGTAGAACGCGTATTGCAGATGGCTGATGGTGTTCTGTTGTTGGTAGATGCATTCGAAGGAGCGATGCCACAGACAAGATTTGTGTTGCAGAAAGCCCTTGCATTGGGATTGCATCCGATCGTCGTCATCAATAAAGTAGATAAGCCGAATTGCAGACCAGATGAAGTCCATGAGCAGGTTTTCGATCTATTCTTCCATCTTGATGCGTCAGAGACTCAATTGAACTTTCCCACATTTTATGGTTCGGGAAAACACGGCTGGTTCAATGATTCACTCACGCAATCGGAAGACATTACTCCACTGCTGGATGGGATCATCAAGTATGTACCCGCACCTGTGGTTTCAGAGGGTCTTTTGCAAATGCAAATCACAACTCTTGACCATTCTCCATATCTCGGTAGAATCGCCATTGGAAAAGTAAATCGTGGAACGATCAAAGAAGGTCAGCAAATTGCCTTGCTCGATGGAAAAGGGAATGTGATCAAAACACGCGTAAAGGAAGTGCATGTCTTCGAAGGGATGGGGCGACGGAAAGTGGATGAAGTAAAAGCCGGAGATCTTTGTGCTGTCATCGGTATTGATGAATTCAACATCGGTGATACGATTACTGATATCAATCAGCCAGAAGCACTGCCTGTCATCTCAGTGGATGAGCCTACGATGAGTATGATCTTCTCGATCAACACTTCACCTTTCTTTGGCCGTGAAGGGAAGTTTGTGACGTCAAGACATTTGCGCGACAGACTGTATAGAGAAATTGAGAAAAATCTTGCGTTGAAAATTGAATCGACCGACGGTACGGAAAGTTTTAATGTCTTTGGTCGCGGTATCCTGCATCTCGGTATCCTCGTGGAGACCATGAGACGCGAAGGCTATGAGCTTACGATCGGTCAGCCGCAGGTACTTGTCAAAGAAATCAATGGAGAGAAATGTGAGCCTTTTGAGGTATTGATTGTCGACGTGCCGCAGGAATTTGCATCACGTGTCATCGATCTTTCCACAAGACGAAAGGGAGAACTTCTCAAGATGGAAACCAAAGGTGAGATGCAGCATCTTGAATTTGAAATTCCATCACGTGGTCTCGTCGGCTTGCGTACACAAATGCTGACCTCTACGCAAGGCGAAGGCATCATGCATCATCGCTTCAAAGCATATCGTCCGGTAAAAGAATCGATACCCGGTAGATCTACCGGTGTCATTATTTCCAAGCTGAATGGCATGAGTACGGGCTACTCAATAGATAAACTACAGGATCGTGGCAGTTTCTTCATTGATCCAGGTGAAGAAGTATATCCAGGTATGATCATCGGCGAAAGCAATAAACCAGGTGACCTTGTTGTGAATATTGTTGAAGGCAAGAAACTCACGAATATGCGTGCTTCAGGAAGTGACGCAGCATCGAATATTGCACCAAAACGTCTGATGACTCTTGAAGACTGTATGGAATTCATCGAATACGACGAGTGCATCGAAGTCACACCTTCTAGTATCCGTATGCGCAAGGTGGTGTTGAATGAAGATGAGCGGAAAAAGAGTGCACGAAAAATGCAGACAGCGTTGGGATGATTGATGATTGATGATTGATGATTTATTGTTGATGAATGATTTTACATTAATTATTCCATCACCCATCACTTATCACCCATCATCCATCACTCATCACCCATAATTTTCACCTTCATCCATTCTGCCAAAAGAGATGTCTCTCCTTCTCGACCAGCCATGACCGATAGCAGTTGGTTGAGTTTTTCTTGTACAAATTCCAATGGAATGTTGACCTGCGCGTGAAAGCGGTCATCATAGGATGTCTCCACAATCTCAATCCCACATTGTTTGCAGGCTGAATAAAATTGCGGTTGAAGCGCGAGAGGTGTATCAACGGCATATTTTGCTCTACGCGTAATCAGGATCGTCTCATTGGCTGAGATTGCATTGGCCGCACTCTCGCGATAGGCATGAATGAGTCCTGGAATTCCCAGTTTGGTTCCACCGAAATATCTGACGACAATCACGATTACATTGATCAGTTCATTTCGTCGTAGTTCGCCGAGAATAGGTTGACCTGCAGAGCCTGAAGGTTCTCCGGCATCGCTGGCATATTCCGTGATTTCAACTTTGTCAAGAATACGATATGCATAACAATGATGTCTGGCTTTTGGGTGTTGTGATTTGATCTCGGCGAGCGTTTTCTCCAAATCGAGTCTATTGTCTACTGCTATGGCATAGGCATGGAATTTACTGCCGCTCTCGTGGTAGCTGCCTTCCGAAGGCTTACTGAAAGTGAGATATGCGTAGATCTTGGTCAAAAGTCGAAGCGAGAATTTATCAGCGAGCCTTATAGCATTTCTAAATACAGGTCTTATTCCAATAAGAGCCGATCACGAACCGATCATGATCGGGTAATTTCACCACCGGCCATTCCCCACCGAAATTCACTTCCACCACTAATCAGAAAGCGATATCAGCAAAATGGCCAAAAGTGCAATCCCAATCCCAATCACTTTGCCTTTGCTCAGTTTCTCCCTGAAAAAATAAAGTCCTGTGATGGCAGTCAATGCAAGGACAAGAATATTCAATACCGGGTAGAGCACACTACCAGGGAAGCCGTTGTGCAACAATGTAAGGATGAGGTAAATCGTGAAGAAATTTGGAATACCGAGTACCAATCCTCCTACGAGGTCGCGTATTGTGATTTTATGCAAGCCTTTCACAGCGCGGAAGATGACGACAATTGTGCCAATACACGCCGCTCCCGAAAATGCATACGTACTGAATACGATATCCCCGTGGATCGCCAGTTTCTCGGCGTGAACGTAATACAATACTGATTCAATAATTCCACTAAACAATAATGTGCCAATGGGCAGCAATAATAGTCGGACCGGATGTTTCTCTGATTCAAAATTTCTTTCGCTTCGCGTAATCAATGAAATCGCAACGACAGCCAATAGCATCCCCGCGAGTTTAAATAAATCAAAGGGTTCACCAAAAATCAGGATTGCATAGCCAGCAGACACAAGCAGAGACATCCGTTGCATCGCCGTCGTGATGGCCATGCCAGCATACCTGACGCTAAGGGCAGTAACCGTAAATCCGAAGACGAAGAACACGCTCAGTACCAGCGCATACCATGTCCATTCAACTATGGCAGGATCATAGTTCAGCAAAGGAATCTGCCCTCCAAGAACGCTTCCAAGTGCTGCAGATGCCCAATAGTTAACGACGATAGCGGTGAAATGATCCACATCCATCCGCTTGAAGAGCTTAAAGCATACCGCGATCACAAGATTTGCAAGAATGGCAGCGGCGAGGAGTATCATGCGGTGAAAATATGAAGAAGGGCGGAACGGCAGAACGGCAGAACGGAGCAGTTATCTGCAATAAACTGAAACAACGTAAAGGCCACTTACAAGCCACCTAGCGGCTACTTAGCAGCCACTTACTTTAGCATCTCATTGACATTTCATTGCAAAGACGTCATGCTCAGCTGCTGTATTTTTGACACTGCGGTTGAAGAATATCTTTGTTGCGAAATTGAAAGGACGCAAAACACACTTACTATGACTCTGACCACACTCTTGCTCTATATCGGAGCTATTGCACTTGTACTCACCCTCTTGATAGGTTTTTTGAAAAAGGGACATAAGAGCTGGGTCATGACGTTTCTACAGAATTTCACTGGAGTGCTGTTTGTCTTTTCGGGTTGGGTAAAGGCGATCGATCCGATGGGAACGGCGTTCAAGATGGAGCAGTACTTCGCTGAATTCAAATCGACGTTTGAAGAGACATCCCTGTCTGCACTTGCACCGATGTTTCCATGGCTGTCGGAGCATTCGATCTGGTTTTCGGTCTTTATGATCATTCTCGAGATTATCGTCGGTCTGATGCTTATCATGGGACATCGAACAAGACTTACAAGCTGGATCTTCCTGTTGATTCTCCTGTTCTTTACATTCCTCACAGGATTTACATTTCTCACAGGATTCGTCCCTGCAGGTGAAAATTTCTTCGCGTTCTCTGAGTGGGTAGGCTATGACAAAGCCAATATGCGCGTGACTGATTGTGGCTGTTTTGGGGATTTCATCAAACTCGAGCCGAAGACGTCTTTTCTCAAGGATGTGGTCTTGTTAATACCGGCGTTCATCTTCGTCTTCCGGCATAAGGATATGCATCAGTTGTTTACTGGTAAGGCTCGTGCAATCATCATCTGGATTTCACTACTGGGATTGTTGATCTATTGCCTGAGCAATTTTGTGTTCAATGAACCGCATATGGATTTCCGTCCATTCAAAGTCGGTGTGAATATTGCCGAACAGAAGGCTGCGGAAGAAGAGGCTGCCGGTTCGGTAGAAATCCTGACTTGGAAACTCAAAAACAAAACAGATGGTCGGATTGTGGAACTTTCGAACGAGACCTATATGAAAGACCTGAAGTCTTATCCGAAAGACGATTGGCAAGTCATTGATCAAACAAAGTCTGAACCGACAATTGCTATAACGAAAATCAGCGATTTTAATATCATTGATTCTGAAGGAAATGACGTGACTGCAGATATTCTCGAGAGCCAGGAAGCAATACTGTTATTGGTTTCCTACAAGCTCAAAGGCAGTACAGTTTACATCCAGGAGCAAAAACCAGATTCTGTATTTCAGACAGACACTTTGCTTATCGGTGACTCTACTTCTGTGGTTCGCTCCCTGGTGAGGGTTGATCCTAAAGTGGTTACTGTTCCTAAGCACACATGGGATGAGAAGTTTCTTACCCGATTCCGTGAGCGAATCAATCCTCTTGTCGATGCCGCGGCAAAAGAAGGAATTAAAACCTATGCTGTCGCGGGTGGGGCTTCTGCTGAGACGGCTGTCGCATTTGCTCAGGCTGCGGAGGTGGCTTATGAGATTTATGAGGCAGACGACATTATGCTCAAGACCATTATGCGCTCCAATCCGGGACTGCTGCTCATCAAGAATGGAACAATCCTGAACAAATGGCATTATCGTCATCTTCCAGATATCACAGAGTTGAAGGCACAGGCAGGTGAATAAATCGCAATAAACAAGGGTGGTGGAATTATTCCTGCCCCGAACTGTCGCATTAGAAATATTTGTGTTTCTTTGCGACAACAATCTGAAGGCAGAGAAGCAAATTTGAAATGGTAAGTCGTCGCAGCGTTCGCATTAAAGTAATGCAACTGCTATACTCCCAAAGCAGGGATGAGCAACTCACAAAAAGTCAACTCCTAAAGGCGTATGACCAGAGTGTGGAGAATTCATTCGAGTTGCTGATGTTTACACTATACGTCTTCGTATCGGTGGCACGTTGTGCGGTAGATGATGGACAGAAGCGTAAAGCCAAGCATCTGCCAAATGAAGAGGACGCCTATTTCTCCGCTCGCCTGTTCAACAATTCCCTTCTGCAAAGCCTGGCAACCAACGCGGAGCTAATCAAAGCGTTTAAGAAATACAATTTCGCCATCAAGGCGGACAGTGACTTCTGTCAACGGGAATACAACGAATTTGCAAAGCTGCAGCCCTACAAAACCTTTCTCAGTAGTGAGTCGACAACCGAATCGGATATGGAAATCCTCCTCGAGTTGTTCAGGTACCTGAGAAAAGATGAATACTTCAATGAGGTTGTAGAAGATCACTTTGCAAACTGGAATGATGATCAGTCGCTGGTGATTGGCGCTATGAAAAAGGTGATCAAAGCATTGCCTGTCGCTGGTAATTTTCTCGAAGAGCATTACCCAGACAAAGAAACGGCTGAGGAATTTGGAAAAACACTGCTTGATAAAGTCTGCGACAACGAACAGTTCATTCGTACACTCGTAGACCCTACACTCAAAAACTGGGATCCTGACCGCGTAGCTGTGATCGATATGATCTTATTGATCATGGCTGTCTCAGAGTTTCTCTTCTTCCCCACGATTCCTACTAAGGTGACACTCAACGAATATGTAGAAGTCTCAAAACTCTACAGTACACCAAAGAGCAAAGACTTTATTAATGGCGTCCTTGACCGTCTTATGAAAACGTTGAAATCTGAAGGGAAAATTCAAAAAGAGGGTAGAGGACTGCTTGATTGATCAGACATGCATCAGAAAGTCGTCATACTGGATTTTGGATCACAATACACGCAGTTAATTGCCCGACGCATTCGCGAGCTGAATATCTACTGTGAGATCCATCCATTTCATATAGGCATCGAGTCACTTGGAAATATCTCGGCTGTCATTCTCAGCGGTAGCCCTTTTTCAGTGAGAGATGCGAATGCTATCCATGCGGATCTCGATAAGATCCTTGGAAAATACCCTACGCTTGGAATTTGCTACGGAGCACAACAAATCGCGCAAAGTCTCGGTGGCGAAGTTGGCAGATCTGCTCATCGTGAATATGGCAGGGCCACTCTTACTGACATCGTACCTGATGCATTATTTGAGGGAGTCCGTACTGGCAGTCAGGTATGGATGTCACATGCCGACACCATTGTTGCATTGCCTCCCGGATTTAATTTATTGGCCAAGACCGATACGATTCCTATTGCTGCCTTCAAATCCAATGGTTCGTTTGGCGCTCCGGTGTATTGTCTGCAGTTTCATCCAGAAGTCACACATACGCTACAAGGCAAGGATATTCTTGAAAATTTCCTGGTTCGGATTGCAGGTCTCAAACAAGATTGGACGCCGTCGATATTTGTGGAGGAAAGTATTGCTGCATTACGCGCAAAAGTAGGTGATGCACATGTGCTGATGGCGTTGTCTGGGGGAGTAGATTCTACTGTGGGAGCGACATTGCTTTCGCGGGCGATTGGTGAACGTCTGCATTGCTTTTTTATCGACAATGGTCTATTGCGTAAAGGTGAATTCGAGGAAGTGTTGGCGATTTATAAAAAACTTGGTCTGCACGTACATGGTGTTGATGCAAAGCAAGAGTTTTATGATGGACTCAAGGGCGTGTCCGAGCCAGAGGAGAAGCGCAAGATCATTGGGCGGCTTTTTATCGAATGTTTCCAGAAGGAGGCGAAGAATCATCCGGAAATTACATTCCTTGGTCAGGGAACAATCTATCCGGATGTCATTGAATCGATTTCCGTACATGGCCCTTCGATGACAATCAAGTCTCATCACAACGTAGGGGGTCTGCCGGCTTCATTGCATTTGTCTATCGTGGAACCACTGCGCATGTTATTTAAAGATGAAGTGCGCAGGGTAGGAAGGGCGCTTGAGATACCGGATGTGATTCTCAACAGGCATCCATTTCCAGGGCCGGGACTTGGTATCCGAATCCTCGGAGACATCACGCCAGAGAAAGTGGCAATATTGCAGGAAGCAGACTTTATCTATACGTCGATTCTCAGGGAAGAAGGGCTTTATGATAAAATCTGGCAGGCTGGTGCAATTTTACTCCCAGTACAATCCGTTGGTGTGATGGGAGATGAAAGAACTTATGAGAAAACAATTGCGCTCCGTGCTGTCAACTCCACCGATGGCATGACTGCGGAGTGGAGCCGTTTACCATATGATGTTCTTGCTCGTATCTCCAGTGAGATTATCAATCGGGTGAAAGGAATAAACCGTGTCGTCTACGATATCAGTACAAAGCCACCGGCAACGATTGAGTGGGAGTGAGGCAGGGAATGACAATCAAAATCAAAATGACAATCAAAATGTCAATGAAAATGGAAGTGCCAGGGAGCGGGCAGGGTTACCTCGCAGCGTTCGGTATAGCAGTCAGTGTTTAGAATAAACTCAAAAAGAACCTGCGAGCTTGCCTTGCCGGCAGGCAGGCTTCAATAGCGAGGAACATTCTTCTACTGAAAGAGTACCTGTTTAGCCAGTCAGCATAGATTCGATTTTCGAATTAAAATGAAACAACGCATTCACATACAATCGTGCCTTCTGTTCACTTGCTTTTTCATTATTCTGACATGCTTCGGATGTAGTGCGCTCAAGCCTGCACAGAAGCCTGTGCCTCATGATCAAACTAAAGAGATAGACAAACGACCACGTGTTTATAATCCTGCGACAGGCAAATACGAACCAGTCGAAGATCCGAAGTTGCTTGTAGACACGATTGAGTTCAAGGAGGATAAACAGACTAAGCCAATCGGATCGATAGATGATAAAATCACAGGAAAGAAAGCACTGTACAACGTCGCATTCCTGATTCCATTCGACAGCGACGATAATTCCGGCTATTCAGAAAATACAGATCCGAAAGTGCGACGCTTTCTGCATTACTATGGAGGGGTAAAAATGGCGTTACAGGATTTAGCGGACAGTGGAGTACGTATTGCAGCAGATGTCTACGATACAAAGGATTCTCCCGAAGAGGCCCGGAGACTTATCCAGCGCCTGAATAACATGGATGCGGTCGTAGGACCGTATGAGACAGAGAGTCTTCGCGATGCAGCATTGTTTTCTACACGAAGAAAGGTGCCTGTGTTTTCTCCCTGGACTCCAAGTATTCCTCTTGATACAGATTGCCCGTGGTTTGTCCAACTCACTCCCGGTCTTGAAGCTCACGCTGCAGCAATGGTCAACTATATTGATGAATACCTTGGTGATGCACAAGTGTACATGGTGGCAAGAAATGATGTACGTGAAAAGAACAGACTGAATATATTTCGCGATGCCCATGCAAAGAATTCCGCAGGGCAATATGAAGAACTGATTATCGACGATGCATCAGTCAATCTGAGTAGTACCGTGCTGTCCAAACTGATACAACCGGATGGAACCACAGTATTCATCATGCCTTTTTTTTCACGCAACGATGAAGATTTTGTCAATGCGTTTCTCAGGAAGCTACATGCGGAAAAGCAGACAGCTACCGTGCATGTGTTTGGTATGCCGCAGTGGATGACATTCGGCAAGCTCAATCCGGACTACCTCGAGAGTGCACATGTTCATATCAGTACTGCCTACTTTGTGGATTCGAATGATCCGGAGGTAAAGGAATTTCAGAGAAGATTTCTTGAAACATATGGGACTCTGCCGGAACCAGCAGCTCATCAGGCATTTACCTTCGTAAATTTTCTCGGCCAGGCGTTGGATAAATACGGTACAGGTTTTCTCGATATAGCATCAGATAGATTGACGTTGCTGAATGACCGATATTTTGATCTTGTGCCGGTTTATCGTAATCCGGAACCGGAGAGACACAACACAGCAAATTATCTGGAGAATCAGGCGATCCAAATACTTGAGTTCAAAGATCACGCATATCGCAAGACTGAATAGTTATGTCATGACTATTCATGCTCAATCCTTAATCTCATGAAATTACTACACGTTACAATTTTTGACGTTTTTTGTCATTGCGGATAATGCAATGGACCTCGCGACTGCACGATCCACATCCTGTGAATCCGGGAATGGAATTAGTTTGATCTAAGACAGGAAAGCAGGGAGAAAATCCCTGAAGGCAATAGGATTGGATGGGTGAGGTGCTTTTCCGTGCAGAATAAGTCTAAATGCCCGCCTGCCGCGCCCGAATGACCATCGGTCGGGTGGGAATGACATAGTCGGGCAGGGTAGTGTACATTAGAATCAACAAGTTATTGTTGAACTCCCCTCCCTTTCGCAGGATGTTCAATGCAATGAAGTTGTTGAATAAAAGGGAGGGGCAGGGCACCGTCGGCCATAGCCTCTGGCGCCGGACGGGGTGGGTCCTACTCCCTCGCCAATATCTTAAACGTCGTCCTCCTGTTCCGTTGATGTTGATCTTCGGTACAAGAAGTACAAGCACAATCTATCGCGAGCCGGCTTTCTCCATAACCAACTGGAATCAATCTTTGTGTGACAATACCTTGTGCAATCAGAAAATCCACCGCTGACTGCGCTCGCTTTTGTGAAAGATCCTGATTGTAATCATCATTGCCGCGACAGTCTGTATGTGAACTCAGTTGAATCCGCAATTGGGGATTTTCGCGCAGCATCTTTGCCAGTGATTCTAATGTAGGCTTTGCATCATCACGGATAAACGACTCTTCATAGTCATAATAGATGTCCTGCAATACCACCTCGGTATTTTCAAAGATCGGCTCAAGGACAATTTCAAGATTGTATGTAAACACAGGGTTCATGGAATCCTTTACAATACCTGCAGTACTCACAGTGCGGCTTTGATTCAGATAGCCTGCACGACGCGCTTCAATTCTGTATTCTTTATCCCAGTCCAACTCCAGCACCAATAAACCACGAGTATCTGTGTTCTCTCTGCGCCTCTGCGGATCTTCACCAATGAGTATCGCTGTCGCCGGCAGTTCCTTCTTTCCTGTACGCTCACTATTCGGATCGCCGGGAGTGGCAAACACTGGTTCCATTGTCTTGATCGCGAGGAAGACCTGGTATAAAATTGCTCTTGGCTCTTTTGATTTTACCACGTCTTTTTCTGGTATTGGTGTGGGCTTTATCTTTTTGTAAGCGTAGATATCATCACTGGAATTGGAATTGCGAGAAGAGGAGAAGTATCCTTGCTCCAGAATATTCCCGTTAGCACCTTTGAACGTATCTACGGCAATTCCAAAATCATCCCAGCCTGAATTCACAGGTGGTTTGAGATTATACGGCGGCGTCCATTGACCTTTTGCATCCACATAAGTTTTAAAAATATCATAACCACCAAGACCCGGATGTTGATCAGAACTGAAGTAAAGCGTGTCCTCGTGCATAGAAGGAAACCGTTCATTACCAATGGTATTGATGCGCTCACCAAGTGAGATAGGAGCGCTCCAGCCATTTGCAGTACGCTGACTATAATACATATCATAACCTCCTGCGCCTTCAGGAGCATTGCACGAAAAAATCAAAAGACTATCGCGACCGGTGATCACAGGATGCCCATAGTTGATCCCTTCCTGGACAAACGGCAATACTTCAGCTTCACTCCACGAAGCACCACGAAGGCGGCACACCATGAGCTTGCAGAAACTGTCGAACTCTCGATCAGCATAGCAACGGGTGAAATACATTTCTGAGCGATCCGAAGTAAATGCAATCGTGCCTTCATTCGCTGCAGTGTTTACCGTATGATCAAAGGGTTGTACAAGACCAGTGGAGGTATTCACAGTATAGAGATCACTGAAGTCTCTTCCGGTCCAATTGTATGTGGTATTACCCGTGCTATTGTTCCTATCTGAAGTGAAAAGAAGTAAATCGGGCCCAAGGACATAGGGCCCATAGTCGGCATTTGGACTATTGAAGTCGGCCTCTTCGATATGATACATACTAAGAGCCTCATCCTTTTTCCATTGTATCGCCTGGGTACATAGTGTGATCAATCCCCTGTAGCGTTGTGCATCAGTGCCAGTAGCCATGAGTTCCTGGTATGCTTCGATGGCTTCTTCATAGCGTTCGGACTGGCGTAGTGTCTCGGCATAGCGCTCGAGAGCGACAGCACCAAAGCGATGTTCATAGGCGCGCTGATACCAGGTCACCGCCATTTCCGGTTGGCGCATATACTCATAGGACTGGCCGATCATAAAGGCATGAGTGGCGCGATCTTCGAGGCCCTGCGTGACGGCATATTCTTCCTGCAGCATCTGGGCGGCGACGGCATATTGCTTCACTGCAAAGGCGTCTGACCCTGATTTGATCTTTTGAGTAAAACTGCATGAGTCCAAGAGGAAAAGCGCGAGCAGAACAATGCATGTACGGGTTATCATATTGTCGAAAAATAGTCAGATTCAGACAAGGAACGCGGGGAGGTGGTACATGTTGCGGTAGAAGAAGTAATCGGTGAAATCGGTAAAAACGGTAATCGGTAATTCCGGTAATCGCGGTGTAGAGCAAACCTGGCAGGTTTAGCGTGGGTTTGTGACTGGCAAATCCTGCAAGGTTTAGCGGTGGAGGGCTCAGTAATCGGTAATCCTCCTTCGCCTCCGCTTCGGCAGACGAGTCGGTATTTCGCCTTCGCTTGCTACAGCGAACAAGTCACTGAAGTAGGTAAGTTGGGCAGTTCACAGTTGCCAACAATGCTGATTACAGGAACTGAACAAATCCTAACTTTTTACTTACCAACTATACCGATTACCCGATCACCGATTACCAGATTTACCCAAACACCGATTACCAGATTTGCCCGATTACCAATTCCCTCTTTTCCTCTCTATTTTACCCCCTTGAGGTTACATTCTGCCTATCTTGGACACTAAGTATCAGGGACTCTGCTTGTGCAACATGAGATTTCATTGACAATCTAAACATGTGCGCTATGATACTTTCATTCAAGAAACTCTGCCGGATCACGCCAATTCTGGTTCTCATGCTGCCTGCATGTAAAAAGGATAAGCCGAATATCGAGGTCTCTTTTTGCAACGGCGGGATGGTGCCTGACACGGTGATTTTTACAGAAACCAATATCGATGGCGCTGACTATATCTGGCAGTTATTTGCGGCGAATGGCACTGCTCTGTCTGATCCCACACCTACCGCGGCAGTAAATTCGATTTATTCAAGATTCGATAGTGCAGGGTCATATAAAGTCAGAGTGGATGTGGACAACAAAAGCTCTGCAGAAATCGATTTTACACTGCGAGACTTTGTCACAGAAGGGACAGAAGTGGGTGTTTCGTTCTACGATTCTGATCTCACTGTCTGGACGATTTTCCCTGAATCAGACTGCAATTCTGCGATCCAGGTGCAACGAACGAATGGTATCGGCGGTATCGATTACCTCGCGTCCAACAACAGGATATATTACGTCCCCAATGATCTGATTTCATGTTTTCCTAATGGCGAAGATCTGGAGACGATCTCTGCGGACCGGTTTTCATTGCGTGACATTGTCATTGATCAAAGCAATGAACATGTCCTGCTTGCTGCCTTTGATCAGGATTTAGCAAGTGATGTCATCGTTCAGACCACAGTGGACAAGCTTGTCTCTTTGCCAAACGATGTCTTTGATGAGATCTACCTCATCGGTGACTTCATTGAACAACTCACGTATGATCCGATGGAATTGAAAGCCTTCTACACAATTGGAAATGAGTTCATCTCGTCAATCGAATTGACTGCACAGGCCGATACGACATCGAGGAGCTATGGATCAGATCTCGAAAAAACAGCACTGGTATTCGATATCAGTCATCGTCGCCTCTATTTTGCAGAAGGCAATGGTCCATGTATGATTGTCGCGGTAAATCCTGATCAACCGGGTCAGAGACTCTTCGCAAGGACGGTGCCATGCGATGGATCTATCCGTGGCATGGACATCGACGAGGTAGAATTGGATATTGTATACACAGATAGCGAAAATATTTGGCTGATCAATGTTGACAATCAAAATCAGCCGAGAGCACTGATTACTGATGTCAATCGAGTCATCGAAAGAGACGAACTGGATCCACGACCGATAGATCCACCGATATCTGACGTAGTGATTGCCCGGTATCGGAACTAAATTCTTCTATCTTTCTACTATGAGCAAGCCGCCAATTTTGTTCCTGTCATTTGCCAATGCGCAGAAAGACCATCTTCCGTTGCTCAGGGAGGAGCGCCAGTCGATTATCAAATTGCTGGAGCCTTTAGAAGAGAAGGGTTACTTTAAAGTACTTCATGAGCCTGAAGTCACACGTGATATTCTCAGTAATTTTTTGACCGATTACCAGTCGAGGATTGTCTTGTTTCATTATGGTGGACATGCGGATACAGACCGTCTGGCTGCAACGGATGGACCGGCATTTACTGAAGGTCTTGCAGCATTATTAGGGAAGATGCCGAATCTACGGCTGGTGTTTCTCAATGGATGCTCTACACAGGGACAGGTAGAACAACTCCTTGATGCAGGTGTGCAGGCAGTGATCGGTACCTCAGTTCCAGTCAGTGACAATCTTGCTGTCAAGTTTAGTGTTGAATTCTATGATGCTTTGTCATCTGGTAAAAGTGTTGCTGAGGCGTTTCTGGATGCGCGCGGCAAGTCTTTGTTGAACAACAATAAAGTTCAGTTTCCGGAGCGTGGTATCCGACGAAAGGATATTGCGACTACACAAGTGGCCTGGGGACTATTTGAAAGTGATCAGGGTGAGCCAGCGCAATGGAAACTGCCAACTGAAACAGCACCACCACCGATACCAGTTCAACTTGGTGATATCAATGAAGTACTAAGACAGAACATGTTCCATATGCTTGCGCCATACGATAGTTCGTTAGGCGGATCATTGGAG
>JANNQA010000094.1:0-52045 GCA_031400515.1 Bacteroidota bacterium
ATCATCCAGGATTTCTGCACCCGCACCAGGCAAGCTATCAAGTCCTGCTTCGATCAATGCAGTCAACACGTTGGTATGTGTACTTTTTTCCAGCTTAGTGATATGCGCAATCTCGGGTGGACCCAGTGCATGAAGTTTTACTTGAGGGTATCGTGATTTGAGTTCACGAAACAAATTGCAATAAAACGCGAGGCCCAGATCCGGATGATGTCCGCCTTGCAGTAGCAGTTGATCTCCGCCATAGCGAAACATCTCTTCGATCTTCTCTACATACTCATCTATCGTGGTGATATATGATTCTGCATGTCCTGGTCTGCGATAGAAGTTGCAGAATTTGCAATTGGCGATACAGACATTAGTCGTATTGGAATTGCGATCGATGATCCAGGTGACTTTATCTCCTGGAACATGTAGCTCCCGCAATGCGTTACCAACAAACATGAGATCAGTGGTTGGAGCATGTTCAAATAGATAGACTCCTTCTTCTGCAGTCAGAAATTCTAGTGCGAGCGCACGGTTAAGAAGTTGATCAGTATTCTTTCGATCCGTCATTGTAGTATAAACGCAAAAATAGGGAAATGGATCAATGGATGAACGGAGAAACAGCTAATGCGGTACGGGGTACGAGTTGTGGGGTACGAGTTACGGGGTACGAGTTGCGCGTTATGGTTTTTTCATTTTGATTTTCATTTATGCGAAGTACGGGTTACGAGCCACAAATTTCGGGATGCGGGATGCCCCCCTCTCTCGCATTTACTTCAAACTCTTCGAAGGGTGTTGTTCAGAGAGCAGGGGCTGGCTTTGCCAGCCGAAGCCATGGCAAGGCTGGGGTGAGTCTTAAACTATATAACGGAGAAACAGCGAACAGGCCAACGGCGAAAGGCTAACAGCGGATTCACGACCTTTGGGCCGATGGAAATTCAGAAAAAAGATATCAGGGCCGTCACAAATGCAGAATTGCAGGCTTATTGCAAGGAGCAGGGGTGGGAAAACTATCGCATCAAGCAACTGCAGATATGGATCTGGCAGAAGGGCGTGGTTTCTTTCGACGAAATGACCAATCTTTCCCTAACAATGCGTGAGAATTTGAAAGCGCATTGGACATTTCTCCATCTGAAAGAAGATGCGGTTCAGAAAAGCAGCGATGGTACGATCAAGTATCGATGGCTTTGTCATGACGGTCACAAAATAGAGTCTGTGTTGATACCCGTTCCTGATGAGCAGCGCTTTACGATTTGTGTTTCCAGTCAGGTGGGTTGTAGTCTTTCATGTAAGTTTTGCGCTACGGGACAAATGAAGCGCATGCGTAATCTCGAATGCCCGGAAATCTGGGATCAGGTCATGATGGTAGATCTACATTGCCAAAAGACGTATGGTCATCGGATTACCAACATTGTCTACATGGGCATGGGCGAACCTCTGTTGAATTATGGCAATGTCCTTTGCAGCATTGAACGCATTACTTCTCCGGATGGACTCGGCATGTCGCCGCGACGCATCACAGTCAGTACGGCAGGTATTGAAAAAGGTATTCGTCGATTGGCAGATGACAAAGTGAAGTTTAATCTCGCCCTGTCGCTACATGCAGCAGATGATAAGAAACGCAGCTCCATCATGCCTATCAATGATCAAAACAACATTGCCAGCTTGATGAGTGCAATCCTTTACTTCCATCAAAAGACCGGAGGTAGAATTAGCTATGAGTATATCCTTTTCAAGGGACTCAATGACACACCTCAGGACGCAAAATTGCTTGCAGGTCTATGCAAAGAGTTTCCGGTACGGGTTAATATTATTGAATACAACCCTGTAGCAGGCGTAAATTTTTCAAGTGCAGATGATCCATCTATTGATCGCTTTGGCAGAACCCTGCGTGATCTTGGAGTGATGGCTACAGTCCGCAGAAGTCGTGGCAAGGATATCGATGCAGCTTGCGGGCAACTGGCTAATAAGTGATTTGGAATGTTTATTGTTTATTGTTGAAAACATTAAACCATAAACGTTAAACACTAAACACTAAACACTACGCCTAAAAATGCACTAACTGACGAAAAGCTTCATAGCGTGTTTCAATCTCATCCATCGTCAGGTTTTTAAGTTTGTCAAGACTGAAGTCTTGTACACAAAATGAAGCCATGACAGAACCATAGATAATTGCACGTCTGAGATTCTCAAATGACATGTCATCTGAATTTGCAAGATAGCCCATGAACCCTCCGGCGAATGTATCACCGGCACCAGTAGGATCGACCACTTCAAGTAAAGGCAAACCTGGAGCAAAGAAGACACGATCGTTGTGAAAGAGCAGTGCACCATGTTCACCCTTCTTTATGATTAAAAACTTTGGTCCCAGTGCATGGATTTTCGATGCGGCTTTCATCAGTGAATGCTCTCCGGACATTTGTCGTGCCTCATCGTCATTGATGATCAGGATATCAACAAGGCGTATGACTTCCATCAGACTATCCCAGGCAATATTCATCCAGAAATTCATTGTATCCAGTGCGATCATCCGTGGGCGCCTGGTCATCTGCTCAATCACTCTTTTCTGAACCGCAGGAGTGAGATTGCCCAACATCAGAAATTCAGAATCTCGGTAAGCCTCAGGAAGTACAGGATCGAAATCCGCCAGTACATTAAGTTCAGTCACAAGGGTGTCACGTGAGATCATGTTTTCATGGTATCGGCCTTCCCAAAAAAACGAACGGCCATGCGGAATACATTGGATACCTGAAGTGTCCACTCCACGCTTACGCAATTGATCAAGTTCATGTTCGGGAAAGTCACCTCCTATAATCGAAACGATCCGTACATCCTTTGTGAGGTACGATGCGGCCCATGCGATGTATGTAGCCGCCCCGCCAATGACCATTTCGGCCCTACCCGATGGTGTCTCTATTGTATCAAAGGCTACAGATCCTACAGTGAGCAAACTCATATAACATTGAATTTTGGTAGGGCGAAAGTATGCTAACAGAATTTTGCAGCGTAGAAAAACAAAATTGCCATGTTAAAAGTTAATTTGCCTGTGCTAAATTGCGCATACTATGGGTGTCAATCATCTAAATCAAAAAGTGGATTCTGATAAAACCTCAAGACTGTTTAAGTCGGAGATTCTGGAGTCTTTGACAAGGACTCATATTGCAGTGCCGCTGACAGTTTTCTACGGATCCGCACTCGGAATCCTGGTTTATTCCTTCTACCTCGGAGCAATAGCCCCGTGGTCAAATCTGTATTTCTTCGTTGGGGGTGTGCTTGCGTTTACCCTGATAGAGTATCTGGTACACCGGTATGCATTTCATATAGAGATGGATACGGATGCCAAGGCAAGATTTCAATATTTCGTTCATGGTGCGCATCATGCTTTCCCAAGGGACAAATCCAGGCTGGCCATGCCTCCTATCGCCAGCATCTTACTTGCTGCCGGATTTTTCATCCTCTATAAGTTTATCATGGGGTATAATGGGCTTCCGTTTACGGCAGGATTTCTCTCGGGATATGCGATATACCTGTGCATACACTATTCATTGCACTCATTTCGACCACCGAAAAATGTCTTGAAAGTCCTGTGGCGTCATCATGCCATGCACCACTTTAAACAACAGGATGCTGCATTTGGAGTATCCTCTCCGCTCTGGGATCTGGTCTTCGGCACCATGCCTGATAAGCAACCAAATGACAAATTGTCCCGGACGGAGTCAAAGCGACCCTGATTGACTCAAACAGGTCACTCAGGCCAAAGTGGGCAATTGCAATCTGGGCGTTTGACAAAATCGTTTACTTTTGCGGCCTGCTTTGACAAAAGCATAAGTTCTATAGCCTGCAATTCGCGGGTTTTGGTTGGTACCTTAGCTCAGTTGGTAGAGCACAGGACTGAAAATCCTGGTGTCCCTGGTTCGATTCCTGGAGGTACCACTCCTTTATTCTCGATTTCCTATTCTCAATTCTAGATTTGTGTCAAGAGCGGATGGCTCATCCGGTCAATGGTCAGCCCAGTCAATAGGAATAGCCTAATGAATGTGAATCGGGGATAATACTTGCCGAAAGAAAGAAAAGGGGCTTGACCTGCCAGAGAAGCAAAAGGGCCGTATAGTAGCCGACCAGATCCCTGTCAATTATTATTTACAACAAATGTTGAAGTGCGCCAACCACTGGTATACCTGGCATTTAGGATATAGATACCAGTTGGAAGATTTTCGATCCTGAGGTCTGTTTCGTCCGAACGCATTCTCATAATTGGCCTGCCATAAATATCACTGAGAATGGCTTCGTTCCATTCATCTTCATCTCCACTAGTCAATGGACGAATACTTGGGCCAGAAGCGCCAGGGTAAGTTGGATACGTAAAAATAGGTGGTGCTCCTACTGAAACTTTGATTGTCTCTGAGTACGAATTCAATCCATGATTGAAGACCAGATACAATCGGTAATAATTCAGTCTCGGGTGAGCAGTAGGATGCCAGAAATTGTAAATATGGCCTGTTGCGCCGGTAAAAATCGCCGGTACTTCGCCAATAGGCTGAAAATTCACGCCGTCCAAACTGTGTTCAACAACGTGAGTTGCAAACTCTGCATCTTCAGAAGCCCACCAGACAAGCTGTACAATTTTTCGCAACGGGTGGACGCTGCCTCGGAAGTTCAAAATCTCTACCCCTCCCGACTGTGCTTGCACAGAAGTCCAGGTAGCGGGCATGGCAAATGCCACCGCCAGAATCAAAAGCATTCTTTTCATGACTAAAGGTTTTTGGTTAATCGGGGCGAGAGGGCTCTAAATTAGAAAAAAATCCTTGGCGCTAATAAAATCTTTTCACTTTAGTAGTGCATCACTTTAAAAGACTTTGTCCCAATTTCTTGGCGTCCTTTGCGTCTTTGCGTGAGATGGCTTTGCGTGAACTAATGCATTACCTTTTCCCTTCCCGTCCTATTACATGTAGGTATTTTCCAGATAGTCATGCTGCCCCGGAAAATCTGTAGTCCAGTGAAGACCCCTGCTCTCATGTCTCATTTGCGCAGAACGCGTGACCAGATATCCTATGGTAATAAGATTGCGTAACTCACAAAGTTGAGGAGAGAGTGCAGTTGTGTTATAGAGATCTTCGGTTTCACGGTACAACAACCATAGACGGTCCATTGCGCGCTTTAGACGCACATTACTCCTGACGATACCTACGTAGTTGCTCATGATCTCTTTGAGCTCTTTCCAGCTTTGAGTGATCAATACCATTTCCTTCGGATCAGTAGTACCCATCGCATCCCAGCCCGGTATGCCTTCTTTGATCTCAAGACCGTCAACGACTTCGACTACCCGATCGGCAATCCGTCGTGCATACACTAATCCTTCCAGCAGTGAGTTGGACGCCAGGCGATTTGCGCCATGTAGACCAGAACAAGTGCTCTCACCTGCAGCAAAGAGCCTCTCGATAGCTGACTGGCCATGGTGATCCACGAGAATGCCACCGCAGAAGTAATGGCATGCCGGGACGACGGGTATCATTTGTGTCAGTGGATCGATGCCCTTGCTTTTACATTTTGCTGTAATCGTAGGAAAATGCGCAAGAAAGCTCTGAGGATCCAGATGCGTACAATCCAGCCAGACATAATCATCACCTCTTTTCTTCATTTCATTATCGATTGCGCGTGCGACAATATCCCGTGGCGCAAGTGAACCTCTGCTATCATACTCTGACATGAATTCCCGGCCATCCCGTGTGCGCAATACTGCACCAAATCCCCTGACTGCTTCTGAAATCAGAAATGCCGGGTTTTCAGCACCCGGATCATATAGTGATGTGGGGTGGAACTGGACAAATTCCATATTACTCACAGTTCCTTTGGCACGATAAAACAACGCAATGCCATCCCCTGTGGCTATCATTGGATTTGTTGTAGAGCGGTAAATCTGCCCTGCACCACCGGTCGCCAGGATTGTGATTTTGGCCAGGTGCGTCTCTACATCGAGCTTATCTTTATCGAGAGCATAGACTCCGAAGCAGGTGATAC
The DNA here is from genome assembly GCA_031400515.1 of Bacteroidota bacterium. Taxonomy (GTDB): domain Bacteria; phylum Bacteroidota; class Bacteroidia; order Chitinophagales; family Saprospiraceae; genus DATDQA01. The sequence continues at coordinate 6,001 of JANNQA010000094.1, forward strand.
CAGGCGTGACGCGTGTGATATTATATCCAAGATGATGTTGGGTTATAATATCGATAGCAAAGCGATTTTCGAGAAGTTGGATGTTTGCGAAACTTCTGGCTTTTGCATGAAGGGCTCTGATGATCTCGCTTCCTGTGATATCCTTATAGTGCAGGATGCGGCTTTCTGAATGACCGCCTTCACGCCCAAGGTCATACTCACCCTCTGTGTTCATATCAAAATGGGCGCCCCATTCTATGAGTTCCTGCACACACAAAGGACCTTCCTCTACCACGATGCGCACTGTCTCAGGGTTGCAAAGTCCATCCCCGGCATCTAATGTGTCTGCAATATGTTTTTCAAACGCATCGGCATTGTGATCCCAAACCGAAGCGATACCTCCCTGAGCATAGCGCGTGTTCGATTCACCGACCTGTGCTTTGGAAAGGACTTTGATAGAAAGATCTGGTCGTCGTTGCGCGAGATAGATCGCAGCCGACAAGCCGGCGATTCCTGAGCCGATGATGAGGATATCCGAAGATGTATGTGCTTGCACGTACTTTGTTGCTTATTGCGTTAAAATTAGAAGATTTGTAAACAGAAGAGTATCCTATGAAGATTGCAGTCAATGCCCGATTTATGCTCAAGGACAAGATGGAGGGGTTTGGACACTATACCCATGAGATCATGTCGAGGATTGTACGAGATCATCCGCAAGATGAGTTTTACTTTTATTTCGATCGAGAATTCCCCAAAGAACTTCTTTATTCTGATCGTGTCACTGGCACCAAACTCTTTCCGCCAGCCAGACATCCTCTGCTCTTTTATATCTGGTATCAGTTTTCATTGTACACGTCATTGCACAAAATCAAACCCGATGTATTCTTTTCACCAGGGAGCTTCCTGCCTTTGGGTCTTAGGTATCCATCTGTGATCACAGTACACGATGTGGCTCATCGACCATATCCCGACGCAATCTCTAAAACACAAAGAAAATATTATGCTTATTTCATGCCGCGCTTTCTCAAAGAGTCATCGACCGTGATTACAGTCTCGGAGTTTTCTAAAAAGGAAATCCTGAAATACTACCCGATGTCTGAAGAAAAAATCGCAGTCATTTACAATGGAATAGGTAGTGATTACAAACCTCTCTCGACAGTGGGTCAAGATGAAGTGCGAGTTCAATTCTCACAAGGACGGCGTTATTTGTTGTTTGTTGGTGCGATCCATCCAAGAAAGAACGTCGCACGTCTTATTGAAGCCTATACTTTATTTCGCACGACAACGGATACAGATATGAAGCTCCTCATCGTGGGAAGGAAATCGTGGGATTATACCGCGGTAGACCAGGCAATTGCAGCTTCTTCGTATCGCGATGACATTGTCTTCACCGGATATATTCCTGCGGAGACCCTTGCAAAAATTACAGCCAGTGCTCACGCCCTGTGTTACATTTCACTCTACGAAGGTTTTGGTTTGCCTGTAGCAGAAGCCATGGCATGCGGAGTCCCGGTGATGGTTAGCGCAGACAGTGCACAGGCAGAAATTGCAGGCGATGCGGGTTTCAAGGTAGATCCATTGGATATTGCTCATGTTGCAAGGGGAATGCAGCAACTCTCAAGGGATAGCGCACTCAGAAGTAGCCTTGTACAGGCTGGCCTGGAACGCAGCCGGTTCTTCTCGTGGGAAGTTGCGGCAAAAGACACCTACACAATTCTCAGGACAGCAGCATATCATAGTTCAAACAAAAACTTTTAAGTTTGAGTGTATGTCTCTAAAACGCTTTTCATCGTGTCTGGTAATCCTATACCTGCTTCTTGCTACACTCACGGGGTATGGACAATCTTCTGCCATTTCGTTGTTCACATCAGATAGCGTCATCCACGCTATTCTCAAGACGGACATGAAGTCGTTGATGAAGAATAAATTCGTGGAACTGGATCAACCCGCAACATTACAAATCGTACGTGGTCCAGGTGACACGACTTCATACGAGGTAGAAATTAAATGCCGGGGAAATATCCGTAAAGAGACGTGCTATTACCCTTCGATACGCATGAAGTTTTCAAAACAGGACTTCAGCTACCATAAACTCAAATGGGTGAATGTGTGCGATGGAGAAAGCGATGAGGATTTTCTGCTCAAGGAGTACCTCGCATATAAAATGTTCAGGATTCTTACCGACAAAAGCTTTGAGACTGAACTTGTGTGGATGCAATACATGGATTCTTCAGGTAAGGAGAAATCTTTAACCAGCTATGCTTTTGTCATTCAGAATGCAGACGAACTTGCGGCAAATTTCGGCGGACGCGTGCACGAACCTAAAATCCTGAAAGAAGAGATACTGAATAGCGAACAGTTGGCCATCTTTTCTTTTTTTCAATACATGATCGGAAACACAGATTGGGCTTTTGGAAACAGGCACAATGTCGAAGTCTTCACAAATCCTGAAACGAATACCGTGATGCCAGTGGCATATGATTTTGACTACAGTGGCTTTGTAAACACGAGCTATGCGACTCCACATCAATCAATACCTATTTCGCATGTCACGGTGCGCTACAATAAGAGCATCTGTATGGACGAAGAACTTTGTGAGAAAACCCGACAACTCTTTCTTGAAAAAAAAGAAGCGATACTCGCAACCTGTCGTGACTTTGAACTCCTCAACATCAGAACCCGGACTAAAGCAGTAGATTTTCTTGAAGCGTTTTTCAAAACTATGGAAGATCGCAAAGTCACGCATCGCATTTTTGTCAAAGACTGTAAGCCACTGCAATAGCTGAAAACATCCGGTTTCCTGTGATTCGCATGAACGGGAATCATGTAACATTAATACATAATCGTGCAACGACAACAGCCTGGCAACGAGCCACCTTTATTTCGATTTAGGTGCTGAAGGAGAAGCGAATCGCCACTGGCCGACCGCTAGTGCTGCCTCCTGAGCCTGGATCAGCAAAGGCGTTTTATTTAACTACTACAGATTAGAGTCCTATAAATACTTCTTGGTCAGATAATAGGGAGACCAGTGAAGTGATGTCTTTGACGTTTTGGCTCTATCAACTACATTTTTGCACCACCCGAAATTGACTTGAATCTCCTGCAACGTCCGTTGACGAAGCATGAGTCAATTTGTTAAACCACTTAGTACATATGTTATGTCAACAACGAGATTTTTTATCGCATTGAGTTTCCTGGTCTCGGCGATATCGTTAGAATCTCAAAATTTTTCTACTGATGTTCGACCCATTGTTCGACAATTGATGACAAGCAAGGAAATCTATGTAGAGACATCCATAAGTTTATTTGAAAACGTGCGTACTGATGAGACTACTCCAGATACGAGAGATTTTGTGCGGAAGGCGGAGTTCTTTCATTTGAGGTCCGAGGCAGTGTTGAACATGCATGACATACGACCTGAGTTACTCCAATTGCCAATCGTATCTATCCACATCCCGGAATGATTGGTTGTACGCTCGTGATGAATGATGGCAGTCTTGCTTTTTCAAGTGGAGCCAACATGGTGTATTAGGGAACGTTGGATTTTTTTCTCAAGCACCAGAAAATTCCGGCAAATCCAATAATTACCAGAAGCACTGAGATGTATTCTGCCTGTGTTGCCCGAATACCCCCAATGTTGATATCCGGATTCACCCGAATTTTTTCAATAAAGTATCTCTCTACACCGGTGAGTATGACATAAATAAAAAACAGGACACCAGGTATATGAATGCGTCTTCGCCATATCCAGAGAAGTCCTGCAATTGCAAATGCAAATACAGTCTCATACAACGGTGTCGGGAAAACCGGTGGAGCAAGCTTGTGACAATAGAGCCATTTGCAGCCATCGATCGGCACACCTTCATTCAGCACATTGTGTGGATAGTCATAAGCCCACATCCATTCAGGAAAGATCCACCATCCGGGAGTGGGAAGTGTATTCACAACACCCCAATCTCCATCTCCGGAAAGCTGACATCCAATGCGGCCTACTGCATATCCTACCATGAGTGCCGGAGCAACTGCATCCATGATATGCAATGGCGGAATCTGTTTTTTCTTCACATACCACAAGACCACGACGAACGCCAGGATCAGTCCACCATAAATTGCGAGGCCACTCCCTGAAAGTAACTGGTCCAATGGGTCTTTGATAAAAGACCTGATATTCTCTACACTCTCAAAAGGTGCTGCCAGTTTAGCTCCGACAATTCCAGAAACCGCGGCCAGTACAGTGATGTCGCCGATACGCTGATGCGGCCATACTGTAACGGATTTTGTGATCGGCTTATCTGTCTTCCTGCGGTTGTATTCCCAATATTTTAGAAAACCAAATACCCCGGCCGCGAGGATGCCCCAGATCATCGTACCCTTGGCAGATAGGATCACACCCGCTGCATCCTCCCTGAATTCGGCAAAGTGCATGAATAGATAAGGAAGTTTGAAGCCCAGGATAAAGCCCAGGAGAGCATTACCTGCGATTTCAAAAAAGGTAGCAGGTCGGCCTTCGATGAAAGTTTCTTTTATCGGGTGCATTAGTCCTTCTTGTTCCTTCCGCTTGAGTTCATGGCGGAGTACTGCTGCGCTGGCCAGAAAAGCCAGAATCAGAAAGAGGCCAAATGTCTTGACAATGCTTAGTGCATTATCGGGTTCAGTGCCAAGAATGGCATGCAATATGTAAGACAGATCAGGGTACATGACACTTTACTTAGTGCTCAATAATAGGGCTTTTCATACATCCCACTCGATTGTGTGGCGAAACATTGTACTTTTGACGACCCCTTAGAGAATTGTGGCTCACCCCTTGAAGCGAAATAAACATCCTGCCGGATGAGGAAACTTCGCAGACCACGCTGTAATTTCTTAACAAATGAACTCAATTCAATGACCTTAGAGAGATTCATGATTTTCGTTGTTTTTCTTATCGGTTGGGTACCGCTCATATCTCAGGAGCATTCTGATGATCTCCGTCCAATTGCCAGGGAATTGTTATCCAGGAAGGAAAGTAATGTATTGACAACACTGAATTTATTCGAACAAGGGCGATCCGACCAGGTCTTACCGGATTTCGGGCATTATGTAAACAATGCAGAGTTCTTTCAACTTCACACAGAAGCGCTATTGCAACTTCATGACTCAAAGCCAGAATTGCTACAACTCCCGATTACACATGCGGAGCAGACCACTGTGCTGGATCTTTATCGGGTAGACATCTTTAGTGAACAATATCACCTGAGGTCAAGCGATGGGCAATCCTTTCCTACGAGAACTGATATGATTTTCTATCGTGGGACAATATCAGGTGATGCGAGTTCTATTGCTACAGTGAGTGTCATTGGTGAAGAGGTGCGCATTCTATTCTCTTCAGAGCAAGGCAATCATCGCATGCATCAGGTAAAAGATGCGCAATATGTGTTCTACAAGGACAGTGATGTGCATCAGACACAGCCGTATAGTTGTGATGTGACCGAGGCACAAATAATGCCTGGGTCAGGAGAACGTATTCAGCAGAGATCGGTGCTTACAGGAAATTGTGTGGAAGTGTACTTCGAATGTGATTATAAGTCTTATCAGGATAATGGCAATAGTGTAGTAAATACCGAGGCATGGGTTGCTGCATTGTTTAATGAAGTCGCGACGATGTATGACAATGAAGAGATTCCGGTTTTTATTTCAGATATCATGGTCTGGACTTCGACAGATCCGTACGCCGCATTGACGACAACAAGTTCAATGCTGAATGCATTTATTGCGCAGACAACGGCTAACGGCTATGATGGCAGATTGGCACACCTCCTGAGTACTCGTGGGCTTGGCGGAGGCATTGCCTATATCGATGTACTATGCCATACAACTCTTGCCTGCGCAGTCAGCACAAGTCTGACCACAACGACTGCTCCGTTTCCAACATACTCATGGAATGTCAACTGTGTCACACATGAACTGGGGCATAATTTCGGATCAAATCATACACACTCATGCGTATGGAATGGAAATAATACACAGATCGATGATTGTGGAAGTGTATATGGCAATGTTCAATCTTGCTATGATGCAGGTGACCCTATCCTCCCTGTCGATGGTACAGTCATGAGTTATTGTCATCTGATTGGAGTTGGAATAAACTTTTCTCTTGGCTTCGGAACTCAGCCCGGCAATCTGATTCGCAGCGAATATCAAACTGCCTCTTGCAATACAGGAACTTGTACTGCACCTAACTGTACCGATCTCTCTTCACCAATGCACCTGGCTACATTAGTCGAGGTGAGTACAAATATCAGCTGGCTCGCTGTCACTGGCGTAGATGGGTATAGAATCACTATAGGCACCTCGCCAGGATCTGGCAACATTGTAAATAATGTGGACGTAGGATTAGTTACCACATACAATCCCGCATCGAATTTTGCTTTCAATACAATTATCTATGTCAAGGTCGTGCCTTACAATAGTGTCGGCAATGCCGTGGCATGTGCAGATGAGTTCTTCACAACAGAAGCAAATGTCGCGCCGGCATGTACGCACCTCACTTCTCCATTGAATGGCGCCACGAACGTTCTAACAACTGCTGATCTTTTCTGGACACACTCCGTGGGGAATCAACTCGGATATAAAATCACACTTGGCACTACGCCGGGTGGTAACCAAATTTTGAGCCTCTTCGATGTCGGAAATGTGACCACATACAATCCGGCTACGCTTCCCGCGGCTACCACGATCTATGCGAAGATCACTCCCTATTGGTCGGGTGGTAATATCACGGGTTGTGTTGAAGAAAATTTCACCACAGCCGATGCCCTCTATTGTGCGAGCCAGGGACTAAGTCAGGAAGATGAATGGATCAGCAATGTTTCACTAGGCTCATTTAGCAATTCGTCAGGGCCACAAGGGTATAGTAATTTCACAAATCTTACGGCACATATCGCAGCAGGTGGCAGCTACCCGGTAAGTATCACGGCCGGATATGATGGGTCGGCATTTCCTGAGCATTTCCGGATCTGGATAGATTCCAATCATGACGGAATTTTCCAAAATCCGGATGAGCGGGTATTTTCTACTGGTCCATTATCTGGTACTGTGACTGGCACTGTCAGTATTCCGGTTTCCTCGTTTATAGGTGCAACCAGAATGCGTGTGTCCATGAGTTGGAGTGGGTTCAGCACGCCCTGTCAGACTTTTAATTGGGGGGAGGTAGAAGATTACACCGTACAAATCCATTGCAATCTGGTTTCAAATGCAAATGATTCAGGAGCCGGTTCACTGCCGTGGGCTGTGGGTTGTGTTTCCTCAGGAGAGACTATTACATTCTCTTCCGCTGTGAATGGACAGACCATCTTACTGGCAGGTTCCTATCCGATCATCGATTCACCAATGTCGATCGTGACAACACAAGCCAGCAATATTACAGTTCATGGCCTTACAACGCAGAATGTATTTCGCATCAATGCAGGAGTACAGGCAACGATCACTGGTCTGAATATCATCGCTGGAACAGCATCTGAGGGAAGCGCGATTGACAATCTGGGCACTCTCACTTTGAATAATGTTGAAATCTTTCCACATGCCGGTATGAACAATAGCAAGCGGATCAGAAACACAGGATCGCTTTCTATGATTGGCGCATGTATGGTGCATTGACGTCACATTTCACCGCCCATGGATTTGCATCTTTGTAGCGATGCAGGAGCATGATATTACCATATTCGGTCAGGAGATCATTGATGCGCAATCGATCACTCAGCTTCAACGCGCAATGACCGAAGGAAGCATTGGAGTCCTCACAGCAGATGCGCATTATGGATATGGGCATCCAATTGGTGGCGCGATTGCCTACCGGGATAAAATTTCATTGAGTGGTGTCGGATTTGATATTGGCTGTGGCAACAAAGCTGTGCGTACAGATATCATCGCAAGTCAGGTAGATCTGGTCAAAGTGATGGACAAGATTACAAGGGAGATTGGTTTCGGGGTAGGCCGACCTAATCCCAAACCTATAGATCACCCTGTGTTTGACGAATTACGAACCCTGTCTTTTCGTACGACGAAATCAAATCGGGAATCATTGATGCAGAAAGCCCGGGCTCAACTCGGCACTGTAGGAAGCGGCAACCACTTTGTAGATCTTTTCAAGGATGACGAAGACAGACTTTGGATAGGTGTGCATTTTGGATCGCGGGGATTTGGACACACAATCACGATGGGCTTTATTGCGATTGCGCAAGGAAAGGCGTTTGGCGATAAAGTGCATGTAGGTGGGATGGACAGTCCGCCGATATTATTTGATGCAACCTCAGAAGCAGGACAAGACTACTTTCATGCAATGCAGGTCGCCGGAGAATATGCCGGTGCGGGACGCGATATTGTCGTTGCCAAAGTGTGTGAGATACTTGGTGCAACAACGGATTTTGAAGTGCACAATCATCATAACTTTTGCTGGAAAGAAGAACATTTTGGTGAGGAATGGTATGTCGTGCGCAAAGGTTGTACTCCCGCATTTCCCGGACAAACCGGATTCGTTGGTGCGAATATGTTTGACACTTCTGTCATTATCGAAGGACAGGATTCGGATCTTTCAAAGAAAGCGTTGTATTCAACAGTCCACGGTGCAGGACGTGTCATGTCACGAAGACAAGCAACAGGAAAAACAAAATGGGAAAAAGGTTCAGGTGGTACGCGCAAGCTGGTGCCTTTATCTAAAGGCGCCGTTGATTTCGATGTGACGCAAATGACGGCAAAAACACGTCGAATCATCTTGCGCGGTGGAGGTGCCGATGAAAGTCCGGAATGCTACAAGAACCTGGAAGAGGTTTTAGACTTTCAGGGAGAAACGATCAAAGTATTATTTAAATTGGAACCTGTCGCAGTTGCGATGGCGGGCGCTGAAGTGTGATCCGTATAAAGATTGAAACGATGTCGGATTTCGGATTTCGGATATCGGATGTCTGAAAGTCTGGATTTTGACGCTCGCGTGGTGAGTGCAAATAGCGAACGGCGAAAAGCAAACAGCAATGAAAATACATTTCACATGGAATGGAGATGAATACTCAGCAGACCTGTCTGCGCCACTGGATATTTCTATCCCGTTGATGAATGGTAAAGAGAATCAGCCGAATGCATATGGGGCTCCACTATTTGAAGCTACACCCGTGCAGTCAGGAGATTTTATCGGTTCACTGGAAGCCGGTGCGCCGGTAAATTTTTTCAATATCGCGCTCAATCCTCATGGCAATGGAACCCATACAGAATGTGTTGGGCATATCCTGCCGGGTCCTTATACGATCAGAGGGTGCATGAGTCAGTCTCTTTTTGTGGCTGAATTGATCAGTGTACAACCTGAAAGGATGAAAGATGGTCATGGCTCATGGGTTACAAAATCACAACTTGAGCCATTAATCGCATACAACACAGATGTATTGATTGTGCGTACGATTCCCAACCAGGCGGACAAAAAATATCGTCATTACACGGGTACCAATCCTCCATGGTTTTCTGAAGAAGCTATGGCGTGGATGGCCGAAATGGGATATCAGCACCTGCTCACGGACTTGCCGTCTGTTGATCCCGAGGTGGATGGCGGTGCATTGGCTGGGCACAAGGCGTTTTGGATTGTACAGGGTATTGTCCGATCTGCGTGTACGATCACGGAGATGATCTATGCTCCGGAGAATGTTTCGGATGGCTTATATTTACTCGACTTACACACGGTGGCCCTTGAACTGGACGTAAGTCCGTCAAGACCGATGCTATATGTAATTGAGAAGCAGAATGAAAACTGATCTGACAGCACATGCCGAGACGGCATATCATGGGTTCAAAGCAATTGACTCTGGTGAATTCCGGGAGAAAATCCACTATGTGGCCAGGAACAAGACTGCTTTGCGTGACCTGCCTGTGCTTGAATATGCTGAAGTGATGGATTCCTATGCTGAGGCCCTGTTTGAGACAGGGAAATTTCAACAGCACATCCCCCTGGCAGATCATCTTGTTGAACTCGCAATAGAGTACAATATTGACATGATCAATGGCCGGGACCTGTATTACGAAACCTTGTTTCAGAAAGCAGCATCACTCTATAATCTTGATCGCATGCATGACGCAATGCATATTTTACAGGAATTGGTCAGGATAAATCCCAAACATGAATCTGCACGACTTTTCCTCATCAACTGTCATGTCGAAAAACAAAAACGAAAACTGTTGTTTATTCGGACGATCAGTTTGGTCTTGATTCTGACATCAGCGGTTGTCATCGCGGTAGACTTACTACTTATCCGTCCGCTACTGCCACAGTTTGGTCAAATTGTGGAAACGACGCGCAATACGCTGTTCATTTCTGGTACCTCGATACTCATCATGGGGGAAGTCTGGATCAGGTATCTCGCCGTAAGCAGAGTCTATGACTTCACAAAAGGCAACCGCAAAGGTTAGCTAGTCTTTCATTCGCATCAGCAATTCCTGTCTTCGTCGCTGTGGGATTAGATCCCATCGCTGCGCAAGGTGCCGTAATCCATTAGTTTTGCAACCATTTTATTCCAAACTTCATCGTGCAACTCGTCGAAAAAATATCCTCCATCAGGGACCGTTATAAAAACCTGGAAGAACTTCTTTCTGATCCTAAAGTGATCGGAGATCGCAAGCGTTATGCCCAGGTAAACAAAGAATACTCAGATCTGAGAGAAATCGTCAACACATTCGGTGATTATGAATCCGTCCTTGGTCACGTACAATCCGCAGAAAAAATTTTCAGCAGTGATGATGATCCTGAAATGCGTGCAATGGCGAAAGCAGAGATTGAAACCCTTGTTCCTCAGCGCGACAATCTGGAAGAGAAGCTCAGACAACTGCTGATTCCGAAAGATCCCGAAGATGAGCGTGATGTAATTTTCGAAATCCGTGCGGGTACCGGTGGCGACGAAGCAAGCATCTTTGCCGGCGATCTCTTCCGGATGTATTCGAAGTATTTTGAATCAAAAGGATGGACCACCGAGATCGATGTTGCTTCGGAAGGCACAGTAGGAGGATATAGCAAACTCATTGTGGAGGTATCAGGAACAGACGTTTATGGCACGCTCAAATTTGAGTCCGGGGCGCATCGTGTACAACGTGTACCTAAGACAGAGTCACAGGGACGGGTACATACTTCCGCTGCCACAGTCGTGGTCATGCCGAAACTTGAGATGGAAGACATCAATATTCGCAAAGAAGATCTGAAAGTCGACACCTTTCGTTCGAGTGGCGCCGGCGGCCAGCATGTGAATAAAACGGAATCAGGAGTGAGATTCACACACCTTCCTACTGGCATCGTTGCAGAGAGCACAGATGGAAGATCCCAGATCAAGAACCGTGAGATTGCAATACAGCGCTTGTATTCAAAAATCTATGAGGCCCAACGTGCAGAGCATTACGGTAAAATTGCGGCTGCACGTAAGTCACTTGTTGGTAGTGGTGACCGTTCCGACAAAATCCGAACCTACAACTATCCACAAAACCGCGTAACAGATCATCGCATAAACCTCACTCTTTACAGTCTTGACAGAATTGTACTCGGTGATCTGGATGAAATCATCGAAGCGCTGATCGTTGCCGAGAATGCCCGGAAGCTGAGTGGTGAAAACAACGGAGAATGATGTTTGATCCACACTCTCAAGGCGATGTGGCATGAGCGCGCAAACTGCATCCCGCAATAGATGGTCCTATTGGACTGAAGCAATCAGAGTTTCATTGACGAGTCAGGGGATCCTGTTCCTGGTCTTTGCGGCCGGATGTGTGGGTATTTTCTATGCGAAAGCACTCGTTTCCATTTTCACAGGTGTGATTTTCGGAGTGGCCGTGTTGAATGGCCTGTTCCATCGAAACACATTTCGTGAGCTTAGGCATTACCGTGCGTTTATTGCACTGATGAGTATCGTCCTGGTCTATGTGTTTTCAGGAATGCACTCTGATGACACAGGACGTTGGGCAAAACTTGCATGGGAGAGTATTCCGTACGCAGCTATTCCTCTGGGATTCTATACATACAGGAATGTACCTGAATCGACATGGGGACGATTGTTCTTGATTTATATAGGCGTCTGTTTTTTGTCAGCGCTAAGTGTAATGTTCGATTATGCGATGCACTTTGACGCTTACAATGCATTGTATAAAATCGGTAAGACGATTCCTACACCGATCATCCATGTGCGCTATAGTTTTTTCATTGCATTGGCTGCTTGTATGGCATTTGCGTTAGCGTATGACGGCAAACGGCAAACGGCAAACGGCAAATGGCCGATAGCCTTACTGTCAATAGGGATCTTTCTAACCATAGTGGTACATGTGCTGGCGGTGCGTACGGGATTGCTCGCATTGTATGGCGGACTATTCATGATGATTGCTTTTCTCACGCTACGTGATGGAAAATGGAAAATAGGTATTGGAGCTGCACTCTCCGTATTTCTTCTTGTCATGATTGCATACAATGCATTTCCGAGCGTGGCGAATAAAATCGGCTATATGATGTACGATCTTCAGATGCTGAAAGACCAGGGCGCGCTGGCAGAATATTCCGACAATGTGCGTATCACTTCTATCAGGCATGGACTCTCTCTCCTAAAAGAAAACCTGATCACAGGCACAGGCATCGGAGATCTTAACTCAGAAATGCATCGCATGTATGCCGAGAAATCTCCAAACTTCCCTGTAGAGAGTCGGTTTCCTCCGATCAGCCAATATGTCTTTATTCTGACCGCCTTTGGCCTTGTTGGTGCTGCAATCTTTTTCTTTCTATTGCTGTATCCTCTGCTTTACACACCCTTCAACTATGTGCTGTTTGCGATTTATACCACCACACTATTCGGATCGATTGGTGAGACGACAATTGAACTATTATTAGGGAAGACGGTATTTGTGACACTCGTGTGTATTGCGATACTTTATACAAGGCACCTTCATAGCAACGATGAGACAAAAGCTTCAGTGACTACTCATTAAATCACATTGGGCACTATTGCTTTTCTTTCAACAGGATAATCGGCGAATTTTTCTTTATACCATTTGTGGTGTGAGATCGCGCGCGGAATCAGATTAGCAGCAGTCCAGATAAAGAATGCCATTGCCGGGAGATTCCAACAGAGAATTGCAAAGCCTAGCCATTCGATGAGTTCTCCAAAAAGATTCGGGCAACTGATTTTATTAAACAACCATCCACGCGGTATGATATAATGCGTTTCGTTCGGCTTACGCAGATGAATCAGAATATTATCGGCTTTCCAGTTGATGTACATGCCAATCATGAAGATCAGCAAGCCACTGATAAAACGAGCATCTATCAACCAATAAGTGGGATAGTCTTCGAAATACGCAAAGAAACATCCGAGAAGAAAGCCATTCATAATGTTGAAAAAGATTCCTGAACAAACAATCAACAACGGCATCGTTTTACCTATTGTATGCAGACGGAATGGGTAGACAAATGTGCGATTGATGTAATGGAGCGAAAACAATCCAACCATGATCCATGCCTCTAATGATAACGATTGCCAAACGGGTATCACGCAGAGGAACAAGACAATCAACACAGGTGCTTCCATGAATACCCAACCAAGCCGATTCCTGATCTGAGGGCCCCATTGCGAAGAGGCATGTCTTCCATAAGGAGCTGTGATCTTCAGGAGTACCAAAAAGATGATTATGGCCACAGCTATCCACGCGTACACAAGATTTTGATAGAGGCCATACGAAATCAGAGGTTCAATCATAGAGATTTGTTAAAAGGAAGTAAATCATCAACAAGCAAGCATGTTACCTGACATATCCCAATTCCTGAAACCAATGATAAGTATCACGAAGTGTTTCATCTAATGGTCGTGCATGATAATCCAAATCACGGATTGCTTTTGCACTACTTGTAGCTTTATTGCCTGTGAATATCGCCTCCAATGCTTCATTTGTGTACAATGGCTCTTTGTTGCCAATCCATCCCTGGATCTTCGCAAACGGCAGACCGGCTTTTGCAAGAAACGACGGAACTGTGATGAACCTGATATGTCTTCCTGAATTGACTGAGAGCAATGAAGCGATTTCCTCAAGACTATGCCAATTACCTGAAAGCACATAGCATTCTCCTGGTGATCCTTGCTTCAAAGCATTCACAACCGCATGCGCGACATCACGGCTGTCACAGAAGTCAAATCCTCCCTTGATCATAAATGACAAACGACCGGAAAGTAAGTCCAGGATCATCTGACCTGCTCTTGATGGTTTATAATCGTAGGGGCCAATAATTCCTGTGGGATTCATCACAATGACTTCCAGACCTTTTTGATTCATCGCAAGGGCGATCTCCTGGCCAGTCCTCTTCGACCGATCATAGGCGAATGCTTTTTCGTCCACAAATGCACGTTGCTCATCCAATACTTCATCAATGGGGAGCTGCTGGAAAGCGTGAATCGAACTGAGATGGATAACGCGCCTGACTCCGCAGTACTTTGCGGCTTCCATCACATTTTTTGTTCCATCCACATTTGTGCGATGTACTATCCCACCTGGATCACCATTAATAGAGATCACTGCTGCACAATGGATAAGCGCATCACATTCTCGCATGAGTTCGTGTAGTGATTCTGGATGCAAGACATCACCTTTCACTACTTCAACTGGCACATTGCCTAAGCTTCGTTTATCCTCGCCTCTGCTCAAAGCGCGGATTTCATAGTTCCTTGCATACAGTTCCTGCAATACAGCGGCACCAAGATGACCAGTGACTCCGGTGAGGGCGACTTTCATTGTGGAAATATCACGTTGCGCATTTGAGAAACTAAAAGGTGGAAACTATCCTTTCCCCGGGCAAGTATATCGCAAAGGTGTCCATATGGATTCAAATCCCCAACATCTGTCTTCCCCGGAAGAAGTGTGTGCGGCTATAGTTGCATTATTTGTGCACCTTTCGGAGGAGAATGAGGACAGAACGCATTAAACGCATCGTAGGCCTGCTCCTGCTTGGCGCCTTCCTGGCATATTTTGGCAACAAACTATTTACCCATGTAGATCATGTGTTAGCGATTTTGATTCTGGCAATGGTCGCATTTGTGGCGATGCTCGGTTGGTATGTGGTAAATAAGTAATTGCATAACCACCACAATGCCGACATTCTTAGCGCTTGACGGACTTCGTATCTTGCAACAGTGAGAGATCATTCAGACCGAGATCGGATTGATGCATTCATGCGTGAGTTTGGTGTTGCAATCCGAGCGCAAGTCAGTGTATACTTTAGCGGAGGCGTGACTGCAGTTCTGCATGATATCCGATCTTCTACCATTGACATCGATTTGGTTTTTGAACCTGACAGCATAGAATGCTATCATGTCATCAGAAATCTGAAAAAAGATTTGAATATCAACCTTGAAATTGCCGCTCCGCATCATTTCTTACCGGCACTATCTGGGTGGCGTGAAAGGAGTGAGTTCATTGAACGGATTGGCATGGTGAACTATTTTCATTATGATATCGTCTCACAGGTCTTATCTAAGATTCAAAGAGGTTATGATCAGGATATTTCAGATGCCAGGGGGTTTGCCAACTTGATACCGCAACAGGTGAATATTGTCGAACACATGGAACGGGTAAAAGAAGAATATCTCCGTTTTCCGACGGTGGAATTTGAAGAATTGAAAGTAAAAGTTGAACAATTTCTACATGACCGATCATCATAGCCATCTTGATCAATTACCTGGTTGGGAACTCGTAGGCAAAGGACTCGAAGACCTCAGGCAGGGGAATTTGGATTCCATTGAGGCAATTCTTGTAATGATGGCTATGCCAAGACTGTCGGTGCATGAACAACTTCTACATTTGCCATCATTCATCCAACCAAGCCATTCCCTCAACATCGCGCTATATCAGAAACTAGAAAAGTTTGGTAACAGTGCGCATGCGCGATATAATGCATTGCGACAAAGGGTGCTTAAGTTTTGCAATGCCTTGGATCAAATGCATAAGCAAACGTTGGGTAAATCAAATTGACTTTTAACGACACCCCGCATTTTGAACATTACCACAAAAAATATTGAAGAGGCAGAACACAGGATACGTTTTAACTCACCCCCTTCCCCTCTCTTTTATGAACATTCCTTCATTAGTTCAGGATCCGGTGAAGAGAGGGGTGGTGGTTAAGTTTTAACTTGTTTAATAGTTCTAAACTTGCGACAATTAAATTTTGATTAATAATCAGTTTTGAACATCACAGCAAAAGATATTGAAGAAGCAGAACACAGGATACGTGAATATATCCATGAGACAACGTTGTTACACTCTTCGGAATTCAGTGAACTGACAGGTGCGACGGTCTATTTGAAAATGGAAAGTCATCAACACACAGGGTCATTCAAGGCGCGTGGATCGATGAATAAGATTCTCTCCATAGTAGTAGAAGCACAACGTCTAATCGAAGAGGGAATAAATCAAACAGACGCACGAATAGATCCCACCTCTCCGGTTATTACCGCATCTACAGGCAACCATGGACTGGGAGTAGCGCGAGCATTGCAGATCACTGGTCTCTCCGGCAAAATCTATGTTCCTGAAAATGCTTCGCCTGCCAAAGTTTCGGCATTGAAACAATATCCGGCAGAACTCATCATGCATGGATATGACTCACTCGAAACTGAACTCCATGCACGGCAGATCGCTCAAGAACAACATGCAACATGGATTTCACCATACAATGATCCCGATATTATTGCCGGACAGGGAACGATCGGTATAGAACTCACACGACAATTGAAAGATATTTCTGCAGTATATATCACTGTGGGTGGAGGAGGATTGATTTCGGGGATTGCGACGTGGTTTGCCGAACATTCACCGCAGACAGAGATCATTGGTTGTCTGCCAGAGAATTCACCAGAGATGAAATTGAGTGTTGAGGCAGGACACATTATACATCTTAAGGAGTCAAAGCCCACACTTTCTGATGGTTCTGCGGGAGGGATGGAAGATGGGTCAATCACGTTTCCGATTTGTCAGGAATTGGTGAAGAGATACATCCTTGTTTCAGAAGATGAAATCAAAGATGCGATTCGTGATGCGTATCAAATACATGGAGAGCGTATCGAAGGCGCGGCAGGTGTAGCTGTGGCTGCGATGATGAAAGATGCCGGCAGGTATAAAAGTCAAAACATTGTTGCGGTTGTTTGTGGGGGGAATATTGATGAGGGGAAGTTTTTGGACATTGTTGGGTAATAGAAATCCGGATTTCCGATTTCGGAGGATATTTGTTTGAAATAATAAAAAGCATCACATGGGACAACTCAACCTTGAAGGCCTTGCCTTCTACTCTCACCACGGCTACTATACCGAAGAGCGTAAACGTGGCAACAACTACCTTATCGATGTACAGATCTCATACAACATGGAGCAAGCCGGTACAACTGATAACCTTAGTGATGCTCTCAATTATGAAACCGTATATCAAATCTGCAAGAGACAGATGGATAATCCAAGGCATCTCATAGAGTCGGTTGCAAAGAGTATCGCGGATGAGATCAAGGATACTTTCTCGGATACGGAATACGTGCGTGTCGAGCTTAAGAAACTGAAGCCAGAACTCGGAGGGCCCGTGCATCATGCGAGTGTGGTGTATGTGTTGTAAGCGGCGGAAAGGCAGAACCGACTTCGCACAAGGCTTCGTCGGTCGAAGAGGGCAGAAAGGGGAAATCGGGAAAGCCGGGAACGGATCAATGGATCAACGGATCAACGGCCAATGGCGAACAGCGAAAGGCTAAGAGCTTTCTTCTCAGTCTTGTTTTGCAAAGACTTTCTTCAGTAAGTCAGTCGTGCGTTGCGAGACATCGGCGCGGATCTTGCGCTCTTTCACTTCTACCATACCAAACATGCCATCCAATGCTTTTTGGGTCACATATTGATCGAGGTTGGGATTTACTTTTTCTACGAGTGGGATTTTATTGTAAGCATTGACTGCGTCCGCCCAGTATTCTATTGCATTAAATTTATTGAGAGAGTTGACAATCACGGGCTGAAACTCTGCATATAGGGGATCATAAGTTGCACCACGCAGATACATTGTGGCGGCGTTCTTTTCGCCTAACAGGATACTGGCGGCATCCTGAAATGTCATCTTGCGGATCGCATCCACGAAAATAGGCTTGGCACTTTTTGCTGCATCTTCTGCACCGCGGTTGATTTTCTCTAAGATGATCTCTTCTGCCTGACTGAAACCGGGGATGAATTTCAGTTTGTCTGTCACTTTACGTGCTTCAGGTGGCAGGAGGATTTTGTATGGACTCTTGAAATAACCGTCGATTTGCGCAAGAGTGACGGCTCCTTCACCTACTCCAATCTCAAGCGCTTCTTTGAGGCCGCGACCAATTTCTTCTACCGTCAAGGTGTTGCCGGCAAGTTGTTGAAGAGTATCGCAACCAGGTGTTAGAACACATGTGGAGGCGACCAGAAGTACAATAACATGTTTTTTCATCATAGAAGAACGCCTGCAATTCAAATAATCGTATAGAGAATACTTTGTCATTTCAGTTCGGCTGTTTATCTTTCTCGCCACTAAAACCACCACATATGACATTTCCACCAGAAGTCCTGCTCGTGGCCAAAATGGCTAAACCTTTCAATCATCCCGCCCGGATGAAAATCCTGATGTATTTGTTGCAGCATGGAGATACATCATTTAGTGATTTACAAGACGTCCTGCGATTGCACCCCTCTGCCGTGACAGAACACCTTCGCTTGCTGAAAAGGAGTCATTTGATTGATTCTTGCACCGGAGTTTCGCAAAAGATGTATTCATTGAACAAAGATCAATTCAGAATGCATATGAAAATTTTGGAGGACGTTTATAGCAGCAAGCGCAATATCAACTCAGATCAGGAAGAGGAATGATCCGCGAAAGACGCGAAGGGACGCGAAGTAAATTTAATCACCGAACACGCGAAGCAGTTCTAATCCATGAAGGCTTGGGGAAATTCACAAAACGCGTCTGTGCCCGATTGGAAGGTGAGAAGAGTGGACCAAAATCATGCCTAATTGAGAGTCTACGATCAATGAGATTATTTCATAAACCAAAATCATAAATCTTATGGCATTTTCTAAAAAAGATCGATTCAATCTGTTCCCTCAGCTCGTTGCAGACATGTCGAAGCCATTGGGTCATCCTGCCAGAGTGCAAGTGATCATGTACTTATTGCATCACGGTGACTCGTGCTTCAGTGAATTTCTCACGTTTCTGCCACTGTCAAGACCAACGATATCTCAACATCTGCGGCTGTTGTTGCGAAGCAACTTAGTTCTTGTGCATGAGAAGTTTCCACACACCTACTATAGCGTAAACATGATGCAGCTACAAAAACATATGGTGGTGATGCTGGAGTTTCTTATGCAGATGAGACAAAACGGAATCGGACTAAAGGATTTAATTC
This sequence comes from Bacteroidota bacterium, assembly GCA_031400515.1. Taxonomy (GTDB): domain Bacteria; phylum Bacteroidota; class Bacteroidia; order Chitinophagales; family Saprospiraceae; genus DATDQA01. The sequence continues at coordinate 25,398 of JANNQA010000094.1, forward strand.
CTGCGGAAGATTTGAAACAGTGGATATCGTTATGGGCAAAAGAAGTGGCTGAAACATAGGGAAGTAGGTGTGCGGGTGTGAGTATGTTCACAACATACTTGTCACGCGAGTATATTCACAACATACTCCGCAGGGTGCGAGTATATTCACAACATACTCCGCAGGGTACGAGTATATTCACAACATACTCCGCAGGGTGCGAGTATATTCACAACATACTCCGCAAGGCCCGAGTATATTCACAACATACTCCGCAAGGCCCGAGTATATTCACAACATACTGCCAACGGCTCCACCTTTCTCAGACATGGATTCTATTTCCTGAACTTGATTACTTTGTGAAGCATAAAATATTTGCTTGAATATGCCGGCGAACACGTTGACTCTACCTAAAAAATCATTTCTCTCCACATTACGTACTGATCGCTGGTGGATTGAGCCATTGTTGGTTCTCTGTGGTCTTGGAGCATTTATCCTTTACGCGACCTGGGCAGCATTCCAGGGAACACATTACTGGTATGATGGAGGAGTGGGTGGTTTTGGTGGCTACCTCTCTCCGTTTTATTCGCCAGTCGTGTATACAGATCCGGCTAGTGCTGGAAATGCACCCTTGTATCATTCGATTCTGGGAGCCTGGCCATCGTGGTGGCCGTCGTGGCTTCCATCTTCTCCTGCGATGTTGATTCTCATCTTTCCCCTATCGTTTCGCTTTACCTGTTATTATTATCGCGGTGCTTATTATAAAGCCTTCTCCGGCACACCCCCTGCTTGTGCTGTAGGTTCGATACCCCGAAAACAAAAAGGTTACAAAGGCGAGACATTCCTGATGATATTTCAAAACATGCACCGATACGCTCTCTATGCCGCAATTATTTTCATTCCAATCCTTTATGCTGATGCGATAGCGGGATTCTTCAGAGGTGGAAAACCCGGAATCGGCCTGGGTTCGTTAGTGATCTTAATCAATGCTACGCTTCTTGCCCTTTACACCTTCGGTTGTCATTCGTGGCGACACCTCATCGGTGGTCGCAAGGATTGCTTCTCCTGTGCCGGAATGGGTAAACTGGAATTTGGTGCCTACAAAAAAATATCCTGGATGAATCAGCGTCATAAACTCTTTGCCTGGTGCAGTTTAGTATGGGTAGGATTTACAGATTTCTATGTCCGTATGGTAAGCACTGGCGTAATTACAGATTGGAATACCTGGGGGTAACAAGTGCAAATACAAGTGCAAATGCAATAAAAGGAGCTTTTACGATTTTACTCTGAGCAAGACCAGTCTCGCCCCGCACGAATTAAATTTTTAAGTCTATGCTACGTGCGCTGATCATTGAAGATGAACTTTTGAATAGGGAGGTTCTTAAAAACCTCCTCAATACCTATTGTAAAGAAATAACTGTAGTCGGCGAAGCGGATAGTGCAAAGGCTGCCATCTCTGCCATTCAGACCACGCATGCGGATCTGGTCTTTATGGACATTGAACTTGGAGATGGCACCGCGTTTGATGTATTGAGACAGATTGACAAACCACAGTTTCAGTTAATATTTACAACTGCTTATGATCACTATGCTGTCCGCGCAATAAAACTAAACGCACTCGATTATCTGCTCAAGCCAATCGATCTCGATGAGCTGAAAACCGCTGTGCAGAAAGCCAGTAAAGCAGGTACCAACCAACAGCGAAGCCTTGAGTACTTCATGAGTAATGTTTCAAACGCACGTAACGAGAACCCCGTGATTACTTTGTCCACCAGCGATAGTTTCGAGTATATCCCGGTACGTGATATCATTCGTTGTGAAGCTCAGGGTGCGTACACAAAATTTTATATGAGAAGTAAGTCTTCTCTCCTTGTGAGTAAGACGCTCAAAGAATATGAGCCACTGCTTCAGCCTTATAATTTCTTTCGCACCCATCAATCACACCTGATCAATCTGCACGATGTCGAACGTTATCTGAAAGGCGATGGTGGATATGTGGTCCTCAAGGATGGGATGAAAATCGGAGTAGCGCGGACACGTCGGGATGAATTCCTCCTTGCGATGCGATCCCTGCGGGAAATTTGAGGATTCTCAATTGCCCATTCTTTATTCTCAATACAGAAGTACCGCGTTGCCAGGATTAGATAAGACAAGTCTGCACTTGCTCAATATGAACCGGCACCTGATCTTCTCTGAATGGCGATTAGATGGTAAGTGTGATCAGATGTGATGACATGTAGTACATTTGTTTCATATGTCAGGGAATCGAAAACACATTGCAATTCTCACCGGCGGCCCATCTGCCGAACGCGGTATTGCGCTGTCGAGCGCAAAGTTTGTTGCACAACATCTTGATCCTATAAAGTATTTGAGCAAAACCATTCTCCTTGAGCCGAATGGATGGATCGAACAAGAAACCGGACAAGCTGTCGATCTTAATGATTTCAGCTTAAGAGAAGGATTGGATAATGTATCCTTCGATTTTGTGTTTCTCATCATACATGGTACCCCGGCGGAGGATGGCAAAATCCAGGGATACTTCGAAGCACGGGGAATACCTTATAGTACATGCGATACCCTGACTTCCGCTCTCACATTCAATAAGCAATGGTGCAAAGATTTCCTCAGGAATTTCTCAGTTCCAATGGCATGGTCGAGAGTCATGAATTCAGACATGATTTCAGAGATTGATGTGAGTGAGTTTGAATATCCTGTATTTGTGAAACCCAATAATAACGGTTCCAGCTATGGAGTATCCCGCGTAAATACTTCTGACAAGATGTTAGCTGCGCTGGAGAAAGCTGCACAATTTGATCATGAAATCATTATAGAATCATTTATAGAAGGGCGTGAGTTTTCTTGTGGTGCCGTGCGTGAAGGAAAACAGATTCATGTTTTTCCAATCACAGAAATTATCCCGAAGAACGAATTTTTCGATTACCAGGCCAAATATGAAGGTGCAAGTCAGGAAGTAACACCCGCGCATCTTGATGCCTCTTTGTCAAACTTGTGCCAGGAGCAATCACGGAAAATTTATGAGTTATTAAAATGTCGTGGTCTTGTACGCTGCGATTATATCCTGAAAGACGGCATATTTTATATGTTGGAAGTAAATACAATTCCTGGTCTCTCTCCGGCAAGTATCGTCCCACAACAAGCCAGAGCTTATGGATGGTCTATGGAACATATGCTGGATGTGGTGATTATAGATTGTATGAAGAGTTAAGGGAACCTCTAAATAATAAATGCAAAATATTGAATATCAATATTAAACAAAAACAAGAATCAACTCATTTATTCATACTGTTTTTCTTGGTATTTATACTTGTAAAAAAAATCGCCACAAGTTCACTACATCCCTTCAAGACAGGTTCGCAATTAATCCTTGTTCGATATTTGATATTCCTTCGTTACGGGCCACCACTCAGTCTTTTTAATAATTCTCTGGTTCGCGACTCACCAAAACAGTAATTAATCCGTCGGTTCGGTATCCCATTTCTGCGAATTGTACTTCGATGGAGAATAGAGTTTTTCAAAGAGTGCAGGTATATCCTCATGTGAATGCAGCAATGCGCGGGCTTCAGCTCTCAAAAAATTCTCCTGAACCATACGACTAAGCATTTGAAGCAAAGGATCAAAGAATCCATCCACGTTCAGCAATCCTATCGGTTTACGATGCAAATGCAACTGTGACCATGTGAGTGTCTCGAACATTTCATCCAATGTCCCAAAGCCTCCCGGCAAACTGATAAACGCATCAGAGAGATTAACCATCGTAAGCTTTCGGGAATGCATATCAGGTACGACGATAAGCTCCGTCATGCCCAGGTGAGCTACCTCACGTTGTTTCAAACCCATCGGGATCACACCGATGGCTTCACCACCGAGTTCGAGAACACGATTCGCCATCACACCCATGAGTCCAATACTCCCTCCACCATTTACGAGGCGATAACCTTCAGCGACAAGGTAATCGGCGAGCTCCAGAGCGGCATTTGTAAAAGTGCTGCCTCGACCAGTACCCGATCCACAATACACACAGATGCTTCTGAATTTTTCCATACGACGAATATAAAACTAAGTGGCTTCTAAGTACCTTCTCAGCAGTCTCTTTTCATTTTACTTTTAATTTTAATTGACTCGAGGAATACATTTGTCATCAATAAAAAATTCTAAGATGAAACTGAGAACGCTAAATCTTCTCGCAGGGATCTGCCTGCTTGTGGTCACTATCATTGAAGTGTTTGAAGAACGGGTGACACTGGAGCTCGAAATCGAACATGGCTTACTGATCTATGCAATCGCACATGTCCTGAATGGTGCCGTGGAGATGTATGAAGGGATCAGTAAAATCAAGGAACAAAGAGCGCAAGGATGAGTTACGAGAATTACATTCTCCATCGAAACGATTTCTCATCAACCGCCCTTTGAGTCGCAAGGATACCGTCCAGGTGATCTACCTCATGTTGCAGTAACTCTGAAAGATCGTCTGTGAGATACCAGATATGTTCCTTCCAATTCATATCAAAAAACTGCAATGTGCAACTCCTGTGTCGTGATACTTTCACCAGCAGATTCGGAAAACACATGCAATCATCCCAAAGCTCAAACATCTCTTCGCTCATTTCAGACAATACCGGGTTGATCATCACCACCGGTGACTCAATGTGCATGCATACAAGACGCTTGAAAATACCCATCTGAGGAGCTGCAACTGCGCGGCCAGCGCCATAGCGACTACGAAATTGGAGGATAATGCCATCCAGACCATCTGCCCAATTTCGCACATGCGTTACTTCGTGTGGCTGTACTTCTTCCGCTATATGGTACAAACGCGGATCGCCAAGCATCAACATCTCTGACAAGTCCATGATGTAATTCTTACTTTCGAAATTCTGATGACCCTGAAAAATACGCGACAAAAGTCAGTTCCATGGTATAGAAGGCTTGCTTTCTTATGGCCATTGGCTATTGCTATAATTGTCCTTGCCGCGTTTTTGCCTGTTGTGCAATATGGATTTTTCAACATGGATGATCTGCCTTTGATCACCAGAAATCGCCTGCTGCTCGAGTATGACATCACAGATCTTCAGGCAATCTTTTCATATCGGCTATGGACACCATACTATAAACCGCTTGTATATCTCTCATGGATGATAGAGCGTGACCTCTTTGGCATTTCCGCGTCCGTACTGCACTTCAACAATGTGTTGTTGCATGCGCTGAATGCTGTATTGGTATTTTTTCTGATCGTTCGCATGATACCAAAGATGTGGCCTTCACTAACACTGAGTCACTACCTGATCGCTGGATTCAGTGCGTTAATCTGGGCTATACATCCCTTTCGCGTAGAGTCTGTCGCCTGGGTAGTAGAAAGAAAGGATGTCCTGTTCGGTCTGTGTTACGTACTCGCTTGTCATGCATGGCTATCACACTGTACCAGAGAGAAAGATTGGAAATGGCTAACCATCGCTACATTTTCATTTGGATTTGCCTGTCTGTCCAAATCAATGGCCATTACATTTCCAGCAGTTGCTTTCCTGCTTGACTATTTTCTCAGACGCTCTCCCCGCGTTGTGATGTGGGATAAAATTCCATTGTTACTGATGATGATGGTGATGTTATATCTGTATGGATATGGATTTACGGATGCCCCTTCTGTTCACGGGACTGGTCCTATGCGAAGTGCATCGGCTGTGCCGGATTTTTTCTCAGGATTACCATCTGTGATACAACATGCGTTGATTGCAAATTATCGTCTGTGCCTGTTTATTGCACATTCCCTCATACCCACACACATTGCAATCGTCTATCCGCGTGAAGTGTTTCTGGAGACAATTGGCGTGTGGATTTATATTCTTCCGTGTTTACTGATATTGCTTATTGCAATGGCGGCTACCAAAAGTCGGAGACGGTCAGTCTATGCATTTATGATAGCATGGTTTATCATCACATTATCCCCGATTCTTTCAGGAGAAGGCGTCGGTACAAATTTTATATCCGACAGATATACCTACTTACCATCGATGGCACTCATACTCGCAATTGTCGTCGGTATTCATAAGCTTTGTGATCACATTTTCCACACTCAAAAAAGTAATGCTCAACACACAGTTTCGTCAATTACTTCAAATACCGCCATCGTTATTCTGTTTATACTGAGTATTGGATATTTCATAGCGACGAGATTTCAGGTTCATGTCTGGCGAACCAATCTTTCCCTCTGGCAACAGGCCATCGACAACTACCCCGGCAATTGGTATGCTCTTTACAATCGCGCAAAACTTATCTCCGACAAGAATCCACAAGGAGCAATCGCTGATCTCGATCAGGCCTTGAATAAAATGCAAGGATTGACATCGCTCTACTTCGCAAGGGGAACAATATTGATGGAGCAAGGAAAGATTCAGGAATCGATAGCTGATTTCGAAAAGGTGATTGCAAAAGAACCGGATCACATAGAAGCACGGATAAATCGAGGTAATAGTTATCGCAAACTCGGGCGACACCAGGAGGCAATCGCCGATTACAATGTGGTGTTGAAAATTAAACCAAAAATGTCGAAGGCGTTGAATAATCGCGGCCTTGCCTATCTGGATCTTGGACAGTTTGAAAATGCCGAACAGGATTTCACCAATGCGGTTACAGAAAAAAATAATTACCCTAATCCATATCTCAATCGCGGCAATCTGCGCATTCGACCTGAAATTGCAAACTATATCGGCGCAATCGCCGATTTCACTTCATACCTTCAGTTCATGCCGCAGAGTCATGAAGCCTTCTTCCGTCGTGGTTATGCAAGACTTCGCAGCGGACAGCTGAATGAGGCCTTAGTTGATATGAATGAAGCTATCCGGATATATAGTAACGAGGGCTTCTACTTTGTCGGCCGGGCACAGGTACATGAGTCACTCGGAAACCCGGAAGAAGCAAAACAAGACTTACAAAAGGCAAGAAGCCTGGGTGTTAAGACAGAGGAATGATAGGGATGATGAATATTAAATGATGAATGATAAGTTCATTCCGAAAAAGGGCGCTGGCGCCCGTCAGCAGCCAGAATAAATGCCGTTTGGACAGTGATGATGGAAAAAGCTTTCCATCTTTGGTACATCATTAACTTTGTCTTACGAAACAACATTGAATCCTGAACGTTTTTCTCTTCAACAATACGGACATCATATCATGAGATCATTTCTGTCATGCATCCTGATAGCAGCCTTTTGGACTTCTGTACCTGCCCAGAATCCGACCACAGAGAATCTCTGGAAAACGCTGTCTCGAATCACCTATGTAAAGGAATATGACGAAATCATGGGGTTCAAAATTGACAAGCCTGTGTTTTCAGAAGAGATCAAAGCACTGGAGGGTACCGTTGTCACTGTTCGTGGCTTTATCATCCCGACCGAAGGATATAAAAGTCATACTGAATTTATTTTCTCTGCATTCCCATATAGCATGTGCTTCTTTTGTGGTGGCGCTGGCCCCGAGACCGTTATGGAAGTGACAACGAAAACTCCCGTGAAGTACACGGCTGAAGCAGTCACCCTCAAAGGTGTAATACGTCTAAACGCCGATGATATCAACCGTCTGATGTATTTTCTGGAAGAAGCTGAACCAATCGAGAATCAGTAGTGATCTCAACGATGTTTTAGCCACTTGTGTACCCACGTGCGTGCACCGCTCTTCACAACCACGATGTAGACGCCATCATGTAAGTCTTGTGTTCCTGAGATTTCATTGGTGACTTCATCAATATCCTGACTACCGACAAAGCGTCCATCGCTGGCATATGTTGAAACTTTAGATTCACCAACTTCGCCATGCAGGGTCACTGCGAGTCCTCCACCGACATGTGTATGGACTTCCGATGAAATGTTATAGTGTCTGCGATCAACAGTCCGGACTTCAGAGATCTGAGCACCACCATCAAATAGTGTATAGATCAGTCTATAATAGTTGATCTTCGATTCAGGCGCAACATCGGTAAATGTATAATTGAATTTATCCTTCTCAGGCGCAACAGTACCTATGGTTCTGAAGTAAATACCATCAGTGCTACGTTCCAGTGTGAAAGATGTGATGTCTGCAACGTTTTGCAGGCTCCATCGCAAATCCACGGTTTCTTCTCTCGGAATAAGATCAAAACGGGTCAGATAGATAGGTAAAAATCCATCTGGAACAATCCGATATAAGTTGTCCAGCATCGACACAGCATACAACTCACCATTGTCATCTTCACCAAATGAACTCAACTGATCAAACATCGTTCCGCCAAGCTGCATAGTGGTCGTCGTAGTATCAGTTCCATCAATAAGCCATATCCTCTCAGTGCCATTGTCAGCGCAGATATAATATCCTTGCATCGACGGAAACTGACCACGATAGACAAATCCACCTATAATACAAGTTCCCGTCCCATATGGACATCCTTGATTACAATTGCGTGGGTACGCGAACAGGGGAAAGTCGTAGTTTGACATGCCCTGACATCCGGCAGTATCTGAAGTGGCGGAACTGGCTTCATAACAATCCCAACCGTAATTATTGCCACCGGCGAATCCGGCAGGTTCAAAGTCTATTTCCTCCCAGGCACCTTGACCAACATCACCTATCCAGAGATCACCGGTCTCCCTGTCAAAACTCAGCCTCCATGGATTACGCATTCCCATTGCCCAAATCTCATCTCGCACATTTGCATTATTCACAAAAGGATTATTCGCCGGAATGCTGTATGGACTTCCGTTATTAATATCGATACGTAATATTTTTCCAAGTAATTCCTGTCCATCTTGCCCATTCTCTCCCGGATCTCCTCCACCTCCGCCATCACCTACAGCGATATAGAGATATCCATTAGGTCCAAAAGCAAGATCGCCTGCCTTGTGATTGGACTCACCAGGGTGTGAATTAAATTCAAGAATGACTAGCTCGGTGTTCTCTAACATGTCATTTGGATTACCTGAATTGAGTGTAAAACGAGAAATACGCGACATGGACTGGGTACCTGAGCCCTTCATATAGTAAACATAAATGTATGGGCTTGTAGGATAGTTTGGATGAAACGCAAGTCCGAGCAACCCACACTCTCCCCCGGTATAAATACCTCCCGGACGGACATCAAGAAAAAAAGCTGCCCGCACAGTATCATTTTTTACAATCCTTACAGTGCCTCGTTTTTCAACAATGAACAATCGCCCGCTGCCATCTTCTGCAGCAGCAATATCCACAGGATCAACTAGCGCAGGCTGACCTGCAACAGGAGGGACAAGAGTTTGGAGTTCAAAATCCAGGATGGGGGCTTGTCCGCTACTTATATAAGTAATGCAGACAAGAATGCTGAAAACGAAATTGCGTTTCATTGTTGAAATGGTTTAATACACAACCCAAGTTGCTTAACGGTCCAGAGGTGAGCCTCCCAGAGGTGGTGAGCCGAAGATAGGAAATGTTCCGCTAGGATTTCATCCGCTTTATCCCAACGATCGCAACAAGCATGATAATCAGAAACAAAACCACAATCCAAATAAACGGAATGAAGGTGATAGCAAAAATGCGCATGCGGTCCAGTATCCACAACAATACAATCACTGCTGTGATCATCATGAGCAATCCCGAGAGCTTACCGAAACCTGGTACGACATCAAGGGATACGTTGCGCCTGATCAGTATTAATGTGACAATCATTGAAATCACCGGCACAATCTGCGTGTAGATATTCGTATCAAGTATGCTCCGATGCTCGAATAAAAACAAATAAATACTGAGCGTGATGGCGAATATGCCAGGTATGCATGTGAGATATACAAGGACACTGTAGAGATATTTCCATGGAGAGATATGTCCCTCCCCTCTTCCAAATATCCAGGCAAGCAATGCCGTCAATGGTACTGCAATCATATAAAACATGAGAAGACCAGGATTCTCTGAACAGATTCTGAAAAAATCTCCGAGTGTCATCACTGAAAGCGTTTTTGCCTGATGCGATGTTACAACTTTTTGTCAAGGGTTGATTTCTAATGTGCATGACAAACTCTTGTCATGGATTGACTAACCAGAATCTACTAAGCCTTGTAAAAAATATACCCCGAAGCATTTCGAGGTATTATTTTGGCCGAATTCGCACTTTTCAAGGATAGCTATCTGGACTGGCGATGCCATCTCCCTAAACTGCCGAACAACCTCGAACTGGAGTAGTGTCTCCGATACGCCAAAGATGTTAATGAGGCACTTCTTCGCGTCCTTTGCGCCTCTGCGTGAAACATCTTTGCGTGAACTGAAGAAACTGAGACACCACGCGAACTTGCCCATTGGCAAAATCTCCACATAATGGCTTACATTTGCCCCACTTTTTTTCAAAGGCGACATATTTGGTTAGGCTTTTGTAATCTTTTTCCAATAGCAAACACCTGATCTGTCATTAAACTATACATTATCTCGATTTATGGCTCTAATCGGTAGGATTCGCAACAACATGTGGATGGTCATTGTCCTGCTTGCGCTAGGCCTTGGCGGCTTCATTTTTATGGATATTTCCGCCAACAACAGCATGCGCAATAGCGGCAATCAATTAAATGTCGGTAACGTCAATGGCACTGATATTGGATGGCCGGATTTTCAGCGCGCTCAGGAGGCCTTGTATACAGGTTCCTCAGTAGACGTGAACACTCAGAGGGATTTCGTCTGGAGCTATTATGTAGAAGAGGCAATTCTCCGCAACGAAGCTGAGAAAAACGGCCTCGGCGTAGGTGAAGAGGAGATGCAGGAATTGCAATTTGGAACTCGTCTGAGCCCAATCGTGCAACGAAACTTTACTGATCCTCAAACCGGGCAGGTGAATCGCGAATCTTTGACACAGTTCCGTCAGTCAGCAGAACAGGGCACCCTCGCTCCTCAATACAAGAAAATCTGGGATTTTCAACAGCTGGAAGTCGTGAAAGACCGGCTCGAAACAAAGCTCACCACTCTTGTAAAGAAGGGCATCTATACCCCAACATGGATGGCGGAAGATCAGCAGAAGGAGAACACCACCCAGGCAGACTTCAAGTACGTCATGATCCCATTCGATAAAGTGAATGACTCAGAAATAAAAATCACCGACGGCGACTATGCTGCTTATGTACGTGAAAACCGTGCCCAGTACGAGCGCTTGATGGAAATGCGTGACGCGCGTTATGTTGTATTTGATGTATTCCCGACCGCCGAGGATACCGTTGCAATTCTTGAACGTATCAATGAGTATATCTCCAGATTCAAAGAGACAGAGGATGATTCGGCTTTCGTCGCCACTCTGAATGGCTCATATGATGTCCGGTATTTCAGACAAAGTGAACTTCCAGAAACGATTGCGGACATCGTTTTTGACATACCTATTGACAGTATTTACGGACCCTACATTGATGGTAATTCATACAAAGCCGTAAAGGTGCTGGATCGCCAGACCGTTCCTGATTCCGTAAGGGCTAAGCACATTCTGATCAGAGTGACGACTCAGGAAGAGGTGGCCGGAGCGCTTGCTCTTGTCGATAGCCTTGAGACAGTGCTTGAGGAAGACTTTTCAAAATTTGATACACTCGCGAGAAGGTTTAGTACTGACCAGATTTCAGCGGCGAAAGGTGGAGATCTGGGATTTATTGGATTAGACGGCTTTGTGAAACCGATGAATGATCTTCTGTTTTTTCAAAAAACGGAACGGGGCAAAGTGTATCGCGTCGCTACCGAATTTGGCCTGCATCTTGTAGAAGTCGGTGAAAAGAAAGCAGACTCAGTGGTCGTTGGAGCAAAGCTTGCATATGTGTCCGAACCCATTGTGCCGAGCGAGTCGACGCAGGATTTTATGTATGATGAAGCACTGGAGTTTGCAGGTGAACACCGCAATCTCGATGCACTCAAGAAAACTCTGGAATCCCGCGAAGATCTTGTGTTGGAAGAAGCAAAGAATCTTCCCAAGAGCGGGTTTGCATTTGGCACTTTGCCTTCAGGAAACACATCACGTGAGATTGTACGCTGGCTTTATGATCCCAGCTCCAAAACCGGGAACGTCGCTCCTACAGTTTTTGTGATCGAAGATGATGTCAACTATTTCAATTCTCAGTATGTCGTGGTAGGGCTAGAAGCTATTAATGATAAGGGCCTGGCCAAACCCGCATCAATCATGGAAATGATTGAGGCCCCGGTAAAAAACAAAAAGCGGGGAGAATTCCTTCTGACCAAAATTACTTCCACAGATCTTGACGCATTATCCCAGCAATTCAATGTCTCTATCGACACTGTTCAGAGTGTGAATTTTGGCATACAGACGATGAGGAATATTGGCGAAGAACCGGAAGTGCTGGTTACAGCCCTCAAGCTCCAGACTGGCCAGAAGTCTGCGCCAATCCTGGGTAGAAACGGGGTCTATGTCATCGAAGTATTGAACAAAACTGAATCCACGCTTCCTGCGAATCTGGCTCAGGTCCGCAGGCAGACAACTTTTCAGATCGCCAACTCTGCAGAATTTGAATTGATGCCGGCTTTAAGGAAAAATGCGAAGATTGAAGACAACAGGTATACCTTCTACTAGGACTTAAGTCCTGGATTTTCTTACTTTTGCCCTGCGAAAAAGAAAAGAGGAGACCAGTTTGGTCCCTCTTTTTTGTTATGAATATTACGCAACGTATAAGAACGCTACTTCAAGACCTGTTTGCCGGCGGGCCGCTTTCGGACTGCTTTGTCATTGATATTGCTCAGAATGGCTCACGTGCATACACAGTGTATATCGATAGCGACACAGGGGTCACTTTTGAAAAGTGTACACAGGTGAGCAGGTATCTTGAGAAGCATCTTGATGAGGCGGGCGTTCTGGGAGGTGATTATGTCCTTGATGTGTCTTCTCCGGGAGTTGACAGACCACTCATGCTGTGGCGTCAGTATCCCAGACATACAGGGAGGCACCTGATAGTCACCTTGAAAGACGGCGGAAAGCATGAAGGACAGTTGACGGAGGTCGGTATGGAAACAATCTCATTGCAAATAGATAAAGCACAGATATTGAATATTCCGTTTTCGGAAATTGAAAAATCTTTAGTTCAAATCAGATTTTAATGCAGTTATAATATGAATCTCGTAGAAACTTTCAGCGAGTTTAAAGCTGGCAAAAACATTGATCGCCCTACCATGGTGCGCGTACTTGAGGATGTATTCATGACCTTAATTCGGAAGAAGTACGGTTCTGATGAAAACTTCAAGGTTATTGTAAACACGCAAAACGGTGACCTTGAGCTCTGGAGAGTACGTACCATAGTACCCGATGGTGAAGTAACCGATGAGCAAAGCCAGGTGTCACTGTCCGAAGGGCACACCATTGATGAGGACTATGAAGTCGGAGAGGAGTGCTATGAACCCATCATACTGGAGGACTTTGGTCGTCGTGCGATTATGGCAGCACGTCAGACTCTGGTAAGCCGTATCATGGAATTGGAGAAAGATGAAATCTTCAAACGTTACTCAGATCGTATCGGGGATATTGTCCTCGGCGAAGTACATCAGATCCTGAAGCGCGAGCTCCTGATCCTGGACGATGCGACTGGCAATGAATTGATCCTGCCACGTAGCGAAATGATAAAAATGGACTTTTTCCGCAAAGGAGATATGGTTCGTGCGGTCATCAAGCGTGTGGATATGCGCAATAATAGCCCTGCTATCGTGATATCTCGTACCGATAGTGAGTTCCTCGCCAAATTGCTTGAGCAGGAAGTACCGGAGGTAGAAGATGGACTGATCACAATCAAGAAAATTGTGCGTCTGCCAGGTGAACGCGCCAAAGTCGCAGTAGAATCCTATGATGACAGAATCGATCCTGTAGGTGCCTGCGTCGGAATGAAGGGAAGCAGAATTCATGGTATCGTCCGTGAGTTACGCAATGAAAATATCGACATCGTAAACTATACGAGTAATCCGACACTGTTCATTCAGCGTGCCCTCACTCCTGCTAAAGTCACAAGCATCGAACTTGATACGGTCAATATGCGCGCGAGTGTATTCCTGAAACCAGACCAGGTCTCTCTCGCTATTGGTAAAGGTGGTTCGAATATCAAGCTTGCAAGTAAGCTGACAGAATATGAGATCGACGTCTACCGTGACTCCGACGATCCGGATGCAGAAGATGTGGATCTCGATGAATTTGTAGATGAAATCGAAAGCTGGATCATCGATGCACTCAAGAACATCGGCTGTGACACCGCCCGAAGTGTGTTAGCTTTGAGCCGCGAAGAATTGATCCGCAGATCGGACCTGGAAGAAGAAACAGTAGATGAAGTACTCCGTGTACTTGCATCTGAATTTGAAAAGAATTAACCCCCTATTCGATAAACGAACAGGACGGTATACTATCATAAATAATAGCCTGAATGGCGGTAAGACGTCTGGTAAATATTGCAACCGAACTCAACGTCGCGACAACCACTGTCGTCGAGTATCTCAGTAGTAATGGATTCGATATAGAGAATAAACCTACTGCGAAAGTCTCCGATGACATGTACGCGGCGTTGGTGAAACAATTCAGCGGTTCCATAGCGGTAAAAGAGCAAGCTGATAAACTCAGCCTTGGTCGGCATGCCAAAGAAGCTGATCAGAAATCGGCGAAACCCGGCGCGCATGTAGAAACAGCTGTGCCTAAAAAACCTCCGGTTGAAGTGCCTGCTCCAGTCGTGAAAGCGGAACCGGAAAATGGAGTACCAGCACAACAACCTCCACCTGCCAAAACAGAGAGCAAGAAAACTACCCCGGTCGAGACACCGGTAGCAGAACCTCTAATACAGGAACCTCCGATAGAAATTGTACCGCCTCCGCCACCGGCGCCACCGCAGGAAGAATTGCTTCGGGCAGAAACTCCTCAACTCAAGGGCTTGAAAATCCTGGGCAAAATCGATGCTTCCCGTCTTGAAAAGCCAAAGCCTAAAAAGCAGGAACCTGAGGAGGGTAAAGAAGAAAAGAAAGGCCAGCCAGCCTCTACAGCAGATAGTGCAGACAGAAAACGCCGCAGACGAAAACGCAGAAAAATCACACAGGCTGATGTCCAGAAAGATGACAGGTCTAAGACCACTACTGGCGGCGGCGGCGGCAGCACCGGCGGTAGCGTAGTTCGTAAAGGTGGTGTCAGAAAAGACGAAAACCGCGAGGTTTCTCAAAAAGAAATCGATGAACAGATTCGTGTGACAATGGCGCGTCTGACCGGAACTGGTAAAAACAAACGTCAGAAAATCCGTCGGGATTCGCGGGATAAAAAACAGGAAAAACAAGATCTGCTGGAAGCTGCAGGTGAAAACCTCCCACTCGAGTTGACGGAATTTGTCTCTGTATCGGAATTGGCTAGCTTACTCAATGTCGCTGTAGCCGATGTGATCACGACATGTATGAATCTTGGCGTGATCGTGTCCATCAATCAACGTCTTGATGCAGAGATTATCGAATTGGTATCCAGTGAATTTGGCCATGAAGTCAAGTTCATCAGTGCCGAAGAACAGGAAATTGAAATAGATGAGGATGATGACGAGCCGGAAGATCTGCAACCTCGTGCTCCCATTGTCACAGTAATGGGTCACGTTGATCATGGAAAGACTTCCTTGTTGGACTATATCCGATCAGCGAATGTGGTGAGTGGAGAAGCAGGTGGTATCACACAGCATATCGGAGCTTATGAGGTGAGTGTGAATGATAAAAAAATCACCTTCCTGGATACTCCGGGTCACGAAGCATTCACAGCCATGCGCGCACGTGGTGCAAAACTGACGGACGTTGCAGTGATCATCATTGCAGCAGATGATAGCATCATGCCTCAGACAAAAGAAGCGATTTCACACGCACAAGCTGCGGGTGTACCGATTGTGTTTGCAATCAATAAAGTAGACAAGGCCGGTGCAGATGCCGATCGTATCAAGCATGAACTTTCAGGTATGAACTTCCTGGTAGAAAGTTGGGGAGGAAAATATCAATCACAGGATATCTCCGCAAAAACAGGACTTGGTATAGATGTACTTCTTGAGAAAATTGTTCTTGAAGCAGATATTCTTGATCTCAAAGCAAATCCGAAACGTCTGGCAACAGGAGCAGTCATTGAAGCTGCTCTCGACAAAGGACGTGGCTATGTAGCTAAGCTTCTCGTTCAGAATGGAACTCTCGACGTAGGTGATGTCATCGTCGTCGGAGAATATTCCGGAAAGATCAAAGCGATGTTCAACGAGCGTGGCAAGAAAATGAAGTCCGTTGGCCCAAGCACACCCGTCCTTGTCCTTGGTCTCGATGGAGCACCACAAGCCGGAGAAAAATTCAAGGAGACAGAGACAGAACAGGATGCACGGCGGATAGCAGCTCAACGCGCTCAAATCTCACGTGAACAAAGCAATCGGGCAGCAAAACGAATCAGTCTCGATGAGATCGGACGTCGTCTTGCACTCGGCAACTTCAAAGAACTGAAGCTCATCGTGAAGGGAGATGTAGACGGATCTGTCGAAGCGCTTACTGATGCATTGCTCAAACTCTCTATTGAAAAAGTCGCGGTCAGTGTGATTCACCAGGCAGTAGGTCAGATTGTAGAGTCCGATGTCTTGCTTGCGTCTGCTTCTGATGCCATCATTGTAGGATTCCAGGTACGTCCTTCACTCGCTGCACGCAAACTTGCAGAACAGGAAGGTGTGGAAATCAAAATGTACTCGATTATCTACGAAGCCATCAATGAGATTAAGGCTGCTATCGAAGGCATGCTTGAACCCACAAAAGAAGAGAAGATCAACGGACAGGTTGAAATCCGTGAAGTATACAAGATCAGTCGTATTGGTACGATCGCCGGATGCTTTGTGCATGAAGGTAAGATCACGCGGAATTCATTTATCCGTATCGTCCGTGATGGTATTGTAGTATACCCTACCAAGGAAGGCGTCCATGGAGAAATTGCGACACTCAAGCGCTTCATGGATGATGCGAAAGAGGTAAAAGCAGGACTCGAGTGCGGTATCACGATCAAGAACTTCAATGATATCAAAGTTGGCGACTTCATCGAAGCATATGAGATCGAAGAAGTCAAACAGAAACTCGACAAATAGTCCTGACGCCATCAAGGCTCTTCTTGATGCGCGCGTCTCCCTGTACAATCGACCGGAATTCATTGCACATGATCCTATTGCGATCCCACATTCCTTTCACAAACTGCAGGATATCGAGATAGCCGGTTTCTGGACAGCGATGCTCTCCTGGGGTTTACGGAAGACTATTCTCAATAAATCGCGAGAATTGTTTGCCTTGATGGACAATGCGCCATATGATTTTATTCTGCATCACAAGGAAAAAGACCGGCAGCGATTTCTGGATTTTCGCCACAGGACATTTCAGGCAACAGATACACTTTACTTTCTGGAATTTCTTCAACAATACTATCGTGACCATCATTCTCTCGAAGAAGCGTTTCTGGAATCAATGAATATCACTGGCGTATTCGACATGCGTACCGCGCTGACTGATTTTCATACAAAGTTTTTTAATCATCCTTTTGCGCCGACACGAACACGTAAACACATTTCAAGTCCACAAAACAATTCTGGATGCAAGCGCATCAATATGTTTTTAAGATGGATGGTACGCGATGATGAATGCGGAGTAGATTTTGGTTTATGGAAACAGATCGACAAAGCTGATCTCATGATTCCGCTTGATGTACATGTGCATCGCATCGCAAGGTCACTCGGACTTCTTACACGACCTGATGCCGGATGGAAATCTGTGGAAGAACTTACAGGCATCCTGCGCACATTTGATCCTGCTGATCCGGTCAAGTATGATTTTGCATTGTTTGGTATGGGGGTATTGGAATAATCATAAATGGCGGACACTCAGGTGCGCCCGTACTAGGGAGTATAACGATTATGCAGGTTTCAGGTTGCTCACTCGCCGCTTCACTCCTTCCTGCCAATGACAAGTTTCAAAGGACTAATGCATTAAATCATGACCGTTTTTGTGGCTTGTCTTTTTGTCATCCTGAGCGACCGTAGGGAGTCGAAGGATGACGGAATGCCTAAAACCTCCCTATTTCGAGCGAGTGAGGAGCGTAGCGACAAACGAGTCGAGAAATCCTGTTGACTTTAGGCGGATCTCTGCGCCACCGCTAAAGCTAAGGCGGCACGCGGTCGACTCGCCACTCGTGTTCCTCGCTTCACTCGGATCACTCGTAGTTCGCTAGAGATGAAGGGGCGGTAATCGCTTGCATCCTTCGACTCCACTGCGTTCCGCTCAGGATGACAATGCATTTTGTTATTTTACAACAGGTGTAACGCGCAGCGGTATTGTAGACTCGGAATGACAATGGCCCATTTCAATATCCGCTCAAGTGAATCATGAATCCTACAATTTGTCATACATCAACTATTGCATGCAAAGTGAATTGATTCTGAGTATACTATTTTTACACAATACTCGCTGTGCCGCATATGCAATTCAAGAAAATATTCAGTCCGCGACAATGGAATATCCTGATCAAGACAGGATTCGTCGTTGCATTTGGATGGTTTCTGATACAGAGATTGCATTCGCAGGAAGATGTGGGAATATTATGGCACCAGTTTGTATCGCAATTGAATTCCAGATCGACATGGATGATTTGTCTTGTTATTCTCATGATGCCTTTGAATTGGATGTTGGAGGTTGCGAAATGGCGGATGCTGATGCGCACGGCGGTGGTACTATCATGGCGTAAAGCGATTGCCGGTGTGTTAAGTGGAATTACGTTTTCATTGTTTACACCAAATCGGATTGGTGAGTATGGTGGACGGATTCTCTATGTAGACCCGAAATATACATGGCATGCGGTAATGGCAAGTCTCACAGGAAGTTTTGCACAGAACATCGTCCATGTTTCACTTGGTCTTCTTGCAGCCATCTTCTTGTTCGGTTCTGCAGTGGATATCCCTCAAATTACCAGTACGGGGTTATGGATTTTTGCGGCGTGCATTGTCATCGCGATTTGGATCTTCTATCTGAATCTTCCACTTATCGCAGGTATTCTCAGTAGATGGCAGCCACCCCGTTTTCTCAGAAAACCCTGGCAGGCCCTTGGACATATCTCACAGACGACAAGGCAACAACTCACGCTGGCATTGGTCTTTGCTTCATTCAGATATCTGCTTTTTTCGACACAGTACATCCTGCTTTTGCAATATTTCAATGTGGATGTACCCTGGCATTGGCTGGCAGGAGGCGTGGCCGTGATTTATCTTATGCAAACAAGTATGCCCCTTCCGCCGTTTGTAGACCTGATTGCACGCAATGAGCTTGGCATTTTACTCTGGGCGGGTTTTGGAGTCAATGAACTAAGTATCGTTGCTGCTGGTTTGAGTATTTGGATAATAAATCTGGCATTGCCGGCGTTGTGTGGACTGCTTGCCATTGCCACAGTAAACGTCCTGCGATCATTAGGTTATGAAAGTGAAAAGATACCAACATCTTCTTCTCAGCTTCCTGGTAGTACTGTGGACAGGGCAACGCAATGAGCGCATCGCTGCACAGTCAGGTATACCGACGGAAGATGGATGCGGAACGCAGAACTATGCATTTCAACCCGGTGAAGAAATCGTCTATAAAATCTACTATCATCTCAGTCCGCTATGGGTTGCTGCAGGAGAGATTTCATTCAAGGTGGAAGATGCTGGTCCGGATTATTGCCTGAAAGTAAATGGCTTCTCCTATAAATCTCTTGAGTGGTTTTACAAAGGACATTATGCCTTCGAATCCTACGTGGATAAAAACTCGCTCATGCCAAAACGGTTTTTTCGCAATGTGCAGGAGAAAAAATATTCCCGATACAACAAATTTCTCTTTGATCAGAACACAGGGAAAGTCACAACCTGGCAGGGGAAGTCTGCAAGTGAAGCAGAACTCAGTACCATTGACATTGGACCCTGCATTCATGATATGATCTCCATCCTCTACTATGTGCGTAACATGAACTTTGATCAATTGAGTGTCGGCGAGACAATTCCAGTTGACATATTTCTTGAAGAGGAATATCCTCTTACTGTGCGCGTGCTGGGAAAGAATGAAGAGAAGCGGATAAAGGGGTTGGGAAAATTCAAGACACATCACTTCAGTCCGGAAGTGGTCGCAGGAGAAGTATTCAACGAAGACACGCAAATGTCGGTCTGGGTTACTGCAGATCAGAATAAAATTCCACTGATGATCGAATCACCGGTGAGCGTAGGTCAGGTGAGAGTAATCTTGCAGACTTACAAAGGACTGCGTCACGATTTCGCTGTCAACGAATAGCCTTTATACATATGTTACGGCGCATTGGCTCGTTGGTTCTTGGATTAGGTCTACTCGCGTGTGTCGCATTAGTATGGCATTTCTCACGCACATGGTTTCGATGGGAGAATAAAAAGGCCGAGACAGCCGAAGTGATTCTCGAACAAATGAAATCGGTATCCAAACTTGTCACTGCCGAAGGTTACTTCTCAGAAATGTATGATTACAAGGACTACTATCAGTGGGACATCAGTCCTTTGCGCAAGAAAGCACTCATGCGTGTGAAAGCCAAAGTGATCATGGGATATGATCTAGAGAAGCTGCAGTTTTCGATCAACAGCGAGACAAAACGTATCACCGTTACAGATCCGGAATCGCCCATCATCATCGCACTGGAACACGATGTGGATTATTACGATCTCACCGAAGGCACGTTCAATAGTTTTTCCGAAGCAGATCTCAACACACTCAATGATCGTGCCCGCAATTTTATCTCAGAAGTTGCCATGCAAAGTGATCTTGTGGATCTGGCGACGACAAGGAAAGAAGAGATCTTTAAAACATTACGTGCTATTGCGGAGACTGCGGGATATGAGTTGGTTGTGAAAAAGCCCATGTTCTCACCTTCGATTAAATAGCGTACGAGCCAAGTTGCAAACTTGCCCAAGATTGAAAATGAATTAGCATCCATGTAGCGCCGAGTAGCCAAGCTAGGAACTTACGCGGGTTGAAAAATATCTAAAAGGAAAATGGCAAACTTTCGCTGAAGATTTAGTTCTATTTATTACGAGTCGTGCTTCGCTTTGCCGTTCCGCCCTCTTCGACCGACGAAGCCTAGTGCGAAGTCGGTTCCGCCGTTCAGCCATTCCTTCTTGTCTTTCTTTTCCCGTTTGCCGTTAATCAGGACATCCCGCCAGTGTTACTTCAAACAAATTATTGGCCTTCGCATGAAATCCTTCGAGGAGCGTGATAGAACCTGCGGCATTGTAACTCACATCAGTACCAAGACCACCGGTGATAATGCGCGTGGAGGTAATGGTGCCCGATGCATGATATTGCTGTTGACCAGTGAAGTTGGGACTGCTTGGATCATTTCCAAGTGTAAGTGCCAGATCTGTATCACAGGAAAAAAATAAAGATGACCAGAGCCCACGGCCGAATGATGCCGCATAGAGTACAATCCCTTCAATATCCAGATCTGATACACTGGTATTCGGAAGGCCATTCGAATAAAAAATCCAATCACCGATATCATCATTGCGATAAAACACACCAAAGTCTGTACCGATATACAATCTATCGTTTGCACTTCCAATTTGATATGCAATACAATTGATCGGAATATTCGGAAGAGTACCGGATTCATTTGTCCAGCTATCGCCACCTGTTGATGAAAAGAAGACTTTATTCCCATTGCTCAAACCATAGAAGGTCACCCAAAGACGCTGAGAATTTGTGGGATCGATGGCGATATCACTGATCATTGCTGAAGCTACCGGAAGTCCGGCTGTCTTGTCTGCCCATGTCGGAGTGGCTGCAAGAACATCGTCCGACCTTCTAAGTACGAGACCATCGGAAGCGTAAAATTGATTGGTGTTTGAAATAGCTTGTGCCATGGAAGTAATGAAATGCGTTCCGGAAAACCCGGAATTGAGATCAGTCCATGGAGTTCCACCCGTTCCACCAGTCGTCGTCCGCCAGATGTCGCCTGATGCGACAAATAAACGCTGTGGATCAAATGGATCCATAATCCAGTCTGCATCCCAATAACTGTCAATCCCTGACACAGAGATCTCGGTAAATGAATCACCGCCATCAATACTTCGCCATTTGTTGCTCTGATCACTTTGGTATCGGATATCGGTGTTGTTATAGTTGATGAGGCATGCAAAGCCGTCCGCACCGATAGAATGAGTTGCATTGTCAATGGCGGAGGTCCATTGATTGCATCCATTGTCTTGTGTGCCACCGGCAAAAATTGTCGTCTCTACATCAAGATAGTAGAACTGCATATTTGCGAGACCAGAGGAAAGATTTGTCCAATTGTTTCCAGCATCAATAGATCTGAATATCCCACCATCACTTCCGCAAAACAGACTCGTTCCGCTAAACTCAAGAGAATGGATATCTGCATGTGTGTAGCCGATCATATTGTCGCGCTCATACCAGTGTGAGGAAATAGTCCAACTTGCAGTAAGGCCACCATTTGTAGATTTCCACACATTGATCCCACCGACGTAGACGATATCGGCATCCGATGGATCTACGGCTATGGCCAGATCATAGCTAGCTTGATGAACCGAGTCCGCCCCTGTTGAGGAATAACCGAGCAGGTTTGGCGTAGTCGTATGCAAAGCGAAGTCAGCACCACCATCCGTAGAACGATAAAAGCCACTAAACTTGCCACTACCTGTGCCATTGATATGCCCACCAAATAGTAAGTAGACATAGTTCACATTTGCTGGTGTCACACCGATAGCCATTCTGCTCCAGCTCGCAGGAAAGTCAGCATCATTGTCGATGGTCCATGTATCACCTGTATTGGATGATCTATAGAAATTGCTTAATGAAACTGCATACATATTCGCAGGGGTTCCGGGCATGAACTCGATGTCTGTAAACCATGACGCATTTTCCTGAATCCAGGTATCGCCTCCATTGATGGTGTGCCAGATACCGTTCGATGCGGCAACAAATAAGATATTGGGATCTGTCGGATGCATGAGCAGCTTAAACCCCCGCACAGTCCCTGTTGCACTAAAGGATAAAGCAGTAGGCAGCCAGGTAACTCCACCATCAATGGATTTAATAACTCCTATAGATGAGGTATGACCCGCATCACCGTCGCCTGTAAGGAGATAGATGATATTGGCATTGTTATAGTTTACGGCGATCCCTGATACGCCAACGCTTGGAAGACCATCGGTTTGCGATTGCCATGTCGTGCCGCTATTGGTGCTTGTCCATAGACCTCCGGCAGGAGTACCTGCGTAAATTGTATTCGGAGCTGATGGATTAAAGCCGATACAGTTTACCCGACCATTACCACCATTCCACCCATTGCCAGGTGTATAGCTTGTCGGCCCTTCAGATATCCAGTTTCCATGAGTTGATCGTGAAAGCGGAGTTGTAGCTGCACTTTTGAAACGATCATTTGCAGCGGACAACCTTGCTGAGATGTTAAACATATCTCCTGATGGATAAACATATTTCTCAGTATTCATCTGCCAGCGCATATAGTGTGAAAAACCGGTACCGCGTCCTTTGTCACGTGTCGCATAGTAAGCATCCATGTCAGCCTTTGTTTCGTAGAAATTCTGGTTCGGGTGGCTGACAATGTAATCGAGAAATCCCTCCTGTGCCTGTACGTTCGTGAAGTCCGATAGCAATAATAAAAGTCCAGCGATAAGCAGTGTGTCTTTCATGATATTTACTGCTTTCCAGATTCCGGCAATTTTTCAAGCTCTGCGATCCGCTTATCCTGAGCGATGATATAAAGGGTAAGCTCTTCAATTTTCTCCATCATGCGTGTTTGCATATCGCCGATCAGGATGCCCTCTTCGGCAACCTGCTCAGCAGAAGGAATACCCGGCAGGTGATGATGCTTTATAATGTGTTGCTCGAGATCTCGAATCGGCATCAGATTGTAGTCATGTGAGAATACATAGTCCGGCCAGGTTGCAGAGCTCTGTACTTTGAGTTCTTCACAGATGATTTTGCCCTGTACTGAAAGTTTATATCCTACGGCACCATCTATATCGCCGAGTCGCAGGTCATTTGCCATAAAGACATTACCTGCATTAAAATACCCGGCCCAGTTGGTTGCTCCTCCGATGGCGGTTCCGTAAACCCCTATTCTGAGCCCTGTGGACCCTGTAGAAATACCATAGACTCCGATGGCGTCACCTGCATAGGATGTGCCGTTCGCAAATCCATAGACACCCACATAGCCCCCTGTAAACTCACCTCCATATCCCCACCCCGGCGCAGGAACAGAGATACCCTCTACAGCACGGACATCAAAGTTTCCAACAAAGTTGGATTGTCCAGAGATCAAAGCATTTAGATCGCTGCCTTCAACACGAAGTCGGTTTGAAACAGGACCAGAGGTTCCGATACCTAAACGTTCTTCTATTGAGACATCCCCACCTCTGAACAGGCCAGCGAAGCCGGTGCCGAGGGCAAATGCATCGATGGCTGGACCTGTTCCTCCGCTTAGTGCCAATACTCCTGTACCTCCTGCAGTCAGAGAGGAGAAAAATGCGCCATTTGCACCATCACTGCCAATACCAAATATCGCTGCGGGTGGTGACGGATAGCCACTGATCGCTGATCCTGAAAATACAGCAATACCGGTTCCTACCGTGTTAGTGACTTTAAGTCCAAAGGCGTCACCAGCACCAGAGTTGAAAATATTCGCAGCAAGGGACATACCTCCGCTCACACTCAATGGAAGGCCGGCTGTTGGGGCCCCCCCGATACCGACATTTGCAACTTCGTTCTGAATGCCTGCTCCGGATTCCCTCCAAAAGCCATCTCCAAGACGCAGCCAATCTGCACCGTTGAAAAACATGAAGCGAGCCAAATCAGTATCATACACCATCATACCCGCCTCGGTGATACCTGGGCCGATGTTCTCACGTTTTGCTGTAGTCATCCGGGGTATGAGCAGGCCTTTTTCAATGGATGACACATCCAGGATAGACTTTGCGTTTGGCGGATCACCTCCCGCATTGATAGCCACTGCCTGACCAAAGGACTGTGTTGTGATGACCGTCATCAGGAAGATCATATGAGCGAGTTGAAGCATTGAAATGGAGCATGATTTCATAGCAAAGAAATTTTGTAAAGAAAATGAGTGATACAAGATCAGTATTGTCTCAATGATTGATGGTGAATACGAGACAATCTCAGCACCGGAAGGTACTTAGATATCAACTGGTTGTATATGTGGATCAGTTTATGAGACTAAGGGGAGATGTAGCGACGTCGTCGATTAAATAAGGGCGAACGGTTAACGGCGAATGGAGAACGAAACAGGAGATGTGCTTGCCATCAACCCTAAACTTTGATAGATAGCGATTTCTATACGTTGGCCGTCAATCCGGACACCCCTCCAGTGTCACTTCGAATAAGTTGTTTGCTTTTGCATGAAATCCTTCCAGTAGAGTGATAGAACTTGCAGCATTGTAACTCACATCGGTTCCCAAACCACCAGTGATGATTCGTGTAGAGGTAACAGTCCCCGATGCATGATATTGCTGTACCCCGGTGAAATTGTCGCTGCTTGGATCATTGGCTTGCGTCAGGGCAAGATTCACATCACAAGAGAAGAGAGCAGAAGACCATAAGCCGCGTCCAAAGGTTGCAGCATAGAGTGTGTTGCTTTCAATATCCAGATCAAACACACGTGTATTAGGAAGTCCATTGGCATAAAAAATCCAATCTCCGATATCGTCATTGCGATAAAACACTCCAAAGTCCGTCCCGATATACAATCCGTCATTCGTGCTCCCTGTTTGAAATACAATACAATTGATGGGAATATTCGGCAGTGTACCCGATTCATTTGTCCAGCTATCTCCACCATTGGATGAGAAGAAGACTTTATTACCATTACTCAATCCATAGAAGGTCACCCAAAGACGCAGAGAATTCGTAGGATCGATGGCGATATCGCTGAGCATTGCAGAAGCGAATGGAAGACCGGCAGATTTATCAGCCCATGCTGGTGTAGCCGCAAGCACATTGTCCGATCTTCTCAACGTTACGTCATCCGAAGCATAAAACCGGCTTGTGTTCGAAATACCTTGTGCCATAGAACGAATGAACCGTAAGGGCATCGCATTAAAGCCCGAATTAAGAGCAGTCCATGGAGTACCCCCTGTGCCACCAGTCGTCGTCCGCCAGATATCTCCGGAAGCAACGAACAAGCGTTGTGGATCGGAAGGATCCATGATCCAGTCTGCGTCCCAATAACTCCCTATACCTGGCACAGAAATATCGACAAAGGAATCTCCGCCATCTGTGCTGCGCCACTTGGTGCCTTGATCACTTTGATATCGGATATCGGTATCGTTGTAGTTGATAAGACATGCAAAACCATCTGCTCCGATAGAGTGTGTTGCATTTAAAGTTGCGGATGTCCATTGATTGCATCCGTTGTCTTGTGTGCCTCCCGCAAAAATTGTTGTCTCTACATCGAGATAATAGAACTGCATATTGGCAAGACCGGAGGAAAGGTTTGTCCAGCTACTGCCGGCATCCGTGGATTTGAATATTCCACCGTCACTTCCGCAAAAGAGGTCCGTGCCATGAAACTCGAGTGCATGGATATCGGCGTGTGTATAGCCTATCGTATTTCCATCCTCATACCAATGGGAGACAATCGTCCAACTTCCGGTTGAGCC
>JANNQA010000098.1:0-45218 GCA_031400515.1 Bacteroidota bacterium
CCTGATGTGTTTGCGATGTATAAAGAAGAAGGAACGATAAGAGGGTTTGCGTTTGTAGAGAGTGGGCCGCTGGTGCGGAGTTCGTATCATGCTGAGAGGCACTTGTAGAGGACGGAACGGCGGAACGGCAGAAAGGCGGAACGATTGAACGCATCCAGAATTTAATTTCTATTCCAAAGGGGAATCTGCACAAACCAAATATCAGATTGCTTCCATCATTGTAAAACGGTAACACTTAGCTGAAATTCATCTGAACATATGACACGAGAACTCATCTCCTATATCGTCTTTGGCGCTGTGCTCATCATAGCGGTGGCATTTGACCTGGGCCTGCTGAGCAAGAAATCCAAAAAAATATCGATCAGGCAGGCTCTGTACCAGACTTTTTTCTGGGTCAGTCTTGCACTGGGCTTCTTCGTATTTATGTGGGTAGAGAACGGCAGCGTGACGGCGCTGGAATATCTCAGTGCTTATCTGATGGAATGGAGCCTGAGCATCGACAACATCTTTGTCTTCATCCTGATCTTTACCGCCTTTTCGGTGAAAGAGAAATATTATGGGCAAGCCCTGCTCATCGGAATTCTGCTTGCAATCATCTTCAGGGTTATTTTTATCACTGTCGGTGTGGCGCTGGTGGCACGCTTTCATTGGATACTCTATATTTTCGGTGCGTTTCTGGTATATACCGGATATAAATTGTTTTCGAAAGGAGACGACGAAGAGTTTGATCCGCATCGTTCAAAAATTTATCAGTTCCTCAAGAAGTTTCTTCCCCTGGCACCACATGATGGAGAAGGCAGGTATGTCGTACGGGAAAATGGAAGGCCGGTCTATACGACATTGTTTGTAGTTGTTGTCATGCTTGCGGCGATTGATCTGGTATTTGCCCTGGATTCAATTCCCGCTGTGATGGGGATCACTCAGGACCGGCTTGTCATCTATACGTCAAACATTTTTGCTGTACTTGGACTGCGCTCATTGTTCTTTCTATTGCGTGGTGCTGTATCGAGGTTTGATTACCTGCAACAAGGGATTGCGATCGTGCTTGTATTCATTGGTGTGAAAATGCTGGGTGAGCACTGGATCAATCAATGGCTGGATAAGCAAGTGCAGGTATTTATCTCACTAGGTGTGATTCTTGTGTGTTTGTCGGGGTCTATCTTCTATTCCATTTTTATGCAGAAGCCTGGTGTGCCAGCCGATGTAGTAGACAAGAGCATTGCTGATGAAGGAGAATCGCAATGATACTTTTATTCTCGTCAGACAACTATTCTCGTTGATATGGAACAGCGCAATATCCTCTCAGGTCTCTTTTGTGTCCTGATTCTGTCAAGTTTGACAGGGCAATCTGAGACACTTCCCAAAGGATTTGTCCATATCAAAGACGTTGTACTCGAAGTGAAATACGAAATCCGATATTCAGGCAAGAATAATTTCCTTGGGCGACCTGTAAAAGGGTATGAAGCTCCGGAGGCACTCATGACGAAAGAAGCTGCGTACGCGTTGAAAGCAGTACAGACTGAGCTCAATGCAAAAGGACTTGGCTTAAAGATCTTCGACGCCTATCGTCCGCAGCGAGCAGTAAATGATTTTATCGCATGGGCAAAAATCCTTTCAGACACACTTCAAAAACGCGCATACTATCCTGATGTCCCAAAGTCCGAATTGTTTAAACGTGGGTTTATCGCTACAAAGTCAGGACATACCAGAGGCAGCACTGTCGATCTTACAATTGTAGATATGAAGACAGGTAAAGAACTTGACATGGGCAGCCCGTATGATTTCTTCGGTGACATCTCACGTCATGATGCCCAGCGTATCACCTCAGCGCAAAAACAAAACCGGTCGCAATTGAAGACAGTGATGGAAAAGCACGGCTTTAAATCTTACTCTGTCGAGTGGTGGCACTATACCTTGAAGAATGAACCGTATCCGGATACGTATTTTGATTTTCCTGTTAGAGCACGGTGAGTTTCTCAAACAATTACACCTATCTCTTTTAATCCTCTTTGCCACGGCATACATATCACATTGCCTGATTTTCTGACAAGCGGATCCAATGAAAGACAATAGCTTATGCTTTGAGGAATGTCCTTGCTCAGAGCTTGGACTCGTGAAATGTCATCATCCGATATCTTGTCGGTAGATTTAATTTCAATCAAAATTGTCGGTTGCCCTGGTCTTTCGATGATCAGATCCACTTCGACATTACTCTTCGTGCGCAAGTAAGAAAGCTGAAATGTGATGTTTTGATATGTAAGTAGGCGATGGATCTCATTGATCAGAAAATGTTCAAAGGCAATTCCAAAGGCATACGTTCCGTGACGTAATGGTATCTCAAGTGTTTGATTGAGCGCACGTACTACTCCAGTATCGAAATAGTAAAATTTAGGACTTGCGCTTTGACGTTTGCGAACTGAACCATTCCATGGTGTTAAAACAAGGCCAACCAATGTATCTTCAAGAATCTGAAAATAAGTTTGTACCGTCGTAGCTGTGGATCCTATCTCCCTTGCGATCTTAGAATAGTTGATGATTTGTCCACTCATCTGTGCAGATACGTTGAGAAATTTGCGAAATGGATCAAGCTTTCTTATGACTTGCTCCTGAAGAATTTCCTCATGCAGGTATGTGTGAGTATAAGCGGTGAGAAATTCAATTCTCTGTACATCATGATCAAATTGAAACATACCCGGTAGGGAACCCCAAGCCAAAACATGTGCTAAACTAAAGTCAGCTGCCAATTCCACATTCGTGAAAGGAAAAAGATATCGGGTGAAAGCCCGGCCCGCAAGAAGATTTGCACCACCATGTCTCAGTTTCCGGGCGCTCGAACCGCAAAGGACAAATCTTAATCCGGATTTTTCAATATGATAATGAACCAAATCTAAAAGTCTTGTAATCTTCTGCACTTCGTCGATGATTACCCATTTTACATCAGCCACCTCAAGTTGTTGCGAGAGTATCTCTGGTTGAAGGCTGTATGTGTCAAAATCTCTGGGCCGCAATAAGTCTATATACAAATGTGGAATCCCCACAAACCGGTTTTGTAGCAATGACGACTTTCCGGTGCCTCTGGCCCCAAATAGGAAGAAGGAATAATCTTCAGGAAATGAAAGCTGACGGGTTATCATACACCATACTTTAAATTCGGCCGCCAAATTTAAAGTATGGTGTGCACAATGCCTATTATTGCTTTGTCTAATTTGATAACTCGTTGATTATCAATATCAAATTGGTAGTTGGCCCTGCACTTATCCATCCAATTTGATACCGGAATTCAAACATTAATGAAGAATGAACCGTATCCGGAGACGTATTTTGATTTTCCAGTAAGAGCAAGATGATTGAAGAAGCTGCTAGCTATTGGCTATTAGCAATTCGATTTAAACATTGAACGTAACACATCGAACTTCTAACATTCGACTTTCTTCTTGAGTTTGCGCTTGCACTTGAGTTTGTGTTTGGATTTAGAGGACCTTCTCGCACTGTCCACCATCCAAAAAATACTTCTCTCCACTCTCCTCACAAGTCGCATATCCATTGATATCAAAATGCAACCGCACTCCGCGTTCACTCATCCAGCCGATGCGACGGGCAGGATTGCCAATCCAAAGTTCATAGGGCAACACTTCTTTCGTCACTACAGCACCGGCACCGATAAAACAATGATGTCCTAGTTCAATCCCGCAAATGATTGTGGCATTGGCACCGATCGTTGCTCCTTTTCTAATGAGGGTAGACTTAAATGCATCCTTGCGTTCAATTGCACTCCGTGGATTGATCACATTCGTAAACACCATTGAAGGGCCGCAAAACACATCATCTTCAATGACTACACCCTGATATACCGAAACGTTGTTCTGGATTTTCACGCCATTCCCGATTTGCACTCCCGGCCCTACAAATACATTTTGTCCCAGCACACACTTCTCACCGAGTTTTGCACCAGGCATGATGTGACAGAAATGCCAGATGCGCGATCCTTCACCGATCAAAGCACCGTCATCAACAATCGCAGTGGGATGAACAAACACGTTTTCCATTTAAGCGTTGAAAAACTCACGGATATGATCGCAGATGTATTCGACCTGTGTAGTATCAAGTTCGCTATGCATCGGAAGTGACACCACAGTCTTGCAGAGTTCTGTTGTGACATCGAGTGAAACGGGCGTCTTCACAACTCCCTGAAATGCTTTTTGATCCTGCAGCGGTACCGGGTAATAGATCATTGTAGGAACGCCCTGTGATTTCAGATACTCCTGCAACCGTTCCCGATCCTGAGCGGGAACTTGTATAGTGTACTGATGGAAGATATGTGTGGACTTCCTGAATCTCACAGGACGCTGCACTTTGTCAATCCCTTCCAACAACCTGTCATACATATCAGCTACTGCGACTCTGTTCGCGGTATATGTGTCCAGATGCTTCAGTTTGATGTTCAGTATTGCTGCCTGAAACGCATCGAGTCTAGAATTCACTCCAATGTGATCATGATAATATCTGCGAGTCATGCCATGATTACAAATCGATTTTATCAATGCGCCCAGTTCAGCATCATTTGTATAAATCGCTCCGGCATCGCCATATGCACCCAGGTTTTTTGAAGGATAAAAGGAAAGCGTACCAATATTGCCTATCGCTCCGGCCGATTGTGACTCACCGTTGTTGCTGGTATACTTTGCACCAATCGACTGAGCATTGTCTTCGACCACATAGAGATTATGCTTACGTGCAATCTGCATGATGGTATCCATTTCACAACATTGTCCGAAGAGATGTACTGGCAGAATGACTTTCGTCCTGGGTGTGATGAGTGCTTCAAGCTGATCCACATTCATGTTGAAAGTGTCACGGTCTACATCACAGACAACAGGAGTCAATCCCAGCAATGCAATCACTTCTACCGACGCAATAAATGTAAATGCCGGCACGATCACCTCATCACCTTTTTTCAATTTGAGCGCCATCAGTGCAATCTGCAATGCATCCGTGCCATTCGCACAAGGGATCACATGTTGTACATCGAGATATTTCTCAAGAGCATGTTGAAATTGCTCTACTTCACTCCCACCGATAAAGGAAGCAGATTGAATTATCCTGTCGAATGCCTCACGCACTTCGTCTTCGATCCCGCGATACTGTGTCACGAGATCGACCATCTGGATATTTGTTGGTTTAGGGTCTGCCGATACTTTCATAATAAAATCTTTGCTCTTGCATTTCTTCCTTACTGTACAAATTACGCCCATCGAAGATGACATGACCGCGCATCAGTGAACGCATCTGATCGAAGTCAGGACTACGAAACACATTCCATTCGGTAGCAACCACTAACGCATCAGCATCTTTCAGCGATTCATACATATCATGCGCATAGGTGATCTGAGCTGGAAACACTTTCTGCATGTTCTCCATCGCCTGTGGATCAAACGCAACAACCTCAGCGTCGAGTGCCAGCAGTCCCTGAATAATATCAATTGCCGGTGCTTCACGAATGTCATCTGTATTTGGTTTAAACGCAAGACCCCAAAGTGCAATGCGCTTCCCAAGTAATGTCCCTTGGAAATAACTTTTGACCTTTTCTGTCAGCACGGATTTCTGATACGTGTTCACATTCATGACTGACTGCAGGATTTTGAAATGATATCCAGACTGAGCAGCCATTTTCTCCAATGCTGAAACGTCTTTTGGAAAACAACTCCCGCCATATCCAATTCCCGGAAACAAAAACCGCTTCCCAATTCTGGTATCACTTCCAATACCATGACGGACCGCATCGACATTCGCACCGAGTTTTTCACAGAGGTTTGCGATTTCATTCATAAAAGAAATGCGTGTCGCGAGGTAGGCATTTGCGGTGTACTTCGTCATTTCAGCAGAACGTTCGTCCATAAAGATGACAGGATTGCCCTGACGTACGAAGGGCTCATACAATTTGTGCATGATCTTGCGTGCACGATCTGAGCTCGTACCCACGACGACTCTATCAGGTTTCATAAAATCTTCTACAGCGACACCTTCACGCAGGAATTCCGGATTTGACACGACATCGAAGAGATCCGTCGATACATGTCTGCTGATCACCTCACGTACTTTTTCCGATGTCCCGACGGGCACCGTGCTTTTGTCTACGATGACGACATACTGTCGGATATGTTTTGACAGGTCTTCAGCTGCACGAAGGACATAACTCAGATCAGCGCTACCATCATCACCGGGTGGGGTCGGAAGAGCAAGGAATACAATCTGTGCATCGCGCATTCCCTCTGCAATGTCTGTGGTGAACTTCAAACGACCCTGCTCTATACTACTGAGGAAGATCGGCTCAAGGCCTGGCTCATAGATCGTCACCTTTTTGTCGCGAAGCATCTTTACTTTCTGCGCATCGATATCCACACATACTACAGAATTGCCTGTTTCAGCAAAACAAGTACCTGTAACCAATCCTACATATCCTGTACCTACTACTGTAATGTGCATGAGACCCGTTATTACGACTATTAAATGGAGCGCAAATGTAAGAAAAGAAGAAGGCTGAGGCGACCGCGTGCCGCCGTAGCTTCAGCGGTGGCGCAAGGCTGAGGCGGAGGGAATCCTTCAGTCCGCAGTCTTCAGTCTTCATCGCACTACAGACTGATGCTTATCCTTTGAGGACTGTGGACTGCAGGACTGCGGACTGCCCTTTGAGGACTGAAGACTGTGGACTGACTGTGGACTGTAGACTGCAGGACTGAAGACTGTCCTTTACTCTATTCTCTATTCTTCAAAAGATCCCGAATCTGCGTGAGCAACTCTTCAGTAGAGGGGCCTGCAGGTGGAGGTAGTGGTGCTTCCTTTCTATTGATCTTATTGATATTTTTTACCACAATCCATAGTGCGAATGCCACCAATACGAACGCAATCAGTGCATTGATGAAACTGCCAAAGGCAAATGCTACGCCGCCTGCCTCGCGGAATTCTCTAAGCCCTGTCACCGAGGATGACTCTGCGGTTTCTTTCAGGCGAAAAAACAGATTGCTGAAATCCGGAGTGCCAAAAAGACTTGCAACAACCGGCATAAGGAGGTCATTGACGAGTGATAAGACGACTGTACCGAATGCTGCACCGAGGGTAATACCCACGGCAATGTCGAGCATGTTGCCTTTGAGTGCGAACTCTTTGAATTCTTTTAGCATGACGTGTGCGCTTTTAGAGTGAAGAAGAAAATCATCCCCAAGATAGTACTCAGAACATGTAAATCAAGGATTACACATGCTATCTGCGCCGGCCTTCAAGACCAAGTCGCACCTAATGCAGGATTGTGTTTAACCTCTCGCAATCTCTTCCTTGATCTTATTCAACGCAGACCCTGCCGTTACCCAACTGATCTGTGCTTCATTGTAAGTATGCTCTACTTCAAATTTTTCTGTTGTTCCATCTGAATGATGAAGCACAATTGTGAGATTCTTGTCTGGTGAAAACGTATCGAAACCGAGGATATCAATCGTATCATCCTGGCGGATCAAATCATAGTCGGCCGGATTTGCAAATGTGAGCGCAAGCATACCTTGTTTTTTCAGATTCGTCTGATGAATCCGTGCAAATGATTTCACGATCACCGCTTTCACGCCGAGAAAGCGTGGCTCCATCGCAGCATGTTCACGTGATGAACCTTCACCATAGTTCTCTTCTCCAATCACAACAGTACCAATACCCCTATCGCGATAAGTGCGTGCTGAATCGGGCACTGCCATGTATTCATTCGTCACAAAGTTGAGCACCTTGTTTGTCTCATCATTATATGCATTGATAGCACCAATGAGACAATTGTTTGAAATATTCTCCAGATGTCCGCGATATTTCAGCCATGGCCCAGCCATCGAGATATGATCTGTGGTACACTTCCCTTTTGCTTTGATGAGCGTCCTCATTCCTTCTAGTTGATCTGCCGTGATCTGCACAAAAGGTTCAAGTAACTGCAAACGATCGGATTTTGGATCAACAAACACATTCACTTTCGATCCATCAGGATAGGGCGCAACAAATCCCGCATCCTCCACATCAAATCCTGCTGGCGGCAACTCTACTCCAACCGGAGGTTTGAAACGTACTTCTTTCCCATCTGCATTGATCAAAGAATCGGTGAGTGGATTGAACGTGAGATCACCGGCGATAGCCAGTGCAGTCACAATCTCCGGAGATGCAACAAACGCATGCGTGGAAGCATTGCCATCATTGCGCTTGGAAAAATTACGATTGAATGAAGTGAGAATTGAGTTCTTTCTTTTTGGATCATCGATATGTCTTGCCCATTGTCCGATACAGGGACCACATGCATTCGCAAGCACAACTCCTCCGATATCTTCAAAGACATCGAGAATACCATCGCGCTCTACAGTGAAGCGGATTTGCTCGGATCCTGGTGTGACTGTAAACTCTGATTTCACTCTCAGCTTATTGTCCTTTGCCTGTTGTGCAAGTGAAGCTGCACGCGTAAGATCTTCGTATGATGAATTGGTACATGACCCGATCAGTCCTACTTCCAACTTCGCCGGATATCCATTATCTCTTACCGCTTGCGCGAATTTCGAGATCGGCCATGCAAGGTCTGGAGTATAAGGACCATTCACATGTGGTTCGAGTGTATTGAGATCAAGTTCAATGACACGGTCAAAGTACTTTTCAGGATTTGCATAGCATTCCGGATCACCAGTGAGATGCACTGCAACGCTATCACATAGGTCAGCAACATCCGCTCTATCTGTTGCACGCAGATATCTTGACATTGCCGCATCGTATCCAAATGTGGAAGTCGTAGCTCCGATCTCAGCACCCATATTGCCAATCGTTCCTTTACCGGTACATGATAATGATTGTGCGCCCGGACCGAAATATTCAACAATGGCACCGGTACCACCTTTCACGGTAAGAATACCTGCTACTTTCAGAATTACATCTTTTGACGAAGTCCAGCCTGAGAGTTCACCGGTGAGCTTCACGCCGATCAGCTTAGGCATCTTGAGTTCCCACGCCATGCCGGCCATTACATCAACCGCATCTGCACCACCGACGCCAATGGCAACCATACCAAGTCCGCCAGCATTGGGTGTATGGGAATCCGTACCGATCATCATTCCTCCTGGAAATGCATAGTTCTCCAGCACGATCTGGTGAATAATCCCGGCGCCCGGTTTCCAGAATCCGATACCATATTTATTAGAGACAGTGGCGAGGAAGTCATAGACTTCAGAATTAATGTTCAATGCGGTCTTGAGATCAGCTACCGCGCCGACTTCCGCCTGGATAAGATGATCGCAATGGACAGTCGTGGGTACCGCAGCTCTGTCACGACCAGCGGTCATGAGTTGCAATAGGGCCATTTGTGCGGTGGCATCCTGCATGGCAACGCGATCTGGTGCAAAAAACACGTAGTCCTTTCCCCTTCCATAGTCGGCCAGAGGAGATTCCGCATGCAGATGTGTGAAAAGGATTTTCTCCGTAAGGGTAAGCGGACGATCAATGACTTTTCTGATCTCAGCAATTTTTCCAGGCAACGTCTGATAGTAGGCCCGAATCATCTCAATATCAAATGCCATGTAAATGTTGAATTTTCAGTGAAACAATGGAAGTATCGCAAAGTTATTCCGATTTCGGAGTGCGGCTTTCGGATATCGCATTTGTCACACTTACGAGCGTTAAGTACGGAAGCGTGAGAGGGCGAAACCTTCACTCCGGTAAAAACCGCAAAAGCTCTTTGAGTTCCTTGTTGGTCAAATTTTGCTTGTCGGCCTTGTCATAAATTGTCAGCAGGAATACTGTCTCATCGGCAACGAGAAAATTCGTAATCACTCTTGCCCCACCGCGTTTACCTTTACTTTTTGATCTGATTGAGATGCGAATTTTGTAACAGTTATGACCAATTGCTTCGCCTTGCATCGGATCCAGCTTCAGCTTTCGAATGAGTTCGAATATTTCGGTCTTTAATGATGGGTACTTCTTAATCAGTCGTTTTGCCTGTCTTTCAAAAACTGCAATGGTCTTTACGCTATAATTCATTGAGAAAATCTTCTGCGTTCCGCGCCTTCTTCTTTCCCGACCTTATGAGATTCATTTCTACAACGGCTTCGTGAAGCTCATTTATGAGCAGCGCCTTTTCTTCAGTAAGTTTTGTCGCTTTCACATAGGGCATCTTCCGTATGACCTCCATGACCTGTGAAGCTCTATCGTCTTTAATATCCAGTAAAACTTTCATGATGGTGAATTTCTGGTCAAAAATAGAGAAATCAGCGCTGTCTCAACATGTGCAGTCATGGCTCAATGCAGTTCGAAATGCTCAGAAGTCAGTATTCTTAATAGAAATAAACTCCCTGCTCTGCACTTCCAATGCAAACAAGTATCCAAATCCCGGGCGCCACGAGTACACACATCCACCATCCAGGTTGATCACATTGCTCTCCTTTTGAGTAGGGATAAAATCTGCTGGTCTGGGACTATGACCATGGATGATGATCCTGTCACCAAGCTTCTTGTTATCAATATGAAAATCGCGAATCCACATCATCGATTCAATATTTTCAAAAGGATCTGCAATGCTAAAATCCAAACCTGCATGAACGAAAATGAATTTATCCTTCAGAAGAAAATATTCTGTAGCCTCGAAAAAGTCGAGATAGACCGGATCAATGTCGGAATAGCTCTTTGCATGAAAACTTTTCAGCGTAGCAGCTCCTCCATTTAAGTCCCAGAGTTCAAAGTTCTC
The DNA here is from genome assembly GCA_031400515.1 of Bacteroidota bacterium. Taxonomy (GTDB): domain Bacteria; phylum Bacteroidota; class Bacteroidia; order Chitinophagales; family Saprospiraceae; genus DATDQA01. The sequence continues at coordinate 10,742 of JANNQA010000098.1, forward strand.
TGCGCTTTCGGAGGACATCATCATCAATTCTTCGTGGTTGCCACGGAGTGTATATATCTGGTAGCCGGATTTTCGCAATTCAAGAATAAAATCTATCACTCCTTTGCTATCCGGACCCCGATCGATATAATCTCCCAGGCAATAAATCTTGTCTGATTTTTTAATACGGATTTCATCCAATAGCAGTGTCCTGAAGGTCTGATTACATCCATGAATATCTCCTATAGCGAAAATTCTGGGCATTCCTGCAATCTAAGCGTTAGATGGAAGAACTTTTTCACACAACGATCTCGAAAAAAGCTCTTAGCCGTTCACTTTTAACTCTCCTTACTTGCTCTTTGTTTCACACAACGATCTTAACTACAAAACACGAAATCTATAAGACATCCGGACGGCTGTGGACAAACAGCATAGCAATTGAATGGTACTTTAAATTGAATTTCAAAATCAAGGATGGAGAATCGACAATTGAGAATCGAGAATTACTCCTGTTCTAATCGCTGAAGCAAGCGGCCAGTAATCCGTAAGAAATCCATCGCCGTGATAATACCCACGAGTTCATTGCCCTGCACTACTGGCAAACCGCCGATGCGACGTTCGCGCATGAGTTCGAGGGCATCTCCGATACCGGTGTCGGGCGCTACAGTGATGGGGTCTTTGATCATGATGTCACGCACCGTCACTGCAGAATTCGGATCATCACGATGGCGCACAAAATGACTCAACAATCGTCGGATGGTGACCAGGCCTACGAGTTTTCCTTTCGAATCTTCTACCGGAATGTACCTGATCTTCCTCCAGCTCATGACTTCTTCTACAAGATTTACAATATCATCTTCCTGGACAGTAAACAAATCGGTCGTCATGAATTCGCCTACACGGACGTTCACAGGTTTGTAAGACTTCAGAGTACTAGGGCTTGGCATTTCCCATTCATGTACAGGTTTGTCCTGATTCTCAATCATTGCGTTGGTGATCACCGTCAATGCTTCGTCTTCTGAGATATCACGCTTAAGCGCCGTAAATGCACGCAGTTGCCAACGTGCTCCATTCATATGTCTGGTAGCCCTGCCTTCGATGATGCCAAGATATTTGTCGATATCTGCACTGTCAATATTGACGGATTGCAATCCTTTTCGGGCCATCGGCAGCAATCTATTCTTCACAAGTTCTACTGCATTGATTTTTTCATCTGCAAACCATGTGAATTTTGAATCAATGCCAAACTGTGCGGCCTTACCGAAGTTGTCACGCGCATCATCGAAAGAAATATGTCTTGTGATGTCTTTGTATTCCTGACTGAATGCAACCATGCAACCCAACCAGAAGGCTGCATTTGCCATTTCATCGACGACAGTCGGGCCAGAAGGAAGTACACGGTTCTCGATGCGTAAGTGTGGCTTGCCGGTAGAGCTGATTCCATAACATGGACGATTCCAGCGATAAATTGTCGAATTGTGAATCTGCAGTGCACGGAGCTGAGGGATCTTCCCATTCTTTACCATCTCGAGTGCATTTTCTTCTACTTCACCTCCCAGCAATACTCTGAAACGCGCGATATCTTCTTTATAAATTTCAAGGATGGAATTTCTGAGCCATTGACTGCCAAAATGTACACGCGCGCTGCGTTCACGCATATGATCAGAAGATGTCCGCGTATCAAGCGCTTGTTGAAACATTGCAATCCGTGACTCATGCCAAAGACGGCGCCCAAAGACAAGGGGTGAGTTCGCTGCGATAGCAAGTACAGGAGCAGTCAGTACCTGGGCGATATTATACATCTGCACAAAGTTCTCCGGAGCAATCTGCATATGTATCTGGAAGCTCGTATTTACGGCTTCTAGGAGGGGAGAATCGTGCTTCAGTCGCAGTTCATCAATTCCTACCAAACGCAGTTCAAAGTCAGACCCAAGGAGTTGTCTCTCGATAGCCTCCATGAGTGCTTTGTAGCGAGGCTTTGGTGTAAGATTGTGCATGCCCATATCATGCTTGCGCACAGTAGGGAGTATCCCGGTCAGCACATACCGTGAATTTAGCGGCTTGAGCACTTCATCGATAATGCGGAGATATTCGCGATTTTCGGCCTCCATGTCTGCCAGGCAGGAACCTTTTAGCTCTCGCGGAATGAACCCTGTCTCCAGATTAAACTTCGCCAGTTCAGTGTCTGCCCATGGATATTGTTTCAAAGTCTCCATGGCCTCCATGTTCACAAAAGCTGGCTTGAACGTCTCGCAGTCTACAAGTGCCAGCTCCTGCTCAGCTCCGATGCGTGTGATATCAGATTCAAACCAACCATTATCGAGCATCTGCTCAAAAGCCTGAACATCCTGCAACAGCTTGCGCATAAATGCCTGCATCTGCGCTTTGTCCTCGATCAGATTGACTCTGTTTTCACCCATAGTCTGAAAGGTAACTTTTTACATGAAAATAAAGATATATACTGGTACGAAGTGCGCGGTAAAGGACAGTCCGGCAGTCCACAGTCCTGCAGCTTGCCCGCCGCGCCCGGATGACCACCCGGTCGGACGGGAATCCGACGTAGGAGGAGGAGGGTCCACAGACCTCAGTGGACAAACTTCAGCCTGTATGACTATTTGGAGACTGGTGACTGAAGACTGAGGACTGATTTGGGTCTGAAGACTGAAGACCGCCTTTCCTGCGTTTACCTTGACATATGAAATTTCTATACTCTGGTGTGCTGATATTTAGTATTACGTTTTTGCTGACAGGCTGTAAAACCGATCAGCGCACGGAGCTCTTTGAGATGGTTCACGCGGTGGATTTTGAATTGCAGGCGGGATTGAATACGCTTGAGACGCATTTCTATCGGACTTCAGGGATACAGAGTCAGTTCCAGGCACAGCTCGACGCGCTTGGCAGGCCAGCTTCTGATGTAGTCTCTGTCACGCCAAAATATGCTGAGCTTTCTACCATCTTCGGAGATCAGGATCTTGATTTCATCCGACAGGTATTTGTTCGTGTCTATGATCTCTCCGATCCGTTCAATGTCACTTCAGAAATCTTCTACCTGGATCCTGTACCACCTAATACGCGCAATGTGATCCGTCCATTCCCTGGGCTCGCCGATGTACTCAACATTACCTCCGAATCAAACTTCGGTGTCGAAATCGGTATCTCACTTTGGCAAGTGACGCCGAGGAGTTTCGATATGCGGCTTGAGTTTGAGCTGAGTGCAAATGTTGATTGACCTCCTTCGCTAAAGCTTCGGCGGTCGAAGAAAGGCTGAGGAAAGCATATTCTCAATTGTCTATTCTCGATTCTCTGATAATGCACATTGAATCAAAAAAATGGCCGCTAGCCGGTTTGGATAGCAACGGCGATTCACGTCATCGGGGTGTGATTTCAGATATATATTCTGGTTACTTTATCCATCCGGATCTCTTGTTCTGATCAGATTAAGATGGACAAGGTTCCTAAAGGAAGAGCAGGCCATCCTTGCGGACGGCCTGCTCTGGTCATGAATTATTACAAGAGACCTAATCAACGACGACGAACCTTGTGGTTTGGATATCTTGTCCATTCACATTGATCAACATCAAATAAACGCCTGGAGGAAAGTTATCGGTAGGTATCTCAAATATTGGTACAGCCATGTGCGTCACTAAAAAACTGGCCACCGAATTTCCAAACACATCCGAGACAGAGATCGTTACATCCTGACCAATAAATCCTTGTGCCTGGGCATACGCTATTCCTGAAGTAGGATTAGGGAAGACCTGGATGTCCTCGAAATCTGATTCCGTACCAACAGAATCCGGCCAGACAGGAAAAGATTTTTCAAATGCCTTGGAATGCCTGATATGCTTTGAATGAATAACAGCGTCATCTCCATAGGAACCAAGTTCTTCCGGGCATGAGATATTGTCACACATGCCTAAGTAGTCACCATGATTGATATGAGCCTGTACTGCATTGTAGTTAATACAGATGGTGTTACAGTTGCCATTGCCCAATACATGTGAGATGTATACCTTGTTATTTCCGCACTTCCATGCCTCGATGATGTCTTCATAAACCGGAGCGAAATGACAATCGGGGAGTCCGTCGTAGTCATTGTCGATCGCATCATCTCCACCCGGGCATAAATCACAGACATCACCGACGCCATCGCAATCTCCGTCCTGCTGGTCAGGGTTTTCTAAAGAAGGGCAATTATCTAATTCATCTTCTACGCCGTCGCCATCACCATCAGATGATTCACATCCGATACCTTCATCCGTCTCACCATCACAATCATCATCCAGGCCATTACAGATTTCCGCTCCAGGGTGGATATTCTCATTGGTGTCATCACAATCCTGATCATTGTTTACATAACCGGCCGGTGTATAGCAGGTAGTCTCAATCACATCAGGATTTCCATATCCATCTTCATCAGCATCTTCAAACCATGTAACCAGATCGATCACATCCGGATCAGCATCATCAATCAACCCATCGCAATCGTCATCCAGGGTATTACAGATCTCTGTTGCACTGATATGGATTAGGGGATCACTGTCGTCACAATCATAATCATTGCTCACATAGCCAAATGGCACTTGACATTCCATGGTTGTTATCTGTGGATTACCAAATCCGTCACCATCCCAATCCCTATAAAATACCGATTCCACTCCCTCATCAATTTCACCATCACAATCATCATCTGCAAGATTGCATATCTCGATTGATCCGGGATAAATCGTCGCGTTCTCATCATTGCAGTCGCCTGCACTACTCACAAATCCCTGCGGGGGATAGCATGCACTGGCCGTGATATTCGCATTGCCAAATCCATCACCATCTGCGTCTGCATAAAACGTATTTTCCAATCCTTCATCCACGCTCCCATCGCAATCATCATCAATCAGGTTACAGGTTTCATTTGCTCCGGGATATGTGGTCGAACGCGAATCATCACAATCCTGGTCATTGGAAACATACCCTTCCGGCATTTCACAGGCCGAGTTGGTTGACCAGGTATTACCAAAACCATCACCGTCTGCATCTGCGTAAAAGGTAGTCTCCACCCCTTCATCTACTTCTCCATCACAATCATCATCGATCAGGTTACATGCTTCAATCGCCCCGGGATGCAGGGCAGCATTATTATCATCGCAGTCACCATAATTCTCAACAAAACCTTCCGGTGCATCACAAGCAACGATGGTTGAGCCAGGATCACCGTATCCATCACCATCCGTGTCCGGATAAAATGTCGTCCCGACACCTTCATCAACATCACCATCGCAATTATCATCAATCAGGTTACATGTTTCATTCCCCTCAGGATGTATGTTTGCATTAGTATCGTCACAGTCCTCATCATTCATCACATAACCTTCCGGGACTTCGCAGGCAAAGGTTGTCGAGCCCGCATCACCATATCCATCGCCATCTGTGTCAGCATAGAAGGTCGATTGTCCAGTGAGACCGGGATCTGCATCGTCAGTATAGGTATCGCAATCATCATCGATGCCATTACAAATCTCAGCCGCACCCGGGTTGATTGCGGGATCATTGTCATTGCAGTCAATGCCAGCATGAAATCCATCATTATCACTATCCGGAGGAGCTGATTTATTCAGGATTACAGCTTTTATGGCATCATCGTAGACCAAAGAATAGCCCATCGGAGCATTTAGTGCACTGAAGGCGCCAATTCTGCTACCTGTATAAGTCAATATCGTGTAATTGCCGAATGGAGCACTATTATCCGTCACATTTACAACCCCTTCCTCAAGCATGACATTACCGACCACAGTGAGTTTATCATGCCCGACTCCTGCACCACCATTCGAATTCACTTCAATGTTTAGTTCTCCAATCGGAAAATCAAATGCTTCCCGATATAACGTTAATATACCAACGCCATTAATCCCCGGACTGAATGTATTAATACCTGAAAACATGATTGGTATTTTGCCATATACTGTTCCAATTCCATTGAATGTACAGCTATGCACCGATTGTTCTTCGACTCCAAAATCCACGAGATCATTGCTGAGCAAGTTAAAAGTTGCGCCACTGTAGGTACCCGGCCAGGCAAACGTAACCCCTCCTCCATCTATATTTACAGTACCATGCACGTTGAATCTTTGCCTTGTAAATAGGACCAGCGTTTCACCAAGAATTGTGATGGTACCATCGACAACCATGTGACCACCGGTATTATCGCCAACCCAATAACTGTCTTTTTCGCATATGAAAGTCTGTCCTTCAGGAATGATAAGACGGCAATTGTTTTCAAAAATAATCTTACCATCGGTCCATCCTCCACCATTCATGCGAATGGTTCTTGCATTGAGTACTCCTCCTTTTGGCCTTGTAATGCCAGCCACCGAAATATCACCGATGCCCTGGATTTTACCTCCTATCCATGTGAAGGAGTCTCCAATATCCCATGTGCCAATGTTATTGATTGTCCCATCACTCATCATCATTGAGTCCTGCACTGCAATATCTGCAGTACCGTGCAAAAGACCTCCTAACTGCGCATAGGTTTGTACAGTAAGGTCTTCACTAAGTGTGAATGTCCCTCCGTGGATCCTCAAGTGTAAATCCGGATCCCAGATGTTATTCGAAAAGACAGGAATCGACACATTTCCCGCGAGAACAAATTGTCCTGCACCTTCTATCTGACATTGATGAAACGTATGGGTGCCACCACCCAATAAGAAAATCTCCGGATGGGTCGGCACTTGTATCGATGCACCTACATGTACTCCATCACGAATCAGGCTGATCATTCCCTTGTTGATCTCAATTGCTCCTTTTGTATTCACTTTCTGATAAAAAAATACCGTATTACCAATTCCGTTCTTGATCAATGATCCGAATACATCAATCGTACCACCGGCAGCATCTCCCTGCCACAGTGAATAGTCATTTGTATTCACGATAAGCGACTGTCCTTCAGGAATGACTATATGGCAATTTGCGTATGTATAGATTCTACCATTTGCACCTGTCTGCCCTCCTCCATTCATATTCAATGTACGGCCACTCAATGTGGGGGATCCATTGATATACACTTTCCCTGCAACGTTAAAACTCCCGCTGCCTCCCACAGTCCCTCCACTCCAGGTGAATTCACCCGCAACATCCCAGGCTCCGGTATTGCTTATTACACCGCTACTTTGAGCAACACTATCAATTACATTGATGCTCCCTGTCCCTGTAAGGTTTCCTCCCAATTGAGTAAAGGTTGGAAGAGTAATACTTTGACCAAGGGTAAAGGTGCCTCCATGGATACGCAGATGTAAGTCAGGATCCCATGTATTCATTGTAAATGTTGGTATCGAGACATTTCCAGCGAGAACAAATTGTCCTGCACCTTCCAAAAGACATTGGTGAAATGTGTGTGTACCACCACCCAATAAGAATATGTCTGAACTCGTTGGTATTTGTATCGATGTGCCTTGGTGGATTCCATCACGTATCAGACTGATCATTCCGCTATTAATCTCAATCGTACCCGTAGTATTCACTTTCTGATAAAAAAATACAGAATTACCAATGCCGTTCTTTATCAGTGATCCGAATACATCAATAGTACCACCGGCTGCGTCTCCCTGCCATAGTGAATAGTCGTTCGTATTCACGATAAGTGATTGTTCTTCAGGAATCACAATACGGCAATTGCCGTATGTATAGATTCTGCCATTTATTCCTGTTTGCCCCCCTCCATTCATGTTTAACGTGCGTCCACTCAGCGACGGCGAGCCATTTACACGTGTGATTCCGGCAACGTTAAAACTCCCACTACCTCCCAGTGTACCTCCACTCCAGGTGAATTCACCTTCTATATTCCAGGTACCGGAAGTACTAATGACGCCATTGTTTTGAAAAACACTGTCAATTACAGTAATGTTGCCTACGCCATTTAACGTCCCACCCAGATGTGTATGTGTTGGTAACACGATATCCTGCCCCAGTGTAAAAGTGCCCGCTTGCATCCACAAATGCACGTCTTGATCCCAGGTGTTTCCTGAAAATGACGTGATGTTGATGCTGTTATAGAGAGCCACAGTACCTATCCCTTCAAAATGGCATCCAGAAAAAGTCTGCGTACCACCTGCCAGGCCTAGATAAGCAGAACTTCTTGAGATAGTAAACGTCGTTCCATTATGGGTACACGGGTATCCGAATAAGTTAAAATCTATAGAACCTTGGTCTATTCTTACCGAGCCTGAAGTATTGAATCTTTGATAAAGAAACGCACTGTTACCAGGTCCGGTTTTGACGAGTGTTCCATTTACTGTAATGGTACCGCTCGCGCCTCCGCCTTCCCATTGGGTGTAACCATTCGTGTTGAGTGTAAATGTTTCTCCGGCCGGAATAACAATATTGCAATTGTCATACGTACGGACCCGACCATTGACTCCTGTTGCGCCGCCTCCACTCATGATCAACGTCCTTGCCGAAAGGTTGGTTGTATTATTTAACGTCGTTGTGCCTTCAACAATGGTATTTGCGACACCGGTCATAGTTCCTCCGGACCAAATGAAATTCCCATGAACCTGCAGATCCATAATTCCACCCAGACTTCCCGCTGTAAATGTCAGATTCTGAACAGCCGCGGAAATGTCGAGGTTGATGATTCCGTTGATTGTTACATCATCGCATGCCCCTGGTACTCCATTCGGCAACCAGTTAGCTGAATTGCTCCAATTACCTGTGACATTTGGATTAAGAATCCATGTGTAATGCACTTCGCTTTCCATAATGCCATCGCAGTTATCATCAATCCCATTGCAAACTTCCTGCATCGCCGGGTTAATATTTACATCACCGTCATTACAATCATCTGCGTTGTCGACATAGCCGGCAGGTTGGGTGCAAGCCAACACAAAGTCGGCAGGATCACCAAATCCATCACCATCGATGTCTACATACCACGTATACGCATTGGTGATTTCAGGGTCCTGATCATCAATCAGATTGTTGCAATTATCATCGAGCCCATTACAGGCTTCTGAAGCCATAGGGTTCACATTCGTATTACTGTCATCACAGTCCGTTGCATCAGAGACATACCCAACAGGCTGTGTACATGACAATATCTGTATCGCACTATTGCCAAATCCATCACCATCCAAATCATCATACCATGCATCCTGGCCGGTAATTCCGGGATCAGCGTCATCAACCAGATTATTGCAGTTGTCATCGTGACCATTGCAGATTTCCTGTGCCAATGGATGAATACTTGCATTAGCATCATCACAATCATCCATATTCGAAACAAAACCAAGTGGCTGATCGCACGCCAGTATTGTAATATCCGGATCACCAAAACCATCACCATCTGCATCGGTGAACCATGTGTCCTGCCCGGTAATCCCAGGATCGTTGTCATCCGACAGGCCGTTGCAATCATCGTCAAGGTAATTGCATACTTCAGGAGCTCCCGGATGTACATTGGGATTGCTATCGTCACAATCACCTTCACAAGAAGTGGTCCCGTCTCCGTCAATGTCAAATCCCTCATCTATTTGGCCGTCGCAGTTATTGTCAAGGTTGTCGCAGATCTCCTCTGCCCCCGGGTACACACTTGCATTGGCATCGTCGCATTCATCCAATACACTCCAGCCATCTTCATCCATGTCTGGAGTGACAAAAATCACCCACAATTTCCTTGTACTATCGACAGATACATTGATATCATAAACGACTACTTGAACGAAATGAAATCCAATGTCCTCGACTGCCGGAACAAATTCAAACATGGGCTCATTGGTAATCATGATATCATCTATGTACCATTTGTAGTTTATTACATCATCCTCAGAGTCAAATACGGTAACACTAAATTGATAAGTAGTATCTCTGAAAAGAAACAAACCACTGTTGACAGGTATAGTCGTCGTAATCTCAGGAGGGTAGTTTACAAGCTCAATTTCAACATCAACATAATCAACATCTTTCAAGCCATCTGAATTCGTAACCCTCAGCCCAATAAATCCGGTAAATTCTTGTGAAAATGTATACTGCGCGTTCGCTCCATACCCATCTGCAAAATCTCCATCCCCATCAAACTCCCATTCATACAAAACAATTTCTGAAGGAGATGTTGACAAGCTCCCATTAAATATTACTTCGGTGGCTTCTACGCCTAAATACGGACCACCAGCATGCGCTGTAGGCATGTTGTTTGGGGTACCCAGGTCATTTTCAAACATAGAGATCACAATCCCCATGTCTATGATCAGTGAATCAAGGACTTCTGACAGAGCTTCATTTTGATCAATTATCAAATCAATAACGATTGTCACACTGTCCGTAGTAAGTCCTGACAGATCTGCCGCCACTATAGAATCGTATACTTCACCAATTTGATTCGCAGTAAGTCCGATTGCCTCTGCGAGTTCAATTGCTTCCGATGCAAATCCATTTTCCATAATTTCAGTCCTATACAAGTTGTGCAATTGAACGATAGAGTCTAACGATTCATCATTAGAGCCCATGATGCTTTGAAGGTCAAATAGTTGATTATTCGTCCTCATTAATTGGTTGGTTAGTAGTTTCGAGAACATATTTATTTCACGCGCATGCACAAGTGCCCATGTGTTACTTTCATCCTGCTCGGCACCTTTATACCTTTCAATACTCTGAAGTAGTGCTTTTAACACCGAACTCTCGGTATTGACCACATTACCCACTTCAGCGAATTGTCGAACAAGTTGATTGGGGTGATTTGCGGGTATTGTTCTAACAGTATCAAGAATAGTAAGTACCATATAGTTAGGATCTGGGGGATCGGCACAGATAGCCTTGTATCGCGCCGATTCTCCCTTTAACGCCAATAAAATGGCTTTCTTAGGTATGTATGAATAAGGAAATGTATAGTGAGTAAAATATAACATCGGAATCAGGTTTGCATGAGTTATCGCATGCAAAGCCTCAAGCAGCTCTAAAAGAAGCACACCATACAGCAATAATTGGGTTTGGGTATGAAAACTTGTATAGTAGTCGCCTAAACTGCATGCTTGGGACTTTAACTGATTTATATATCCGTCGATAGGCGGTATACCGACAGGGACAATGACTTGAAGTGTATTAGCAAATATCCCATCCTCCTGATCAAAAATCCCATTTTGACATTCATCATAAACCACTGAATACAATCCTGTAGGAATATGCCCATTTGGTTCAGCAGTTCCTATTGTTTCTCCAATAAAATTTCCCCCTGTCGCAACGATGGTATTAGGAGTGCCCCCCACATCAATCAATGTGTCACCGATGTTAAGAGTGGAATTAGATACGATGAAAATATCAGAAATAGTAAAAACAATATCTGACTCTCCCGTAGTACAATAATCGATAAAATTGACCCGACCTATATCAATAATAATTTGATCATTCGGCCCAAAAATTGCGAACTCCTCACCATTTGGCCAAATGAGCGTCTGAGATTGTGAAAGTGCTTGGTTAACATGGAGCAATGACAACATTACAAATCCTAAGAAGAGATGAAATCTAATTCGTGCTTTCATGGCATAGAGTATTTTGCAATTCGTTGATAGATCAATAAGCAGAATGACTGATCAACTCACTTCCATAGGTCATACCTCACTGCTATTGTGGAAATGGGCGTTCTCGTAGATTAATACCGCCGAGGTGAGAATCTTAGCAGCAGCGGATGAAAAGATTTTGATTGAAGGAGGCTGAGGCAGTAATTCTTGATTACTGATTCTCGAATACATTCGCACTAAAAAAAATGGCTGCCACACGGATTGGATAGCAGCCATACAAAACATTTGAGGTGTTACTTATACTAGCCTTTCACAAACGTCTTCGTCACAGCACCCTGATGATCGCTCACAGTGAGTTGATAGATGCCCACAGGGAGTGACTGCACATCAACATGATGAATGAATCCTTCATTCTCATCGATGCGTGTATTGCGTATTAACTGTCCGGATGGATCATGTAACATCATCTGAAAGGCTGTTGGCTTTGAGGCCTGAATGTAGATCTCGAGTGACTCGGCTACCGGATTTGGCAGAAGTATCACCTCTGCATCAAGTTCTACCTGGCTAAACAGACCTGTCAATGGCGAACCGCTGTATTCATAAATTCTTGTTTCATGTGCGAGTTGCTGTGGCTCACCTGCCCAACCAACTGAACCGTTCAGAAATCGGACCCAGCTGATATTCTCCGCATCATCGATCTGCATCCAGGTCTGACCGCGATCCTTGCTAAGCCATGTCTCGTAAGGACCCGTCAAAAGACTGGCACGTACAAGGGTCAGGATGATGAGTGGTGAATTGGGAATATACTCCACCCCACCTACTCGGAATTGATTGTCACCGGGCGTAATGTCTGTCCATGTTTCACCACCATCGGAAGAATGATAGATGCTACTCGTTGGGTGCAGATTAAAACTCTCCGCAACCCCAATCACGCCATAGTTGGCATCACTGAAAGAAAGATTCGCCACATACGAAGCATCCGTTTGAAAGGCCGACCAGTTTAAGCCACCATTCTGCGACCGGTAGATCCTGCCCATACTTGTTCCAAACCAAAGTGTATTCCCATGCTGATCACCGGCATTGCTGAAACCAAATTCTCCGGATAATGGATCGTCTATGCTCGCGCCCGGTATACGCGCCCATACCTGACCGCCATTTCCAGTAGTATAGATTTCGAATTCACCATCGCGCGGATCACCCATGGTGACTGCCTTTGCGGGTGAGATAAAATAGGTGTAGTCAATCCAACTGAATACAGGATCGAAGGGTACTGGTGAAGGCTGCCATGTGTCACCACCATCTGTGGTTTTCAGAAGTTTGGAGTTGCCAAAATTGTTGAGGCCTCCGATGAATGCTACATCGGCGTCGAGGGCGGCAAGATTCGCTACAAAAGGATTCTCGCCCATCGGCACCGTGTCGACTTGCCAGCTGGTTCCTCCATCCAATGTGCGTGCAACATACACCGGGCTTGGTGCAAAATATGAATACAACGTATCGTCCACGCCGTATTTTAATCCTGTTACCCAGATTGTGTTTTCATCCACGATATCCACATCCGTGATACCAATCGTATCGCCAAAAGGTGGAGTATGTGTGGTCCATGTTTGACCGAGCACCATTTGTAACGCAAACGTGCAGCAGAATGCGAAGAGTAAAGTTTTTTTCATCATCTGAAGTTTTAAAAAAGTGATAAATAGAGAGTATGAGCAATTGGAATTGCCTGAATATCACATGCGCATGCTTTTACGCAGAGAGCGAACGTACCAAGGATGATTGCGATAACGCGGAGGAAGCAAGTCCTTTTCATGATCGTGTATTGTTGTGTTTCAAACAGGCCTTTAATCCGTACTACAGAGATTAATACGGTCTTGTCAGAAATCTTAGCAAGGCATTCTTACTATTCTTGGCACAATCTCAGAGACCAATAAGGCAATCATTATCAACAGCAGATAGCCATTGCATTGTCATGACTTCCGGAAGAATCGGCTTTGTGTTAGTTGTATAGTTGCATCCATAGCGCGGAGCACAACCAGCGGTTGTCATCAGGAAAAGAAATAAGAAGCCAGTGAAGAGAGGAAGTACGCGATAGGGATTAAGTATGTTTTTCATGGCTAGCGATAGTTTAATGATGATGATGGTGAATTTTGTCTTCACAAATGTTTCATAACAGGACAGGCATATGCGGAATAGTGTTCATCAAATGCGGAACGCTGCACTGGCAATGACACGCCCTGGTGCATTTTTCAAGAGAAGCTCTTCTCCATTGAGAAATCGTCCCTGGCCGTAATTGCAAAATTGCTGTTGATACCGGAGATCGATAAGAATATTCCCAAGGTTCACACCTACACCAGAGTGCCAACCCATCGTCGCGGTGGGCAAAGCCATGTTGAATCCATTGAGCTTAGCAAGCTCACTTTCGATTTGTAAGTCTTTAGTGACGTTAAAACCAGAGAATATTTCAACCTTGCCAATTGTGACTCCTGCAGTACATGGGATATCGATGAAACTTCTCTTTTCACGGTACAATGTTGGATCCCCTATTTCAGAGGTAGAACGCATCGAGTACCGCGTGGTGCTCTTGCCGTACAGCACTTCTGCCATAAACCAGAAATGTTGGCCGTCTCGGCGTATCAGAAGACCGATCTGCCCCGTATAGCTGACATCCTGTAAATTGAACAGGCTTTCATTTGCCGGATTGTTTCTGTTTACAACCAGATGACTGGTCCCAGGTGAAATCTTCGGGGACATACCAACACGCAAGCCAAATGAAATCTGACTATGGCTCTGTGAAATGAGAGAACCAACAAGGGTGAAGATGGTTACGAGCTTTTTCATTGTGGTTATTTTTGATGATCGTTGGGAATACTTGTTTTAGATGTCATACTCAAGTTTCAAATCATTGCACATAGATTAATACTGTACACTTTGAAATCTTAGCAAACCAGATCAGGAGAAAAATCCTATACATGAGAATAGCCGTTCGAAAGTGCATTCAAGGCACAATTCGAACGGCTATTGCAGAGCGAGCGGAATGAAATAGTCTATGTGTCTATGTGGCGATACGGCCCGATGTATCTATTAGACTTTCCTGTTTATACAACTGTGATATTGTATGTGACATCCACGATAAATCCATAATCAGGAACTTCAGCGTGAAAATGCAGCGTGTGCTCACCAACGGAAAGTGGTTTCAGCATCATCCAGTAGCCATCTGAAGCTGCTGCCTGGGATTCACCTGTAAGACAAGGATCAATGGCTGAGAGTTCAGGATCCCCGGTGATGTAAAAGAGATCCGTTGTGAATCTGTAACTCGAAATATTGTTCAAGTCTGCCCCATCCAATGTCACAGACAGATTCTCTCCCCTATCTACGAAATCGGCAGCACCTTCCTGTAAAAATTCCTCAAGTGTTTGTCCCGGAGCAGGCTCAAAACCTTCCCATGGACAAGGATAGTCATTGAAGTAATTCAGGATTGGGAATAAGACAGCCTTCCCTTGCGGTATCGTGGCCGTTCTTTCCACTGTGGCACCAAATGAACCAAAGAGGTAGTATACCGGACCACTTTGATTCAAATCGGTGTAAGCGCCGGTTTCATCAAGGATTGGAAACGTTTCAAGCGTCGACTGCCATACATGTGTCCAGAAGGCAGCAGTCCATTCCTCCATCGAATTGCCATAAGGATGGGAGTTCGGTGGGAAGACAACGGAATTCTGATTTGCGCGTACGAGTACTTGATCTTCAGAACTGACAACTGATTTCTTTAGGAGATCATCGTCTTTTTCGCAAGCTGTAAAGATGACCGCTGCTAACAGGCAAATTCCGGAATACAACATTCTAGATGTTTTCATTGGTTTAACAATTTTGAACTGTGATGCCTACTCTGATCACGGATTTTCGGCAACCTCCTGACGAAGTCCAGAGACATCGTCGGGGATTAATACAGAAGGGAACAGAATCTTAGCAAGAGGAGATGAAAAGATGCTCACCTTTTTTCGGGGCAGGAATAAATCCCACCCCTCCCGGTGAAAATTAATTACACGAAGTTCGATTCATGGCACACAGAAGATGTCGGGAGAATAAATCTCCCGTCAAGAAACAACGCAATTCGCAGATCTTTTCCCGGTTTTTCCGGCTTTGCCTGCTTCACCGATTTCCCCTATTCTACCAGCACAAACCCCGCCCAGTAAAAATGCTCATATCCTTTATCCCGCATGGTCTTTTGAGCTGAATACAATGCCTGCCTGATCGTCATCTCTTTGATAAGCCAGTTCTCATAAAACATCGTCATTAATTCGGCCGTCGCTTTATCGGGTACCTGCCACAAGGACATGATGAGGTTTTTAACGCCTGCGATTTTGAAGGCGCGTTGCAATCCATATACGCCTTCATTGCCTTCGATATCGCCAAGGCCTGTCTCACATGCTGAGAGCACGACGAGTTCAGTATCGCTCAGATCCATCTGGCTTATTTCGTAGGCAGTGAGGATACCATCTTCCATTCCAGGCCTATAGGGATGGCCGTGTTTCCAGGCATAGTTGCCTCCGGCGAGGATGAGGCCGGAGCGGATCATGGGGTGGTCGGAGAGTTTGAAGATCGGCTCTTGATTAAATAGTGGGGCTAAGGTTGTTTCATTAGGGTCGTCAAAAAAATAGCCGTGCGTTGTCACGTGTATAATCCATGGCGAAGCAGATCTATTGTCAGAAATGCTCAACTTCTTAAAGGCTTCCTCTGAGGCTATTTCGTTCTGATACAAATTGCATGGGATATCTTCACGCAATGCGATTTCCTCAATGTTTGACAGCTCTTTTAAACTGCCTACCAATTGAATCCATTCTCCTCCCCTGAGAGAAGCGTCAGTAGACGCGAAGTCAATGAGTGAGCTTGGCTTACTTGCACTTTCATAGCTTGCAGTATCATTTTCCAAAGCAAATAATGTGTCGGCGTTATACTGAATGTTGCCAAAAAGTGCGATCTCATTGTTGTGATCAATTGTCAACGTGTCGGTAACTATCTGTCTTGTACTTCCAATCATTTTCAGATCGAATACATCAGCAATTATTGTACTCGGATCTATAGATACCGCACTTGCATTAATCCGATTTAATGTTCCGACAGGTGAGAAGTAAATTAGGTCCACATCTTTACATTGAGCAAGTACAGGCCTCCATATCAACTCAAATATTGACTTCATGGAGTCGGATGTAGAGAAATACTGTTCTTGAACCAGTTCTTGTCTTCTCATATTGGTTTTCGAAAACATAAAATTCAGGTCACCTTCCGTGCACAATGAGATAAACGCAGGTCTTAGTGTGTGTTTCCTAATTAACATAGCTGCATAAAAAACTGAATCGTCTTCCGGACCAGATTCCTGCGGCAAATAAAAACGGATAAATTCAACCGCTGCCTCATTGGGTTTAAGATTATTCTGAATATCTCGCCATTCTATATCGTCTATTTCCAGTGTTGAGACTCCGGCTTCAATGTGAATTTTCTTCTCGTATATCTCATTATCACTGATCAACGAATCTATGATGGTTTCGTTGACACGATCTTGTTTTTTCGTATACTCTATGGCTAATAGTTCATTGTTTTCGACTATTTTATTAAAAAACGAATCCATCGTGATATCGTTCTTTGTCAAAGTCCTTAAATAGCGATAGTCTTGAAGCAAAAATCCTTTGGTCATCAACTCAGCATTGTATTCTAAATCATTCATCCAATAGTCAGTCTGACAAAGGACAGCACGTCGTTTACTGATATTATAATTCACAACTGCTATGGCACTCTCTAACTCCTGTTGGGTTTGAAATAATCTGACCTTCCTAATTACCATCTGATCCAATGCACTTGCCAGAGTGTAATAGCGTAGATATTGCGTATCCTGAACTGCGTAATAGGCAAACGCCAGATCATATAGGGTTGCTGTATAAGACAAATCCATCGGCCCTAATGTTTGATCGCGGATGTCTTTGCACTCTTCAAGTGCTCTAATGGCTTCATGATACTTTTTCATGCTCGTGTATAATAACCCTAAGCCATGCAGAACCTCCGCATACCTTTCATGACGCTTGCCATATGTGTGTTCAACAAGCTCCCGGACTTCCATGATATTATGCTCAGCTTCTGTGTATAGACGGAGCCAAGTATTTATTATACCAAGATTAAAATTAAGTGTAATGAATGTTTCAACTTGCTTTGATTCCAGTCTTTCATAGAGAGTGATTGCATTCTCGGCCAATTGTTTTGCCTCATTATACTTTTTGCGGTAAGTATAAATTGACAACAGGTTTACCATAGACTCAATATTGAATGTGCTGTTTTCTCCATATATCGCCGCTCTGAGATCCTTTGTTCGCAAAGCATACTTTTCAGCTTTTTCAAAATTGCCCAGATATATATATAGCAGCCCGGTGAGGTTAATAAATTCGGCATAGCTTGGACTTAATTCACCATACACAGCATTGTAAGAAGGCTCCAGATTCAACAAAATATATTCTGCCTCCTGATATTCTCCTGAAATAATCTTAACACGAGCAATATTGTAATGCATGCTAAGAGCAAGAGGGTGTTGATTGGAGTACAATTTCTCGTAAATGCTCGCTGCCTCCACATAACAGGATACACTGGTTTCGAACTGTTCCATCATTGAATAAGGCTCACCCATTGCACCTACAATTTGGGCATAGTATCTGTTTTGCGGTCCAGTAACATTGAGTAGGATTTCCTTTGCCTGATTCAGTGTATAAACAGCAGAATCATATTTGGATTCAAATGAATAAATTTCAGACTTGTTTTGCAACAAAACTGCGTAAGCCACAGTGTTTTGATTCTCGAGTTTTCGATTTAAGTCCAGGGAGAGGTTAATCAAAGGTTTTGCTTTATCGTTTAGTTTTTGACTTATATATAATCCAATTAATTTAGCAGTGATGCCTATGTATTGCAAGTTTTCAATACCAAATCTTTCTCTTTGTATTTTTTCTGCTACTAAATATACCTCTTCTGCTTCCTGATAATTACCCAGAAAATAATTTGACAGTCCCTCTGTAAGTAAAACCCTAATATATTCTACTGTATCTATTCTTTCAAAAGAATTCACCATTTGTTTGAGATCATTAGACAATTCGAGTGCTTCCTGGTACTTTCCAGCACGCAACATATCCAATGTTTCATTGATAAGACTATCGACAAGGGCGTTCTGCGCCTTTACCTCAGGTCGTAATAGACCAAAGGTCAACAACAGGATTGCTTTAATGAGGATAATGGTATGTGTATTGGGCATAACGTGAAATTTTGATATTGATGCTCCTTCTGAGTTTAAAAACGTATAAACTTCTCACGTGCTTCCGCTGAATCATCCATTTTTAAAGTCCAATCAGTAACTGATCACCAGAAGTAGATTTTCAGCCTTCGCTTTGTTTATGGTATTATCAATCTGCACATACTCCTCCAAATGTTCTCGTGCATTCTTCATCCTTCCTCTCCTCAACTCACACAACCCAAGATACCAATGCACCTCTGACAAATACCTCGACTTGCCGTTGGAACGAATACTCTGCAGGATCTTTTGCGCATCATTGATCTTCCCATTCGCCATCAGTGCATTCGCCTGCATAAATCGAATATTATCATTCTGCCTCATCGTCGCACTGATTGCAGGAAACTCTATCAGTGCATCCGCATATCGCTTCTCCCAATACGCCAATTGAAATTTTTCCAAAGGGGTGAGCTCTCCATCACCGCGCACTGCCGGATCCATCATATCATCTGCATATGGTGAGAAATAGGCAGCGAAGAGCTTGTCCCCCTGCAGCTCGGCTTCCGCAATCGGTTTGCTCTCCTTACGATCGGAGTCCTCACCCTGGTTTGGCTGGGGCGACTGCTGTAATTCCTGATGCGTGCTTGTATCGATTGAGCCCTTCTGTTCCGTTGATGTCGGAAGAGAATCCTGCAAACGCACAGGGGCCGGGGATATTGACGGTGTTGTCTCCGGGATCAACTTCCAGATCAATATGCCCAGCCCTATAAAGGCGATGACTAAAAGCCACGGGGTGATTCTGTTTCGCGGAGGATCTTCTCCGGAACTTTTATCCAGGATCTCATCCCGTTTTCGGAACCGGTTGCGCAGTTCTTCACGCTCATGTAATCGCAATGCCTGAAATGCGAGCTCAGAGTCCACAAGTTTCTGCCGGAAGGTCGCATCATGCTTACTCCGCTCTTCCACTTCGCGGAGTTCTTCGGCAGAAGCCTCATGAGCCAGGTAGCGATCAATCAGCCCTTCGTCTCTCCCTTCCATTGATTCTTGTTTTGACGTTTTTCAGAAATACTTTCCCTCAGTCGTGTCAACGCCCTTGATAATGTCACGCTTACAGCATTGACAGATTCATACTGCATCAGTTCTACGATTTCGGGTATTGACTTCCCTTCCAGGTAGCGCAACACCAGAATCTTTCTGCTTTGTTCGGGAAGTTCATTGACAGCCAGTTGCAGAAGGATGCGATATTCTTCATCGACCTCCTCCCGTTCCAACGCATTAATACTTCCGTTCAGATGAATATTAGCATCCACTTCCTCTACAAAGTCCACTCTCGCGTCTTTTTTAAGGAGTTTGAGCATGCGCCGGTGACCTATTGTAAAGAGGAATGTCCTGAGTTCGCAGGTCAGATGTGTTGTTTTCCTGTCGCGAACCTGCTCGTAAAACATGATCATTGTATCATGCCAGACGTCGAGAAGTTGTGATTGACCGGCAGTTGTGACATGGGTTCCAGCCCAACGCAGGAAGTCATCCCGGTATCGATCATAGACTTCGTCCAGGACAGACATATCTCCTTTGGCCAGGTCGGAGATGACCTGGTTCCCGTCCGGATGCTGAGGTTTCTTGTTCGACATGTACCTGAGAAGGATCTAACTCCTGATTGTACCAAGATGAGATATCCCACAAACCAGTTGTATCATTCTATGCGGAAATTAGAAAAAAGTAACCAACACGACATTGCCATAGTCTATTACTTTTAATCCATGAATCGCGACACCCACTCGCAATACCTTAAAGCCGCAGCACTACGACATGGTTTTTCCTTTGTCGGTATCGCCCGTGCAGAAAAGATGGAGGCTGAATCACAACTATTAGAAGAATGGCTTTCTCAAGGTTACCATGGCAAGATGTCTTACATGGAAAATCACTTCGACTTACGCACGGATCCAACAAAACTTGTACCCGGTGCCAGATCTGTGGTTTCTCTGATGTACAACTACTTCACCGAAAAAACACAAACCGATCCTGATGCGCCCATAATTGCGATGTATGCATATGGTGAAGACTATCATCGTGTCATACGGCGCAAACTCAAAGCTCTCCTTGCTGAAATCCGCACCGAGTTTGGTGAAGTGAACGGAAGATGTTTTGTGGATTCAGGTCCTGTACTCGAACGTGATTGGGCACGACGCGCAGGCATCGGATGGGTAGGAAAGAATACACTCCTGATCAATCCTAAAGCCGGATCATATTTCTTCCTGGCAGAACTCATTCTCGATCTGGAACTTACTCCCGATAGTCCGATGGAGGATCATTGTGGTACATGTACACGCTGCATCGATGCATGTCCCACAGATGCCATTGCAAGTGAAGGCTATGTTGTGGATGGGAGCAAGTGTATTTCATATCTCACGATTGAGTTACGCGAAGCGATCCCCGAGGAATTCAAAGACAAGATGGAAAACTACGTTTTCGGTTGTGACATCTGTCAGCAGGTTTGTCCATGGAATCGCTTTACTACTCCACATCATGAAGCCGCATTTGAAGCAACATCAGATTTACTTCAGTTGAAAGCACACGAATGGTACGACATCACCGAAGATGTTTTTGACAAACTCTTTCAGCATTCTGCTGTGAAGCGCACGAAGTATGTTGGTCTCAAAAGAAATCTGGAGTTTCTGAAGAAGGGGGAAGCCGGTAAAGCCGGTTAAACAGGTAAAATCGGCCAGAAAGGAGCCCTAACCACGTGGGTTTATCCCATATTTTTTAACGCCAAGGCTGGTAGGTCCTCCGCTGATTTATCCTCTCCTGCTTCACCGGATTTACCGGTTTTACCAGCTTCCCTGGTTGGTCAATGTAAACCCCATGTAAATTTTACATCAACTTTAATCCATTTCCCCTATATTCGTTTCCAAGAAAACTTGAAAACAAGGGATTTCAATGTAAAGGATCTGTAAAAATGCGTGCATCGATTCTCTTTGCTCTCCTCATTTTCATATCTCAGATCTGCTCTGGGACAGCAGCGCATTCGGCTACTGTTGAAATCAAACATGGCTTCGTGATTCTTAACGCATCCGTCAATGGACAAGAAGGTTCCTACATCCTTGACACCGGAGCCCCGGGCCTTGTGGTGAATGTAAAATATCATGAGACTGAATCATCTGATCAATTCGCGATGCATGGTATCGATGGTAACATAGAGTTGTCGCAGTTGAAGTCCTGGTCGTTTCACTGGAATAGTTTTTCCCTGCAAGGGCAAGATGCATTTGCCATTGATCTCTCATTTCTTGAGACACTACTCGAAAGAAATATTGATGGACTCGTCGGGATGGAACTGTTCGAGGGTTATGACATCCTGATCGACTATGCATCCGGAACACTCGAATTGTGGAATGCAATACCGACAACTCTGTTGACCACGGCATGGATTGAATTTCCACTCACATATGAAGATCATATCCCTGTGATTACTTTAAATCGCGGTAAAAAACAATACAAATTCGGGATTGATACCGGAGCAGGATCAAATCTTATTGATCAACAGACATGCAAGGCCTGGTCAGATAATGTGCGCTTTGTAGAAACGATCAATCTGATCGGTGCAAATCAGAAACAAATCCGCTCACATGCGGTGGAGATTGATGGCCTGGCCAAAGGAGGAGTTGTACTTCCCAAAACAAACTTCGTTGTCACTGATCTGGATCGAATCACAAAATCTATGGGACTGGATGTAGATGGAATCCTTGGTCAACCGTTTCTCGAGGGACGTCTTGTACTCATCGATCGTGACAGAAGCTCTTTGCGGATTTCTGCAGTTCAAAAAGAAAACACACAATTCCTTGCTGCGCGCTAAAACGCTTGAGTCGTTTTCCGGTAGTGCATCACAGTTCACGCAGGGCTATCTCACGCAAAGGCGCACCGCACTTCGCTTAGGCTTCGGCGGTTAAAAGAAGGACGCGAAGAAATTGATACAAAGTCTGTTAAAGTGATACACTACTCGTTTTCCTGATTTCTTTGGCTTCCCGGTTTCACCCGTTTCACCGGCTTTACCTGCTTTACCGGTTTCTCTTCTTACAGCACCTTTATTTTGATATTCCTGAACCAGACTTTGTCTCCGTGATCCTGGAGAGAAATTCTGCCTTTTGTCGCTCTCCCAAAATCAGGCATATCCTTGAATTTTGAATTGGCAATCATCTCCAGCCATCGATCCGTGTACATCTCGTACTCTACGACTTTAACGCCATTCAACCAGTGTTCGACTTTCCCTTTATTCTTAATAAGACGAACGTTATTCCATTCGCCGGCAGGTTTCACTGTCACATATGCACACTCGATAAGGTCATACAGATCACCAGCCCGATGCGTCTTGAATCGCGCATCCGGATGACAGGTATTGTCAAGGATTTGCATCTCAGGGCCAGTATTCCACACATAATCATACTTGTCTCCCTCGACGACATTATAGATGATCCCACTATTACCACAATTTGAAATCTTCCATTCAATATTGAACTCGAAGTTTTCATATTCCTCTTCTGTCAGGATATCACCTCCATCTGGAGCCTGCCAGTGACCATCCGGATTCTTTTTGGCATCCAGGGTGATAGCACCAGCATCGACAATCCAACTTTTGCCTATCGTTGTTTTACGGAAGTTATGCCAGCCATTCAGTGTCTTTCCATCAAAGAGAAGTTTCCATCCTTGTGCTTCTTCTTCCGGTGTCAATGCATTGATCGCATAAGTCACTTGTGAAGTTGTACGCTCACCGGGTGTATTAGAAGGAATCTGATTCATCGTATACCATGCTTCTGTGCTCCAGATCTGACTTCCTGTCGCACTTACGAATCTGTTACGTAAATGTACATAGACCACATGTCCTGATTTCATTCCATTGAGAGAGAGAAATACCCGTTTGTGGTCTGCAGAGACATGACTTGATGTTACTTTCAATGCAACGTCGTTTACTTTAGGTCCACCATAGTTTACTGTGGGAACATACTTCCATTGACGGATTTCAAAGTCTGCGGCATTCCAGCCATCGCCTTCTCGCAGAGGTTCAGTGAATTCAATTTCGACACCATCAGATTTTGCCCGTACAGCGAGCATTTCAAAGGTTGATTTACCATTGTATTTCAATCGCTGCAGCCCATACCACAGTTTGTCAGTCTGTGCCCAGTTACCCGGGTTACCGATTCCTCCGACATAGAGAGATCCATCCGGGCCGTATACGGACCTATTGACCCCTGCTTCAAGCCCTTGAATGAATCTGAATACTGCGCCCTGATATTCGCCATTGATTTTTTCAACAAACACACGCTTTAATCCACCATGGGTCACCTCACCATGGAACATCTGTCCGGCATAAGGCCCATCCTGTAAAAGTCCCGGGGTACTCGGTGAATTTCCGATCTCATCCTGAGGAAGCCATACCACAGGTGGCTTTTCCTTCAATGTTGCCGTCCCTTCAAAATCCACAGAGCGTGAACCGAACCACGCATCTTTAGTAACGTGCACGATTTTGCTCGAAGGAAGCCAGTCGCCCTGATTGTCAGCAACAAATAATTCGCCATCGACGCCCCATCCGATACCATTTGGTGTGCGCAGGCCGTGCGCGATAAATTCTACTGACCCGTCTTTCTGCGAAATTTTCATGACTTTCCCACGATCTGGTATTTGCGGTTTTGTACTTGCACCACCCGGATCGATTGCAGTCGCAAGGTTTGCATAGAAGAATCCATCCTTGTATGCAAGTCCAAATGCAAACTCATGGAAGTTTGATGAGGTGCGCCATTGGTTAGACACAACACGATATTCATCTGCAATCTCATCACCATCAGTATCCACGAGTTTGGTGAGCTCTTGTTTTTGCAAAACATAGATTTCATCAGCTACCACTTTAACACCAAGGGGTTCGGCAAATCCCGATGCAATTCGCTTGACTGTGATGTCACCCGGATTCTTAGCTGTGACGTTTCTCAGGAGATAAATGGAACCCGTAGGATCCCATGTACTGATCACCAGGCCCC
Organism: Bacteroidota bacterium; assembly: GCA_031400515.1. Taxonomy (GTDB): domain Bacteria; phylum Bacteroidota; class Bacteroidia; order Chitinophagales; family Saprospiraceae; genus DATDQA01. The sequence goes on from JANNQA010000098.1 coordinate 35,500, forward strand.
CGTCCGAGAGGAAATCCATGCCACCGATTTTTGGCAGAAAATCATAAGGCCTGGCCTGCGAGAGATCATAACTTGGATGCACATCATTTAATGAAAACTGATCTCCTGGTATTCTCGTCAGTGCGGACATTGGCAAAGACAATCCTGAAAGCGCTTTGCGTTGTTCTTCTTTGTGATAGTAGAGCGAGGCAGGAATTACTTCCCACGTTTCAGATCCAGGTCTTTTCCAATTCATAGAAAGAAATCTTCCACCGGCTCCCTGGTAAAACTCAAGCAAAAACGGATAGTACCCGGAATTCAGACCTACCGTAGCTTCTTTTGCAGTGGTGCCATGTGATCCATCATGATCTATAAGGAGGGCCTTATTCAAACTGAATTTTGATCCATCGTCGCTCCAAAGTTGAAACGTATAAACTCCCTTCTCAGGGATTGACAGATAGCCCGATCCATTTAGCGCGAAGTTGTCAGTAAGGCCTGTGAACTCGGCGCCATCGATATTGTCGAAGTTCGCCATCACTCCGGCCATCTGCGGCTTGCCCGACATCGGCGGAATTTGAGAAAGACTTTTAGTGTGTATAAAAATCTGAGTGATCACACCTGGGATGAGGTCTGCTTCTTTCACACTATCAATTGCTGTAGCAAACTCTGTGATGTTTACTGCTGTAGCATCGGGGCTATTTGTCTCAGCAGTATCCAGACTGAGAATGTACTTCACCATTTCCGAAGCATCAGTTTCTGAAAGACTTGGGTGCGCGGTCATCACTTGAATTCCCCAGATCCCGGCTCCTCCTTTGATGACTTTATTGACAAGCATGGTTAGGGTGGCATCATCATTCGGATACCGTTTTGCGACATCAGTGTAGGCGGGGCCGATAGTTTGCACATTTGTGTTGTGGCAGGTTTTACAGTCACTTCTTGAGATCAGTCTTTGGCCAAGAGGCAATTCCTGGTTATCATCTTCACCGACCTGGTTTGGATTTTTGAGCGTAGGTTTTCCGATGAACCAGACTACGAAACGCGTCTTTCCATTTGAGTTCAATGTGAGTTGTCCTTCCAGGTCAAGTACCTGCATACTGCCGACTGGTCTAGCTGTCTCCTTCACTACACTGAACTCCCCATCTGTGTCGACGTTTTTCGCAGAAGCGATTGAATTGATATTGGTGTGCAGCCGCACGCGATACCCCTCAGGAATATTCTCAGTTGTGAAAATCCTTTCCAGCCCGATCTGACCACTAGTGCCAGAGATATACTCAACTTGCTCGTAGACGTTCATTGGACTCAGACCAATTGTATTGAGTTGGTACATCAGCTCAGCATGTCCGTTATTGATCCTGTGCCCGGTATATGCGGCCGTTGTCTCGCGGGCATTTTCTGCTTGCAGGATACTCCACGGAGCTGCAATAGAATTTTCAAAGTAGGCATCACCTACCGTCACGGGCTGTGGGCCATGGGCGGTCGTAAATACTGCCCCCTCAAAATTGACATGTCCGCTCCAGGCCTTACCAATCGCACATTGAGCAGTATTGTATGATACCCAGAGTTTGTCATTGAGAGCAAGGGTCAGCATCCGGGGTTTTCCATCCAGTACTGATCGTACAATCCATGGATCATAGGGACGCTGTGAGATTAAGTCCTGGTTCGACTGGTCGGAGGCGCATCCGAGAATAAGAATCATCAGAGAAAAGACAAGAAAATGGAGACGCATTGAAAAGATTTTTCGGATATTGAATGCCAATTTAGAAATTGTCTGGAGTTAAGTCGCACTACCGTTATAGAATTATGATGTCGTTGTCTGGCATATGCAGTATTTAGTTGGAATCACTTACTATCTTCGCCGACGATTAGAAAACTTAATATGAAGATTTTAAAAACACTGTTGTATATCATCCTGACATTGGTACTCGTACTCGTACTTCTGGGTTTTGTAGGCCCTAAGAACTTTGATGTGAGTCGCACTGTGGAAATCAAAGCTCCTTCTGTCGTGGTTTTCCCCTATCTGAAATCTTTAAAAAAACAAAATGAATGGGGGCCTTGGAAAAAACAGGATCCCGAAATGCAGGTGACCTACGAGGGTGAAGATGGCACGGTGGGATTTGTGTCAAAATGGGATGGAGAGAAAGCTGGAAAAGGGGAACAGCGAATCAGTTCGATCATGGGAACGACAGTTGAAAGCGAACTCACCTTTTATATGCCCTGGGGAGAAAGCAAATCAACGGGATACATGCATTCGGCGGATGCTCCGGGAGGCTCGGAAGTGACATGGGGGATGCGCGGAGAGAATGATTTTATAGGCAGGATTTTCGGAGTCTTTATGAATATGGATAAAGCCGTGGGGCCAATGTTTGATGAAGGCCTGTTGTCACTCAAGCAGATGATAGAGGGTGATGTGAGTAAGGAATACAAAGGATTTAAGATCGCGATCGTAGATGTCCCTGCGCGTCAGTATGTAGCCGCCCGCGGAAATATTGCGATGACTGGAATTACTGCGTTCATGGGGCAACACTTTCCCAGGATCGTTACCGAACTCGGCAAGGCAAATCTTCCAATCGAAGGCGCACCCAGCGGTCTCTATTTTAGTTGGGACGAGAAAGCTGGTATGACAGACATGGCTGCGGGATTTCCCGTTAAAACCCCTGCTGCGATCCCTAATACTGAGGTGATCCCTGTGGCGGCAGGAAAAGCATTATCAATAGACTACTATGGTCCTTATGAAGGACTGGCTGAAGCACATATGGCAATGGATGAGTATTCAAAATCGACCGGGATAAAAATAAAAATGCCAGTCATCGAAGAATATATCACCGACCCAGAGACTGAGCCAGATTCAAAAAAATGGCTCACAAAGATTTATTATTTACTCGACCAGTAGATGAGAAGGGATCGTCGCTGAAGAGTGAAGGCAGCTTAGGCTGCCTTTATTTTTTTCTGGAACCACCAATGTTTGGCTAACACGAAGGGCTCTTAGAGTGGCCTACCAATTCTCTTTCTAATTTTAGATCAATGTTGTCACGACGCATTCTCACGCTGAGCATACTGACGGTAGTCGTATCCGGATACCTATATTTCTTCAATCACATCGCCGGCTTTATCTGGGTGCTTAGTGCGGGTATTTTAGTTGCAATGAGCGCTTACATTTTTGAGCATCAGATCAACTGGTGGTGGTATGGAAAATATCCACCTGCGCTTCACCCAGAGATGCAGAAGATGTATCTCCGTGCTGGCGCATTCTATAATACACTGGATGAGGCCGAACGCAAAACATTTGATACACGGGCCAGGCTATTTGTCGAAGCAAAAGAATTCATTCCTCAGGGATTTTCCGAAGTCGCTGAAGAAATCAAGTATATGATCGCTTACTATGCTATCATGATCACATTTAGAAAACAAGACTATCTTTTTAATCCCTATCACCGTATCGTTGTTTACCTCCATCCTTTCCTCACCCCGAATATCCCGGATCAGGTGCATACATATGAAATAGAGCACGATGACGGCACACTCATCTTTGCTCTTGAACAACTCACTCCCGGATTTATTAACCCAACAAAATTTTATCAAACCGGTTTGCATGCCTTTGCTGAACTTTTTACGTTGCAATATCTCAGCAATGAAGTGGTGGCCGATCCCGAGAGTACGTGGGCAAGCCTGACGGAAATCGGACAAAAATCGAGAGAATCTATAGAGGACTTTACCGGTTTGGCGCAGACGAATCCAGTACCTGTCATGATACACCACTGGTTTACTTTTCGGGAGACCATGCTGCGCACGTATCCTGAGCTATACGAGAAAATTGAGAACTGGATACGATAGGGTTTTGCCTGAAATGTCAGCTAGTTGCCGGGGATGTAAAAACTGAATCCACGACCCTATAATATGTGAGTCCTTTCCTTAACTTGCGCGTCACTTTTCCTTTCCAGCCATCGTTTTCCCTTGAACTGAAATGCTTTTTGTTAACCAAATGCCGTGGTCTGCAAGAGACTATGGTGTCAAAACCAATTGATCTATGAAGTCTTTTTTACACAGCTTATTTCTGGTCGCGGGCTGCTCCATGACCCTCTCTGGCCAGATCGTGATCAATGAAATCATTCTACCGGATAAGGTGGAACTCAGAAATCTCGGAGCAAGTACAGTGAATATTTCTTCCTATACGTTGTGTCGGTTTCCGACTTATAACCAGTTGTCCAATATCACCCTGGTATGTGGAGGAGATCTGATGATAGAAGGCGGTGCAATGGTAACTGTGGATCTCAATTATACCCTTGAGGCCGGAGATGATGAATTGGCGCTGTACCTGATGAATGGAAACTTTGATAGTCCCGCAAACATTATTGATTATGTAGAATGGGGAAATAGCGGACATGTAAGATCAACCGTAGCGGTCGCCGCTGGAATCTGGACAACTGGAGATTTTGTGCCATCATTTACCGGATGCGCATCAATCGAGTATGATGGTACAGGAAATGCATCGACAGACTGGGTCTCACAGGATGTCGCTACTACACCTTGCCTGACAAATATTCTCGATGGCTGCGGCGCTTCCAATTGCGATATTGCCGGCGCGGGACTTTCAGGTGTGAGCTGTGATGACAACAACACACCATCCAATGCAAACGACGATTTCATTGCCTTCAACCTCAATCCCACTGGTGTAGATCTCGCTGCTGAATATACTGTTTCAGTAAGTAGCGGGTCTGTATTTCCAACCAATGCGAGTTATGGATCTCCAACTGCATTCCAACTGCAAAGCGGATCGGCGGGTGATGGAAATGTCACTGTCACAATCACAGACAATAATGATCCATCCTGTACTTTCAACGTTGTGATCACTGATCCGGGATCATGTTCTAACCTTTGCGATATTACTGGTGCTGGTTTGAGTAACATCTCCTGTAATAATGCCGGAACACCGAGTAGCGGTACTGATGATTTTATTACGTTCAATCTCAATCCGTCCGGTCTCAACATCGGCGGAAGCTATTCAGTATCTGTAAGCAACGGATCTGTAACACCTACATCTGCAAACTATGGCTCTTCGACAGTATTCAATCTCAACAATGGCAGCGCAGGCAATGGTAATGTCACTGTGACAATCACAGATAGCGATGATGGCGCTTGTACGATTACCGCTTCTGTTGTCGATCCCGGCACCTGCTCTGATGATTGTGATCTGATCAATGGCGGATTGGATGATGTCGCATGTGACGACAATGGAACTGGTACTGATGCAGATGATGTCATTACGTTTACTTTGAATCCATCCGGAGTCAATCTTGGTGGAGGATACAGTGTTTCAGTGAGTAGTGGTTCGATCAATCCAACTTCTGCGAGTTATGGAGGGATCGAAGATTTCACGCTGAATCCCGGCAGTGCAGGTAGTGGCAATGTGACTATAACTATCACAGACGAGGATGATCTTGGCTGTGACATCGATATCGTGATCACTGATCCGGGTTCATGCTCTGAATCCTGCAATTTATCTGGTGCTGGGTTGAGTGGTGTGTCTTGTAATGACAATAACACCTCCACTGATCCAGCTGACGACTTCATTGTTTTAAGTCTTGATCCGACTGGCGTCAATCTTGGAGCAACATACAACGTATCGGTAAGTGCCGGCACCATAAATCCGACTTCAGGAACGTATGGACCTTCGACCGCATTTAGCCTCAATATGGGAAGTGCAGGGGATGGCAATGTCACTGTGACGATTACCGATGCTAATGATCCCTCATGTACGTTCGCGGCGATTGTTACCGATCCAGGGACATGTTCGGGTGCATGTGATCTCACGAATGCCGGCCTGGGGGCTATCTCTTGTGGCAACAATGGGACACCGTCGAATCTTACGGATGATGTGATATCGTTTAGTCTCAATCCGTCCGGAATAAATCTCGGCGCGACTTATAATGTCTCAGTGAGTGCCGGTAGTGTAAATCCATTATCGGCTGGGTATGGCGCAGCGACAGCTTTTTCCTTGAATTCCGGGAGCGCTGGAGGTGGCGATGTGACCGTGACGATTACTGATGCAAATGATCCCACATGTACAATTTCGGTGGTGGTAACAGATCCCGGACTTTGTTCTATTCCCTGTGATTTGACTGATATCGGTTTGAGCTCACTTGTTTGTAATTCTAACGCTACTCCCGATGATGCTGATGACTTTATTGCCTTTTCGCTCAATCCTTCTGGGACAAGTCTGGGAGCCACATACACAGTATCCGTAAGTTCTGGTTCTGTGATTCCGAATAATGGCACCTATGGAGTAGCCGCCACATTTTCATTAAATGAAGGAAGCGCCGGAAGTGGTGATGTCACCGTGACTGTGACTGATTCTGATGATCCGACTTGTACTATCAGTGTGGTCGTCACAGACCCAGGCTCTTGTTCAGAATCATGTAATCTGACAAGCTCCGGACTCTCAAACATTCTTTGCAATGACAATGGCACGGCTGCAAGTGATGATGACTTCGTGTCATTTTCATTAGATCCAGAGGGATCGCTGCTCGGGATTGGTTATCAGCTTGAGGTGAGTTCCGGGACAGTGACACCGACGAATGCTGCGTATGGGGTGTCGACGTCATTTGTTCTCAACAATGGCAGTGCCGGAAGCGGTGATGTGATCATTACAATCTCAGATGATGGGGATGTAGTGTGTAGTCTTATCGTGATGATCACGGATCCCGGTATATGCTCCGAAGCCCCCTGCGATGTTTCTGCATGTGATATCAGTACCGATAGCGAGACAATGATTTGTGTAGATGAAGGTGGTGATCCTGATTCAGTTGTTGTGATTTGTAATCCAGGTACGATCGGTATGAGCTCTTCATGGGTCGTCACCGACACAAGTGGAATAATACAATCCATCACCACCTTTAGTGATACAGCGGTATTTACATTTGAAGGAGAGGTCTCTGGTACTTGTCTGATCTGGCTTGTTGCATGGGATGGAGCTTTGAGTGGATTAGCGATTGGCGAAGATGTGGATACACTATCTGGTTGCTTCGATGTTTCCAATCCTCTCACAGTGACAAAACTCACCGGCACTGAGTGCGAGTCTTCAATCTTTAATCCGGCATTGAGTGATCTGATCACATTATATCCAATCCCCGTATCGGGAAGGCTGCAGATTGATGCAGGGGAAGTGATCATTCATCGCATCAGTGTATTGGACATCCTTGGCCGGACCATGTTCCAGGTAGATCAGGTTAATCCAAATGAAATCGATATGAAAGATCTGGATATGGGTCTATACTATGTCATGCTTGAGACAAATCTTGGATGGAATCTGCAGCGTATTGTGGTTGGCAGATAGATGATCATTCACTGAGTAAGGAGATATAACATAAGGTGGCGTACGGAATTCGTTCTGTATGCCACCTTTTTTTTAGCAGCGTTTATTGCCAGCGATAAGCCAATGTCAGAAATAAACGACTGTTGCTGATTTCTTTTGTGACGAATGGTTGTGGTGCTGCATTCACAACATAGGGAAGCAGTCCCTGATCGAGTGTAAAATACTGGAAGGCGACATCCACAAAAAATTTATCTCCCCGAAATCCGATACCAGCATTGTAAGTCGGATCAAATGAAGTATCATTTGCATAAGGGGATTGATCCAACTCGACGCCACCACGGATGCGGAATTTTTTGATCGCAATTTCAGCACCGGTACGAATAGTCAATGCTTCGGAGAGCTGCGTATCGATCATTGCATTTACTTCTTCTTCTGCATCGTCAAATGCATCGCCATTACCACGTCCGGAATAATCGAACCGCGCACTACCGAAGTTCTTGTATTGAACTTCAGTAGAAATAAATCCTGACTTTGCGATCACAACACCCAGACTTCCTGATACAACTCTTGGTGTTCGCAGATTGTAATTGAAAGAGCCATCCGGCGATTCACTGAGAAGTGGGCCATCATTGTTCTGATCCGTATAGTCGTATTCCAGACTCGAAGAAAAATTATCTGTCACTGCATAGCGTGTCCGTGAGTGATACGCCGCTCCGATATTGATAAACTTGGTCGGCTTGAAAATGACGCCTGCCTTAAAGTTGAATCCACTTCCGCTTGTTGAAAGAAACTCTTCATATTTCAACGCATTGAAAAATGGCACATCGTCATCCTGATCATCTTCGCGATATACCTTGCTCTCCTCAAATGAAAGAATCGGAACGCCGATGCCAAGGCCAAAAAGAAGCTTCTCATTGTAGTTCGCGCCGTAAGAAAATAACAACTCTGTATTGTATCCGGTCGACTCCAATGATTGACGCCTAAGTATTGATGCATCTCCAGAGGCGAGATAGTCCGTCTCATAGATGAGGTCATCATCAAGGTCATAGATAGCACCAGTATTGTAAGCCAACGCGGCTTCTCCAGAAAGGTCATCCGCTGCTATCCCTTGAGCTTGTTCGGCATATCGATCTGTGATAGATCCGGAGTTACTTCCCCTGTACTCGAGCATCTCATGGTAGTCTGCGACTTTTGTAATTCCAATCGCAAAGTTGGACGTCTTCCAAAGTGGATCTCTTGGACGAGACGCGATGACGAATCCCAGGTTTGAAAGAAGAAATTCATTATTGCTTCGCGATATCGCCGGGGACCCGGATCCTTGCAAGGTTGCGTCCGTGTTGTTTATAAAATATGCAGGAGTAATTGTGAATTCAGACCCACGATAGGTTGCCGTCCCCGCTGGATTAAGATTAAGAACTGAGAAATCTCCTCCAAGTCCGCTCATGGATCCTGCAGTACCTACACTACGGGCAGTTCCTAATACATCGAAGACTGAGTATCTCAATGCCTCTGTGACGGTCTGTGCATTAAGCTTAGACATTGAGACCGAGGACAAGGTGAGGGCTAAGCCCAAAAGAATTGACTTCTTCATGATTTTACGTTTGAGGTAGACAAAAAAAGGGTGGAGAGAACCATCCCTCCACCCTCTATATCAATTAGCTATCTATTCTGTCGCTATACTAGTTTCTCCTGGGACTAGGGCTACTTCCTGAACTTCCGGAAGAACTTCTTGGACTTGACGAAGAAGATCCCGTACTGCTCCTTGAAGGAGATGGGCTACTGCTTCTCTCCATTGAACCCGAAGAACGCGGTGTACTTGCAGGAGGAGGCGAGTATGTCCGTTGTGAAGGAGCTGACGGACGATCATAACTACTTCCATTTTGTGAAGGCCGGGGCGCAGATTCTCTCTGAGTTTGAGTCGGAGTGTAGGTTCTGTCAGAACTACCATGATTCCGATCTGGCTCCGTAGTACGTGTTGGCCGATCTGTACGAGGTGTGTATTCAGGACGCGCCTCCTGTGTACGAGGTGAAGGCCTTTCAGAACCAGGATTGTAAGAGGGTCTTTCCACACGAGGTTCATACGAAGGCTTCTCTTCACGAGGATTCGCAGAAGTAGGCTTTTCTTCGCGAGGAGTATATACTGGTCTTTCCTCACGAGGAGCAGGTGTCGATTCCTCTATACGCGGATTAGGACTTTCAGTACGATCCACATCTGCTCGTGGACTCTTCACTACAGGATCCCGGGAATCAACAACTCTATCATCGGTATTTGTAGTTGTTGTCTTGTCCTGTCCGTTTATTGATTCACCTGATCGAGGAGAAGTTACTTCAGGCCGCAATTGTCCTCTTGGAGAGCTCGTCACAGTACCTGTTTGACGAGGTCCATAATAAGTATTGTTGTTATTTCCGGTAGGTTGGATGTTGCCACCAC
>JANNQA010000100.1:0-17029 GCA_031400515.1 Bacteroidota bacterium
CTTCTGATGGTTCTGCGCAAAACATCGACCATGAATCGACAGATGGAGGCTACCTTGGGTCACATTCTTCGATATTCTATACACAGTATAGAGCAATCAGGATCAGTTCGCAAAATCCGTTAATCATGCCAAACTATCACATCTCTTTCTGGAACCTTGAAAACCTTTTTGACATTGAAGGATCTCCAAGGCGTAGTGAAAAACTCGAGCGCGCGATCGGAGCTGATCTCAGGGGTTGGACACAGGCATTACTTGATCAGAAAATTGTCCAGTTGTCGTCAATCATCCGACAGCTCAACGGAGCCAATGGACCAGACATTCTCGGAGTTTGTGAAGTCGAAAATGAACATGTGATGAGTTTGCTGGCACAATCTCTATCTCCTTTGAACAGAAACTACCAGGTTGTCCATAGCGACACGCAAGATCAAAGAGGTATCGATGTGGCTTTCATCTATGATGCGAATCTCTTCACGGTTGAGATGCGTTTGGTTGACTCGGTTCTGGTTCCCATGATTTTTAATCACTTCGTCATGCGTCGTACTGCAACGCGGGATATTCTGCAGGTCAATTTTCTGACTGCGCATAGCAATGGAACGCAACGTTTGGTGCTCATCTGCAATCATTGGCCTTCAAGGAGTGGTGGTCAGTTTGAATCAGAAGGCTACCGGCAAATTGCAGGTGAAACACTCAGCTACTTTCATCAGAGAATCCGGGAAGAACACGGAGATGATACTCCAGTCCTCGCGATGGGCGACTTCAATGATGAGCCCTATAACAATTCAGTCACGCGGCATGGACTTAGTCTACGCAGCAGATCGAAAGTAGTCCGCGGCATCATCCCCTATTTTCTGAATTTGATGTGGCCATTGATGGATGAAGGAGTCGGATCCTTCTACTTTGATAATCTGCCAAATATGCTCGATCAGTTTCTTGCGAATGAAAACCTATTAAAAACAACTACACCAGTGAGCGTCGTACCTGCATCCGTCCGTATCAATAATTTCCCCGAGATGGTGGGTACTGGAGTCTACCCTACTCCGGTTATTTATGGTGGTATGGGCAAGCCTGTGAATCAAAATGGATTCAGCGATCACTATCCGATCTCGGTGACGGTGCATGAGGTGTGAGGAGATGCTTGGCTTATTTGATATTCAAGTCGATTGGATTGCTATCTTTGCGCCCGCTTCACTAGAATGTACAGCGAGTCTCGGGGTGTACCGCAGGCCGGTTAGCGCATCCCGATGAGGTCGAGGGTCGTGAGTTCGACGAGAAAGTTAAATTGAAATAGATACAAGAATAGTTCGGGGTGTAGCGCAGGCCGGTTAGCGCACCTGCTTTGGGAGCAGGGGGTCGTGAGTTCGAATCCCACCACCCCGACTTAATAATCAAGGAGTTATGAGTGTATTCTCAAAGCTCCTTTTTTATTTGCATGCCATTTGCATGCATGGGACACTAGCGTAGGAACGATAAACTTGGTTTTCCGGCAGTCCTTATCTTGCAGAACAGAACCCGGTTACAATAAATGAAGGCGGGCACGCAGCCATCGTTGGGTGATGTGGGCTATCATGGAAGACACGATAGCTCCCCCTTTGAAAATGTCAATTAGTCAGTGAGACCTTCAAGGGAGCTCTACTATTTGTATGTGGATACTATCACAGAAATGATGGCCTTAACTTTGTACTAGCAATCACTTTGTAAAGATTGCTGATCACGAGGATGGCTACCCTTCGTCGCGGAAGGGTAGCCATCCTGTTTCTTACTTATGACAGTAGTTAAAATAAGAATCAATTACTATGAACGAATTGATCATTCCATTCGAGGAGGAATTAGCAACAAGACACCTCGCCATGTATGCTATTAGCATAATGATCTCAGCTGAAGAGCGTCCAGATCAGGATCAAGATTTGCAAAGCATTTATGATTTCATTACCAGTCAGCAGAAGGACGGCAAAGAAGTTAAGTTATCCTTGCCAGGAATGCGCTTGCGGTTATCTGTATAGGATGTGTGATAAAACCACCATTGTTTCATCTTTTTGAAAAATTAAATTAATAGTATGGAGGATGATCAGAGTTTGATCAATCAGGGTTTTAGCCTACGTGGTTGTGGGTGGGGCAATTGCTCAGTTCATAGATTCCGGGCTATTGAGAAATCTAGTCCTCTTGAAGCGTGTACATTAGAATTGGAACAATGTCAGGTGGAGAAATTTAAAATTAGGGTGATTTATGACAGCGGTAAACAAGATTATGTAGATCTGGAAGAAAAGGATATAGATGAAATGGAGGCTATTCTTGATCGAGACTATATACTTATTTCAGATCAAGGATGTGAGTCCCTTGATGATGATCAGGACGAAGATTTTTTGCTCAACGACCAGCAAGGCGGGCATGATCCGCAATAAACTCTTAAGTAATGCGAGTGACCACATATACCAGGGCTACACTCGAAGGACCGCAATAATTCATTCAGTTCGCAGATGATGAAGCATTCAAGTAATCGGTGTTTCTAAATGTCTCTTTTGAGCTGGAGGCAGATCGAAGAGAGGCTAGCGCTGAAGTTGTAAGGGATAGAGCAGAGAAGGCGCTTGCTGATGGAGTGTCTTATGAGAAAATCGATGTCCATGCATTAATGAATGAAAGCTTAGAGTAACAAAATCATTTCTTTTTTAGATAACCAATTAACCCTCCACCCTATGGACGACATGCAAAGACTTCTAGATGCGTACGACGAGTACATTGCTGCGACTAATGCGGCCATCGTTTCAAAAGGTAGAATAACTGAACTGGAAAACGAGGAGAAGGACTATATCCGTAATCATGAGACCATTGAGAACCAACATGATCTAAATAATCTCCGGCGACGCTTGGCAATCTTCAAAGAGAACATAAACACAGAAAAAGGCAAAATAACTAAGGCCGATAATGCCTTGCGTAATTGGCATAGCAGCATACCATTTGATGACATTTGGTTTCATGTAGAAAGCCTGAAAGGTAGATGCAGAAAGGTTGCTAGTGAAATTCAATATCATAGATACGGTGAACAGGTACAAAGCATTTTCATCGCCTGAAAGAATAGTAAATCAAACACATTACTCAATATGGAAACGTTGAATTCAAAAATCATCGCGATCTCCCCAGGTGACGATGAGTATCGCTTGTATGCGCTTTGTCAAGATGGCTCAGTGTGGGCATTGTCAAAAGGGAAAGGTGGACTTCAGGATCGTTGGAGACAATTGGTTGACTCAGGTCAGAAAGGCAGCTATGGACCCGGTGAGGTTCATATCGGCTAAGCCCAATTTTTGCAAGACCATTTTTAGGGAACCCACTATGTGATGATGGGTTCCTAATCTTTTGAGATCATCCGCCGAAGGCCAGTTTGGCAAGCCTGCTATTATCGAGCACCATACCAAAGCCTGATATTCACAAAGGGGCAATGATGAACATCCAGAAGAAGAATTCCACATTCTTCCAGATAACGCCCTATCAAAATGCTATACAGGTTAACGCGATCTAAAAAATGCGAAAGAGGACGTATAAAGATTTCGGATAGGTCCCACTACTTTTGGACTAGCGAGGGTAAATAGAACCTTTTTGCGGTACCGGTTAAGTGGTTTTTGAAAGGAATTTAACAATTCTATCCAATGCCAATATGTATTAGTTTCATGCAGACAGGGCCTTGCATATTAAGGGAAAATATATCTGTTAACGTTCTCAAATGATGACTATTAATCATAGATAAGTTCCAGACAGAGACTGTATCTTTGTGATATCAATAAAAACGCGCTGTACAGAATCTGCACAACGCGTTTGAAAGTTGACGGCCGGCGTACCCGAAGGTAGGGAAGCGTTCTTGCAAGTCGCCCAAAACGGGGTTCGATTCCCCCGCCGGCCTCACTTTTATCTTGATGTTTTCCTGGTATTATTTTTGGCTATTTTCCTGCCACTTTTTCCTGCCATGTTTTTCACATTAGAAAAACGCATATTTTCTACCTAGCGTACCTAGCGCTGCGCGCTAGCTGGAATTCTAGTACAAAATTAAAGCCATTTCGGAGAATTCCTAGACTGTGCTTAATTGTAACGAGAATTTAATTACAAATAATTGTAATAAAAGTTCATTCATAGTTTGATAATATCAAACTATCACTTATCTTTGGTTTGTTATTAACAAACACTGTTTGGCAGCAGAATAAACACCTGCACTGGAGACATGGATTTCGAAATCCTTATTCTGAAAGTCTGGCAGATCGCTGAAGCGAACCGGATGGGGTTCACGATCTACGTCCCCAGCTGCGAGCCTGTATAACCGGGCTGGGTGATCGCGAACAGCAAGACACATCACGCTCACGGTATGGACGACCTTCGCCGGCTGATCCTTACGCATGGGAAAGGAACCGGATCGTAGGAGTCTGGTACAACAGACAGGACAGTCACTTCTACTTCGATGCTACCGTAGTCGAGGATCACACTGACAAAGCAATGGTGATGCTGAGCCTGCATGATCAGAAAGCCATCTTCAACCTTGTCAGCTTCGAAGAGCTTCGCAATCCGAAACACAAAGAAGAGGGCCTTTGAGCCCTCTTCTTATCCATCATTCAATAACAAGCAAAGCAGCATCAATGAAAACCATATTCAATGCGGAACTCCTGGACTTTCCACCTGACAAGCTTGAGAGACTGGAGAATGACGCAATGCAACGGAGGCGCTTCTTTAGTATGACATTCTCGATAGTTGCCGTTGATGGTGATCAAGTGATCATTAGGACCAAGCAGAATAAACCATTTCACGAGAATGTTGCGGATGTGAATGACATCATTCGTGTTACACGAAGCCTGTTCGAGCCTTTCCTTCCTGGCAAAACAATCCAGGTGCATCCGGTGACCTATCAAGAATCGCCTCCGGATGTTGTCACTCCTGAATGGATAGAGAAGAGAATGAGTCAAACAAAAATGAAGCTGAAGGATCTCGTTGCAATGACTGGAATCGAGAAGAGTACACTATCGGGCATCATCAATGGGCATAAGCCATTGAGTCAACCGATGAAGGCACTATTCTTCTATGTGATACAAGTATTTGAACGAAACAAAGACGAGGGAATACCATTCTGACACATTTTGAGATCCCCACTAATGCAGGAACCACAAGAGCTGGGCCGGATTAGTTTGTGTTTGGACATCAATTATTTGAATGGAGGCCAATGATTTGAGGGGCTAGTAAAATGCTACTTATAGTGGTTGCAAGATTGCCTCTCGCCATGGCGATTGATAATCTGCATTATGGCGAGAGGCAATCTTGTCGGGAGACCCGAACCCCTAAATTCCAGAACCATTATATTCCGAATCTTCAGAAGCATCTTCAGTTTCTTCATCCGCATCATGCTCGTTACCTCGTTCATATTCTTCCTCCTTTTCTTCCTCCTTCTCTAGGCTTTTAGATTCACGTAGATCCCTAATTTCCTGAAGCTCCTTTTCTTCATGCTCATGTTGCCGATCCAACTCCTCGAGCTTGTTCTTATCATAGCCGATAGTCTTAAATCTAAAATGTCGACCTTCTTCATTTTCCAGGCCGTATAATCTGCCTCCCCGATGATATGGCTGGTATCCTTCGGATATGAGTTGGGCGAGGAAATGATCCAGAGATTTTGATTGCCTATATATGGATTCCACAGTTACCAAAATCTGTTGCTTTTGGGATAATTTCCCTTCACGAAACTGATATTCCTTTTCAGCGCCTCTTCCGTGTAAAGATTTTCCATGTTCAGGAAGGCTGTGAATCAGCTCTGGATACTTTTCCTTCTGATAAGCATCTAGGGCAAGCTTGAGCTCCTGGAATTCCTTTTTGGATATCCTATTGGACTCACCAGTTAAATACTTGGTGGCACACATCACAACGTGCAAATGAGTGTGGGCCTTGTCGTAATGGGATGAAGCCAAATAGATATTGTCTTTACCTCTTAGCTCTACAAACTTTTTCGAAATGTCTTTCAGTAGCTCTTTACTGATATGGTCTTTGTCCTTATTGGAGAACGAAAGAATCGTATGGGTCAGTTTGATATTATCCTTTCTCCTTCGAATCCTTAAGGCTTCGTTGGCATCAATTTCCTTCGCCCATCCTTTCGTTGACCGCGATCGCAAATTATGCTTTAACACGGGCTGTGGCTTTTCGCCCTTTTCTTGTTTGAAAAGGTAGTTCACTAGTTGAAGGGTGTTGTTTCTCCGTGTCAGGCTTTTGAGAATCACGGACTATAGCGAGTTTATGATCTTAAGCAATTTAGATCTGCTATCCGGATGCTTTTGAATGTGTTCCATTAGATATTCCTCCATTAACTTAGGATGGTGGAGAGTCGGAAGGATATCTAATTCCAGCTTTCGAATGGTTGCGAGGGCATCACGTCCGACGTTGAAGCTCATAGCATCATTCTCAAGTAAGTCTTGGATAGAATTATAGGTCATGGACAACAATTGTTCAATTTGCCTGACTTCTACCTTATCTGGGACAATGAAGCTTCTATTGATGTAGGCGAAAGCAGCCAGTTTCAAGAATTGTGTCCGGGTGATTTTATGACGCCGAGCCTCTAGGCTTAATGAATTCAATTCAAGATTGTCGAGCGATACTGTAATTTCCTTTTCCTTCCTGCGCTTCTCATTTCGCCATTTGCGCTTATACTCCTTCCAGTACGCTTTGCGAGCACTCTGAATCTCCTCATGGGTACCAGTATCTAGTACACCTGATTCATGTAGGAAAGCATATACACTACTCCTTCCCTTAACTCTTCGCTTCATCTTGAAGATTCATTAAAGGAGGAGTATCAAATGGTAATATATTTTCGGGTGCGTAGGCAGGTATTTCAGTAAAGGCTTTTAGTTTGCCATTCTTAAAGTAAGGATGCAATTTGGCATGCATCGGTGGCTTGTTGCCAACGAGCACTATTGCTCTATCTGTCATTCGAATTTCATCTGCCATCATTAACTGGCGAGTATGTCTGATCCCTTTCTCGTCTTCATACTCAAATTTGCCAAGGGTCGTTTCGAGCATTTTACATGTGTCAATCGGCTGGCCGGGCAAATAGACTTTGGCATAGCAGTTTGCTGAGATGTTTTTCGCTTCATATATTCCATAAATGTGTTCAAGCTGGTGATAGTCCTGATAAACCAACATCATACCACCGCCAAATTTTCGGATGTTACTTATGGTCGTTGAGAGTCCAGGCAAATACATCGAGCTTGCCTCATCTATCAGAAAGAAAATGTTGTTTTCAACTTTGCTTGGAATTCTAACTAACATTTCATTCAACAATTGCTGAAAGAACAAAGACGTCAATGGAGAATAGTAAGCCATATCCGGCACAGAGTTATTTATAAATAAAGCGACCTTCTTCGTTCGGAATTCCTTGAAGTCAATTGTGTCAACCGAAGTGATTCTCGCTATGGTTTCATCTGAGAATAACGTTAAGGCTGCCTTAGTAGTAGCAATAATCGACGAAAGAGTCTTGTCGCCATAAGCGACAAAAGCTTTGTACTCCGAAAGAAGCTTTTCATCCCTCGACCTAACCATCAACCTGTCTATTTTCTCAGGCTTACCGGCAAACACGTTTACGAGATGAAGCACGTTGTGGAGGGTCCTGTATTCCAGCTCAGCATAGAAAATTAAGTACCTGATGAAAAGACTCAACAGACTTTCGGCGCTCTTATTCCAAAATGGATCCTTCGCTTCACCCAAAGCATTGCGCACTAAGAGTGATGAAATTTTTTGTATATCAGAAATCGTTGTGCAGCGTTTAAGCGGATTGAAACATTCGGATTGAGGATTGCTGTAATCAATGACTTTGATTATATATCCATGTTTTATCAGAGCGCCGCTCACGAGCACGAGCAGTTCATGTGCAGGGTCGTTAATTATTAGTGATGAACCTCCTGGAGCCATTAATAATGCAGTATTGACTAAGACGGTGGAGCTTTTACCTGAGCCGCTACCTCCCAGGATGAGGGCATTGCGACAGCTTTCGGATGCGGTCAGCGAGAATTTTCCACTAAGGCAAAATCCGATATCATCTCTTTGAAGAACTTGGCTGACGGGAATAAAATCTGCATTGAATTCGGTCTTGCGAGATGGTTGAATCAGGGAGGAAATGAAATCAAAAACTCCGGCAAAGACATCGGAAAGCAACAAAAAGATAAGCTCAAAGACTGCGCTTACGATCTTAATCATCTTGAAAGCATTTTCTCGATTGTCTCGCCGGTTTTTAGGAGGAGCATTCCGGATACTTTACAAAAGAAGGCGAACGCTATAGCGATTAGCTTGACTATTGTGACAAACAGGGTTCGCAATAGATCTAGAAACATATTTACCGCCGATCGAGACATGGTTACTAGGTTGAAATAGCCTTTCCAGGATTTGATAACTTTTTTGACAAACCAACCGAATATTCAGGCCGTCTGCTTAGGCAGTTACAACACTCCCGGACACGAAGTAATGCATTGTAACCCTGTTTTCTGAGTACGAGATCCTGAAAGTAAAAGACTCGCAAATTGATAAAGAAAGGAAGCGTAATCACATAAATCATCCCGGCGATGACAAAGGTCAACTGGTCAAGTGCCAATGGAAATATAATCGGGGCATGGTTGGAGAGCACCATGCTCATAATGGCAATCGCAAGTATTGACAGTATCTCAAGTAAAACGAATGGAAGTATGTGCAACCAATATCCCCAACCCAGGGATATGGAACTTGTGAAGGCTCGAATGATATTACATCTCTGGAAGAATGCATGAGCAGGTACCAGCATTAGAAGAATAGAAGGAATGGATAGTATAGTTACAATGAGAACTAAGGCTGCAGGGAAGATTGGTGTGTCAATATTTCTGAGCTCCGGAAAGAATGCTATCAAAAGCGGGATGCATGACAACGTGAGAGCAAATAAGATTAAGGAGGTGAAAGCTCCAACCTTTCGAGTTTCGGTGATGAACTGAACGACTCTGTGAATGAAGAATATCACTACCAGTGGTACTAGTACGAGGGCAGCCCAAAAGAGTGCCAATGTGATGGCAAATTTCCATGCTGTTCGTAGAGTATAGGTCGCCATTATTCCTAAATGCGGTTTAGCCCCACACATTGTTTCCCAGGAAATAAGCAAAGTGAACCCATAGATGAATAGGGCTATAGGCAGTGCTACCAAGATGATAGCTGTAGAGTCATCCAGGTAGGTTATTCCCACGACAACAGCGAGGAACGAAAGCACTAGAGGCAGGATGGATAGCAAGAAGAAGTATCCTAGGTTTCGGACAAAGTGCTTGCTTGCATCGTTAAGAATTTGCCAGGTGCTACGTATTTTGATTTCTGGCCCTTCCATTATTATGATTTTATAAAGTCTCGGATTATCTTAGTTGTGGCAGGGCTATTCAATCGGACAAAGCTATAGTGCTTAATACCCATACTTTCAAAAAAGTCAGTCCAGTACCGTTTGATTATTTCGAATTCTTTCGCGCTTCCTTGCAGAGTTAAGGGTTCATTCAGCCCAATAACCAGTACGTCCAGGTTGTCATAAATATGACCTATTGGAAGAAAACCCATGTGGTTCTCTAGATATTCCTTCTCCCAGTTGGAGCTTGCCCTAAGCTTGTCCATGTCTCCTTCGTCAAGGTAGTCGCGTTGGCAGCCATTCGACCTTCTCTGTTTCTTCAAACCCTTCTCCAAGTATGGATAGCCGTCTGTGAGCAAAATCATTTTGTTTTGCCAGGTCACTGAATCCTTCCTTTGCTTCAGATACGAATCGAGATCGCGAAAAAAGGCCCATATATCAGCCCCCTCCGGTTCAAATGTTAGAGCCGTCTCGTAAATCAAACTTGATCGTTTCACTACTGAGTCCTTTTGGGCAACGAGATGATCCCATCGCTTTATTGTCGGTAGATCCGATAGTTCAAGACCAAAACCTAACGACGACACCGTCCTTCTGGACTCATGTGGCGTTGGAATAGGTACAACCCAAAATTCTCCTTCTACCTGAGCAACATCTATACCCTGGTCATATGCACTGATTATTATTTGCTCCCACTCGTTATAAGCCGTTTCAATGACGGAGAGGTCAAAGGCTACAGGTAAATACAGACTATCCTCATCCTTCAAAAATCTGTCCGATGGGTCGATAGCCACCAATACGTTCAACCTTTGGATGCCAGTCTGCGGATTGTAGACAACATTTTCCGCACAGCCGCTTACGATGGCCATTGAAAGTGGCAACAAAATGTAGGGTAACAACTTCGCAGTTACAGGAGAAAGGATCACCTGAGTCCCGTCCAGGACAGCTAATAAACGATTGGCTTGCTCTCTAAACCTTTCTAGAAGTTCAGTACTTTTCCTTGCCCTCGTATCGATAGCCTCCGTTATTCTTGCGACCACATTTTTGATGGTGACTTCATAATCAACGTAACTGCTAGAATTGCCTGTTAAGGTGAATTCATCTCGTGCGGCTAGTAGCCATTTATGACTGAAATCAACGACGGCGTTCTTTGCTATAACCGCTGTAGCAGCTATCCCGTACTCACTTACTTTGAAGGCAAGAAGTCTAGCCTTCAGTGTAACCCTTTCTTGTTTAATTGTTTCGGCTGCTACTTTCACTTTAGAATCAACAGTCTCCAGTTCCGTCCTTTTCTTGATCGACTTATTAATTTCTTCGCGAATCTCGATCAGGTAAATTTCCCCGCTTACTTTTCCGGCACTGTCACGGATGTATGCAATCCAATACTTGTATACCAGAAAATGAAAGAGTATCCAGAACGCGATAAAAACGAACGACTCGAACGAAATCATTGCCAAGGGAATATCGCTCAACCGCTTATTGGTTAAACCAGCAAGGCTAGCTGCATAGACCGAATATACTGTCAAAACAAGCTCAATGAATACAAGTGCAGACACTGCACAGAACTCATATTTTTTCCAATCCCGGGATGGACTTGAAATATGGTTTTTGTGATACATCGATACATAAATGGCCCAGAATATGAATGACAATGATGTGCCGGAGCCTACTATGAAGATGATATCCTGAACCGGAATTCCATTTACGTATCCGGCAAAATAGGTGATAACACCTCCAATGATATCTGTTAGGTCAACTATTCGTGATCTTACTAAACGCCAGACGACAAAGTTCCATGTGCCCATGAATAGTGCAGCAATGCCGGATAGACACCAGAAGCCTTTAGACTTCAATACAGATTTCATGAATCCATCATGAACCTCCTCCCGTCTTAGTCTAACTTGTTTTTGAACAATTTCCTTCCTACTTGTTTCAATTGCCACATTCACACTCTTCTGCTTGGCGGAATTTTCCTTTTCTGCTTTCTGACAACTCTGGATGAGGTGATCGAGTGTTGTCAATTCATGTTTAGCTGTGCCTAAAACGTTTGTCGTCCAAGTACTGAAATCTGAAAGCCGGGTTTCGGCGATTTCAGAAAAGGCATCAACTGAGAGGTTGTTCCTTCTGGCGAGAGCTCCAACACGTTCCGATGGAGTCACCATGTCATTGCTAGCGTCATCCATGATAGAACTGGTTTTTAGATCGTTAAAGAATCAAATCGGTAGCCGCGAACGCGGCAGTGATACTTAATTATCAAGCCAATCCTGATTTGGAGATCTGCGGAGGGAGGAGTATAGTACCTATGGATGCGCAGCCTCAGTATTGACTTGTGTTATGAGACCTGTCATACTGGACTCGCTCTGGAGGTTCGTAGCTGTATTTCCGTCCTTAACAGTGTTCAGCATTCCCTTTGCAGAGCTCCTGGCTGTCGGTCTTATCATTAGATATCCGACAGCCTATTTATTTCAACCTCACCTTTTGTGAGACTCCAACGCTTCCCATTGGAGTATGCCATTGTACCTTGCACACATACGATAACGAGTTGGTCCTTAAAAATGTCAGGGTCTTATTGTCATGCAAAGAATGAGCGGTACGTCTTGATCTCAGTATTGAGAATTTGGAATTCTGTTTTTAAGTACGATTTCTCATTTTTGAGAAATTGTCAATTCAAATTCTCATATTTGGTATGTGAACAATTGAAATCGACTAAGAACTGGACACCACAAGCAGGAAAGACATTTTAAATTACTGCAACACAACTCGTCAAATTTTTACTCAATTCTGAGTATGTCTAGCAAGATTAGGATCACTTTGCAGGGTAAGGAACGGACCATTTTTGCCGACAGTGTATTAGGGCAACTTTGGAAAATCTGGACAGGAACCGGCAAGAGGGACATGGAGATTTATCATGTTCTGAGCAGAATAGCTAAACGATGGAAGTATGGCAAAGTCGGTAAAAAACCAGGAAGCTTTGTAGTAAACGTGTCAACTGTAGTGAACAAACTTGCAATGGCCAGGCTACCAAGTAAGGGTTCTAATGACTTCAACGGCTATCGATCCTATTATATGTGGATTCTAGACCTCGTCCTTTACGAGCGCTTGGATTACGCCAAGTTCATACATCATGAATCTCCTCCGAATATATTTAACTTCAAGATTCTCACGGACACGAGAATAGAAGATAAAGTTGTTGACCTAAACTATAAAAGACCTGAGACTAATCCGGAAGAATTTCGGCTCGGTTTGATTTCCAAAGATGATGACTTTGAACCGGATGAAAGGAGCTTTATTGACCGCTATTGGGAAGTAGCAAGGTCCAACTTGATGAATGTCCAGAATACATTATTCATCTATGAATACATCGAAAAAGGTAGTTCAGCATACCATCCAGATTATTTGCTTGCATATTCTCAGGCCCACAACAAAGTATTTGAACTAATCGAAAAGAGGCTTTCAGCTAATAAACGACTGGTGTATAAAAGGTTATTTGCGCTCTCGTCGAAGGACAGCTCACTTGATAAAAAGGAACAACATAAAAAGGAGCAACTTGTACAGTTTGTAGCGAAATGCACTGTAGCTTGTTTTAGTCATTTGTTACGTTGTCTTACTGGTTCCAACAAACTTAGATTTACACAAAACCGATCAGCTTCAGGTTTTTTCTTGGTTCAGGTATCAAGGCACTATCATTTTGCACTAGTTGATGACAAAATAATCTTGTCTGAATACTACAGATACGATAAGCAAGGTGATTGTGTGCCGGATATCTTGATGGGTCATAATTCGATGGGGGAATATAAGACATTGGAACACGTGTACGGAATTGAATTTGACAGGGTGGAGGAAGACATGCGCATCTCCAGTATAAAGGATATTGTTGATGCAATGCAGGAAATCTCATACACCACTGAAAAGGAGCTAAATGAAATTAACCCAGAACAAGATGCGATGTACGGCGAACTTAAGAATAAGAAGCACTCCTTAGATATTAAGAAGCAACTCCTGGATCAGGTTATGGAGAAACTTTCAAAAAAGCCATAAAAATCATTTCGCGGAACGCTGAAGTAGTAAGTGATCCTTAAAGCTCTTTCTCGGATGAAGGGTTTCATAGGCTTTCTGAACAGCTTCAAGCCAATCTGATTCTTGTGAAACAGCTATTGTATTCTCTAATCCAGATGAATTTTGAACACCTGGTTTTGCAGCTTCTGTGAACAGTGATTTGAGATCCCAATCATGTTTATCCATTAGTTCCATCAGGTCACATAGTTCTCTATCAATTTGCCGATATGCATTTACGCTCCGACCATTGGCATAATTAATTGAAAGCCATCTGGCCCTACCCATTGCGGCTCTCATCATTTCAACACCATACCGCAACTGCTCCTTATCTACACAAGGGATTCCTGATTTAGAAATGTTGTCACTGTTACTATTCATTTTTTTATCAATTAACTGGTCAATACAAAAATAACCCCGTCCGCAAGACTGCCTACGGGCGAAGGCTAAAATTTATCTGATTTGGTAAGGGGAGAAACGAAAATTCGTACATCAGGGAGTTCTATTGTTGTAAACGTACAATAAAATTCTAAAATTGCCTTGTAAATATTACAAATTAATTTCATATGTCATAACCACTCTATTTTGGAAGTAGGTTGAAATGAGGAACATTCAGTATTCCTTTTTCAATATCCGCCATTAGCACAATGCCAGGTCATAGAATAAACTCATGAATTGTGCTAGGAGGAGATTACGGATGGATACTCGTTATTGGCAAAGACGGGCAATTCCGGTATAGCAGCGCGAAACGCTCAAAATGGATTGTGTTCCAATATAGAACTCATGGTTCAAATGTCTCTTAGACGTCCAGTCATTGATTTCTGGAGAATCTGTCAAGGCTCATGCACAGCATGATTCATTTTAGCCTTTACTGATGCGGAAGAAATCAGATCTTTGTCTAAGAGATATTTGAAACCACTCTCGACTCCTCAAATAAAAAAGCGCACTCTGTACATAACAGAATGCGCAATTGATAGGTTATTCCCACCCATCAGGGGAAGCTACTGGAACGAGTTCGCAAACACTTGATTTATGTGGTTGCGGGGATCTTGAAATAGCCAAGTTCATAGATCACTATCTTGATCCATGGCCTCAACCGGTGTACGACTAAAGGAATTAATCAGAGTAGCGGCTTCCTCTGCTTTGTGGACGGCCTTGAATATATATCGCGAGTCCTCCTTCAGTACTTCAATCCAACTTTGGATGTATGCGGCGTTGTTAGTGATACCCATTGAGAATCCAAGCTGTGCACATAGGAATGCAGAGCAAAGTTCTGCGATCAACTCCTCCTGGGCATAACCCACAGTGCGGAAAGCGTTCTGTAACTTCCTATTAAGCCGTGAGGTATGTCCGGTCCAGTGAGCAAGCTCATGCAGCGTTGTCTCATAGTATGCGGTAAGCCCTTCGAACTGTTCACGTACTGGTAGAAAGATCACATCATTGACGTAGTTATAGCATGCTTCATCGCTCACCCAGTGGATTATTTTGGCATCTGTAGCTTTAATGAGGCGTTCTGCATGATCATCTTTTTGTAGCCAGGTGAGAGTAGCTGGCACCTGCACCTTATACAAAGCCGCGGGTAACCCCTTAATCTGGCCAATATTGAAAACATTGTAGTACCTGAGAAGAAAATGTTTCCGTAAGCCCTTTCTTTCCTTTTCGGTATTAGTCAATCTCTGAAATTCTTCAGAGCTAACCTGTTTGCCACCGTCCTCGAAATAGAGAATTTTGTAATAGTAGATAGCCGAAGATGATTCTCCTGCAATTACTCGTCCTCTTAACTCCTGAATTTGTGTAAATGTGAGCCAGCCATTATACGGTAAACCCAGATGTTCTTGCCTAAATGAAAGCAGGATCTGGTTAAGGCCGGAATATGTCCGTTGGGAAAGCGTGTTGTGGGCAGGTTTTCCGATGACCGATACCCATGGCCTGTTCCATGTAAGCTTTTGGCCTTCTAATAGTTCAAGTATCTGATTTGTCACAACTTGATATAGATTGGCCCTTCCATTTGAATGGTTACTTATACCCATACTTATATGTGGTTGTTTAGTGGTCTACAGGTTGTAGATAGAGGGGATTAAGTAGTATCAGTGGGTTACCTTGTTGACGACTATTTGACCTTCAGATAGGTCAACTTGTAGCAGTGTGCCAATCTCGAACCCGAAGGAGCGAAGGTATTTTCCACCAATTCGGATTACGGGGTAGTTGTAGTTGCTACTAAACCTGTTGTCGGAAAAGGCATAGTAAACTTTTAGTTTGCGTGAATTTGGTTTTATCCCCGCCGATTGATTGCGGTCATTTGAGCTTTCCATTTTAAACTGGGTTAGATTGTTAAAGAATAATTCTGAAACCAGTTTAATTGGATCGTCAAAGAATACCAAGATGGTAAATGTTGTCATATTGGCAAGTAATCGACTAAATACTTTAAAAATCAGTAATTAATGGATACACATTGCATAAAGACACACTTATTAGCTTCGTTAGTACGAATGTATGTTGACTATCGCAGTCCCAAATGTCGAAGCAGATGGATTAATATAGTAATCTCCTTCTAGGATTTGAAAGTATGAATACACTTGACCTACTCCTGAAAATTGATAACCTGGATGATCCCATCTTATGCGATCATTTTCTATTTCCAAATAACGATATTCAGTCAAATCTTCTTGGGGAAGTTGCTCCAAGAAAATAACTCTTGCTGTAGTCGATGTTAGTAATTGCAACTTCATCTCAAATACCCTAGGTGAGTCAGGATGTACAGTTGGCACCTCATCATAGTCATAGCTGCCATAGTTTCCTCCCACTGAGTTATAGCAGTTACCTTGAGCAAAGGCATATTGAAGAACGCCGTTATTGCAATGGGAATACCAACCCCCGCATCTTAAACCGATGCCTCTCTCACAAGCACTTCTACATGAGGCAATGTAATGATGAAAGTGTATATAGTTGTCTCCAGAGTTACAACCCCTTGTAGTTACTAAACTCGGCTTATCAATGGAAGCGTCTTCCTTATTACAAGCCAGCCACGCGATTAATGAAATCGCTGTCAGAAAAAATAATAGTTTTTTCATTGCTTAAACTTATTAGTGAATAATCTGAGATTGATGTCATTTTAATTTGTTCTATTTGACTTTGTGATTTTGAGATATACTAATACTTCCATCCTAATGTAGGACACCTACATCATACTGAATAACTGCATGTGCATCTTGTTCGTATAGTCAAAATTAATTGACGGGATGCATGCATCAAACTACAAAAGCACTATTGGCGAAATAGTATTGGGAGCGTCAACACAACTATTTTACCTTAGTCAAGACAATGCTAGCTCATAAGATTGGGTGAAAATGCAACGGCATAAGGTTGCATAAAGAAACTAATTCAATCTAGTCCCGGTATAACATTAACTATACCGGTTGTAACCTTTAATTGGTGATATCTGAAATTTGTTGGACTATCACCTATTACTCTTCGGAATGCCCTACTAAAGCTGCTATGAGAACTAAAGCCTGTTCGCCAAGCTATTTGGTCCATTGATGTTTCTCCAGCTAAGATTAAACCTACAGCCCGTGAGAGGCGGAAATATAGTAAGCATTGTTTAGGGGGTAGTCCTGTACACAATTTTAC